>NZ_JAJJZH010000001.1:0-871498 GCF_021029015.1 Halobacterium sp. KA-6
GGCGCGCTCGACGGCGTCGCGGTCCTCGTCGGTGAGTGGGTCGAGGAAGCCACGGTGGGGGTACCTGCCGTGGGACGCGAGGTCTTCGACTGTGAGGCCGCCGGGCGCCGCGTTCTCCTGGTCGAGGCGGCCGGTACGCCGACCTCTGGAACGTCCAGACAACCACGTTGGACGAGTAATCGGCCGTTCCTCGCGGGTCGCTGTGGTATTGTCGGCTGTTGGCGGCCGGCTTATCGCAACCACTACCTACCGCGGCCGGGAGGTCGACGTATGGAACTCGGTGTTGTCGGTCTCGGTCGCATGGGGCGCATCGTCGTCGACCGGTGTCTGGACGCGGGCCACGACGTGGTCGCGTTCGACATCGACGCGGACGTCCGCGCGGACGCGGCGGACGCCGGCGCGACGCCTGCGGAATCGATTCCCGACCTCGCGGCGGAACTCGGCGACGAGAAGCGCATCTGGCTGATGGTCCCCGCGGGCGACCCCGTCGACGCCGCGCTCGACGAACTCGCACCGGAACTCGACAGTGACGACGTGGTCGTGGACGGCGGGAACAGCCACTTCGAGGACTCGACGCGGCGCGCCGACGAACACGACTTCGCGTACCTCGACTGCGGCACTTCCGGCGGCCCCGCGGGCGCGGAACTCGGCTTCTCGCTGATGGTCGGCGGCCCCGAGTGGGCATACGACGAACTCACGCCCGTCTTCGACGCCGTCGCGACCGGCCCGGACGGCCACGACCGCATGGGCCCCGAGGGCTCGGGCCACTACGTGAAGATGGTCCACAACGGCGTCGAGTACGCTCTCATGCAGGCGTACGGCGAGGGCTTCGAACTCCTCCACGAGGGCCGCTACGACCTTGACCTCGAAGCCGTCTCGAAGACGTGGAACAACGGCGCCGTCATCCGGTCGTGGCTACTCGAACTCTGCGAGGAAGCCTTCCGCGAGGAGGGCAACGACCTCGGCGACGTCGCCGACCACGTCGCCGGCGGCTCCACGGGCACGTGGACGGTCCAGGAGAGCCTCGAACAGGAGGTCCCCCTCCCGATTATCTACCAGGCGCTCGCCGAGCGCTTCGACTCCCGCGCCAGCGGCGACGGCGAGGGGCGGTTCGCGCGGCGGCTGGCGAACCGGCTGCGGTACGGGTTTGGTAGACACGAGGTCGCTCGAAAAGACGAATAAACGCGGTCAGTAGTCGTTCTCGTACTCGATTTCTTCTGCCACTTGCTCGGCAATCTCGGGCGAGAACTCGCGTTCGACGAGGTGAAGCGCGAGGTCGATGCCCGCGGTGACACCACCAGCAGTGAGCACGTCGCCGTCGTCGACGCACCGCTCGTCGCGGACGTCGACGCCGTAGTCCGCGAGGTCGTCTTTCGCCGACTCGTGGGTGGTCGCTGGCCGTCCCTCCAGCAGGCCGCCCTCCGCGGCGACGAGCGCGCCCGTGCAGACCGTGGCGATGGTCGCGCCGCCCTCGTGGAGCGTGGCGAGGCGTTCGGGGAGCGTACCGTCTTGGACTTCTGCCCACGCGCCGTGCTCGCCGCGGTCGTTCCACCCGCCGCCGGGAACGAGCACGAGGTCGGGCGTGCCGATGAGCACGTCGTCGGGTTCGACGCGGAGGCCGTGGCTCGCAGTCACGCGGTCGCTCGGGACGAGCGTCTGCAGGCTCGCGTCGAGGTCCGCGCCGAAGTCGGCAGCCGTCCGGAACACCTCGTAGGGCGCGACCGCGTCCAACTCGTCGAACCCCTCGTACAGCAGTATCGCGACGTCCATGCGGCGGCGTTCGCGCCATCCCCTCAAAACTCGCCCGGAGCGGGGCGGTGAGCAATCACAATACTGTTAAGCGACCTCTCCGTACCGCCGGACATGGTGAACACACTGGGGCTGCTGCTCGGTCTCGGGATGGCGCTCACGCTCGTCGGGCTCCACTTCCTGAAGGGCACGCCGAAGCCCGTCCCCGAGGACATCGCCAGCGAGGTCCTCGAACAGCGCGCCTCGACGGTTCCGGAGACCGACTTCCCGGAGCCGTACAACCGCTCCATCGGCGGTGGCGGCGGCGCCGGCGCAGTCGCGGGCGGCGCTGCGGAAGGCGAACTCGAGGAGGAAGGCGAGGAAGAGGAAGGCTTCGACCCCGAATCCATCCCGGAGGACGAGGTTGAGTACTACGAAATCGAGTTCGTCAAGGAGGGCGAGACCATCGAGGTCGCGAACAACGAGAGCATCCTCGACGCCGGCGAAGAGGAGGGCTGGGACCTCCCGTACGCCTGCCGTCAGGGTCAGTGTCTGTCGTGTGGTGGCCGCGTCGCCAGTGGCGAGGACTCCCACGACCTCGTCCGGCACACGAACAACGAGACGCTCAGCGACGACGAGATGGAGAAGGGGTACATGCTGACGTGTACCGCCTACCCGACCGCGGAGTTCTCCATCGAGACCGACGAGACGCCGTAACTGTCGGTCGCCGTTCTTCTCGCGTTCCACGTAAGCCGGCAACTCGTGCGGTTTGCCGGCTTTCTTCGAGCCGGAGTTTTCAAAACGGGCCGCTTCGTGAGGGTCCGTAGTGCCCGAAACCCGCTCGACGAGCAGCATCACCGAAGGCGACCTCGTCGGCCCGATGATTCGGCTCGCCTGGCCGATGGTCGTCATCCAGCTCCTCCAGGTGACGTACAACCTCGCGGACACGTTCTGGCTCGGCCGGCTGTCCGGGAACGCCGTCGCTGCCATCAGCCTCGCGTTCCCGCTCGTCTTCTTCCTCATCTCCGTCGGCGGCGGGTTCACGACCGCCGGCTCGATTCTCGTCGCGCAGTACACGGGCGCCGACAGCGAAGGCTCCGCGGGGAAGGTCGCCGCCCAGACGATGGGTTTCGTCGTCGCCATCTCGACGGTTCTCGGCATTATCGGCCACTTCGTCACGCGGGACATGCTCGCGTTGCTGCCGGCGCAGGCGGAGACCGCCCGGGTCGTCGTGCCGCTGGCCGGCGACTACATGGAGGTGTTCTTCCTCGGGATGCCCGCGCTGTTCGGCTTCTTCGTGTTCTCCGCGCTGATGCGCGGCTACGGCAACACCCGCACGCCGATGCGCGTGATGTTCGTCAGCGTCGCCCTCAACGTCGTCCTCGACCCGTTCCTCATCTTCGGCTGGTGGGTGTTCCCCGAGATGGGCATCGCGGGCGCCGCCGTCGCCACCATCTTCGCGCGCCTCGTCGCCGCCATCATCGGTGTCTACGTGCTCTTCTTCACGGATGCCGGCCCCGACATCTCGCTGTCGCAGTTCGCGCCCGACGTCTCGATGATTTCCCGCATCGTCCGCGTCGGCACGCCCAGCGCCGCCGAGCAGTCCACGAGCGCGCTCGCGATGATTACGCTCACCGCGATGGTGGCGTCGTTCGCGCCCGCCGTCGTCGGCGCGTTCGGCCTCGGTAACCGCCTCATCTCGCTGGTGTTCCTGCCCGCGATGGGCCTCGGGCGCGCCACCAACACGATGGTCGGCCAGAACCTCGGTGCGAAACAGCCCGAGCGGGCCGAACGCGCCGTCTGGCTCGCCGCGAAAGTCGCCGCCGGCGTCCTCTTCGCGGTCGCCATCGTCGCCGCCATCTTCCCGCGGCCAATCGTCGCGGTGTTCCTCAGCCCCGGCGCGGAGAACGCCGCTGCCATCGTCGAGTACGGGTCGACGTACGTCCGCATCCGTGCCATCGAGTTCGTCTTCGTCGGCGTCGTCCAGGTCCTGCTCGGCGCGTTCCGCGGTGCCGGCAACACGAAGACCGCGATGGTGATTTCGATGGTGACGCTGTGGATCGGCCGCGTCCTCACGGTCTACCTCTTCGCGTTCGTGCTCGCGTGGGGTGCCACCGGCATCTGGGTCGGGATGGCCTTCGGGAACATCACCGGCGCAATCGTCGCCGCCGCGTGGTTCACGCGTGGCACGTGGAAACGCACGCTCGTCGACGCCGACGAGTCCGAGACCGCCTGACCTACTCGGACTCACAACCGTTATACCGTCGCCCCCGCTACCACACGCCGAGGGCGCGTAGCTCAGCGGACAGAGCACTTGGTTCCGGACCAAGATGTCAGGGGTTCAAATCCCTTCGCGCCCGCTTCTCAGAGGACTCTCACCGGCCAGCGACGCGCGTGTCGCTGGCCACGAACCGACGAATAGCGACGACTTGCGGCGTGCTCGATAGGACCTTTCTCGCCTTACGCGCTGACCTGCTCCCCATCTTCGGGAACGTGAACGTCCTCCGTCGCCGACCGGAGTTCGTCACGGGTGAGCAAGCAGTGGTTGATTGCCTCCATGTGAACGACGACGACCGTAGCGTCGGTCGCCTCGCGGACGGCGGCGATGCCCTCGACGCCCATCGTGATGGGGTCGCCCTGTTCGAACTGTGCTTCACCGCCGTTCAGCACGACCATATCCGGGTCGAAGCGGTCGAGCGTTTCCTCGACTGGCTCGTACCAAATCGTGTCGCCAGCGACGTACACCGTCTCGTCGCCCTCGAACACGAACCCGGAAACGGGAGCCATCTCCTCGGCTAGTTCACCGTGCCCGTGGCGGCCGGGCGTCCGGTGAATGGTGACGCCCTCGAAGGCGGTTTCGTCGTCGACGGGGCGAACGTCGGTGAAGCCTTCGTCGGCGAAGGCGTCTGCCTCTTCGGGCTGACAGAACAGCGGCACATCGGCGTCGACTTCGTCGCTGGCCGCCTCGCCCCAGTGGTCGGGGTGGCGGTGAGTGACGACGACGGCGTCGTAGGACAGGTTGACGTCGGGCAGCGGGACGAGCGGGTTCCGGCGGTCGTTCGGCGAGTTCGGCACGGGCGGATTCTCACCGGGTGACGCGAACATCGGGTCGACGAGGAACGTCGTGTCACCGACGTCCACGAGGGCGGTGGCGTTGCGAATCAACTGCACGCTGGCGTCGGTTGCCGTCGACATACGAAAACGCCTACGAGGGCTGTCGGGATGGGAGTTCCGTCGACACAATCCGACCCGTGCGGCGTCCGACGCCTACACTGTGAGGTGCACTGCTACCCTCCTTCGATGCGCGGTATCTGGTCCCTCGTCAGCCCGCGTACACGTCCTCGACGGCCCCGACGACGGGTTCGATTGGCTCGTCGCGGTCGAGCGCGACGAAGAGGCCTTCGTCGTCGAAGTAGATGCGGACGAGCGTGAAGGCGTCGAGACTTGTGGCGTGGTAGCGGACGTCGCTGGCGAGCGGGAACAGCCGGTCGGTGAAGAAGTCGGTCTCGGTGAAGTCGATGTGGACGTAGGAGTGAATCTCCTCGAAGTGGTCCAGCATGTGGGTTTCGTCGTCGTAGAACGAGAGCGTGACGTCGTCGACGTACAGTAGCGCGAAGTCGTCGGCGGTGAATTCGACGAACGACCGCAGCGTCCCGTCGACGGTGTCTTCGACTGCGCGCTGCATCGCTTCGGCGTCCAGCGAGGTGAGCCCCGGGGCGTTCGAGACCGGCATGTGGGTTAGTTTACTGATTTCCGGGAGGTGGCTTGTGAAGGTTTCGCCGAGCGCGAGGCCGTGGCGTGCCGACTCACGGCTGGTCCGCGGTCTCGTCGCGGTCGTCGTCGGCCGGGGCGACGCCCATCGCGGCGAGTTCGTCGTCGTCCAGTTCGATGGCGTCGTTCCCCGAGCCGTCGGCCATCCCTGTCGTCATGAGGATGCGGATGGCCGCGCGGACGCTGAGGTCGGCGTCGTAGACGCGGCTCTCCGGGACCATCAGGAGCGCGCCCTGCGTGGGGTTAGGGCTGCCCGGCACGAAGACGTTGTGCGCGGGTTCGCCGGCCACGTCGCCGACGCCGCCCGGGCTCTCGCCGGTCTTCAGGCCGAGCCGGTAGAGGCCGTCGCGCTCGTACTCGACGTACACCGCGGACTCGAAGTCCGAACTCCGCGTCGAGACAGAGTTCGCCATCTGCTTGACGCTGCCGTAGATGGTGCGGAAGACCGGGACGAAGTTGACGAGGCGGCCGGTTCGCCCGAACACGCGCCGTCCCACGGGTCGCTTGGCGAACGCACCGAGCACGGTGACCGCGACGAGCAACACCGCGAGCGCGACCAGCTGCGCCAGCAGGTAGTTGTCGGCGGTGTACCTGGCGAGTCGGGTCCCCTCGACGATTGGCTGCATCTGGCCGGCCAGCAGGTTCGTGACGAACCGGAGGATGACGAGCGTCGCGACCAGCGGCGCCACCAGCACCACTCCCGCCAGAAAACTGCTCTTCAGAGATTCCTTGAGCCGCATATCCCGAACGGGCGCGCTGCGGAGAAAAGTGTGGCGGTGGGGTGCGTTCGTGTCACCACAGAGACCACATGTCAAAGTTTATGTCGGTGGGGTAAGATTATCAGCCGAACACGAATGCGAGGGGAGGGGCCTACCGATGACTCGACACACGTTCTCGTCACTGGGGCTGACGCGACGGCCGCCGACGCGGGCGTCCCGCCGTCGTCGAACGTTCTCGGCGTCACCTACGAGACTGCCGCGGAAGCGTGGCTCGGAGAGTTCCAGACCGGTCCGGAGCGCGCCGCCGTCGTGAGTGTTGGGGAGCACTCGCGGGCGGCCGCCGCGACGACGCCGGACGCCGGCGCTAGCGCGGCCACCGACATCGCCGCTGCGGCAATGGGCGCCGTCGAGACCGTCTCCGAGGTCGAGGACGTTGCGGGCGTCGGCGTGCTCGTCAACGACTACGTGTCGACGTGGGACGGCGAGACGACCGTCTACGTCGACGACTTCTCGGTGCTACTCGGCGAGACGTCCACCGAGACCGCGTTCCGGTTCGCGCACGCGCTGACGTCGTGTGCGGCCGCGAACGACGCCCACGTCGTCGCTGGCCTCGACACCGCCGACCAGCCGGCACACGTCGCGGCGACGTTCTCGGAACTGTTCGACGACGTCTGCGAGGCTTAGACCCAGTCCTCGCGGCGGAAGTACGCCACCAGTATCAGCGCCATCGCCCCCATGCCGACCATCACCGCCGGGTAGCCGTACTGCCACGCTAATTCGGGCATGTACTCGAAATTCATGCCGTAGACGCCCGCGACGAACGTCAGCGGGAGGATGACGGTGGCGACGACGGTGAGCTTCTTCATCGCGTCGTTGGTGGACATCGACAGCGCGTTCAGGTAGATGTCGCGCGCGCCGCTCGTCAAATCGCGGTACGTCTCCACGAGGTCGACGAGCTGGACGAGGTGGTCGTAGACGTCCCGGTAGTACTTCTCGGCGTCCTCGCCGATTTGCTCGGGGTCGCCGCGCGCGAGCACGCCGACGGCCTCCCGCGTCGGCCACAGCAATCGACGTACGGACAGTAGGTCGCGGCGCAGGTCGTTGATGCGTTCGAGGACGTCCTCGCCGGCGGCGTCCACGACCTCGTCCTCAACCACTTCGATGTCGTCCTCGATGTCGTCCAGAATCGAGAAGTAGTCGTCGACGACGCGGTCGAGACAGCGGTACGCGGTGAAGTCCGCGCCCCGGGAGGCGAGCCGCGGCTCCTCACGGTGAACCCGCTCCCAGACGTCGTCCAGCGCCTCGATGCGCTCGGGCTCGACGGTGACGAGCCAGTCGTCGCCGAGGAAGAGCCCGACCTGCTGGACGTGGAGCTCCTCGGCGAACGCGACGTCGCCGCGCTGGAGGGTCGCCGCCTTCACGAGCACGAACGTGTGTTCGTCGAACTCCTCGACCTTCGGGCGCACGTCCCCGCGCACGTCCTCAACCTCCAGTGCGTGGATGTCGTAGGCGTCGGCGACGCTGTCGAGTTCCTCGTCGGTCGGGTCGGTCACGCGCACCCACGTCGTCCCCTCGGCGTCGCGCGCGGCTTCGAGGTCGGTCCACTCCGCGAGGCCGTCGGCCGCGTAGACGACGCAGTCGGTGGTCACGCCGCCACCTCCTGGCCAGCCGTGATGCTCAACAGCGTGATGCCGACGATGAGCGCGGTGATGCTGAACGCCCGCCCCGGGTACGGGACGGCGGTGCCGACGACGTAGCCCGCGATACCGGCGGCAGTCACGGCGACGCCGGCCGCTCGCAGCCAGTGCATGCTCAGGTGCTCGCGGCCGGCCACCAAAAGTACCCCTCCCGGACTACTCGACGCGCTCGCCCTGGTAGCTGCCGTCGTAGGTCTCGGCGTGCTCGGCGTCGGCGAGGACGAGTTGGGCGACGCGCGCGCCGCGTTCGAGTTCGACCTCGTGGTGGACCTGCAACAATCCCTCGCCCTTCCCGGTGTAGCCGGCGTCCCAGACCGCGGTGTTGAGCATGCAGGAGTTGCGCATCAGCGACGACCGCGGGTAGAGGAAGCCGACGTGGTCCTCGGGGATGGCGATGGTCTCGGCGTACTGGAGGATGTAGCCGCCCGGGGTGAGTGTGAACGTCTCGGTGCCGTCGTCGCTGGGCTCGACTGGCTGGCGGTCGCCGATGGTCTTGCCCTCGGTGCCGATGCGGCCGGGTTCGCGCTGTTCGAGGACGGTTTCGACGGTGAGGTCGACGCCGTTGGGCTGGACCTGTGCTTCCGTGACCGGGTCGACGTGGTCGGCGACGAATGCGCCGCTCTCGTACATGGCGTTGGAGTCGCCCTCGCAGTCCTATGCTCTGTCGGTCGACGCCACCGCTATGTGTGGATAGTTCACACGGATCAAATAAGGTCTTAGGCCGCGTATTAGGCGAATACGCCAGTCCTGAAACACGCGGGATTTATAATCTTCGAAGGGGCATCTTCGGACGCTATGGGACAGACGCTCACGGAGAAAATCCTCGACGACCACCTCGTCGAGGGCGAACTCGAGCCCGGTGAGGAAATCGGGATCGAGATCGATCAGACGCTCTCCCAGGACACCACTGGGACGATGGTCTGGCTGCAGTTCGAAGCCCTCGAAATGGACGAAGTCCAGACGGAACTCGCGGCTCAGTACTGCGACCACCAGACCTATCAGTTCGACTTCAAGAACACCGACGACCACCGCTTCCTGCGCTCGGCAGCCGGTACGTACGGCGCGTACTTCTCCCGGCCAGGGAACGGCATCTGCCACAACGTCCACAAGGAGAACTTCGCCGCACCCGGCAAGACGCTCCTCGGTTCGGACAGCCACACGCCGACCCCCGGCGGGCTCGGTCAGCTCGCCATCGGCGCTGGCGGCATCGACATCGCCGTGGCGATGGGCGGCGGCGCCTACCACGTCGAGATGCCGGAAGTCGTCAACGTCCGCCTCGAAGGCGAGCTCCCCGAGTGGGCCACCGCCAAGGACGTCATCCTCGAGCTCCTGCGTCGCCTCTCCGTGAAGGGCGGCGTCGGCAAGGTGCTCGAATACACGGGTCCGGGCGTGGAGACGCTCTCGGTGCCCGAACGCACCACCATCACGAACATGGGCACCGAACTGGGCGCCACCTCCTCCATCTTCCCGACCGACGAGAAGACCGAGGACTGGCTCGCGCAGTTCGACCGCGAGGACGAATTCGTCGACCTCGGCCCCGACGAGGACGCCGAGTACGCCGACGAAATCGTCGTCGACCTCTCGGACCTCGAACCGCTCGTCGCGAAGCCGTCGATGCCCGACGAAGTCGTCCCCGTCCGTGAGGTCGAGGGCGAACAGGTCGAACAGGTCATCGTCGGCTCCTGTACGAACGGCGCCTACGAGGACATCCTGCCCTCGGCGAAGATGCTGGAAGGCCGTCAGATCAACGCCGGCACCGAGATGATCGTCGCGCCCGGCTCCAAGCAGGCCTCCGAGATGCTCGCCCGTGAAGGCTGGACCGCCGAGATGATGGCGGCCGGCGTCAACTTCTCCGAGGCGACCTGCGGTGCCTGTATCGGTATCGGCCACGTTCCGGCCTCCGACTCCGTCTCGCTGCGGACGTTCAACCGGAACTTCGAGGGCCGCTCGGGCATCGAGGACGACTCGGTGTACCTCTGCTCGCCGGAAGTCGCCACCGCGGCGGCCATCGCCGGCGAAATCGTCGACCCGCGCGACCTCGCCGACGAACTCGGCGACCTCGAGGCGCCCGGCTTCGAGATGGGGACGACCTACACCGCGGGCTACGGCGAAGGCGACGCCGACATCATCACGCCCGAGGAGGCCATCGACGACGAACTCATCAAGGGTCCGAACATCTCCAGCGTGCCGGTCAAAGACCCCATCGACGCGGACGTCGGCGGTGAGACCCTGCTGAAGATGGGCGACAACATCACGACTGACCACATCATCCCGGCGACCTCCGACATCCTCAAGTACCGCTCGAACATCGAGCGGCTCTCGGAGTTCACGCTCTCGCGCATCGACGACACGTTCGCCGAGCGCGCGAAGAACGCCGGTAGCAGCGTGCTCGTCGCGGGCGAGAACTACGGTCAGGGTTCCTCCCGCGAGCACGCGGCGATGTGCCCGATGTTCCTCGGCGTGGAAGCGGTGCTCGCACAGAGCTTCGCGCGCATCCACAAGGCCAACCTGTTCAACTTCGGCCTGATTCCGCTCACCATCGACGAGGAGACCTACGAGCGCATCGAGCAGGGCGACGACATCGAAATCGTCGACGACGCCCGCGCGGGCGTCGAGTCCGGCCAGGAGGAGTTCACCATCCGCGTGAACGACGACTGGGAGGCGACCGCCTACCTCGACGCGTCCGACCGCGAGCGCCGTACGCTCGCGGCCGGCGGGAAGCTCTCGCTGACGAAGCAGCGCCACGGCGACAGTGGCGCGACGAGCTCCGCCGACGACTAAGCGCCTCGACTTTCTCTCCTTTCTTTCTCGGCCCGACAGCGTCGGCGCCGTGCAATCTTCGGCTGCCACAGCGCCTTTATTCGCGGTGTCCATAGGGGGGAGCGTGACGACCGTCGCACCGCCGTCGTCGGACACGGCCATCCGGCAGGCGACCCGCGCGGACCTGCTGGACGTGTTCGGCATCGAGAAGGAGGTGTTCGACCAGCCGTGGCCGTACTCGGCGTTCGAGCGGCAGGTCGGGACGCCCGCGTTCCTCGTCAGCGAGACGGGTGGCCCCGTCGCCGCGAACGGCGAGATTACGGGCTACGTCGTCGCGGACACGATTCCGAACCACCGCCAGCCGCTCGGCCACGTCAAGGACATCGCGGTCCACCCGGACAGCCGCGGCGAGGGCATCGGTGCGGCGCTGTTGCGGCGCTCGCTGTCCGCGCTCGCCGGCCAGGGCGTCCGTAGCGTGAAACTCGAAGTCCGGCGGAGCAACGACGCCGCGATGAACCTCTACGAGAAACACGGCTTCGAGTACCTGCGCACGCTCCCGCAGTACTACTCGGACGGCGAGGACGCCTACGTGCTCGTCGCGAACCTCGAAGACCGTGACGCGTTTTAGGCGGTAGCCCCTCCCTTCGCGCATGGGCTACGAGTGTCCGGTCTGCGGCGTCGACGAGGCGGACGGCGAACACCTCGCGAACCACCTCGCGTTCACGGCGCTGGTCCGCGGTGGCGACCACGAGGCGTGGCTGGACGACACCGTCCCGGACTGGGAGGACCGCGACCCCGAGTCGCTGGCCCCCGACGTGACCGAGCACGCCGAGGAGACGGACACCGAGACGGTGACCGAACCGCACGGCCACGAGATGCCGGCCGTCGAACAGCACGGCGACGCCGACCTCTCCGGGGAGGCCGCCGCGATTCTCGACGAAGCACAGGACATCACCGAGCAGCTCCACGAGTCGTCGCTGGCGAGCCCCGACCCCGAGGACGGCGACGACGACTCCGAAACCCAGTAGGGCGTCCAGACTGTTCTTTCGCGCATGACAGAGACGCGTGGCGTGCTCGCGCCGGCGACCGAAGCCGAGGTTCGCGAGCGCTTCGAGGGCGTGGGACCGGCCGCACAGACAGTCACCCGCGAGGTCGCACGCGCGATGGAACTCTCCAAGGAGGAGTACGACGAGCGCGTCACCAGCGACGTGGTGGGCGCCGCCCGCGAAGCCATGTTCGCCTCGCTCCTCGAAGTCGAGGTCGGCGACTACGAAGAGTTCGAGGCCGCGAAAGCCGACCACCCCGACGCGGAAGTCCACGAGAACGGGAGCGACCAGGTGGACAACGCCGCGTGGCACTACGTGCCGTTCGCGGACGCGCTGGTGGCGACGACGTTCCAGAACGAGCCCGACGCCGCCGTCGCGACGCTGCGCCGCATCGCGTTCAGCAACTTCTACGAGCCGGTTCTCTGACTACCGCGACACCTGGTAGTCCGGACAGCACTCCGCGAAGTCCGCGTCGGGCGCCGAACACCGCCCCGTGCAGGGGTGGTCGATGTGGCGTTTCAGCGCGCGAGCAGCCCCCTCGGAGAGCGCGCCGCCGATGGAGTCGGAGTCGACGCCGTCGAGCCCGAGGTCGTCGGTCGTGAAGTTCTCGACGAGACACCGCTTCCACATGAGTTCGCGCGTGACCGTCTCGCCGTCGCCGGTGAGCGTCGCGCCCTCGTAGCGCTCGTAGTCGACGAGCCCGCGCTCCGCGAAGTCCATCATGCGTTCGGTGACGGTCGCGGGGTCGACGTCGAGCCGGTCGGCGACCTCCCCGGTCTTGGCTGGGCGACCCTCCTGTGCGGACACCAGCAGGATGGCGCTGAGGTAGCGGCCGGCCGTCTTCGAGAGCTCTCCCCCACTCATCTCGCGTGTTGGTCCGCCCCTCGGAGGGAAAAGGCTGTTCCCGGCCACGCCGAGTCCCCGGGAGGCTTTGTAGGCGAGTCCGTACGGCCGGCCATGCGCGACCACGACTGGCCGGTCGTCGACGCCGTGACCGAGTACGAGACGAGCTGGTACGACGGCGGCTACGACCGCGTCGAGCAGCCCGACGGCTCGCTGAAAGACTACTACTGGGCGGAACTGCCGCCGGCGGTCGTCGTCGTCGCCGTCGACGACGGGGACGTGTTGTTCGTCGACCAGTACCGACCGACGATTCGCGAGCAGTGCATGGAACTCGTCGCGGGGATAGTGGAAGAATCGAGTGAAGAGACAGCGGACGTCGCACCCACCCCGGACCGCGAGTCGTACGTCTCGGCGGGCCGCCGCGAACTCCGAGAGGAGACGGGCTACGAGGCCGACGGCGTCCACTTCCTCGAGTCGTTCTGGACGGCGACGGGCGTGCTCCGCCACCAGCGCGGCATCGTCTTCGCGGAGGGACTCACAGAAATCGGCCGCGACCTCGACGACAACGAGTTCCTCTCCGTCGAGCGCGTGCCCGTCGACGAGGCGCTCTCGGTGGCGCGCGCGCCGCCCGCCAACGACGCCACCATCGAGGGCTTGCTGCTGGCGCAGGCCGACGGCTACCTGTGAACCGCAGCGACGGCGAGCACCGGGTGGCGGTGTTCGCGGTCGTCCTCGCGCTCCTCCCGTCGCGGGTCTCGCATCGGCACGTGGACGTTTCTACGTGGCATGGTGGAACATAACACAGCCAGGCTCTTCGTCGTTGTGGCAGTCGCGTTCCTTCCCCGACCGCAAGCCGTAACTCCGCGTAGACCCAGGTACGGCACATGGACGGCGAGATTTCCGCCGACGAACTCGAAGCACTCCTCGACGATGGCGAGGACGTCCGCATCGTCGACATCCGCCCGCGGGCGGCCTTCGAGCGCGGTCACATCCCGAACAGCGAGAACATCCCGTTCTCCGACCTCCCCCAGTCCGTCGACCAGCTCGAGGGCGCGGACCGCGTCGTCACCGTCTGCCCCCACGGGCAGGCCAGCCAGCAAGCCGCGCGACTCGTCAAGTCCTACGAGGGGCTCGACGAGGACGCGCGCGTCGAGAGCCTCGCCAGCGGCATCACCGGCTGGGACGGCGAGGTCGCCGCTAACGAGCGCGACGAAGGCCCCGACACCGAATCTGCGACCGAATCCCCGTTCTGAACGCCGCGCTGGTCTTCTGGAATAACTAAACTGCGGAGCCGTGCGGCTCGGCGGCGCGAATACTGAGAGAGAAGTGGTGGTCGTCGACGCGCGGGTTAGGCGACGTTGAAGCCCTTGTCGCGGAGGAAGTCCTCCACGCGCCCCGAGTGGTTGCCTTGGAGTTCGATTTCGCCGTCCTCGACAGTGCCGCCGCACGCGAACTTCGACTTGAGGTCCGACGACAGGCTGTCGAGGTCGACGTCGTTGGGGTCGAATCCTTCGATGACGGTAACTTCCTTTCCGTAGCGTCGCTCGTCGATGCGGATTTCGATTTGCTGGGACTCTTTAGCGACGTCCTCGCAGACGCAGAGTTCCTCGGGCAACCCGCACGTCGAGCACACCTCAGACATTACACGTGTGCGTACGAAATCCGCCTATTAAACACTATCGCCGAGGGTCGGGCAGGCGGCTGTTTTCGGCGGCCAGCGACCGCGCGAGCCGTCTCGCTTCGGCGGCGTCGGCTCTGTCGACGCGACCCGCGTACCGCGCGCGCTCTCTGAGGGCCGCGACCCGGCGCGCTCGGTCGTCAGCGTGGACGTCAGCGACGAAGTCGCGAACTGTTTCACCCGACTCGCGCTCGCGGTGCTGGCGTTCGAGGACGTACTCCACGCGCTCGAAGGCCTCCTCGACTTCCTCGCGGGGGTCGCCGCGGGGCAACCACCGCAGACACACCGCTCGGTAGACGCGCCCGCTGAGTCCGGAGTAGCGCGCGCCCGCGACCGCGCCGCCGACGAGCACGCCCCAGACCAGCAGCGTCGACGCTGGCGGCAGCGTCGGCCCACCACTGCTCCCCGTCGCTCCACCCGGGCCAGTTGGCGGAGTCACGTTCGCGGGGTCCGAATACCTGCCTTCGAGGTTGCCGACGCCGTATGCGGCCTGCTCCGTCGGCGCGTCCGACTGGCCGACGCCGGCGCTCGTCGTCTCGGTAGTCGCCGTCGTCGTGGTCGTCTCGTTCGTCGGCGTCCACGTGCCGTCCTGACTACCCGCCGCGTCGACGCTCTCGGTCCCGCTCGCGCGCGCCGCCGTGATGCGCTGCTGTTCGACGCTCGTGCGCTCGCCGCTCGGCGTCGGGTCGAAGCGAACCCAGCCGCGGTCCGGCACGTACACCTCGACCCACGCGTGCGAGTCCAGCCCCCGCACCACCCACTCGTCCTCGGCGACCTGCTGGCCGGGCGTGAAGCCGGTGACGAACCGCGCGGGCACGCCCTGCGAGCGCAACATGACGGTCATCGCGCTGGCGAAGTACGTGCAGTAGCCGGGCGCGTCCCCGAGCACGAACTCGGTGACGAGGTCGTCGTCGGGCTTCGGCGCGTCCAGCGAGTACTGCTTGTTCGCCTCCAGCCAGCGCTCGAGGGCGGCCGCGTGCTCGGAGTTCGACTCCGCGCCCTCGGTCAGCGACGCCGCGAGGTCGACCACGCGGTCGTCCGTGCTGTCCGGCAACTGGAGGTACGTCGCCGCGACGCGGTCGGGGACTGCACCCGTCTCCCGCGAGAGGTCCACGGAGTCGTTGACTGGCCGTCGGCTCTCGACGACGTAGGAATCCCCAGCCCGCAGCGTCGGTCCGTCAACGAGCAGGCCACCGTCGGCCACTTCGGCGTCGATGCCGCTCACGGACAGCGGGACGGGCGCGGACGGCAGCACGTCCAGCGTGCGCTCGGCGGTGATGCGCTGGCGCACGCGCTCCCCGGTCGGCGCTGGGGCCGTCGCCGAACCGACGTCCGCGGTCCGCACCCAGCCGTCGCCCGTGTAGCGGTCGTAGACGCCCGCCTGGTAGTACGAGGCGCGCTCGGACTCGACGACGAACTGGACGCGCGGGTCGAGGTCGAGACTGCCGCCGACGTCGACGTAGCCGTCCGCGCTCACGAGGCTGCCCGCGCTCGGGTTCGACGACGACGCCGGCACGAGCGGCGACTGCCCGCCCGGCACCGCGGTCACCGTCGCGGACCCGACTATCATCACCGCGAGCGCGACCGTCAACACCTGCGTCTGGCGGGCGCTCGCGGCGTGTGCAGCGAGCGTGCCGAACCCGACCGCGCCCGCCGCCGCGAGCACGCCGACGAGCGTTGTAGTCGTCGTGCTGTCCCCAGTCAACACGAAGAAACCGAGCGTGGCCGCTGCGACCCCGGCGGCTCGCGTGTGCTGGCCGCGGAACGCGAGGTACGCCGCGAGGAACGTCGGTGCGGGCGCGACCGCGGTCGCCCACGCGCCCGCGGCGGGCATCCGCAGCACGGAGTAGCCGGTCAGCAGCGCGACCGTGTCCTGCAGGACGCGCAGCGGCGACAGCGCGTCGAAGTACGCCGGCGGGACCGCCGACAGGTAGAGCCCGAGGCCGCCCACCAGTATCGCCGATGCCAGTCCGACCGCGTACGTCCACGGAAGCGCCCGCAGCACGCCCGCCAGCACGACCGCGCCGACCACAACTCCGACGAACAGCGTCGGGTCGTCGACGACCGTGACGACGTCGTACAACACCGAGAGGTACGCCGCGACGACGACGGCGACGCAGCCGCCCGCTGCGAGGCTCCGCCACGAAACCGACCAGTCGCTCGCGGCGTCTGGAACGTGCGCGGTGCTCACGCCGACACCTCCCCGCGATTCGCAGGATTCGTCCGTTCCGGTCCGGCGCTGCGGCCGACGAACTCCGCGTACCGGTAGTCCGTCCCGCCGACGGTCACGGTGACGTGCTCGCCGCTCTCCGGCGCGTGCACGACGACGTCGGCGTCCTCCCGTCGGTGTTGGGGGAGCCGGCCGCGCTCGAACGTCGCGAGCGCACCGAGCAGTCGGCGGCGGTGCGGGTCGCCGTGCGCGGGTTCGACGCTCCCGGGCGTGGTCGCCACGCCGACGGCGACGCCCGCGTCGAGGAGGTGGACGGCGACGCTCGCGGCGGCCTCCGCGACGGAGTCCGCGCGCGGCCCGACCGCCTCCGCCGCGACCGTCACGCGGTCGGTCGCGCCCTCGCCGGCGTACTCGGTGACGGCGAAGTCGTTCGGGCGCTTCGCCGACGCCTTCCAGTTGATGTCGCGCAGCGGGTCGCCGCGCTCGTACTCGCGGACGCCCGCGAACTGCTCGCGGTCGTCGGTCACGCCCACGTACCCCGACAGCAGCGCCGCCGTGTCACGGAGTTCGTGGACGCGCGGGAACACCGTCACGCGCTCCTGCGTGCCGGCGACGAACCCCACTTTCCACAGCCCGAACGGGTCGGTCGCGCGCACCGAGCACGGGCCGACGGAGCCGACGCCGCGCTCGGCTAACTCGACGTCGTAGGTCAGCGTGCGCCCGTCCGCCTCGGCGTCTCGCTCGCTGTCGCCGTGCAGCCCGTCGGAGAGCCGGTCCCGAATCGTCGCCGGATACGGCTGCGCCGCGTCGACGACCAGTTCGACGGTCCGCCGGTCGCCCTGATAGCCCTCGCTCGGCGCGGTTCGCTCGACGCTCGGCTCCGGAAACGTGTGGACGTAGAGTCTCGTCACTCCGAGGAGCGCAGCAGCCGGTACGACAACGGCGTTCAGGCTGCGGCCGCCGAACGCGTACCCGAGCACGACGCCGAGCACGGCGACCGCGAGCACCACCTTCCCGCGGCGCGTGAGCTTCGTCGTCGCCATGCTACTCCACGGCGACCCGCTGGAGCGCTCGCTGCACGAGCGTGCGCGCCGGCTCCCCGCCGAGCGTCCCGCCGGCCTCCGCGCGGATGCGGTGCGCGAGTACTGGCTCGGCTTCCGCCTGCACGTCGTCGGGCACCACGTAGTCGCGGCCGTCGAGGACCGCGCGGCCCTGCGACGCCCGCAGGAGCGAAATCGAGCCACGGGGACTGACGCCGAGCGCGGCGTGGTCGCGGGTGTACCGCGCCAACTCCGTGACGTACTCCTTGACGGGACGGGCGACCTCCACGCCCGCGGTCGCGGCGCGAGCGCGCCGGAGGTCCTCGACAGACGCTACGGCCTCGATGTCGTCGATTGGGTGGCCGCCGACCGCGCGGTCGAGCACGTCGATTTCCTGCTCGCGGCCCGGGTAGCCGAGTCGGAGCTTCTTCATGAAGCGGTCCAGTTCCGCGACCGGGAGTTCGTACGCGCGGTCGCGCTCGATGGCGTTCTGGGTCGCAACCACCACGAACGGGTCCGGGAGTGCGCGCGTCTCGCCGTCCGCAGTCACCTGCGCCTCCTCCATCGCCTCCAGCAGCGACGACTGGGTCTTCGGCGGCGCGCGATTGATTTCGTCCGCCAGCAGCACGTTCGCGAACACCGGCCCGGGCTGGAACTCGAACTCGCGGGTCTTCTCGTTGAACACGTTCACGCCCGTGACGTCCGTCGGCAGCAGGTCGGGCGTGAATTGGACGCGCCGGAAGTCGCCGTCGAACGAGCGCGCGACCGACCGCGCGAGCATCGTCTTCCCGACGCCCGGGACGTCTTCGAGGAGGACGTGGCCGCCGCCGAGGACGGCCGTCAGGACGTGCTCGATGGTGTCGTGCTGGTCCACGACGACGGTCTCGATGTTCTCGACGACGCGGCCCGCGAGGTCGCCGGCGTCCGGTATCGACATCGCGGTTGTCGCGCCGCCCCGCGAATCGGCGACGGTGTGTGTATCGTGTGCGTCTGTCATGGTGTGCGAGCGCCGGGCGGCCGTCGTCAGTTGTCGAACGGTAGGAGAGCAGTCACTTGTATGTTTCTCGGTCACACACGACAGTGCCGGTTCACGACCAGCGCTTGCAGGCCGCACACACGCGCTCGCCGTCGTCCAGCCAACGGCGGCCCGCGGCCTCACCGCAGGCCTCGCAGACCGATGCGTCGCTCCAGGAACTCGTCACGGGCGCGGCGTCGGTTGCATTAGCACTGTCGGATTCCTCGTGCTCGTGCTCGGTCTCCTCGGGCGCGAACGCGTCGAGCGTGGCATCGTCGGACACACCCCCAGATTCGGCGGCGACCGACATAACCGTCCCGGAGCATCTAAGGCACCGGCTCACACACGGCCGCACATGGTCTGGTTCATCGACAACGCCGTCTCGCTCGCCGAGAACATCGTCACCGCCGCCAGCACGGACCCGATTTCGGCCGCGCTCGTCCTCGCCGGCGGTGCCCTCGTCACGCTCGCCGCCGGCGGCTTCGGCGCGCTCACCCTCGGCGCGCTCGCCGAATCGCTCGTTCCCGACACTGCCACGCAGCGCCAGCGCCGCACCCAGTAGTTACACGCCCGCAGCGTCGAACGCGTCCGCGAGCAACGACACCGCTTTCTCCCGATTCGGCCCGAGCGGCGACGCCGCTACCACGCTGTCGACGTGCTCGCCGACTGCAGCCAACTGCTCGGCGACGTCCTCGGGGTCGCCCGCGATGCAGAACGCTGCCAGCATCCGCTCGGACACCTTCTCGAACGCCGCCGAGAACTCGCCGGCTTCGAGGGCGTCGCCGATGTCGCTCGCGCGCTCGGCCTCGATGCCGTGGCGCTCCAGCACGGGCGGTGCTGCGCCCGCTGCGATGAAGGCGACCGGCGGCCGCGCGGCCTCCAGCGCAGCGTCGGCGTCCTCCGCGATGGATACCGACGCGAACGCCGCGACGTCCGGGTTCCCCGACACTACGCGGTCGGCTTCGCCCTCCGCGACGCGATCGGCCGACCACGCGAGGTCCTTCTCGTGGCTCGCGTTCACCAGCACGCCGTCCGCGTGCTTGCCCGCCATCCGGAGCATGTGCGGGCCCTGCGCGCCCACGTACACCGGGACCTCGCCGACATCGTAATTCAGGCCCGCGTCCCGCGCGACGAAGGTCCCGTCGTGGTCGACGCGCTCGCCCGCCCACAGGTCCTGCGAGACTTTCATCGCCTCCAGCACCCGGCGGAGCGGCCGGTCGCGCTCCACGCCGAGATTACGGAGCGTCGACGCGTCCCCTGCGCCTAGCCCCAGAATTGCTCGCCCGTCGCTGACCTCGTCGACGGTCGCGACCTGCGACGCGAGTTTCACAGGGTGCGTGTCGTAGGGGTTCGCCACTCCCGGGCCGAGTTGCACGCTCTCGGTGCTGGCGGCGATGCGGTCGAGCGCGACGAACGGGTCGCGGTTGTTGTAGTGACACGACGCGAACACCGCGTCGAATCCGGCCGCCTCCGCCTGCGAGGCGAGGTCGGCGACCTCGCTGACGGGAATCTCGGGGGTCAGCTCAATCCCGCGCATACTCCCACCCCCGGAGCGCCTGCCGCACGAAATCACCGTCGACCTCGCGGTACAACTCCTCGCTGCCGTCGTGGTCGCCGAAATCGAACTCCCGCACGACAACGACGGGCGTGCCGCCGTCGCCCTCCCCGGAGACGAGGTTCGCGGTCGCCGCGAGTTCGTCTACCACGCTCTCGACGGTGACTTCGAGTTCGTGGCCGTCGCGGTCGGTCTCCCCGCGCCAGTCCCGGGATGCGGGTATCCCCGCCCAGCCGAGCGCGACGCCGCGCTGGCCGTGCCGGAACGGCCGCCCGGACGTGTCGGTCACGACCACCGCGACGTCCGCATCCAGCCCGTCGCGGATGCGTTCGGCGCTCTCCGTCGGCTGTTCGGGGAGCAGCAGTAAGTCGGCGCCGCCCGTGTTCGACCGGTCGATGCCGGCGTTCACGCCGACGTGGCCGAACGTCGTCTCCGTCAACAGGAACGGCGCTTCCATCAGCAGGTCCACGGACTCCTCGAGGACGGCCTGCGCGAACCGCGGGTCCTTCTGCTCGCCCGTAATCTCGCTCAGGCGGTCGGCGATTTCGCGGGCGCGCGGCCCCGCCGGGTAGTCCGACAGCGACGCCGTCCGGCCTTCGGCCTTCGAGACGACCGTGCTGGCGACGCAGACGACGTCGCCGTCCTGCAGGTCGGTGCGCTCGGCGACGAGGTCGGCGAGGCTGTCGCCCGAACGCACCTCCGGGAACTCCGGCACCGCGAACGCGTGCATACTCGGCCTTCGACGCCCCTCATAAAAGCCCCGGCGGTACCGGACACGACGGCCACTCTACGCTCGCACCACGGAGACGTCGACGTCGCTGCCATCTACGTCCACGGTCAGCATCGTCGCCTCCTCGGCCGGCTCGACGCCGGTCGCGCTCCCCGGGTTCAGGAGGCGGACGCCGTCGACGGTCTCGTCGGTGACCTCGTGCGTGTGCCCGGAGATACCGATAGCGTCCTCGTCGTCGCGCTCTTCGCGAACGGTTTTCAGGACGCGGTCCTCGTAGCCGGACAGCGGGCCGCTGCCGTGCACGACGACGAACTGCCGGTCTTCGACCCACAGCGTCTCCACTGCGGGCAGCCCCAGCGAGACGGGGTCCATGTTCCCGCGGACGGCTACGAGGTCGCCGTTCGCCAGCGATTCGACAGTTTCGTAGGCGGCTTCGCTGTCGAAGTCGCCGGCGTGGACGACGACGTCCGCGTCCTCCAGTTCCTGTTCGACGAACCCCGGAATCTCGGGTTCGCGGGACGGCACGTGCGTGTCGCTGACGACTGCGAGACGGCGCATAGCCCGTGCTTCGACGGCCAGCAAGAAATACGTTGAAGCCGCTGGACGGGAGTGAAAGGCTCTTCTCCCGGGAGCCCATACCGTACTCCCGGGCGACGGTGACGAGGAGTTACCCCCTCCGAGCCCCTTGTGACGAGGCCTTTCTCCCGAGTCGCCCGTCTCAGAACGCACTAGTGACGGCTGTGGCTTGCAGACGGCGTTCGAGTCCGCGAGCCGGTCCGCCGCCGTTCCGCGTCCGCCGGCCCGCGGCGACTGTCAGGTCACGAGCCGGGTTGGTTCCACTCTCCTACTTGAACCCACGTAACCGACGAGCAAGCATCCGCGAGTGAGCGGTTCGAAGAACCCGAGCGAAGCGGTTCACTCCACGAGTAAGCGTAGCGAAGTGAAGGAGGAGGCTTTTAGCGTAGCTTTTGCCGGGGAGCGGCGCTTCGCGCCGCGACCGCAGCAAAAGGTACCTTAGAAGAACTTCTTCAGGTCGTCGCGCTTCTCGGCTTCGAGGTGCGTACGGACGGCGTCGTCGAAGGCGTCGGTGCGGCCGTGTTTGGCGGCGATGGGGGCGATGGTGTCCTGCCACTGCTTCCACGGGGGGTGGAGGCCGAGGCGGTCGGCGATGTCGTCGAGGCGTTCGTCGCGGTCGTCGACTTTGTCCATCTTGTTGACGGCGACGACCGGCTGGATGTCGAGGTCCTGGAGGAGGTAGAACAGTTCGACGACGTGCGGGATTTCCTCCTCGCTGGTGTGGCGGTCGATGATGTCGACGGCGGCTTTGCCGTCGAGGACGAGCACACCGACCATGATGTGCTCGGCGTTGTCCTCCAGGTAGCGGACGACGTCGGTCTTGATGCGTTCGCGGACGTCGTCCTCGACGCCGGACATGAAGCCGAAGCCGGGGAGGTCGGTGACGACGAAGTCGTCGCTGGTCCAGTCGTAGTGGTTGGGTTTCCGGGTGACGCCGGGTTTCTGGCCGGTCGCCACGCTGTGGCCGGTAATCTCCCGCATGAGCGTGGACTTACCGACGTTCGACCGGCCGACGAGGACGACCTCGTCGCTTCGGTCGGGGCGGGTGTCGAACATACCGTTCGTAGCCGGTCGGCGGGGTTAAGTCCCGCGTCCGCCGGCGCACGCTCAAACGCGGGTTTCACTCTGAGCGAGGTTGAAGGGGTCGCCCGTCGTAGCGTGGTGTGTGATGCGACAGCAAACACTCCTGCTCGCGGTCCTCGGTACCGCCCTGCTGGTGACCGCTGGGGTCGCCGGCGCCCTCACTCTCGGGAGCGGGTCGGCGACAGCCGGCCAGGCAGCCCCCGACGGACAGTCGATTACGGTCTCCGCGGACGGCACCGTGGAGGCGTCGCCCGACCAGGCGGTCGTCCGGGTCGCGGTGACGGCCACCGGGAACGACTCGTCGGCGGTCCGCGATGAGATTGCCGCGCGCGCCGGGGAGATGCAGTCGGCGCTGGAGTCGTACGGCATCCCTTCCGAGAACATCCGTACGGCGCACTTCGACATCCGACAGGAGCGCGAGCGGACCGGTGACGGCATTGAGCGCGGCCAGTACGTCGGCACGCACGCGTTCGAAATCACCGTCGAGGACACCGATTCGGCCGGCGAGGTCGTCGACACCGCCGTGAACAACGGCGCCGACCGCGTCGACGGCGTCTCGTTCACGCTCTCCGACGAGAAGCGCGAGTCCCTCTACCAGGACGCGCTGACGAACGCGATGGGCAACGCGGAGACGCGCGCCGCCACGCTCGCCGACGCCGGCGGGCTCTCGGTGACCGACACCCACACCATCGTCTCGACGAACACGAACTACCGCGCGTACCAGGTCGAGACGGCCGCGCTCTCGGGTGGTGCCGCGGCGTCCGGGACGTCCGTGGAGTCCGGCCCGGTCACCGTCACTGCAGACGTCCGCGTGACGTACAACGCGACCGTCGCCTGAGCGTCGTCCCCTGAACGCTTTTCTTCTGCCCCCGTGAACGCGCAGTCGTGCGACTCGTTCAGGCGACCGTTCCGACGGGCAAACGCGAGGCCGTCCTCGACGCGCTCGACGACGAGGGTATCGACTACGTGGTCAGCGACGAGACCAGCGGCCGCGACTACAACGCCGTCGTCCACTTCCCGATACCCACCGAGGGCGTTGAGGACGCGCTGGAGGCGCTCCGCTCGGCGGGGCTCTCCGAGGACTCCTACACCGTCGTCCTGAGCGCGGAGACGGTCGTCTCCCGGCACTTCGACGACCTCGAAGAGCGCTACACCGAGAAGGAGGAGAACGGCGACAAAATCGCCCGCGAGGAACTCGTCGCGCGCGCCAAGGACCTCGCGCCCTCTCGGCGTACGTACGTCGTGATGACGCTCGTCAGCACCATCATCGCGACCGCGGGGCTGCTGTTGGACTCGCCGGCGACGGTCGTCGGCTCCATGGTCATCGCGCCGCTGCTCGGCCCCGCAATGTCCGCGAGCGTCGGCACCGTCGTCGACGACGAGGACCTGTTCCGGCGCGGCGTCTACCTCCAGATGGTCGGCGTCGTGCTCGCCGTCGTCGGCGCGGCGGCGTTCGCGTTCTTCGTGAAGTTCACGAACGTCGTCCCGCCGGGGTTGGACGTGTTGACGCTGTCGGAGGTCAGCGAACGCCTCCGTCCGGACTTCCTCTCGCTGGTGGTCGCGCTCGGCGCCGGCGTCGCGGGCGTGTTCAGTCTGATGACCGGCGTCTCCTCGGCGCTGGTCGGCGTCGCCATCGCCGTCGCGTTGATTCCGCCGGCGGCCAGCGTCGGCATCGGCATCGCGTGGGGCGTCCCGACGCTCGCCGTCGGGTCCGGCGTGCTCGTCATGGTGAACGTCCTCTCCATCAACCTCGCCGCGCTCGTCGTGCTGTGGTACTCGGGCTACCGCCCCCAGCGCTTCTTCGAAATCGGGCAGGCGCGCTCGGCGCTGCTGAAGCGTGGCGCCGCGCTCGCCGTCGCCATCGTCGTGCTGTCGGCGTTCCTCGGCGGCGTCACGTACACGTCCTACCAGTCCGCCACCGAGGAACAGGCCATCAACGACGCCCTCAGTGACGTCCTCTCGCAGCCCCAGTACGAGGACGCCGCGCTGCTGGACACACGCTACGAGTACGAACAGGGGTTGATTCAGCGCGAGTCACAGCTCGTCGTCGTCACCGTCGGCGTCCCGCCCGGCGCTGACTACCCCGAGCTCTACGACCGACTGAACGAACGCGTCGCCGCGACCACGGACCACGACGTCGAACTAGAAGTCAGGTACGTCTACCGCCAGCGGCCCGGCTGACTACTCCTCGTGGGGGAGCGTCGGCTCGTGGCCGACGGCCTCGACCGCTGCGTCCAGCGTCTCCTGGACGCCCTCGCCGTTCTCGACGCTCATGTAGCAGTCCGCAGCCACGTCCTCGGAGAGGTCCGCCTTGTTGCAGACCGTCACGAGCGGCACGTCGCCGAACTGGTCGGCGACTTCCGCGCGAAGCGCGCGCTGGTCCTTGAGCATGTACCCGCACGTCTCGCTGGCGTCGAGGAAGAACAGGATGACGTCGCCGGCGTGCGCGAGCGCGGAGACAGCCTGGTTCTCGATTTCGTTGCGCTCGTCGACCGGCCGGTCGAGCAGGCCAGGCGTGTCCACGATTTGCCAGCGCACGCGCTCGACGTCGAGGTGGCCGACCTCGATGCCCTTCGTCGTGAACGGGTACTCGGCGGTCTCGATGTTCGACGTCGAGACCTCGTTGACGAACGACGACTTGCCGACGTTCGGGTAGCCCGCGACCACGATGGTCGGGTCGTCGGGGTCGATTTCGGGGAGGCCCTTCAGGGCGTCGCGGGCGCGGCCCACGGCGTCGAGGTCCTCCTCGATTTGGTCCATCACGGAGCCCATGCGCGCGAACCCCTGCTTGCGGACCTTCCGCATCGAGTCCGTGTCGCCCCGGGGGAGCTTCCCGATGTACTCCCGGCCGAGGTCGTGGGTCTTGTTCGCCGCCCACGAAATCTCGGAGAGGTGCTGGCGGAGCGCGTCTATCCCGCGGTCGTCGTCGAACTCCCGTCGGAGCACGGCGTCCGCGAGTTCGTAGTAGAACGGGTCGACGGTGTCGAAGTCCGGCCACGCCGTCACGACGTTGTGGAGGTTGTCACCGAGGATGTTCGACGACGTCTGCAGCATCGACTCCTGGGCCTCGTAGCCGCCCTTCGCGCGGCCCGCCCGGGCTGCCCGCGAGAACGCCTTGTCGAGGAGCTCCTCCGACGTCGGCGTCGTCGGCAGGTTCTCGAAAATCATACAGCGAAGTAGGCCTGCGAGACGTAAAAGCACACGTATCGGCACCGACGCGGCCCGCGAGGCTTTTCGGCGTCGCCCGCCGCTCCCCCGGTATGGTCAACTGGCGTGCGGTCCTCACTGGCTTCGCCGTGGAGTTCGTGCTCGGCGTGTTCGCGTTCGCGCTCCCGGGCATCGGTCACGCGGCCGCCGGCCTCGTCGGCGGCTTCGTCGCGGGCTGGATGGCCGACGACGGCGTCTGGGGCGGCGCCGTTCACGGTTTCCTCGCGGGCGCGCTCGGCGGCCTCCTCGTCGCCGTGCTAGTCCTCGTGCTCGGCGTCGTCTTCTCCGCGACTGGCCTCCTGCCCGCCGGACTGCTCGGACTCGGTATCGGCGCGATAGCGCTCGTCTTCTTCGGCCTGCTCGCCATCGACAGCGCCATCGCGGGCGCCATCGGCGGCTTCCTCGCCTAGTCCCGTGCGAACTCGCGGACCGCGTCGGCGAGCTGTTCGGGCGCGGTGTTGATGCCGAGGTGCCCGACACCCGCTAACTCCGCGCGCTCCGTCTCCGCGAGCGCGCCGTCCAGCGTCTCCACCGCCTCGCGGAGGTGCTCGGGACCCTGCTCGCCGAGCACGAGCAGCGTCGGCACGCCCGTCTCCGGGTCCTCGAGGTCGTAGTCCTCCACGACCTCGATTTCGCGCGCGACCGTCTCCACGATGCCCGCGGCCTGCTCGACGGCCGGCTGCGGGAGCAGGTCGGCCGCGCCGACTGCGTCGAGGAACACTTCGACGGCGCCGACGCGGTCGCCGTCCGCGAGGCGCGCGCGAATCCGCTCGCCGAGGTCGCCGCCGTGTGGCTCGCCCACCAGAATCGAGGGCTCGTACAGCACTAGCCGGTCGAT
Source organism: Halobacterium sp. KA-6 (assembly GCF_021029015.1). NCBI lineage: Archaea > Methanobacteriati > Methanobacteriota > Halobacteria > Halobacteriales > Halobacteriaceae > Halobacterium > Halobacterium sp. KA-6. The sequence continues at coordinate 26,457 of NZ_JAJJZH010000001.1, forward strand.
ATCCATCTCGTTGGCGGCTTCGAGCGCGACCAGCCCGCCGAAGGAGTGCCCGAGCACGACCGGCTCGCCATCAACCGCTTCGACGACCGCTCGGAGGTCCTCGACTTCGCGCTCGAAACTGTACTCGTCGCCGTCACCGCTCACCCCCCTGCCACGCCGGTCGTAGGTCACGACCTCGAAGTCGTCGGCGAGGTGGGGCACGAGGTCGCGGAAACTCTCCTTGCGCGCGCTGGTCCCGTGGACGAGCACGAGTGGCTGGCCGTCGCCGCGCGTCTCGTACCCGACTTCGGTGCCGTCCGCAGAAGTGATAGAATGCACGTGCCGGGCTTTCACCCCCGGCTACTTGAGCGACACTGGTCGGCTACCGCCGCGCTTCCAGTTCGTCCAGCAGGTCCTCGGCGTCCATGTCGTGCTGGGCGAGCACGACGAGCATGTGGTAGATGATGTCCGCGCCCTCGTGGGCGAGTTCGTCCTCGTCCCCGTCCTTCGCGGCGAGCAGGAACTCCGTGGCTTCCTCCCCGATCTTCTCCAGGGCGGCGTTCTCGCCCTTCTCGTGCGTGAACAGTTCGGCCGTGTAGGAGTCCTCGGGGAGCGTCTCCTTGCGGTCCTCGATGACGGCGAACAGTTCGCGGAGCACGTCGCTCACGCCGCCATCACCTCGCGGATGTCGTCGAGGTCGTCGAACTCCGCGGGGTCGCGGCGGCCGTCCTCGAAGACGGCTTCGGCGACCTCGATTGGGGCGTCGGTGCGCGCCGCCAGCGCCAGCGAGTCGCTCGGGCGCGCGTCCACGACCGCGCCGCCGCGCGGCGTGTCGACGTGGAGGTCCGCATAGTACGTCCCCTCCTCGACATCCGACACCGCGACGTGGTCGATGCGGCCGCCGAGCTCCTCGACGAGGTCGAGCGTGAGGTCGTGGGTCAGCGGCCGTCCGATGTCGGTGGCGTCCAGCCCGCGCGCGATGCTGGTGGCCTCCTCGAAGCCGACGAAGATGGGGAGCACGTCGTCCTCGCCGTCGACGCCGACGAGTACGACCGGCAGCGGACCGTCAGGCGTCCCCGCCACGCGGACGCCGTCGATGTGAGCGTTCATGGTCACGTTTTCGCGAGGACGGTCAAAAACTTGCCTCCTCGTTCTGGAAGAATGCGAGGTCGTGCATGCGGGAGTCGTTCGTGAGTTCGGGGTGGAACGACGTGCCGACGACCGGGCCGTCACGAATCGCGACCGGGTTCCCCTCCCAGTCCGCGAGCACGTCCACGTCCTCACCCACTTCGGCGACCAGCGGCGCGCGGATGAACACCGCGGGGAACGGCTCGTCGAGCCCGTCGACGTCGAGCGGCGCCTCGAAGGAGTCCTTCTGCCGGCCGAACGCGTTCCGGTCGACGGTCGCGTCCACGAGGTCCAGCGTCTGCACGCGGTCGTCGTTGGCGTCGTTCGAGGAGACGATGAGGCCCGCGCACGTCGCCAGCATCGGCTTCCCGGCGTCGACGTGCGCCTTCACTTCCTCGTCGATGCCCTCCCGGGCGAGCAGCCGCGAAATCGCGGTCGACTCCCCGCCCGGCAACAACAGGATGTCACAGTCGGGCACGAGCCCGGAACGCCGAATCTCGGTGACCTCGGCGTCCAGCCCGTGCTCGGCGGCGGCCCGACGGATGGCCTCGGCGTGCTCGGAGACGTCCCCCTGCACGGCGACGACGCCGGCGCTAACAGTCATGTGCTCGCTTACGAACCGCCACGGAAAAAGCCTCTCGGGGTCGGGCTACGCGAAGAACTGCAGTAGTAGTACGGCGATGCCGAAGAACGCGCCCGTCGCCACCACGGAGCGCGGGTCGATGCGGATGGCGTTCGGGTCCTCGGAGTCGAAGTAACGGACCAGCCCTGCGCTGGACATCAGCCCGCCGGAGTTCTCACCACTGCTCATGTATCCGATTCGGAACCGAGCCCGCGTAAACCTTTCGTGTCCACGCGGTCGCGCCCGCTGCAACCCCGCGAGCCGTCCCGTACCGCCGCTCTCGATGCGGTGGCCCCCCGTTCGTGGGCGCGACGAAGCGGCGAAGGTGGTCCCGTGAGAAACCCTTATGCGGGGCGCGGGGCAAGGGCAAATAGACCGATGACTGTCACCATCAAGGACTTCTACGCCGACTGGTGTGGCCCCTGCAAGACGCAGGACCCCATCCTCGAGGACCTCGAGGAGGACTACGGCGACCGCGTCACCTTCGAGAAAATCGACGTCGACGAGAACGAGGACGTCGCCAACGAGTACCAGGTTCGCTCGATTCCGACCGTCGTTATCGAGGACGACGACGGCGTCGTCGAACGCTTCGTCGGCGTCACGCAGCGCGACCAGCTCGAGGACGCGCTCGAAGAAGCCGGCGCCTAAGCGCGCCACCGTTCTGACGCGGCCCGTCGCCGCGTCGCTCCCTCCCCGTTGTTTTCGCCTCGCCAGCACAGCGACCGTCAGGCTGTTGTAACCCACCGACGACAGTCCTCCCATGTTCGCGTCTCTGCCGCTCGCCGTGCTCGGGGACCTCCCCCCCGTGACGCCCGAGATGGCAGTCGTCTTCGTGCTCGTCGCGGTCACGCTGGTGTTGTTCGTGACGGAGGCGCTGCCGCTGGACGTCACGGCGATTCTCGTGATGGTGACGCTGATGGTCCTGCAGGATTGGACGAACATCTCCGTCACCGAGGGCCTGTCTGGGTTCTCGAACCCGGCGACCATCACCGTCCTGGCGATGCTCATCCTGAGCAACGGCATCTCCCGGTCCGGCGTCGTCCAGATTATCGGCCGGTGGATGTCGGCGTTCGCGGGCACGAACAAACACCGCCAGCTCGCGTCGACGATTCTCGCGACCGGCCCCGCGTCCGGGTTCATCAACAACACGCCCGTGGTCGCCATCCTCGTCCCGGTCATCAGCGACCTCGCGCACAAGGGCGGCACGTCGCCCTCCAAGCTGCTGATGCCGCTGTCGTTCGCGTCGATGCTCGGCGGGATGCTCACGCTCATCGGGACGTCGACGAACATCCTCGCGAGTCAGACCGCCGAGCGCATCGGCTCCGAGCGCGGCATCGACGCGCTGCACGCGTTCTCGATGTTCGAATTCACGCACCTCGGCGCAATCGTGCTCGTCGTCGGCTCCGCGTACCTGATGACGATTGGCTACTGGTTGCTCCCCGAGCGCGTCCCCCCGGAAGAGGACTACCTCGCGGAGTACGACATGCAGGACTACCTCAGCGAGGTCGTCGTGCAGGCGTCCTCGCCGCTCGTCGGGAAGACCGTCTCGGAGGCCATCGACGAGCAGCGCTTCGACGCCGACGTGCTCCAGCTCGTGCGCGGCGGCGAGCGCTTCATCGAGCCCATCGGGCAGAAAGTCATCAAGCCCGGGGACGTGCTCACGATTCGGACCGACCGGCAGACGCTGGCCGCCATCGCGGACGTCGACGACCTCGCGCTGACGGGCGCGCCCGAGACTGACCCCGAGTTGGAGCCCAGCACGGAAGAAGAGCAGACGCTAGTCGAACTCGTCATCCAGTCGGGGTCGTCGCTGGTCGGCGAGACGCTGAAGTCGTCGTCGTTCCGCGGGCGCTACGACGCGAACGTGCTGGCGTACCGCTCCCGCGGGGAGACCGTCCGCCAGCGCATGGACGAACTTAAGCTCCGCGTCGGCGACACGCTGCTGATTCAGGCGCCCGAGGACAGCATCGACCGGCTCTCCCAGAGCCCGGACTTCATCCTCGCGCACGAGCCCGAGGAGCCCGACTACCGCACCGAGAAGATTCCGTACGCCGTCGCCACCATCGTCGGCGTCATCGGCGCGGCGACGCTGCTCCCCATCAACATCGTCGTGTCGGCGCTCGCGGGCGTCGTCGCGATGGTCGCCACCGGCGTGCTGCGGCCCGGCGAAATCTACGACTCCGTGGACTGGAACGTCATCTTCCTGCTGGCGGGCGTGATTCCGCTCGGCATCGCCCTCGAACAGACCGGGGGTGCGGAACTGCTCGGCGCGCTCGTCGCGGCGACCGGCGAGTTCCTCCCGGCCATCGGCGTGCTGTGGGTGTTCTACGTGTCGACGAGTCTCATCACGGGCGTCATTTCGAACAACGCCAGCGTCGTGTTGATGATTCCCGTCGCCGTCGAAGCCGCCCTGGAGGTCGGTGCAAACCCGTTCGCGTTCGTGCTCGCGGTGACGTTCGCGGCCTCGACGGCGTTCATGACGCCCGTCGGCTACCAGACGAACCTCTTCGTCTACGGGCCCGGCGGCTACAAATTCGGTGACTACGTCCGCGTCGGGATGCCGCTGCAGTTGCTGTTGTCGGTGGTCACGGTCGCGGGTATCTCGTTCTTCTGGACGCTGTGACGGTCGTCCCCGTTAGAAGCCGAAGATGGGGACGAAGCGGAACGTGAGGTAAGCGCCGATAGTCGCCAGCATCGGAACGACGTTCTGCATCAGGACGACGCGCGCGGTCGTCCCAGGGTCGAAGAGGTCCGACGCGCTCGGGATGTCCTCGGGCTCCTCCTCGCCGATTTCCGGGACCTCCTCGCCGCCGTCTTCGTCGGCGGCGAGCCCACCGACGGAGACGGGAACCTCGCCTTCTCCTCGAACTGCCTCGGGCACGGAGACCGGCCGCGTCGCGCGCCCCCAGCCGAGGCCGACGATGGACATGGTGGCGATGACGACGAAACTCGCCGGGATGCCGATGGCCGACAGGAAGATGACCAGCGTCGCGCTCACGACGGCGACGACGATGGCCGCCGTCAGCGGGAGTTCCGTGATGTCGCTGCCCATCGTTTCGAGCGTGCGGCGCGCGATGGTGAACGCGCCGATGCCGACCGCCACGCAGCCGATGATGATTGCTGGGTTCATCTCGAGGACGCCGCTGCCGACCAGCGGTGCGATGGCGTTGGCCACGTTGCTCGTCCCCGAACTGAACGCCATCAGACAGCCGATAGCGATGACCGTCGTGACACCCCACAGCTCGCGGCGGTTCGTCGTCTCCGTGGGTCGCGGCACCGGGACGACGCCCGAGCGGTCGACTTGCAGCAGGTCGCCGGCGCTGCGCTCCATCGCGATGAGGCGGTGCAATCGCGCGTAGAAGTACCGGCCGATGACCAGCGACACCCAGAAGCCGATGACGGGCGCGACCAGCCACCAGATAGCGATTTCGCCGAACACCGCCCAGTCGAGGGCGTTGCGGGCGACGCCCAGTCCCGCGATAGCGCCGACGGCCGTCATCGACGTCGACGCCGGGACGCCGAAGAAGTTCCCGACGAACAGCGCCAGCCCCACGAAGAACAGCACGCCGATGCTCGCTTCCAGCGTGAAAATCGCGGGGTTCGTGACGAGTTCGCGGCCGAGCGTGTCCACGACGCGGCGGCCGAGCGTCCACGCGCCGATGGCGAAGAACACGGTCATCAGCAGCGCCGCGACGGGCTTCGAGATGGCATCCGCGCCGACTGCGGGGCCGAACGCCGGCCCCGTCGTCGACCCGCCGACGTTGAAGCCGACGAACATCGCCACCAGGATGCCCACGAGGAGCAGGACGCTAATCACGCCGCCACCCCGCTGTCGGCGCGCGTAACGAGCGCGCTCATTTGGGCTCGTCCTCGTCGGGTTCGACGTCGTCTCGCGACTGCTTCTCCTCGTCCTCGGTGTCGTCTTCGCCCTCCTCGTCGCCGTACCGCTCTTCGACGGCTTCGACCTTCTCCTCGACCGACTCGTCGTCGGCTTCGCCGTCGGCGGTCGTCTGCTCGACGGTCTTCTCGACGGTCTCTTCGACAGTCTTCTCGACCGTCTCCTCCATCGTTTCTTCGACTGTCTCCTCGACAGTTTCTTCGACGGTTTCGCCGACCTTCTCCTCGACCGTCTCCCCTACGGTCTCTTCGACGGTCTTCTCCACGGTCTCTTCGACGGTTTCGCCGACCTTCTCTTCGACTGTGTCGCCCACCGTCTCCTCGACGGTTTTCTCGACTGTCTCGCCGACCTTCTCTTCGACCGTTTCACCGACGGTTTCCTCGACGGTCTCCTCGACGGTTTCTTCGACAGTTTTCTCGACGGTTTCGCCGACTTTCTCCTCGACCGTCTCACCGACTGTCTCCTCGACGCTGGCTTCGACGGTCTGGTCGACGGTTTCGCCGACGGACTTCTCGACGGTTTCTTCGACCGTCTCCTCGACGGTCTGCTCGACAGTTTCGCCGACTTTCTCCTCGACCGTCTCGTCGACCGTCTCGCTGACGGTTTCCTCGACGGTGTCGCTGACCGCCTCCGTCATCCAGTCGGGGTCGAAGCGCGCCATCTTCCACGCGATGTGGATGACGAACGACGCCAACACCCCGAGCCCGAACGCCAGCCCGGTCTGGGTCCCGACGATGGAGAACAGCACCACGGAGACGAAGATGAGCACGCCGTACGCGAGGTCCGTGAGGCTGTCCACGCGGTTCGGGTTCACGCGTTCACCTCCGGCCACGCGAACGCGCCGCTCCCGCTGGCTATGTGGGTGAGTTGCGAGTCACGCGACCGTGTGTAGCCCGGCGCTAGCGGGCTACGCTGGACGAGAAATGTGATACCAGAACAGAGGGCGCGCACGGAGAAAGGGATTCCGATGGATATGGTGTCGCCGCGCCGGGTGCGCGCCGCGCGTCGAAGCCGCGTGGCGTCGAATCTCGTTCCCCGTCTCGCCGTCACGGCTGCACATCCCAACCGATAAGTAGTCGGTTGTATCACTAGCGAATATGCCGTTCGACTCGTTCGCCGACGCAGACGAAGCACAGGTCACCCGCGCAATCGCCCGTCAGTGGACCGAGGAGTTCATCGACGACACAGAGACCGACGTCATCATCGTCGGCGGCGGCCCCTCCGGGCTGATGGCCGCCAAGGAACTCGCCGAACGCGACGTCGACGTCACCGTCGTCGAGAAGAACAACTACCTCGGCGGTGGGTTCTGGCTCGGCGGGTTCCTGATGAACAAACTCACCGTCCGCGCGCCCGCCGACGACGTCCTCGACGACCTCGGCGTCCCCTACGAGTACGACGACGAGACCGAGGGGTTGGCGGTCGCGGACGGCCCGCACGCCTGCTCGTCGCTCATCAAGGCCGCCTGCGACGCCGGCGCGCGCATCCAGAACATGACCGAATTCACGGACGTCGTCGTGCGCGACGACCACGAGGTCGCGGGCATCGTGATGAACTGGACGCCCGTCCACGCGCTCCCCCGCGAACTCACCTGCGTCGACCCCATCGCCGTCGAGTCCGACGTGGTCGTCGACGCCACTGGTCACGACGCCGTCGTCGTCTCCAAACTCCAGGAGCGCGGCGTCGTCGACGCGGCTGGCATCGAGCACGCCGACGAGCACAACACGGGCATGGACAAGACCGAGGACGGCGAGTACGGCGCGCCCGGCCACGACTCCCCCGGCCACGACTCGATGTGGGTCGCCGACAGCGAGGACAAGGTCGTCGAGCAGACCGGCAAGGTCCACGACGGCCTGATTACGGCGGGGCTCTCCACGGCGACCGTCCACGGACTCACGCGCATGGGCCCGACGTTCGGCGCGATGCTGCTCTCCGGGAAGGCCGCCGCGAACGCCGTCCTCGACGAACTCGGCTCGGACGAGCCCGCGGTCGAACTGCCGTCGCGGGCCGCGCCCGCCGCCGACGACTGATGCGTCCCGTCGCGCTCACGGTCGCCGGGTCGGACAGCGGCGGCGGCGCGGGCGCACAGGCCGACCTGAAGACGTTCGAGGCCTGCGGCGCGTTCGGCACCTCGGCGCTCACCGCCGCCACCGCCCAGAACACCACGGGCGTCACCCACAGCACCGTCCTCGACCCCGCAGCCGTTCGCGCGCAGTACGACGCCGTCGTCTCGGACTTCGAGGTCGCCGCCGCGAAGACCGGGATGCTCGGGAATGCCGACGTCGTCGCGGACGTCGCCGACGCCCTCGGCGAAGCGGACTTCCCGGTCGTCGTCGACCCCGTCGTCGTCGCCCAATCCGGCGACCGCCTGCTCACCGAGCGCGGCGTCGACGCCGTCCGCGAGCGCCTCCTCCCGGAAGCCACAGTCGCCACGCCGAACGTCCCCGAGGCCGAACTGCTCGCGGACGTCACCATCGAGGACGAGGCCGACCTCCGCGAAGCCGCCGACGCCGTCCGCGACCTCGGCCCGAACGCGGTCCTGCTGACCGGCGGCCATCTCGACGGCGACCCCGTGGACGTCTACGCTGGCGAGACGACCCGTGCGTTCTCGCGCGAGCGCGTCGACACCGAGGACACGCACGGCTCCGGCTGCACGCTCTCGGCGGCCATCGCCGCGCACCTCGCCAGCGGCGACGCCCTCGAAGCGGCCGTCGAGCGCGGCGTCGATGCCACCGCACGCGCCATCGCGTCGGACCTCTCACTCGGGTCGGGCGCTGGCCCCGTCGACCACGCCGCAATCGCGGACGGGCGCCGTGCCGTCGCCGACGGCGCACGTGCGATGGTGAGCGACGGGACGACCGACGCCATCGACGCGGTTCGCGACGTCGTCGCCGCGCTCGAACGCGAGTGGCCGCCCGAACTCGTCCCCGAAGTCGGGACGAACGTCGCCGTCGCGCCCGCTGACGTCACTTCGCCGGAGGACGTGGTCGCCGTCGACGGTCGTTTGCACGCGACGAGCCGTGGCGTGCGTGCTGCGGGCGGTGTCGCGCCGGGCGCGTCCAGCCACATCGCACGCTTCCTGCTCGGCGTCCGCGAGCACGACGCCCGGATTTCCGCCGCCGGGAACGTCCGCTGGAGCCGGGCGCGCGAGTCGGCACTACGCGAGCGCTGGGACGTCGAACTCACCGATCGCACCGAGGAACCCGCGGACGCCGACGGGACGATGGACTGGGCCGCGCGCGAGGCGATGGCCGACAGGGTGCGCGCGCCCGACGCCGTCGTCGACCGCGGGGCTATCGGGAAGGAAGCGATGATTCGCGTGATTGCGGAAGATGCGGACGCGCTGCTGGAGAAGTTCAGCGAGGTTGCGTCACTCGAACGTGACGCCGACGTCGTGTAGCCCCTCGTTGTGGAGTGCGAGGTCGACGAGCAGCGGCGTCAGCGACTCCACCTCGGCGGCGTTCGCCAGCGGGCCCGCGTCGAGCGCGCGGATGCCCTCGATGCCCGCCGCGAGGTCGACGACGTTCTGCTTGGCGTCGCCGTCGTCGCCGACAACAAGCGTGTCGAGGTCTAACTCGACGTCGAGGTTCGCCAGCCGGTCGGCCGCGAGATTCTGGAACGCCCCCACTACGGACACCTCGTCGGGAGCGGTCTCGGCGACGAGTTCGGTGACGCTGCCCGCGCTCGGCGGATTGTAGTCGAAGCCGCCCTCGCGCTTCTTCATGCCGACGGCGGGCGACACCAGGAGCGTGTCCTCGTCGAGGCGGTCCGCGATTTCTTCGACGAGGTCGGCGACGTGGTACGGCGGCACCGCCAGCACCACGACGTCCGCGCGGTCGGCCGCCATCTCGTTGGCGAACCCCGTGATTTTCTCGTCGACGCCGCGGCTGTCCAACTCGGTCTCGTACTCCTCGGCCTTCCCGCGGGCCCGCTCGGGGTCCCGGGAGCCCACGACGACGTCGTGGTCGGTGTCGTACGCCCACCGCAGCGCCAGCCCTTCGCCGATGTCGCCAGTCCCGCCGAGTAACGCGATTCGCATACCTCACTGTCTCCCGGCGCGCGGTTAAGAATTGTGTGGGCGGCCTACCCGATGTGGGTCTCGACGTCCACGCCCGTGAGCCGCCCGAGTTCCTCCCACTCGTCGTCGCGGGCGTGGCGGCGCTCGACGGTCACGTACTCGTCGCTGGTCTTCGGCGTCGTGAACCGGAACAGGACGTTATCCGCCTCTAGGTCGCGCCCCTCGGCGTAGAACCCCTGTTCGCCTTCTTCCGCTTCCTCGAGTTCGACGTCGTGCTCCCACTCGTCGTCGACTTCGATGTGCACTGGGCCGGCTTCCTGCTCGCGGAGAACCGTCACGAGTTCGTCCATGTGGGTGGCTGCGACGGCCAGCGTGTTATGCCATGTGGCCGTGCTACCGCGGGTCGACGACCTCGGGGAGGTCGTTGACGGAGTCGAGCACGCCGTCCGCGCCCGCGTCGTCGTACTTCCGGCGACCCTCCGGCCCCGTCAGCCCGCCCGTGAGCACGCCGAACGCGTAGTACGTCCGGTCCGGGTCGGCCTCTCGCGCGTTCACCACCGTCTCGACGTCGTCTAGGGTGTCCCCGACGAACGCGACCGACTCCGCGCCCGTGCGCTCGGCGAGCGCAATCAGCGCCCGGGGGTTCGGCTTCCCCTCCTCCCAGTCATCCATCGTGAACCGGTACTCGTCCGGTACGTCCAGCCCCACGCGGTCCAGCGCGATTTCGGCCTCCGCCTCGGGGCGGCCCGTCAGCACACAGACCGGGAACTGGCTGGTGAGTGCGTCGACTGTCTCGGGCGTCACGATGACCGGCTCGTCGTTGATGTACCCCTCCTCTGCGGGGAGGTCGGGTTCCTTCCCTTCCAGTTCCTCGTAGAGGTCGGTGCCGAGGTAGAGTTGCTGAAACACCTCGCGGAGGCGCTCCGGCTGCCAGTCCTCGCGCACGCGCTCGACGCCGCCCGGGTCGAGGTGGGACTCGACGACCTCCTCTGCGCCCGCCAGCCCGCCGCCGTGTGCGGCGACCTGGTCCGTGAATTCGACGACATCGCCCGTGTACCCCTCGCGCGAGGCGAGCACGAACAGCGCCGCGGCGTCCGTCAACGTCCAGTCGTTGTTGAACCCGCCCGCGTCCTTGAATTGCTGGACCGCGGCCTTCTCGATGGTGTCCCCGTAGACGTACTGGACCGACTCTACGATGGCGCGCCGGTAGGAGTCCGCGACGTCCACGAGCACGCCGTCGACGTCGAGCACGACCGCGTCCACTTCCATACCACCACCGACGCGGCCCGCCGAAAAGACAGTTACGTCCCCGGACGCGCCGCATCGCCGCGCTCCCGTGCGACGTACAGCGTCCCCGAGGCGACGGTCCGTCGTTCGACTGGAACTGTGGGTTGGTCGCCGCCCAGCGTCGTGAACAGACACGCCGCGTCCGCCGCCTCCGCCACGGCCACGAGCGCGCTGTGGAGTTCCGGCGGACAGTTCAGCGCGTACACGGCGTCCGCGTCCGCGTACACCGCGGAATCGGGGTCGGTCACGTCGTCGCGCACGAACGCGACGCCCTCGGGGACCTCGCGCTCGTGGACGTCCGTCGCCGTCACATCCCGCCCGCGCGCCGCTAACTCGGCTGCCACGTCCGGCCGCTGGCCCACGCCGACCTCGACGAGTCGCTCGTAGCCAGCGAGCGCGTCCACGACCGCGGGTGGGTTACCCATGCCGGGATGTTTATGCCTCACGCCGCTTAACTTCGTCTTGATGCGGGTCGACATCGTGCCCGTCGGCGACGTTCCCGCGAACGTCAAACGCGAGGCCTCCGCCAGCCTTCGGAGTATCTACGACTGCGACGTCGTCGTCGCGACAGAACAACCCGTCCCCGAGAGCGCGTACGACGACGCCCGCGGCCAGTACCGCGCCGCCGAATTCATCGACGTCGCCACCCGCGCCGGCAGCGGCGACAAGACCATCGCCATCACCCCCGAAGACCTCTACTACCGCCGCCGCAACTACGTCTTCGGGCTCGCCTACCTCGACGGCCGCGGCTGCGTCGTCTCCACGTACCGCCTCCAGACGTCCAGCGACGGCGGCTTCTCCGAACGCCCCGCCAGCGACGTCTTCGCGGACCGCGTTCGCAAGGAAGTCGTCCACGAGCTCGGGCACACGCTCGGCCTCGAACACTGCGACAACAACCGCTGTGCGATGAACTTCTCCCCCACCGTTCAGGAAGTCGACCGGAAAGAACAGCACCTCTGTGGGAGCTGCCAGCGCACTGTTTTCTAGAACGCACTTTTTGCTGCGCTCACGCGCCTGCGGCGCGTTCGCTGGCAAAAACTTGCGGAAAAACCACTCCTCGCTCCCTGCGGTCGCTCGTCGGCCTCGCGGCTTCGCCGCGAGTGAACCGCTCGCGCCATACGGCGCTCGCGGATGCTCGTTGTCGGCTGCTTCACTCTGCCGTACTTCGTGTTCGGTGAATAGCGCGAAGAAGAGCCGACTGCGACCGTATTACCTGGTCAGGGGAGCAGCGAGGTGAGCACGCTCAGGTCGATGAGCGGGCCGTTGCCGTTCCCGGGGTCGTTCGGCGGCCCGGGTTCGTCGCTCGTCTCGTTGGTCTCGTTCACGCCCGGTCCGTTACCGGACGCGCCAAACGAGTTTCCCGGTGTGTCACCCTCACCGGGGCTGGTGGCTGTCTCGTTTTCGTCGTCGCCGTCCTCGTTACCGGGTGCGTCGGGACCGTTCCCGGGGTCGTCGGGCGCGCCCTCACCGGGACTCGTCTCGTTGTCGGCCGTTTCGTTCTCGTCGTCACCGGGGGTCGCTGGCGTGTCGACCGGTGGGCCGGCCATGCCGTTCCCGAACGGCGGTCCCGTGCTGTTGTTCCCCGGTGCACCGGCGATGCTCCGGGCGATAGCCGCGACTTCGGGGCCGGAAAGGTTGCTCGCGGACGTCTGGAGGCGTTCGAGCGCGGAGACGTTCACACCGCGTTCGGCGAGCGCCTCCTCGGGCAGGCTACGCGCGGTTTCAGCGGTCTCGTTGGTCATCGACTGGAGCGTCGAAATCCGGGCGGCGAGTCCCGCCATCTCGGCGCGGTAGCGCCCCGTGGAGATGTTCCCGTTCTCGCGGGCTGTCTCCAATTCCTGCTTGCGCTCCCGGAGGTCTGCGAGGCGCTGGTCGAGGGTCTGCGTGTGGTTGGCGACGACTGACGCCTTCGAGGCGTTCGACTTCGCCGCTGCGACCTGCAGGCCGAACGACCGCCGCTCGACCTCACCCTCGACTTCGGCGCCCTGTACGTCGACGACGCCGGCGAGCTGGGCACCGGGCGCTGTCTCGGTTTCGTTGTCGGTCTCGTTCGCTGCGTCCTCGTCCTGCACCGCCACGGACTCGGTCGCTGCCGGTCCGTCGGTCGTCGACGCGGCGACGGCCATCGGCGCAGCGGCGCCGACGACGAGGAGTGCAGTCACGAGCAGTACGGTCGCTTTCATCTCGGTCGGTCGTTGGGCGTCCCGTGGCTTATACCCGCGGGACCGTGCACGCGACTTCCGTACAATTAACGCCGATTAAGTCGGGTTAAGCGGCTGTCCGGGCGGAACACGCCACTCGGAGAGTGAATGCTCGTCGAAACCTAGCCGGGAAGAACTGCGCGCGGCGACGCCTCTCGCAAAGACCTGCTACAAAAAACCGCAAGTGGTGCGCCGGCGCGCTACTCGGTAGTGTAGTAGTACTCGCCTTCGCGCTTCTGCTGTTTGTCCAGTTGGCTGCCGGGCTTGTTGATGCGCGGGCGGCCGAGGTTCTCGTCGCGGCGGAAGGTCACGTCGAGGTTCGCGAGGAACTCGTTCATGCCCGAGCGCATCGGCTGCGGGGTCGAGGCGCGGCCGTGTTCGGCGGGCTCGCCGTCGAACACCATCAGGCGGTCGCTCACGAGGTCTATCATGTAGATGTCGTGGTCGATGACCATCACGGTGGTCTCGCGGTTCTCCGCGAACCGCCGGATGGCGCGGGTCGCGAGCACGCGCTGCTCGACGTCGAGGTGCGCGCTCGGCTCGTCCAGCAGGTAGAGGTCGGCGTCCTTCGAGAGCGTCGCGGCGATAGCGACGCGCTGGCGCTCCCCGCCGGAGAGGTCCGTGAGGTTCTGCTCGAGAATCGGGTCCAGTTGGAGCGGGTCGCCGATTTCGGTGTTCCAGTAGCTCGTCCCGAAGTCGTCGGTAATCGAGGAGAGGAACGCGTCAACGCGGATGTGCTGGTCGGCCTCGACGTACTGGGGCTTGTACGCGATGTCCAGCCCGACGTCGAGGTCCGCGCCCTCTTCGCCGTCGACGGTCGTCGGGTCGAGGTCGCCCGCGAGAATCTGGGCGAACGTGGACTTCCCGATGCCGTTCGGGCCGACGACACCAAGCACTTCGTTGCTGTGGATGTCGCCGCCGTCCACGGTGAGCGTGAATTCGCCCTCGCCGTAGGACTTCGTGAGGTCCGGGTAGGAGACCAGCGTCTCTTCGCGGGAGGCCTCCCGGGGTGCGTGCTCCTCGAACGTGATGGCCTCCGGCCGGATGCGCATGTTCTCGTTGTCGAGGTACCCTTTCAGGTACTCGTTGATGCCGTTGCGCACGCTCTTCGGCGGCGTGACGACACCGTACACGGAGGGTTCACCGTACGCGACGTGGATGGAATCCGCGAGCAGGTCGAGCACGGCGAGATCGTGTTCGACGACGAGCACGGCCTTGTCCTCTTCTTCGGCGAGTTCGCGGACGATGCGCGCCGCGGTGACGCGCTGGCCGATGTCGAGGTACGGCGTGAGTTCGTCCACGAAGTAGAAGTCCGCGTCGCGGGCGAGCGCCGCCGCCAGCGCGACCCGCTGGAGCTCCCCACCGGAGAGCGATTCGATGGACTGGTCGATGACCGGGCGAATCGAGAGCCGGTCGACCAGGTCGTCGAGGACGCCGCGCTCGTCCGTGCGTTCGAGAAGTTCCCGCGTGGTGCCGTCGAACTGGTCGGGAATCTGGTCGACGTACTGGGGTTTGCGCGCGACTTCGACGTCGCCGGCGCGGACGGCTTCGAGGTAGTCCTGGAGTTCCGTGCCGCGGTACTCGTCGACGACCTCGTCCCACGACGGTTCGTCCTCGTGGCGGCCGAGGTTCGGCGTGATTTCGCCGGCGAGAATCTTCACCGCGGTGGACTTCCCGATGCCGTTCGGGCCGAGCAGGCCCGTAACCTTCCCGGACTCCGGAACAGGGAGACCGTACAGCGAGAACGCGTTCTCGCCGTAGCGGTGGGTTGGCTCGTCTTCGAGTTCCTGCGGGAGGTTGATGATTTCGATGGCGTCGAAGGGGCACTTCTCGACGCAGATGCCGCAGGTCTCCCCGAGACAGATTTCCTCGGAGATGCGAATCTGGTCGGGGTCGCCGTCCTCGGCCTCCTCCCCGCGGAGGGTGATGCACTCCTTGCCCGTCCGGTTCGGCGGGCAGTAGTTCGAACACTCGTAGTTACAACGGTCGGGCTGGCACCTGTCCAGGTCCACGACCGCGATGCTGTCCTCGGCCATCGTTAGAAGGTGATGCCTTCGGAGAGCAGTACGCCCCACGTGATGAACCAGAGGGCGAACGACATGAAGCCGACGTAGAGGTGGTCTTTCGCCGAGAAGTCGGTGACGTCGACGCCGGCGACGCGCATCAGCCCGAGTTCGACGGCGACCACGGCGAGCAACACGAGCAGCCCCGTGCGGCTGGTCGCGTCGGCGACGACCGCCTCCGAGGCGAACGCCGCAGCGACGCCGCCGAGGGTGGCGATTGTGGTCACCTTCAGGCTGCGCCGGTGAGCAGCCGTCGGGTCCACGGTTTCTGTCATACCCACACGTCCGGGAGCCGCGGTCAAAAGGTGTTCGCTTGCAGCACGGCCGGTTCCGCCGTCAGTGGTCCGTGGGAGCGCCTCCCGCACTTTTAAGCGCGTGGAGTGTTTCGAAACGTAATGATGGCTGAAGACGACAGTGTGCTGGAGGACCTCCCGCCGAGCGCCAAGCTCGTCTACAAGGTGCTCGAGTACGACGGCCCCCTCACCCAGAAGCGAATCGTCGAGGAAACCATGCTCTCCGCGCGCACCGTCCGGTACGCGCTCGAACGGCTCGAAGACCGCGGCGTCGTCGACGAGGACATCTACTTCGCCGACGCTCGCCAGAGCCTCTACCAGTTGACTCACGAGAAGGAAAGCGAGGACGCGTCCGCCGACGCCGAAGCCGCCTGAACTCCTTACTCGTTCGGCACGACCGTAATCGTCCGCTCGCGGTCGATGGCGCGCTCTAGTTCCTCAGCGATGGCCGACCCTCGCGAGACCTGGATGTCGCCGCCGCGGCCGACCGTCGCCGTGAATAGGTACTCGCCGTCGGCCTGCACTTCGACGGTCTCGCCCGCGCGGTCGCCGGACAGCGGCAGGATGATGTGCCGGGACGTGACCTCCGGGGTCACAATTTGGCCGGCTTCCTGCTCGCTGCTCCCGCCGCCCGCGGTCTCGGTGGTGCGCTCGCCGAGCGTGCGCACGTCGATGTTGATGCCAAGGCGGTCCTCGATGTCCGAGATGCGGCCGCCGCCCTTCCCGATGACGTGGCTGATTTCGTCCTCGGAGACGTACACCACGGCCTCGTTCGGCCCGCGGATGTCCACTTCGACGGGGCCGCGGGTCGCGGACTGAATCTCGCGTTCGACCTCCTGCTTCGCGAGTTTGTCCACGCCGGACTCGGGGGTCTCCTCGGTCTCCTCGAGGGGGACCGTGACGACCTGGCGGTTGAACGTGTAAATCTCGTAGGCGGGCGTCCCGGTCGCGAAGTCCTTGACCTGGATGACCGGGCGCGCGAGGTCCTCCTCCATGAGGCCCTCGGGCACCTTCACCTCCGTCGTCACGTCGTAGACGGTCTCCACGTCGCCCTCCTCGATGTAGACGACGGTGTCCACGATTTGCGGAATCATGCCCAATTCCACGCGGCCGACGAGCCGCTGGAGCGCGTCGATGGGTCGCGTCGCGTGCACGACGCCGACCATGCCGACGCCCGCCAGCCGCATGTCCGCGAACACCTCGAAGTCGTCGGTCTTCCGGACCTCGTCGTAGATGGTGTAGTCCGGCCGCACCATCAGCAGCGAGTCGGCGGTCTTGGACATCTCGCCGCCCAGCTCCGTGTACTGGGTGACCTCCTTGCCGACCTGCAGGTCGCGGGGCTTCTCCATCGTCTTCACGACGTTGTCGTGCTCGGAGAGGAACTCCGCGACGGCCTGCGCGAACGTCGACTTCCCGGCGCCCGGCGCGCCCGCGATGAGCACGCCGCGGTCCCGTTCGAGCAGCCGCTCGCGGAGTTCGTCGGCGTGCTCGTAGTCCTCCATCGTCGTCTTCACGATGGGGCGCACGGCGGTGATTTCGACGGCCTCCGAGAACGGCGGCCGCGAGATGGCGATGCGCATGTCCCGCACCTGCGCGATGGTCATCCCCTCCTCGGAGAGCTCGACGAACGCGTCGTCGGCGCGCTTCGCGGTCGTGACGACTTCGTTGGCGTACTCCTCGATGGTCTCGCGGTCGATTTCCTCGTCGCCGGTGGACTGGTACTCGATTTCGCCGACCTCGCCGCGCTTGACCATCGGCACCATCCCCTCCTTGAGGTGGACGCTCATCGTGAGCTCGTCGAAGTACTGCTCCAGGCCGAGTTCGCCGAGTTCGCGCTCGAGCGGTTCGAGGTACTCCACGTCGATGCCCTTCCCCTTCGCGACCTCCGCCTGCACGATGTCGCTGGTGAGCAGGCGCGCGTCGTGCTCCATCGCCACGTCCCGAATGATGGCGTCGATGGCGCCCGCCGCCGCGCGCTGGATGTCCTCCTCGCCGGCGCGCTCGCCGACGTACTTGATGCTGATTTTGCCGTCGTCCGCGAGTTCGACGAGCCGCTGGAGCTCCTCCAGGGCGTCCCACCCGGTCTGTCGGCCGCTGTTCGCCTGCGCTTCGACCTCGCCGACGACCGCCTCCGGAATGTAGACGGTGTCGCCTTCGTACTCGCCGTCCTCGACCCGCTGAGAGATGCGGCCGTCGACGACGACGCTCGTGTCGGGCACGATGTTCATGTTACCTCGGCGTAGTCGCGGCGTACTGATAAGGGTACTTGCCTCGGCCCGCTGCCGTCCCCGTGCGGGCCGTGACTCTCGGGAATCTCGCGCCCGCCGAAGCCGACTAACCCCTCGAACGCGTCGGGCCGCGTGATGGGCGAACTCCGCGACCTCACCGAACGCCTCGTCTCGATTCCGAGCCACGACGACGAGACCGCCGCCGGCGACGGCATCGCGTCGTGGCTCCGCGAGCACACCGACGCCGACGTGGGGCGCGACGACGCCGGGAACGTCATCGCGTGGCGCAACCCGGACGCCGACGGCGACAGCCTCGCGCTCGTCGGCCACCACGACGTCGTACCGCCGGACGAATCACAGACAGAAAACGGCGACTACGTCGTCTACGAGGAGGACGGCCGCCTCTACGGCCGCGGCACCGCGGACATGAAGGGCGCGGTCGCGGCGATGCTGCTGGCGTTCCGGGACACCGAGCCCGGCGGCCCGCTCGCGTTCGCGTCGTTCGTCGGCGAGGAGTTGGGCGGGGTGGGCGTCCAGCAGGCCATCGACGAGGGGTTCGCACCCGACTACGCCGTCGTCGGCGAGGGGTCGACGGGATACTCCGAAGCCGGCGTGCTCGACGTCGCCGTCGCGCACAAGGGCCGCCGCGCGAGCACCGTCACGGCAGCCGGCGAGGCCGCGCACGCCAGCGAGGTCGAATCGGGAGAGAACGCGGTCTACCGTGCCTGTGACGCGGTGGACGTGCTCCGCGATCTCGACGCGCCCGACGCCGACGTGCTCGGGCAGCACCTCGCGGGGAGTGTCGCCGTCACGGAAATCGAGGGTGGGACGGCGTGGAACGTGATTCCCGAGTCCTGCGAGGTCACGGTCGACGAGCGCACGGTCCCGGGCGAGCGTGCGGACGTCGGCGCGGTCGAAGCCGTCGACGGCGTCTCGTGGACGGTCGACCAGGACCTCCCGCCGATGGCCTGCGACGACCCCAGGTTCGCCGACGGCGTGCTCGACGTCGTGCAGGACGTACAGGACGGCGCTGGCAAGCACGTCGCCAAGCCCCACGCGACGGACGCGGGCTGGCTCGCGGCCGCGGGGACGACCTGTCTGGTCTGCGGGCCGGCCGAGCAGGGCGAGGCGCACACGGCCGACGAGAGCGTCTCGCTGGACGTGCTCGCGCGGTGTCGGCGGGCGTACGAGCACGTTGCAGGAGCGTGGCCGACCTGAGGGAGGCCACGCAGTTCCAGGAGGGCAATCCTGATAGGCCACGCCGCGTACGCCTAGGGTATGTCGACGCAGGCCTCCGAGGAGACTCCCGACGCCTACGCGGACCTCCTCGACCACTACGAACAGATTTCGAACGTCAACGACGCGAACAGCCTGCTCTCCTGGGACCAGGAAGTGATGATGCCGGAGGGCGGCACGCCCGCCCGCTCGAAGCAGAAGTCCGCGCTCTCCTCGCTGTCCCACGACCTCCTCACCGAGGACAAGGTCGGGGAGTGGCTGGACGAACTCGAGGACGCGGACCTCGACGACGAGCAGGCCGCCGTCGTCCGCGAGATTCGACGCGAATACGAGCGCGCCGACCGCGTGCCCAGCGAACTCGTCGCCGAAATCTCTGAGACCACCTCCGAGGCGCTCCCGAAGTGGAAGGAAGCCAAAGAAGAGGACGACTTCTCCGTCTTCGCGCCGATTCTCGAGGACCTCGTGGAACTCAAGAAGGAGTACGCCGAGCACATCGACCCCGACAAGGACGCCTACGAGGTGCTGTTCGCGGACTACGAGCCGTACCTCGACCTCGACACCGCCGAGCGCGTGCTCGAACGCCTCCGCGAGGAGCTCGTCCCGCTCATCGAGGACGTCCGCGAGAGCGACGTCGAACTCGCCGACCCCTTCGAGGGGGAGTTCGACGTTGACACGCAGGAGGAACTCGCCCGGGACGTGCTGGACACGCTCGGCTACGACTTCGAGCACGGCCGCCTCGACACCGCGCCGCACCCGTTCTCCACCGGAAATCAGTTCGACGCCCGCGTCACTACGCGCTTCAGCGAGGACGACCCCGTGGACGCCCTGATGTCCACGATTCACGAATTCGGGCACGCGCGCTACACGCTCGGGCTGCCTCGCGAGCAGTACGGGAACCCGCTCGGCGAGTCCCGTGACCTCACCGTCCACGAGTCCCAGAGCCGCCTCTGGGAGAACCACGTCGGGCGCTCCCGCGTCTTCTGGGAGAAGTTCCTGCCCGCGATGAAAGAGCGCTTCCCGCAAATCGAGGACGCGACCCCCGAGGAGGCGTACGAGGCCGCCAACGAGGTGTACGAGGACAACCTCATCCGGGTCGAAGCGGACGAACTCACCTACCACATGCACATCATCGTGCGCTTCGAAATCGAGCGCGAACTCATCGAGGGCGACCTCGACGTCGAGGACGTGCCCGAGCGCTGGAACGACAAGTACGAGGAGTACCTCGGCATCCGCCCCGACACCGACGCGGAGGGCTGCCTGCAGGACATCCACTGGAGCCACGGCTCCTTCGGCTACTTCCCGACGTACTCCCTGGGGAGCGTGCTCGCCGCCCAGATTTACGACGCGCTCGAAGCCGACGTCGGTGACGTCGACGAGAAGGTCCGCAACGGGAACTTCGACGTCATCGCCGACTGGCTCGAAGAGCACGTCCACCAGCACGGCGCGAAGTACACGACGCCCGAACTCGTCGAGGAGGCCACCGGCGAGGCGTACAGCGCCGACCACTTCGTGGACTACGTCACCGAGAAGTACACCGACCTCTACGACCTGTAGCGGGGCTCGCGGCCGCACGGCCACCGAAGGCTTATGCTTCGCGTCCCGGGTGATGGCCGTATGCCCGGGCCGATATTCTTGCGCGGCGACACGGTCACGCTCCGGCCGCCCGAGCGCGAGGACCTCGACGCGATTCGGGAGTGGCTGAACCACCCGCAGGTGTGGCGGCCAGCCCTCGACCCGCTGCCGGCGAACGAGGACACTGCGGAGTCGTACTTCGAGCGCTCGCTCACCTCGGAGACGGACGTGAAGTGTCTCGTCTGCGTGGACAAGGAGCCGGTCGGCGTCGTCTCGCTGACCACCACCGAGTACGGGCCGACGGCGACCGACCGCGCGCGGAGTGTCGAACTCGCGTACCACCTCAGCCCGGAGTACCACGGCCGCGGGTACGGCAGCGAGGCCGCCGGTCGCCTCGTGCAGTACGCCTTCGAGGACTTGAACATGCGACGGGTCACCGCGCACGTCGGCGCGTTCAACGACGCCTCCATCGGCCTCCTCGAATCGCTCGGCTTCACCCACGAGGGGACGCGCCGGGAGGCGGCGTTCTACCGCGGCTACTACCACGACATGCTGACGTACGGCTTGCTCCGCGAGGAGTGGGAGGATACGTAGCGTTCCGGTGTCGGCGAGGCCGTCGCCGGCCGGGTGGCTTTTTCCGCGTTCCGCACCCAGTCGTAGCCATGCGCGCAGCAACCTATCAGGGTCCCGGCGAGATTACCGTCGAGGACGTCCCGAAGCCCGAAGTCGAGTCGCCGAGCGACGCCGTCATCCGCGTCACGCACACTGCCGTCTGCGGGTCGGACCTCTGGTTCTACCGCGGGGAGAGCGACCGCGAGGAGGGGTCGCGCGTCGGCCACGAGCCGATGGGCATCGTCGAGGCGGTCGGCGACGACGTGACCTCTGTCGAGCCCGGCGACCGCGTGCTCGCGCCGTTCGCGATTAGTTGTGGGGAGTGCGAGTTCTGTCGGAAGGGCCTGTACACGTCCTGTGTGGAGGAGGAGTCGTGGAGCGGCGAGAACGGTGGCGGGCAGGGCGAGTACGTGAAGTGCCCGTACGCGGACGGCACGCTCGTCCGGGTGCCGGACCGCTACGCGGACGACGAGGACACGCTCGAAGCGCTGCTGCCGCTGACGGACGTGATGGGGACGGGCCACCACGCCGCGGTCAGCGCGGGCGTCGGCGAGGGCGACACCGCCGTCGTCATCGGGGACGGGGCAGTCGGGCTGTGTGGCGTGCTCGCCGCCCAGCGCCTCGGTGCCGAGCGCATCATCGCGATGGGGCACCACGAGGAGCGCCTCGAACTCGCCGAGGAGTTCGGTGCGACGGACACTATCGCGGCGCGAGGCGACGAGGCAATCGAGCGCGCGACCGAACTCACGCACGGCGGTGCGAACCACGTCATGGAGTGCGTCGGCGCCGCGTCCGCGATGGACACGGCCATCGCCATCGCGCGACCGGGCGGGACGGTCGGCTACGTCGGCGTCCCGTACGGCGTCACCGAGGAAGGCTTGGACGTGTTCACGATGTTCAGCGACAACATCACGTTGAACGGCGGCGTCGCGCCGGTCCGTGCGTACGCGGAGGAACTGATGGACGACGTCCTGCAGGGGACGCTGGACCCGTCGCCCATCTTCACGGAGACCGTCGGTCTCGACGACGTGGACGAGGGCTACCGCGCGATGGACGAGCGCGAGGCCATCAAGGTGCTCGTGAAGCCCTGACGTTGTCCATGGCTGTCACCTCGATAGATTCAAGTAGTGGTATGGCATAGCGTACCACGTATCATGTCGAGCGCATCGACTCCGGACGACGACTCGCTTCTGGACGAGTTCCTCGAAGACCGCGGCCACGAGACACAGACGTGGGAGGAGAGCTATAACAAGAAGCAGTGTCCGGAGTGCGGTGGGCTCCACGACGGCAACGCGCGAACCTGTACGGTGTGTGGCTGGTCGCCCGCGTAGTCGGGCGCCTTCCTTCCTTCGACGGCCAGCACACCTAAGACGAACCCCGAGAAAGGTTGGCGTGAAGTCATGCCGGAGTGCCAGAACTGTGGGTCGTTCGTGACCGACGCGTACGCGAGAGTGTTCACGCCGAACGAACAGGGCGCCCCGCGCGTGTGTCCCAACTGCGAGGACAAGATTCGCGACGGCGCGGAAGTACGGGAGGCGAGGTCTACCCGCCGGACGTAGCCCCTCCGTCCTGTCTGTGTAGCGGAGAATTTCAAGCGGTTTATACCGTTTCGGTTCCTCTAGTTGTCTAATGACGGACTCGGAGCCGGAAGTCACGCGGCTGTTCGGTGGTCCGGGGAGCGGGAAGACGACCGCGCTCCTCGACCACGTCGAGGAAATTCTTGAGGACGACGACGTAGACGTACGCGACATTCTCGTCGTCTCGTACACGCGTGCCGCAGCGGCCGAGGTCCGCGAACGGCTCGCCGAGCGACTCGACGTCAACCCGCGCTCGCTGCGCGGGAACGTCGCCACGATGCACGCCAAAGCCTACGAGCTGCTCGGGCTGTCGCGTGGCGACGTCGTCGGCGAGGACGACAAAGAGGAGTTCTGCGAGGAGTACGGCATCCCCTTCGAGGACGAGTACTCCTCGGGGTCGCGGCGCACCGCGCGCTCGACCACGCTCGGGAACAAGGTCATCGCGACCTCCCAGTGGCTCCAGCGAACCAGCCGCGACGTCGCCGACTGGTACGACGTCCCGTTCCGCTGGAACGACGAGGAAGTGCGACTGCCGCCGGAAATCGACGAGAACGCGCAGGTCGGCAACAAGTACACGCCGACGTGGCCGTCCAGCGACGAGCGCTACGACATCCCCGAGGCGATTCGGGCTTGGCGCGCGTACAAGGGCGAGAACGAGCTCGTCGGCTTCGCGGACATGCTCGAGCGCGTCCAGCAGCGCTCGCTGCTCCCCGACGTCGACTACCTCGTCATCGACGAGTTTCAGGACATCACCAGCCTCCAGTACGACGTCTACGAGGAGTGGCGGCCCCACATGGAGCGCGTGCTCATCGCGGGCGACGACGACCAGGTCGTCTACGCGTGGCAGGGCGCCGACCCCGAACTCCTGCTGAACACGAAGGTCACCGACGACGTCGTGCTCCCGAACTCCTACCGACTGCCCTCTGAAGTGCTGAAGGTCGTCCAACAGGAGATTAGCCACATCGAGACCCGCCAGGAGAAGGACCTCGAACCCCGCAAGGAGGGCGGCAGCGTCGAGGCCGTCGAGAGCCCGTCGATGCTCGACCTCGTGCGGAACGTCCGCCGGACCGTCGAGGACTCCGACGACGAGACCGTGATGGTGCTGTTCCGTGCGCGCTACCAGCTGTTCGACTTCGTCGACGAATTCATCGGCGAGGGCATCCCGTTCAAGGCGCTGACCGACCAGCGCCTCTGGACGGACCGCCTCCAGCAGTACATCTCCGCCGTGGAAGCCCTCGAGAACGACGACCCCATCGACGGCCTGCAGGCCCGCCGCCTGATGGACATGCTCCAGGACTCGGCGTTCGGCACCCGCGAGCGCAACGACCTCCGGGAGGCCATCGACGAGGCGCAGGGCGAGGACACCGACCTCACCGAACTCACGTTCACCGCGGACTTCATCCGCGACTACGTGCCGTTCGTGCCCGGCCCGTCCGCGGCCGCGGACATGCTCCGGAAGGTCACGCGCTACCAGCGCCGCAGCATCGACGCGTACTTCCAGGGCGACTATCGCGGCATGGACCCCGACCGCGTGCGCGTCGGCACCATCCACTCCGCGAAGGGCCGCGAGGCCGACCACGTCTTCGTCTCGACGGACCTCACCGAGAAGGTCGTCGAGCAGATGGCCGCGACCGCCGACCCCGAGGACATCCCGGAGGGCGTGGAGTTCACCTCCAAGACGAGCCCCGTCCCGATTCTGACGGACAACGAGCGCCGCGTGTTCTACGTCGGCATGAGCCGTGCGCGCGAGCGCCTCGTGCTCCTCCAGAACCTCATCAACGGCGCCCCGACGCTCCCCATCGACGTGTTGCTGTACGGCGAGCAGACCGAGCGCTCTCTCGACGAGGCCCTCGAAGCCGACACGCCCGTTCACCTCCCGTGAATGCGGCCCGCGGCTCTCGACAGCGCGCTCGCCGACGCGAGCGCTGACGCCTTCGTTTTCGTCGGCCCGGCCGGCGACCCGCTCGTTCGCGCCCTGAGCGGTGCCGCTCTGCCGTGTCGCGCGGCCGTCGTCTACGCTGGCCGCGTCGCGGTCGTCCCCGAGCGCCCGCTCCCCGACTACGTTTCCGTCCACGACGACGCGAGGATTCTCGACCCCACAGCGACGCCCGCCGAGCGCCTCCCCGACCTCGTCGGCGACGCGGTGCTAGCGCCGCGGACGCTCCCGCACGACGCCGCGCTCTACCTCGACAACGCCGGCGTCGACGTCTCCTCGACGGACGCCCACTTGCGCGCGAGAGAGCGGAAGACCGACAGCGAACTCGCCGCGCTCCGCGACGCACAGGCCGCTGCCGAGGAAGGGATGGCGGCTGCCGCCGCACTCCTCGCGAACGCCGCTGACGACCCGCTCGCAGACGACGCTGGCGACGTGACCGCCGAGCGCGTGTGCCGCACCGCGAACGCCGCGATGGCGCAGGCCGGCGCGGACCCCGAAACCGTCGTCGATACAGAGGGGTCGATTGCCGCCAGCGACCCAGTCCCGATTCGCGTCAGTCCACGAGTCGACGGCTACTACGGCTGGCTCGCGCGTACCTTCGTCGCGGACAGCGACGGCGGCTGGGAGCGCCGCGCGACGCTCGCCGGCGAGTACGCCGTCGACGCCGGCATCGACATCGTGGACGTCGGTGAGACGACGGTCGACGCCGCTGCCGACGAAGTGACGGCGGAACTCGGCTCGTACGGCTTCCCCCCGACCGCCGGCACCGGAACTGTTCACGGCGTCGGCCTCGAACGCCGCGAACTCCCTGTTGGCGACGACATCGTCGAACCGGGCGCGGTGCTGGCGGTGCGTGCAGAATTGGACGCCGAGAAGACAGTGTGGGTTGCGGACCTCGCGGTCGCCACCGAAGACGGCGTCCAGCGAATCGGCGACTTCCCGCGCTCGGTCGTCCCGAAACCCGACTACTGATTCTCCTCGTCGGGCTCTTCGACGACCGCGTCCGTGGCCTTCTGGGCGGCGAGAATCGGCACGTCCGTCGGCATCGTCACGTACTGCTCGAAGGCGATGATGCCCGCGGCGAAGCCGAGGAACACCCACCCCGTCGAGTCGCCCGCGAGCAGCGTTTCGACGCCGAACAGCGCGGCTGGCGCGGCGAACGCCACCGCGACGGCCAGCGAGATGGCGTCGAGGAGTCTCATGCTCGTCTGTGGGCGCTCGGGCCACATAAGCCCGTCCGCCCGTGCCGAAACCCACAGCGTTTTTGTTACGAATCACGAATCTGTTGGCGTGTTCACCGGCATCATCGAGGAGACGGGCACCGTCGAGCGCGTCGTCGACGAGCCCGACGGCCGCCGCATCCGCATCGCGACCGACGACCTGAGCGGCTTCGGCCACGGCGACAGCATCAGCGTCGGGGGCGTCTGCCTCACCGTCGAAGAGTTCGGTTCGGACTGGTTTACGGCGTTCACCGCCACGGAGACGCTCGAAGCGACTACCTTAGACTCGGTCCGCGAGGGCGACGAGGTCAACCTCGAACGCGCGCTCC
Organism: Halobacterium sp. KA-6; assembly: GCF_021029015.1. NCBI lineage: Archaea > Methanobacteriati > Methanobacteriota > Halobacteria > Halobacteriales > Halobacteriaceae > Halobacterium > Halobacterium sp. KA-6. The sequence goes on from NZ_JAJJZH010000001.1 coordinate 52,653, forward strand.
CCGCCGAGGGCCGCCTCGACGGTCACATCGTGCAGGGCCACGTCGACACGACCACCGAAGTCGTCGCCGTCGAGGAAGTCGGCGAGGACTGGACGTACACGTTCGCGCTCCCCGAGGGTCACGAGCAGTACGTCGCGCAGAAGGGCTCGATTACGCTCGACGGTATCAGCCTCACCGTCGCCGATGTGGACGACGAGAATGGAACGTTCTCGGTCGCCGTCGTGCCAACGACCTACGAACTCACGACGCTCTCCGAGCGCGCGCCCGGCGACCGTGTGAACGTCGAAGTCGACGTCGTCGCGAAGTACGTCGAACGCCTCGACACCTACTGACGGTCGTCTTCGGATTCGATGTCGCTGATGAGGAACTCGACGTCCTCCTTCTCGTGCTCGGGTTCAGATTTCTCGAACATGCTGGCGCCCGTGCGCTCGTAGGCCGCGCGGTACGCGACGAGCTTCCGGTAGAGCACGTAGAACAGCGCGCCGTCGTAGAGAACGACGAATCCGATGAACGCGAGGCCGGGCGCGACGCCGAGCGTGTCCGTCAGGATGCCGAGGTTCGTCACGACCGTGTTGTACGTCGCGTGGATGACCGCGGCGATGACCAGCCCCTTCACGACGATGGGGCCGGCGTCGTCCGGGTTGAACTTCGCGAGCCCGAGGTAGTAGCCCGCGAACGCCGAGTAGATGACGTGGCCGGGGCCTGCGAGCGTGCGCACTGCGGCGGTCTGGAGGCCGACGTCGATGGCCGCGGTACCGCCCGTGGCGCTGGCGGCCATCACCACCTCGCGGCCGATGTAGATGGCGTTCTCGATAGTAGCGAACCCGAGGCCGGCGACCGCGCCGTACACCGCGCCGTCGACGACCGCGTCGAAGCGGTCGCTGCGGAACGCGTACAGCCGAATCGCGAGCCACTTCACGGTCTCCTCGACGGGACCGACGATGAGGAAGTAGTACAGCGCGGGCGCCAGGACGGCAATCCACAGCGGCGCGTCCGCCGTGACAGACCCGAGGAACAGCCCCGAGAAGACGGTGTTCAGGATGGCGGCGAACCCGGCGAACAGGAACCCGAACGCGAACGTCACCACGAGCAACTCGATTGGCTCCCGCTTGGTCGCGTCCGCCTTCCAGACGAACCCCGCCATCGCGAGCGCGGGCACGACCGACAGCAGGACGTAGAGCGCGACGACCGGCCTGTCGATGAACACCAGGCCGAGCGCCGCCGCGAACTGCGCGACGACGATGAGCACCGCGAGCGCGACGACGCCCGCTCGCGCGCTCGTCACGATGCCGCCGTACAGCCACGACGAGAAGCGGTCGAGCGCCGTCCGCGACTCCCAGGTCGCCACGTCGTAGAGGTCTTCGTCGCCCTCACTCGCGCGCTGGACTGGGTCTCGTTCGGCCGACATGGGCGTCCCGTTTCTCGGCCTCCCCCTTGAGTGTGTTCGCGGAACCAGGTCTCGCCCCTTGTATGTTAACAAGTACCTTAAGGGGCAGCCTTATGCGTGCTTGCGGGCTCCCGCAGGAGTATGGCATACAGTCCCAGTCGCGGCCTGCTGTACTCCGCGCCCCCAGCACCCGAATCGGACCGACGAGACGACGCCGAAGCCGAGGAACCCAACGCGAGCGCCGAACCGACGCCCGCCGCCGCCGACGACTGACGCCGCACTGACTTCTACTGCGAGTTCGACAGCCGGCAGCGACAGCGCCGACGATACTCTCATCCTGGTGGATGAAAGGGCGAGGGCGGCTCGCGTTCACTCGCTCGCTGCACGACCCCTATCGCGAGCGTAGCGAGCGGTATGTCGTGCAGCGTGCGCGAGCCGCCCGAGGGCTTTCGAGACGCACGTCGATCGTCGTTCTCTCCGCTATTCGTTTTCCTGGGCGGCAACGCTGAAAACCCCGCGCGTCGAAGGACGGGTATGCTCTTCGACCAGCGGACCCGGGCGGCGCTCCGGGACGCCGGACTCTCGCGGGACGACATCGCCGAAATCGAGGACAGCGTGGCCGAGCAGGCGCGGGCGGACGCCCGCCGCGTCGAGTCATTCTTCGAGGGCCGCGCGGTCGTCTACTCGGACATGGACCTCACGCACTCGCGCTCTGACTACCCCGAGCACGACTTCGACTACGTCGACCTGTTCACGCACAGCGAGGACATCCGCGGGTTCGTGCGCTTCGAGACGTGGGGCGCGTACGTCGAGGGCGCGCGCGTGCTGGAGGAAGCGGCCGGCGAGCCGACGGTGGTGGAGTTGACGCTCGGGCCGACCGTCGACGCCCGGGTGCGCTTCGCCGGTGAACGGAGCCAACTCGAATGACTCGGGTTCGCGTCCGCGGCATCTACAGCACCGCGCTCACCCGCCGCCTGCTGGACGCCGGCTTTGACGTGGTGGACGCGTCGCCGCCGATTCGCGAGCGCTTCGACGCCGACTTCGAAGCGGCCGAGTACGACGTCGACGTCTCGATGACGCCCGACAGACAGGGGGTCGGTGTCTCCGGCCGGCCCGAACACGCCGAGGACGTGCTGGACGTGGTCGGGGACACCGGCATCGACACGTTCGTCTGGCCGGACCGTGCGGCCCGCGGCGCCATCTTCAACGGCGTCGTCGAGCGCACCGTCCGCGGTGGTGCGGTCGTCGTGCTCGCGGACGACCACGAGGGCTACCTGCCGTTCGACGCCGCCGACCAGCACGTCGAAGAGGGCGACCACGTCCGCGTGCAGGTCCACGACCCGAACCCGTGGTGGCTCGACGACCGCCCGGTCGTCGGCACGGACCTGCGCGCCATCGGCGGGCTCGCGAGCCTCGAGCGCGGCGTGGACGCGCTCGTCGCCGGGACGCCGGACGGTTCGCGGAACCACGAACTCGCGCGCACCACCGAACTGCTCACGCCCGACGTGCCCGACCAGTGGGGCGTCCAGTGGCACTACGCCGCGGACGGCGCGAGCATGGATGCACTCGGCGACGCGCTCGACGACATCGTCTCGCTGGCGAACCGCCTGGAGGAGGCGATTTCGGACGCGCCCGCGCCCAGCGACACCGCGCCCTACCGGGTCGCCGCGCCCGAGCGCACCGTCTGGGCGTGGTTCGGTCGCGACTCCCGGTTCGCGCTCGACGACGCGCGCCGCGCCGTCACGGAGACGATGGACGGCCACCACCGCATCAAGGCCGGCAGCGAGGCCGCCAGCGGCGCCGTCGACTTCGCGGAGGCGCTCGGCGCGAGCACCGACGGCTTCCCGTTCGGCGCCGTCACCGACCAGTTCGGGCCGACCGAGGGCGACCTCGTCGCCATCGAGCACGGCAAGCCCGACGGCCGCCTCATCACCATCGGGCGCGGCGAGGTCACGGACCGCGACCGCGATGCCGGCCGCGTCACCGTCCGCCGCGAGATGAGTCCCGGCGGGGCCTACGACGCGCTCGGCGTCGAACGCGAGCGCGGCGACGTCGCCACTACGCGATTCACGGAGGGGAACTGGTGGTATCCGACCGTCTACAAGGGCACGGACGGCCACGTCAAGGGCACGTACCTGAACATCTCCACGCCCGTGGAGGTGTTCCCGGACGCGGTGCGCTACGTCGACCTCCACGTCGACGTCGTGAAACACGCCGACGGCACGGTCGAAGTCGTCGACGAGGACGAGCTCCAGGAGTGCGTGGACGCGGGACTCGTCAGCGAGGACCTCTCGGAGAAAGCGCTCTCGGTCGCCGAACGCGTCCGGGCCGCCGTCAGCGACGACGACTGATTAGAAGTGGGAGTCGGAGTCCGGGCTGCCCTCGCCGCGGCCGCCGCGGCCGCCCTCGTTGCGGTCGACGCCCATGTAGCTCTCGGGCTGGTCGCCGCCCCAGCCGCCGCCGTCGCCGTCCGTGAACCGGACGACCACGTCGTCGACCTCGTCGAACTCCGCGGCGAGGTCCATCTTGATGCGCTGGGCGGTCCGCGGGCTGATGCCACAGCCCGAGCACGCGCCGCCGAGTTCGACGACGACCTCGCCGTCCGACGGGTCGGCCTTCCGGATGGCGCTGGTGCCGCCGTGGCTCCTGATGATGGGCATCTGCGCGGTGAGCCACGTCTCGACGCGCTCGTGGAGACTCCCCGCTCCCGCTGTCTCGCTCATAATCGGGTCTTCGGGCTCGACGGGTGATGTACTTTCGGTTGAGACACTAGGCAACGTTCGTGTTGAACCCGTCCGTTTCGACTGGAATCGCGGAAAAGTACAGTCGTCCCCTCGACTCTCGAAATTCGCGTGTCAGGCGTCGTCGTCCCGCCGCCACGCGGCGAGTGCGGCCGCCGAGACGCCCGCGAGCGCGGCGAACGCGCCAAATCCGGGTACGCCGACCCCGGACTCGTCGGTCGTCGTGGTGTCGGTCGCCGTCGGCGTCGCGGTCTCGGTCGCCGTGACCGTCTCCGTCGCGGTGCTCGTCGGCACCGTCGTCGTTTCGAGCGTCGGCGGGTCGGGCTGCTCGCCCGCGCGATTCGGGAACGTGTAGACGCCCGCGTCGTACGTCTGCCCGCCCATGTTCCCCGCGACGAACGCCTCGTCGGTGGCGTACTGCGCGGTCCAGAACCGTGCTCACTCGGGCTGTCGCCACCACGCCAACTCCTCGGGGTTCGCGGGGTCGCTCACGTCGTGTATCTTCACGCCGCCCTGATACCACGACGTGTACAGCCGGTCGCCGTGGAACTCGAAGTTGTGGCTGGTCGTCCACGTCCCCTGTCGGGTGCCGTCGGGCGTCGGCGGCGGCGCGACGAACGACAGTTTCTCGGGGTTCTGCGGGTCGCTGACGTCCCAGAGGTCAATGCCGCCCTGTCCCGGGTCCGAGTCGTCGGTGTCGACGTCCCACGCCTCCGCGCCGGACGCGAGCACGGACGCGTCCTCGTTCACGGCGACGTAGTGGGCGTTCCCGGGAACGGAGAGGCTCTCGCGGCCGCCCTCTCCCGCTGGAATGTCCTGCAAGTCCTCGACGCTGTAGTGGCCGAAGTGGTTGATGTACTCGGGATTCGCGGGGTCGCTGACGTCCACTAGCCACGTGCCCGCGTCCCAGTACGCGATGTACAGCGTGTCCCCGTGCACGTAGAGGTCGTGGCACGCCCGCATTCCCGCGTAGACCTCCTGCCAGCGCTCGTCGTAGTCGACGTTCGACCACCGCCCGACCTCCTCGATTGTGTCCCCGGAGACGTCGACGAAGACGGCGGGGTTCTTCGCGCCGTCGTTCGCCGTGAGGTACGCCACGCCGTCCTGCAGGTAGGCGTTGTGAATCGGGAACCCGGTCTCGTGGAAGCCGGTCTGTACCGGATTTTCGGGGTCGCTGACGTCGAAGACGACGACGCCCTGCACGGTCTCGGTCTGCGTCGGGTTCGCCGGCCCGACCGCGATGAGTGTGTCCCCCTCCAGTTTCACGTCGTAGACCATCCGCATCGGCCCGTTCTCGTAGTCGTCCAACAGCGGCGCTACGCCAGCGAGCTGCTCGGGATTCGCGGGGTCCGAGATGTCCACGGTCGCGATGCCGTCGGTCGTCGCCACGTACGCCGTCTCCCCGGCGTCGTCCACCACGACCTCTTTGGTTCCGTCGAGGTCGAGCACGCCCAGCGGCTCGAACGCCGACTGCTGTGCGGTCGCTGAAACGGTCGTGCTCGCGAGCGGGAGGGCGGCCGTGGCGGCAGTCGCGCGGAGGACGTCTCGTCGTCGCATACGCCCCCTCCGGCGGTTGCGTGGAAAAGTCCTGCGGGCATTCGCTCTGCTTGATTTCTAGGTTCTCTCGTTCTTGGGGCTCTCGTTCGTGTTGTTTCTTCCTCGAAAGCCCCGGCGCGGTCGCGTCCGCTCGCTCGCTGCGCTCCTCGGCCTTCGGCCTGCGGTGCTTGCGTCGCGAGCGAACAAGTGAACGCGACCACGGCGCCCCTTTCAGTCCACCCCGTGGCCGTCGGTTGGTCAGTTCGCTACTATCGCGCGGTTACTCGGTCAGGCGACGGAGAGATGAGAAGTCGGAGAGGGGGTTATCGCGTTCGCTCGCCCGTACCACCAGTGATGGCGGAGGCGACGGCGCCGTGGAGCACGACGTCGTCGCCGAGCGAGGTGAGGCGAACTTCGGGGACGTTGTTGAACACGCCGTCGTCGAGGTACTCGCGGATGGGGTCGAGGACGAGGTCGGGGTTGTTGAGCGCGACGGCGCCGCCGACGTAGACGACCAGCGGGGCGTACGACTGCACGAGGTTCGTGATGCCCATCGCGTTCCAGAAGCCGACCTGGTCGACGACGTGGCGGGCGAACTCGTCGGTGCCCGCGTGCTCGAAGACGTGCTTCGCGGAGAACTCGGGGTCGCCCAGCGGGAGCGCGGTCTCGACGCCGCCGTCCTCCTCGGCGAGCATGCGTGCGTACTCGGGGATGTTGTTCCCCGAGCAGTACGCCTCCCAGTGGCCGTCGCGTCCACAGCCACACGTCCGTCTGCCCTGCGGGTCGACGAGCATGTGGCCGAGTTCGCCGGCGTTGCCGTCCCAGCCCTCCAGCACGTTGCCGTCGACGGCGACGCCCGCGCCGATGCCCGAGGAGATGGTGACGTACGCCATGTCGTCGGGGTTGCTGTCGGCGTGGAAGCGCTCGCCGATGACGCCCGCGACCGTGTCGTTGTGGAGGTAGACGCGCTCGGAGTCGATGAGGTTCGAAATCGGGCCGACGAGGGGAACCGTCCCCACGGAGTCCGGGAGGTTCGCGGGACCGTCGATGGTGCCTTCCGCGAGGTCCAGCGGGCCGATGCTGCCGATGCCAGCGGCGCGCACCTCGGCAGGGTCGACGCTGGCGTCCTCGCAGGCCGCGCGCACAGCGTCGAGCACGGCTTCCGTGACGTGAATCCCCGTCGGCCCGCGGGGCGTCGGACGCTTGTCAGTGGCGACGACGGTCGCGTCGTCGTTCGCGACGGCGGCGCGCAGGTTCGTCGCGCCGAGGTCAACGCCGACGTAGTACGGCATCTACCTCGATTAGGCCGGGCATCGCACTTAACTGCACAGTTTTCACTCGCAGCCGCGTTAGTTCGTTGCACCAGGCACAGGCCGCGTCGCCGTCCAGACGGTCGCCGGCCCGCGAATCCGACAGACCGGCTCGGCTTCCTCGACGGCGCCGACGCGCTCCACGGAGACCGCGGCGTCCGTGTCGAACGCGACGACGTTCGCGGCTGCGACGACGCGCTCCTCGCCCTCGGGCACCTGCACGCAGTCGACGCGCCCGCGGCCCGCGAGGTACGCCGTCCCGCCGCCGGAGACGGTCGTGAGGAAGAGGCCGCTGCCGCGAGCGGGTGCGTCGCCGACGCGGTCGGCACCTACGCGGACGTCGCCGGTCGCTGCGACGAACGCCTCCCGGGTCGCCGCCACGCCCTCGGCTTCGAGGCCCGCGGCGACGAGGCTGCCGTGGTGGGGCGGCGCGAACCGCACGGTCGTCGCCGTGTCGGCGACCACGCGAACGGGCGTGCGCTGTCGCTCGCGGGCGTTCGCTACCGACCGCAGCACGCCCTCGCGAGCGCGCTCGACGCGGAGTTTCCCGACGTAGTCCACGAGCGCGCCCGACGCCGCGAGCAGGGACTCTCCAGCCTCCAACTCCACGACGAGCAGCCCGCCCGTGCCGTCCTCGGCGGTCGCCTCCATTTCAGTGGTCGCTACGCACGAACGTCACGGGGCATGGCGCCGACAGCAGCACCGTCTGGGCGGTGCTGCCGAAGACGGCCTTCCCGGCGGGCGAGCGCTTCCGGCCGCCGACGACCGCGATGTCGGCGTTCACGTCGTCCGCGAGCGCGACGATACTCTCGCCGTGCTCGCCGATGTGCCCGCGCACGTCGTAGTCGACGCCCGCGTCGCTCAGGTGGTCTTCGAGGTCGCGAATCGTCGCGTGGCGGCGCGCTACGGCGTCGGCGGTCACCTCGTCGCCCTCGTCGAAGCCGAGGTTGTCGGCGATGTCCTCGTACTCCTCGCGCGTGAAGACGTGCGCGAGCGTCACCGTCGCACCCGCCGGACCGGCGATGTCCGTCGCGGTGCGCGCCAGCGGTTCGATACGCTGGTCGTCCGTCGGCCCGACCGCCAACAACAGGTTCTCGATAGCCATGTCACCCGCCTGTCCCGGCAACCCCATAAGAATATCCCGGCTCACGCGGGAGTACGACGCATGCTCGCTCCCGACTTGACCGACCGCACCGCGCTCGTCACCGGCGGCGCGAAGGGACTCGGTCGCGCGCTCTGTCTGTCGCTCGCCGACTGCGGCGCCAGCGTCGCCGTCCACTACCACAGCAGCGACGTCGCCGCCAGCGAGACCGCCGCCGACGCCCGCGACCGCGGCGCGCCCGACGCCGCACCCGTCCAGGGCGACGTGACGAACCCGGAGGGCGTGGACGCCATCTTCGACGCCGCGGAAGCCGAAATTGGCACCGTGGACGTGCTCGTGAACAACGTCGGCGACTTCGCGCCCGCGCACTGGGAAGACGTCGACTTCGAGACGTGGAACCGCGTCCTCCACACGAACCTCACGGGGACGTATCTCTGCTCGAAGCGCGCGCTCGACGGCATGCGCGCCCAGCAGTGGGGTCGCATCGTCAACATCGGCTACGCCTCCGCCGAGAAGGGCATGGTCTCCCCGAAGAACTTCCCGTACTTCGCCGCCAAACAGGGCGTGCTCATGTTCACGCGGATGCTCGCCGCGGACACCCAAGACGACGGTATCACGGTCAACGCCGTCTCCCCGTACGTCGTCGAGACCTCCGACGAGTTCCCCGAGGAGGCTCCGCGCGGCCGCTGGGCCTCGACTGACGACATCGCGCAGGCGGTCCGATTCTTCTGCGACGAGGACTCCGACTATATCTCCGGCGAAAATATCGAAGTCGATGGCGGGTGGTTGCCCGAGGACGTGTAGCGCTGTTCAGCGCCTACGAGCATCCGCGAGCGAAGCGAGCGGTTCGCTGCCGGAGCGGGGCGCAGCCCCGCGGAGGAAGGTGTTTTTAGCGTAGATTTTTGCGAGGAGTGGTCGCCGGAGGCGACCCGACGAAGTAAAAAGGTACGTGGACGGCGGGTGGCTGCCCGAGGACGTCTGAACTCGATTACTCGTCATCGCTGCTCCACGGCCCGACGCCGAAGACGTTCCCGAGCACCCAGCCAGCGAGGAACGGCACGACGACGGCCAGACACCCGAGCCCGATCCAGCGCGCGGGCGGCGGCTGCGTCGCGAGGTAGACGAGGTACGCCGTCCCGACGACCGGGAGCAGGCGGGCGAGCACGGAGTCGGTTGCCATACGCCGACTACCGCGCTCGCACGGAAGAACCCACCTCTCCCCGGCCGTCGATTGCGCGGAACGGTACGCCTTTGCTCCCGCACTCAGTCACGCCGGTACATGCACGAGCGAGCCGCGGAGTTCGTCGAGCGGGCGCGCGAGGAGTACGACGTCGACGTGGACGTCCACGAATTCGACGAGGGGACGAAGACGGCGGCGGACGCGGCCGACGCGGTCGGCTGCGACGTCGCGCAAATCGCGTCCAGCATCGTCGTGGTGGCCGACGACGAGCCGGTCGTCGTGGTGACCAGCGGCGCGAACCGCGTGGACCTCTCGAAGGTCGCGGTCTACCGGGACGCCAGCGACGCGCGGATGGCCGAAGCCGACGAGGTGAAGGAGGCGACGGGCTGGAGCATCGGCGGCGTGCCGCCCATCTGCCACGCGACCGACGTCCCCGTCTTGCTGGACGACACGCTCCTCGACCACGGCGGCGTGTGGGCGGCAGCCGGCACGCCGACCGCGGTCTGGCCCATCGAGCCCGAGCGCTTGCGCGACCTCGCGGACGCGGAGGCCGTCGACGTCGCGGAGTGAGCGCTGCCGGCAGCCCGACCTTTTTGCTGCCGTCACGCGACTGTCACGTATGGACGAAGACGAGATGCATCCGGAGGCGCGGGTGGCGATGGAGCGCCGCGAGCGACTCGGGTTGACGTCGCTGCGCTCGCTGGGCGTCCGGCGGCTGCGGCTGCTGATGCGCGCGACGAGCTGGTGGCAGAACCGCAATCCCCCGGCAGTGGGTCGAATCGCCGACCGCACGATTCCCGGGCCCGCTGGCGACCTCCCGGTGCGGCTCTACCGTCCCGAGGGCGACGGTCCGTTCCCGACGGTCGTCTTCTACCACGGGGGCGGGTTCGTGATGGGGAGTCTGGAGACGCACGACCTGTTCTGCCGGCACCTCACGCGCGAGAGCGACTGCGTCGTGATGTCCGTCGACTACCGACTCGCGCCCGAGCACCCGTTCCCGGCGGCCGTCGAGGACGCGTACGCCGCGCTCACGTGGGCAGCCGACAACCCCGACGCGCTCGCCGGCACGGGCGACCTCGCAGTCGTCGGGGATTCTGCGGGCGGGAATCTTGCGGCCGTCGCGGCGCTGATGGCCGCCGAGCGCGACGGCCCCAAAATCGACTACCAGTACCTGCTGTACCCGGGCGTCGGCATCGAGGAAGACCAGGAATCCGTCCGCGAGCACGCCGGGAAGGTGCTCAGCGAGGACGACCTCCGGTGGTTCCGGGAGTGCTACTACGGCTCCGAGATTCACGAGCGCAACCCCTACGGCGACCCGACGAACGCCTGCGACCTATCGGGAGTCGCGCCCGCGACCGTGCTCACGGCTGGCTTCGACCCGCTCCGGGACGGCGGCCGACGGTACGCCGACCAGCTCGTCGCGGACGGCGTGCCGACGCGCCACGTCGAGTACGAGGACGTGATTCACGGGTTCGCGACGATGCTGTCCTCGCCGGACCTCGACCGCGCGCACGAGGCAGTCGCGGACGTCGCCGACGACCTCACCGAGGCGTTCGACGGCGCGTAGTCACTCGTTTTCGAGCGCGTCGAGGATGCAGGCGGCGGCGACGACCGCCTCTTTGGGCACGTCGCTGGCGTCGTCGATGGTGACCGTGTAGGCGTCGCGCAGCGAGAACTTCCCGCGCACGTTTCCGACGTGGTCGCCGTCGGCGTCGAATATCTCGTAGCGATTCGGTATCAGGTTCGCGAGGCCGACGAGGTGTCGGAGCGCCGAGAGGAGTTTGCTCTTCGAGCGAATCGTCGCCAGCGCCTCGCCCGTCTCGGGGTCCCGGACCGTCCAGTTCTCCACGAACAGCGAGAAGTCTTCGTCGAGCACGACGACTTCCTCGCCGGTACCGGCGTCGGTGATGGCGTAGTTGCCCGCGACGTCCATGATGCCGCCGGCCTTCACCGTGAACGCGTCCTCGCCGTCGCCGGTGACGAACGGGAACTCCTCTTTCATCTTGAACATCTTCTGCTTGCCGCGCAGGACAACACTGCCGCCGCTGTCGCGGACGGCGTACTTGTTCCGAATCAGGGACTGGCGGACTTCGTAGCGGTCGTCGTCGAGGTCGACCGTGGAGATGTCGTACGTGGAGGGCATCGGTATGCGTTCGGGTGCGTCGCGCGCCAGTAAAAGGGTTCGCACGGTCACCGGGACCGACAGACCTTCACTGGCTCGTCCGGTAATAGACGCCTAATGAGCGATGACTACATCGAGGTCCGAGGGGCCGAGGAGAACAACCTCGACGACCTCGACGTACAGATTCCACGCGAGGCGCTGAACGTGGTGACCGGCCTCTCCGGGTCCGGGAAGTCGTCGCTGGCTTTCCAGACTATCTACGCGGAGGGCCAGCGCCGCTACATCGAGAGCCTGTCTGCGTACGCCCGGAACTTCCTCGGGCAGATGGACAAGCCACAGGTCGAGTCCGTCGAGGGCCTCTCGCCCGCCATCAGCATCGACCAGAAGAACGCCGCGAACAACCCCCGGTCGACGGTCGGCACCGTCACCGAACTCCACGACTACCTGCGCCTGCTGTACGCCCGCGTCGGCGTCCCGCACTGTCCGGAGTGCGGTCGCGAAGTCGGCGAGCAATCCGCCCAGCAGATGGTCCGCCGCATCCTCGAACTCCCCGAGGGCACGAAGGCGAAAATCGCAGCGCCCGTCGTCCGCGACCAGAAGGGCGCGTTCGAGGACCGCTTCGACGACCTCGTCAGTGAGGGCTACTCCCGCGTGGAGGTCGACGGCGAGAGCTACGACCTCGCGTACGACCGCCCCGACCTCGACGAGAACTACGACCACACCGTCGACGTCGTCGTCGACCGCGTCGCGGTCAGCGAGGACGCCCGTTCACGCATCAACGACAGCGTCGAGACCGCCCTCGACGAAGCGGACGGCGTCCTGAAGGTCATCGTCCCCGACGCCGACGAGGACCTCGAACTCGGTGGCGCCACCGCGCGCAGCACGGGAGACCTCGCGGACGAAGACGACGAGGACCGCTTCGTCGTGGAGTTCAGCGAGGAACTCGCGTGCACGCACTGCGGCATCGACATCAGCGAAATCGAGACGCGCTCGTTCTCCTTCAACAGCCCGCACGGCGCGTGCCCGGAGTGTGAGGGCATCGGGAACACGAAGGAGGTCAGCGAGGACCTCGTCGTCGTCGACGAGAGCAAGCCCGTCAAGCACGTCTTCGAGGCCTGGAGCTACAACCGCTCGTACTACCAGACGCGCCTCGACTCGGTGGCCGAGCACTTCGGCATCAGCCTCGACACGCCGTTCGAGGACCTCGACGAGGACGTCCAGCAGGCGTTCCTCTACGGCACCACCGAGGACGTCGTCTTCAAACGGCAGACGAAGAACGGCACCCGCCGCAAGGAGAAGCCCTTCGAGGGCGTCATCCCGAATCTTGAGCGCCGCTACGTCGAGACCGACTCCGAGAGCACCCGCGACCACATCGAGGAGTACATGTCCGTCACGACGTGCCCAGCGTGTGACGGCACCCGCCTCAAGCCCGAATCCCGCGCGGTGCTCGTCGACGGCACCCCCATCACGGAAGTCAACCGGATGAGCATCGGCGACGCCCTCGAACACTTCGAGGGGATGGAGGCGCGCTTCGACGACCGCGACCGGAAAATCGCCGAGGAGATTCTCAAGGAGATTCGCGCGCGCCTCGGCTTCATGACCGAGGTCGGGCTGGAGTACCTCACGCTCGACCGCGAGGCCTCCACGCTCTCTGGCGGGGAGAGCCAGCGCATCCGCCTCGCCACCCAGATTGGCTCGGGGCTCGTGGGCGTCCTCTACGTCCTCGACGAGCCCTCGATTGGGCTCCACCAGCGCGACAACGACCGCCTCCTCAACACCCTCGAAGAACTCCGCGACCTCGGGAACACGCTCGTCGTCGTCGAACACGACGAGGAGACGATGCGGCGCGCGGACAACGTCGTGGACATGGGCCCCGGGCCGGGCCGCCACGGCGGCGACGTCGTCGCGAACGGCGACGTCGAGGACCTCATGGCCGCCGAGGACTCCATCACAGGGGATTACCTCGCGGGCCGCAAGCAGATTCCCGTCCCCGACGAGCGCCGCGACTGGGAGGACACGCTTACCATCGAGGGCGCGCGCCAGCACAACCTCCGCGACCTCGACGTCGACCTCCCCATCGGCGCGTTCACCGCCATCACTGGCGTCTCGGGCTCCGGGAAATCGACGCTGATGCACGACATCCTCTACAAGGGCCTCGCCCGCGAGATGAACGACAACACCAGCGTCGACCCCGGCGAGCACGACGCCATCGAAGGAATCGACAACGTCGAGACGGTGCGGCTCATCGACCAGTCGCCCATCGGCCGCACGCCCCGCTCCAACCCCGCGACGTACACGGGCATCTTCGACTACATCCGCGAGAAGTTCGCCGAGACGAAGCTCGCCAAGCAGCGCGGCTACGAGAAGGGGCGCTTCTCGTTCAACGTCAAAGGGGGCCGCTGTGAGGCCTGCGGCGGGCAGGGCACCCAGAAGATCGAGATGAACTTCCTCTCGGACGTCCACGTCCCCTGCGAGGAGTGCGGTGGCGCGCGCTACAACGACGAGACGCTGGACGTCACGTTCAAGGACGCGACCATCGCGGACGTCCTCGACATGAGCGTCGAGGAGGCCTACGACTTCTTCGAGGCGGACAGCCGCCTGGGCCGCCGCCTCAAACTCCTGATGGACGTCGGCCTCGACTACATGAAACTCGGCCAGCCCTCGACCACCCTGTCGGGCGGGGAGGCCCAGCGCGTCAAGCTCGCCGAGGAACTCGGGAAGAAGGACTCCGGCGACACCCTCTACCTGCTGGACGAGCCCACGACGGGCCTCCACAGCGCCGACGAGCGCAAACTCGTCGAGGTGCTCCAGCGCCTCACCGACCGCGGCAACACCGTCGTCGTCATTGAGCACGAGCTCGACCTCGTGAAGAACGCCGACCACGTCGTCGACCTCGGTCCGGAGGGCGGCGAACACGGCGGCGACCTCGTGGCCGCCGGCACTCCGGAGGACGTCGCGCGCAACGACGACAGCCACACCGGGCGCTACCTCCGCGACAAACTCCCGGGCGTCGACCTCGAAGGCCCCCGCAGCGACCGTAAGAAGCCCGCGAAAGAAGAACAGGCAGCGCCGGCGGTCGACGACTAGGCACTTTTTGCTGCGCTCGGCGCGCTGCGCGCGCCTCACTTGCAAAAACTTGCGGAAAAAGCACTCCTCGCTCCCTGCGGTCGCTCGTCGGCCTCGCGGCTTCGCCGCGAGTGAACCGCGAGCGCCATACGGCGCTCGCGGATGCTCGTGACACGCCGATGGTGACCTGCCACGAACCCGGTGACGCCGGGGTTACTCGTTTGGGCGCGACTCGCCGGTGGGCGCAGGCTCTTTTCCGGGTAGCGATTGTACGCGAGTGTGAGCCAACAGAAGGCAGACTACGTCGACGACGTCGACGTGGACGACGACTGGGACAGCCACCCGACAGCCGACGAACTCGCGGAAGCCGTCGAGAATCTCGAAGCCCACGGCTTCGACGTCGAAGTCGTCGAGGACGCCGAGGCAGCCCTCGACGTGCTCGTCGACGAGATTCCCGCGGGCGCGTCCGTGATGAACGGCCACTCGACGACGCTCGAAGAAGTCGGGTTCACGGAGTACCTCGACGAGGGCGACCACGACTGGGAGGACCTCGCTTCGGAAATCTGGAGCATCGACGACGACGAGGAGCGCGACGCCGCGCGCCGCGACGCCCAGACTGCGGACTACTTCCTCGGCGGCGTGAACGGCGTCGCCCAGACGGGCGCGCTCGTCGCCGCGGACCTCTCCGGGAGTCGCGTCGGCGCGTACCCGTTCGCCGCGAAGAACCTCCTGCTCGTCGCCGGCGTCAACAAGGTCGTCGAGGACGTCGAGGCCGCCCGCGAGCGCCTCCACGAGTACGCCTACGAATTCGAGAACCAGCGCGCCCAGGACGCCTACGGCGTCGAGAGCGCGCCTTCGAAGGAACTCATCTACCGGCAGGAAGGCACCGAGGGCCGCACGACCGTCGTGCTCGTCGAGGAGACGCTCGGCTACTAAGCGAAGCCTCTTTTCGCTCTCGCGCCGTACGTGACGCTCATGTACGACTTCGCGGTCGTCGGCGTCGGACCCGCGGGTGCGCGGTTCGCGCGCCGCGCGGCCGAACGCGGCTACGACGTGGTCGCCTTCGAGCAGGGCGAACTCGGGAAGCCGCTGGCGTGCTCGGGCCATGTCAGCCTCGACGTCTGGGACTACGTTCCGGAGTCGGCCCGCGAGGACCTCTTCCAGAACGAGATTCGGGGCGCGCGCTTCCACCTCGGCGGCGCGGACTCCGAGGCGTACCCGTTCTACAAGGACGAAGCCATCTCGAACGCCGTCGACCGCGTGCAGTTGGACAAGGTGCTCGCCGACGCCGCTCGCGATGCGGGCGCGGACGTCCGCGAGCAACACACTGTCACGGAAGTCTCCGAATTCAACGACCGCGTAGAACTCACCGTGCGCGGGCCCGACGAGACGTTCGACGTGACCGCGAAGATGGTCGCAGGGAGCGACGGCCCGCGCTCCCGCGTTCGGGACGCGCTGGGGCTCCCGGAACCGGACGAATTCCTGCACGGCGCGCTCGCCTTCGACCCCGAGCCCGACCACGAGAACTTCGTGGACGTCCACCTCACCGTCCCGGAGTTCTTCGCGTGGCGCATCCCCCGCGGCGAGGGCGGCGTCGAGTACGGGCTCGCGGCCGCGCCCGGCGAGGACGTCCCCGCGCTGTTCGACGCGTTCGTCGAGGACTACGGCGTCGAAATCGAGCACCGCTGCTCGGGCGTCATCCCAATCGGCCCCCCGGACACCGTCACGAGCACGCGCGGATTCCTGCTCGGGGACGCCGCGGGGCAGACGAAGCCGTTCACGGGCGGCGGCATCCTCTACGGGATGACGGCCGCGGACTGCGCCGCGCGCGAAATCGACCCCGACCGCCCCACGACGCTCACCGCCTACGAGGACGCGTGGCGCGACGAACTGGGGCGCGACATCCAACTGGGCCACCTCGTCCGCAAGGGGTACTCCGCGCCCCAGCCGATTCAGCGCGCGGGAATGCGGCTGTTCGAGGGCGAAATCGGCGTCCACATGGACCAGCCGACGAGCCTCTTCTCCGCAGAACAGTTGCGCGCGCTACTCCGCTGACTCGCCGTCGTAGACAGGGATGCGCGCTGAGCGCCCCGTGCATTCCACGAACGGCAGGTCCGTAATTTCGGCAGCGACGTCTCCCTCGTCGGTTGCGACGGTCACGCTGCCGCTATCGACGTCGTAGTTCACTTCGGCGAACGCGATTGGTTCCTCGCGCAGTGGGCTGACGACGGCGCGCGTGACTTCGCCGACGTCGTCGCCGTCCTGAGCGACTGTCGCGCCCGCCTCGGGGAGGTCCTCGGCGACGAGCCCGACCAGTCGGGTGCTCGGTCGGCCGCGGTTCTTCACCTTCGAGACGACCTCTTGGCCGACGAAACAGCCCTTCTCGTAGTCGACGGCGTTGTCGAGGCCGAGCACGTTCGGGACTCGGTTTTGGAGTTCGGTCTCGAACAGCGGCGTCCCGGCTTCCAGCGTGAGCGTCTCCCACGTCTGCCGGCCGAACGGCGTGGCGTTCAGCCCACGGATGACCAGGGTCTCGAAGACGGGGTCGGCGTCGGCGGCCGCGCAGACGACGAGGTAGCCCTCCTCGCCCGCGAGGTCGTCGTCGCGGATGACCGTCACGCCCTCCTCCATCGCGCCGCGCACGAACGTCAGCGGCTCCTCGGGCGGGCTCGCGCCGCCGAGCACGCTCGCTATCTTCTCCGTGGCCTTCGGGCCGTGCGCACCGAAGACGCCGAAGTGGTCGGTCGCGTGCTCGATATCGACGTCTTGGACGAACGTCCGCTCGCTCCACTCCTCGGCGATGGCCTCGCCCTCGCCGGCCGGGAAGAACACGAGCAGGCTGTCGCCGGTGGCGAACGCGTAGCAGTCCACGCGAATCCGGCCCTGCGGGTCCAGCAGGAGCGCGTACGCCCCCTCGCCGTCCTCGGTGGGGACGTGGTTGGTGACGGTGTCGTCGACGAATTCGTGGCGGTCCTCGCCCGTGACGACGACGACGTCGAAGGCGTGTTCGGTGACGCCGACGATATTGCGCACCGCGCGGTGCGTGCGCTCGGGGCGGCCGTACTCCTCGGGGAGCGCGCGACCCGCCACCTCGCGGAACGACGCGCCGTGGTCCTCGTGGAGGTCCCTGACGACTGTCATTACCCGAAGAGTCGGCGCTCGCGCGGGTAAACCCACCGGGTTCCGGTGCTCGCCGCTACAGCCCGATGCGCCGCCGGAGTTCGTCGAGAATCGACGGCTCGGTCTGCTCGTCGCCGTCGGGGAAGACGCGGTCGTCGGCGATGAACACCGTCCGGCCGTCGGTCTCCTCGGCGTCGATGAGGTCGTCGGCCTTCAGCGCGCCGAGCGCGTCCTCTAGGTCGTCGATGCTCGCGTCGACGTGCGAGCGCAACTCGAACAGCGTCATCCCCTCGCTCGGCCGGTCGACGAGCGCGTCGAGCACCGCCACTTCCGTCTCCGGGCGGTCGCGGTACTCGGGTTTGACGTGCATACGCCGACCGACGGCTGCCGGCGCCTTAGCAGTATCCCCGAGCGGTAGTCTTTTGCCGCTGGCTCGGATACTGCCGTCCTAATGGGTCTCAGGTGCTCCCTGCTCGGACACGACTACGGCGAGGCGTTCGTCGAGCGGGACCGCGAGGAGCGCGGCGACGAAGTGGTCGTGACTGAACGCGAGCTCAAGGAGTGCGCGCGGTGTGGCTCGGAGAAGGTCACCGCGGAGAACACGGAAGTTCGGTCCCTCCAGTCCGAGCGACGCGAGCGCGCCGACGCGTCCCCGGAGCCCGAACAGCCGACGACCGAGGAACCGGGCAGCGAACCCGCGACGGCCGCCGACGAGGGTGGCTCCGCGAGCGGCGCGTTCACGTCGGCGACTGACGCCATCGAACAGGCCGAGGCCGGGATGGAGACCGACGACGCGCTGGCGGGCGAGCCCGAGGAGGACGACGCGGTCATCCTCGACGACGACGGCGGCGACGAGCCGGGGAGCGACCAGTGGGAGGAGCCGGCCGAACCGGAGGCCGACCCCGAACCCGAGCCGGAGCCTGTCGAGGACGACGCGGAAGTCGTGGACGCGGGCCCGGCCAGCGAGCCCGAATCGTCGGGTACGCAGACCGAGTACGTCGAGCAGTCGCAGTCCCAGCCGGAGCCGGAGCCGGAGTCCACGGACCTCGACCGCGAGCGCGGCGCGTGGCCGGACGCCGACGGCGAGGACGAGGGCTTCGACGCGACCGAGGCTGCCGACGTCGACGCGGAAGTGAGTGCCACCGAGACCGACGACTCGACGTTCGAATTCGGTGCCGAGGAGGGCGTCGTCGAAGCCGACACCGGGTTCACGAGCGCGGGCCCGCTGGACAACGACGAGCCCGCCGACGAACTCGACTTCGCGCTGTACTGTCCGGAGTGTGGCTTCGAGCGCTACGCCGCCGGCTCCAGCCTGCGCGCCGGTGACATCTGCCCGGAGTGCCAGCGCGGCTACCTGGCCGAAGACCGGTGACGAAGCCGTTAAACCCCTCGCTGTCCTTCTCGCGTTCATGAAGGAGTACAAGATGCGACGTGGCGAGTACCTCGAAGAGCGGATGCCCGACCTCAAGTCGGAAATCGAGGACTACTTCGGCGAAATCACGGACACGGAGGAGTTCAAGGGCAGCGACCTCTACGTCGTCGAAGACCCCGACAACCCGGTCTTCGAGCGCATCACCGCCGGCGCCGTCGAGTACTCGGGGAAGAAGGACAAGCTCGCGGTCGACTTCGAGGAGCGCCCCGCCGAGGAAGTCATCGCCGAGGGCGAAGCCGAGGCCGCTGCGGACGCCGTCGACGCGAAAAACGACTTCCTCCTCGAAGCGACTGGCCGTGACGCCAAGTCCCGCCGCGACTCGATGAAGCGCTCCGTCGAAGACGACGCCGACACTCCCGACGACGTCTCGTAACCCGGATTTCGAGAACAGTACTGTCGTTCTTCTCGCGGACGATGTGACGCTCGGTAGCCGCCCGCTTACTGCCGGTTGAGTTTCGTCCGGCTGATGGCGAGCCCGTTCGGCACGACGATGAGCTGGTCGTCGCCCTTCTGGACGATGTCGCCGCCGACCTCCTGGGCGACCTGCCGGAGTTCGTCGACGATGTGTTCGACCGTGCGGTCCTCCGTGCGGAGGCGCGTGATGTCCGCGATGACCACGTCGCCGTCGTAGACGGCGTCCTTGATGGCGATGACGTCCTCTTGGCCGTCGATTTCTGCGATGTGGACGGTGACGCTCGCTTCGCCGCCGTTCGTGTCGAAGTCATCGACGTCTAGTTCCACGTAATCCTCGGTGGAACTCCCGCTCCCGCCGAGAATCTTGTCCATGAAGCCCATGGCGGAAAGAGGGGGTCGCCGCGTGCATAGTTCTTGCGTCAGACGGCCCGGTTCGCGTACCGTTTTGCCGCTGCGGCCGCACTCTTTGGGTGTGACCTTCAGCATCTGTGTTCGGGAACCCTACGAGGACGACGACGGCGACCAGCAGTACCGCTTCGGCATCGCCATCACGACCAGGCTGCCCGCGGTCGGGGTGCCGTGCCCGCACGTCAACGAGCACGGCGCTGTCGCCACGCAGAGCGTCACGAACGAGCGCCTCGGGTCGAAGGGTATCGAGTATCTCGCGGACGGCCTCGGCATTGAGGACGCCCTGCAGGCGCTGTTGAACGCCGACGACGGCAGCCCGAGCCGCCAACTACACGGCGTCTCTCGGGACGGCGCGTTCACGTTCTCCGGCGACGAGTGCAACGGCTGGTACGGCCACACGAGCGGCGAGAACTACACCGTCGCGGGCAACCTCCTCACTGGAGAAGCGGTCGTCGAGCGCACTGCGGAGAAGTACGAGGACGTCTCGTTCGGCGACGAACCGCTCGCCAAGCGCCTCGTCGACGCGCTCGGTGCGGGGCAGGCAGCTGGTGGCGACAAGCGCGAAGACCTCACGATTCAGAGCGCGGCCGTCAAGGTAGTCGACACCGGGGAGGAGGAGCGCCCGTACTACGACGACCTTCGCGTGGACGCCAGCGAGGACCCAATCGTCGACCTCCGGGAGACCTACCGGCTCGCCAAGCAGGGCTACGAGGACGCGCTCGAACGCTACGAAGAGAGCGAGGACGCAGACGCCGAGGAAGAGAGCGACGCGTAGCTAGACCGTGAATTCGTAGAGTTCGTCGCCGACGTGGTGGAGGTTCTCCACGACCTTCCCGGAGTCCCCGACCATGTCGTCGCCGCTCGTGAGCGCGCGGCCGACCGCCAGCGCCTTCCCGTGGTTCTCCTCCTCGACGACGACGAGGTCGCCCGCTTCGATGCCCTCGTCGGCCTCGGTGATGCCGGGGCGCATGATGTCGGCGCCGTCGCTGACGAACGAGATGGCGCCCGAGTCCACCGTGACGACGCCCGTCGACGGGTCGAACTCGTTGGCGCCCTGTACGGTGACGAACGGCTCGCCCTCCGGATACCACACCAGCGGGTCGCCGTCGACGAGCACGACGTCGAAGTCCTCGTCGGCGATTTCCACGAGTTCGAACGAGTCCGCGTCCAGTTCGACGCTCAGCCCCTCCCGGAGCGCGTCGGCAATCTCGCGCACGGCGTCGCTCCGCAGGTGGTGACGAGAGGACACTTCCATACCGTGGGTTCGGGCGGCTCCACGCTTAAAACCGCCGCTCCGTCACGGCTCGCGGCGGCCAAACCGCTAAGTGCGCGCACAGGTAACGACCGCGTATGCTGGGCTCCGGGGACGACTCCGTCTCCTGCATCGCCTGCGGGGCGTCCGTGCCCCGCGAGGACGCCCGCGAGTACGACAAGCACGGCGACCGCTGGGACCGCGACGGCAAGCGCTTCGAACACCTCTGCAAGCCGTGTTTCCGCGACCTCGCCAAGCAGCCCCGGCGCGGCCTCGAAGCCACGCTCGAAGCCGCGGGCGCGGGGCGCGTCGACGATGCGGAGTTCGTCGCGCGATTCCTCGACGCCGCCGGCGAGGAACAGCCGGGTCGGGAGTGACCACGGCGACACGCCTAACTGCGGGTGCCGGCTACACTGTAGTATGTCAAACGACGCAGAGGCGGCTCAAGGGTCCATCGAGGACCAGGGGCCCGTGGAGATTTCCCCGGAGCTCGACCGCCAAATTGAGAACAAGCGCGACGACCTCCTGGAGAAGTTCGAACTCCACGACGGCTTCGAGCCCGAGGTCATCGAGGAGGCGGAGGAGCGCATCGAGGACGTGCAGGCCGAGATTCAGGACGAGGTCGACGAGCGCGCGGACATGCGTCCGCTGCCCACGTGGACGACTGACCCCGTGGACGCTCAGGACTTCGACGACGCGGTCAGCGTCCTCGAACGCGACGAGGAGTACGTCGTCTGGGTGCACATCGCCGACGTCACTCACTACGTCCACCCCGGCTCGAAGATGTGGGACGCCGCGATGGACCGCGGGAACACCATCTACCTCCCCGGCTACACGATTCACATGCTCCCGCCGGTGCTCGCGGAGACGGTCTGCTCGCTGGTCCCCAACGAGGACCGCCTCGCGCACACCGTCGAGATGCACCTCGACAAGGAGGACCTCTCCTACCGCAACATCGAGATTTACAAGTCCGTCATCCACAGCGACGAGCGCCTGACGTACAAGGAGACGGAGGCACGCCTTGACGACGAGGACGCCCCGCTGCACGACGAAATCTCGCTCGTCTTCGAACTCGCCGACCAGATGCACGAACAGCGCAAGGAGGAGGGCAGCCTCGTCCTGAACCCGCGCCGGGACCGCGCGCACACCATCATCGAGGAGTGCATGCTGAAGGCGAACAAGGCGGTCACGCACGAACTCATGTGGGACCGCGGCGTCGAAGCCGTCTACCGCGTCCACCCGCAGCCGTCGCCCGACGAGTGGGACGACGCGCTCCGCGAGATTCAGGAACTCGACGGCGTCTCCATCCCCGGCGACTCCTGGGACGACCCACGGAAGGCGGTCAACGCCACTTTAGAGCAGGCGCCCGAGCGCCAACTCGGGAAGATTCAGTGGGCGGTGATGAAGGTGATGCCCCGCGCCCGCTACATGAACGATCCGTTCGGCGGCCACCACGCGCTCAACTTCGAAATCTACGGCCACTTCACCAGCCCCATCCGCCGGATGAGCGACCTCGTCAATCACTGGATCGTCTACCAGAACGACGTCCCCGAGAACCTCGTGGAACTGTGCGATCACGCCAGCGACCAGCAGAAAGCCGGCGAGTCCGCCGAACGCGAGTACCGTAACTTCCTCGAGGAGATTGGTCTCGACCCCGACGCGGTGAACAACCGCGGCGTCGAGGTTGTTGAGGAAGACGAGGCGTAGCCTCGTCGAGTCAACTGCACGTCAATCTTCGATTGACGGCGTCATCGAGGAAGACGACGAAGTCGACGAGTAACTCCTTCTCTCTCGCTCACCAGGTGCTCGCTGGCGGGTGTTCGTTCGTCCGGAACGGCCCTGGAACGCCGTTCGTCCACAGCGACTTGCCCAGCCAGTAGCCCGCGTGCCAGCCGGCGCGGTCGTGGCTGTCCGGCGCGACGGTGACGCGGACGTCCGTGTAGTACTCGGGAACCCCGTCGTCGTCGACGTCCGGGCCGTCCCAGTGTGCGCACGAGGAGTCGACGCCGAGGACGTCACAGTCGACGGACTCCTCGAGCGCCACGACGACGTCCGCGGTCTCGGGGTCGTCGACGACCTCGAACTCCGGTGGGAGCGCGACGGTGCTGTCCGCGCCGCGGTCGTAGTACCCGACGGCTTTCCGGACTCGTTCCCGTGCCGCGTCCGTCGTCGTCGTGTCCGAGACGACGGCGACCTGTAGCGTGTCCGACGCCCACGAGTACGTCCGCGCCGCCGCGTCTGCGACGTCGCTGTCCACGCGCGACGAGAGGTTCGGTGCCATCACGTCACCCGGTCCCTCGCCGTGGCGGAAGCCGAGCACGTGGCCGAATTCGTGTTTCAGGATGGTGCGCATCGTCGCCGGCGTGTGCCCAGCGCGCACCTGCACGGTCACCTCGTCGGTCACGGTCGCGTTCGTCGGGACGACCGGCGCGCACCCGAGCGCGACGTCGTCCTCGTGGACGCTACACCGCTCGATTGCGGCCTCGATTGCTACGCGGACGTCCGCCGACTCGTTCCCCTCGACCAGTTCGAACTCCGGCCGATAGCGGTTGCCCGGGTAGACCGCGTTCTCCCAGAACGTCAGCGTCTCCCGGACTGCCGGCCAAACGTCGCGGGTCGCGCCTGTGTGGTCGTCCACGACGACCGTAATCGGCCCCGGCCCCCACGGGTTCGTCGTCCGGTCGACCGTGCGGTCGGGAACCGTGAACGGCGCGTCTGCCGTCGGTTCCGTCGGGCTGTCCGGCCCGACGGCTGCTGGCTCCGCCGTCAGACAGCCCGCCGCGACGACGAGCGCGAGCACCGCGAGTACCGGCAGGACGCGCGCCATCGTCTCGAACCTGTTGCGTTCCCCGCATTAACGTATCGTTCGTATGCACGCCGTGCAGCCGGAACACAGGAGAATGGCCGCTACGCGGGGAGGATCTCCTTGGCGATAGCTTCGGCGACGGCGCGCCCGAGCAGCGGCACCGCGTTCCCGGACATCTGGCGCTGTTTCGCGATGGGGGCAACGAACAGATAGTCGTCGGAGAACGACTGCTGCCGTGCGCTCTCGGCCTGCCATTCGTTTCGGAACTGGCCAGGACTTCTGCTGTCGCTCGGTGATAGCACGGTGAAGTATTGATTCTCGCCGGTACGTGTAGAATTAAAAATTGGACGCTCCACCCCAGCCGTATGGGACTTCTTGACGTGGTGCTCGGTCACCGGTCGATGCAGGAAGTCCGCGTGAGCAACTTCAGGGCGTGCGCCGCGGCGTCGTCCGGGACCACGCTCGTCGACGAGGCGAACGGCCACCTCACGGTTCGGGTTCACTCGGAGACGGCGGTCAGCGACGACCTCACGCGACTGCTGAACGCCTCACACGTCTCGATTACTGAACTCCGAACCGAGGCTGGTGACGCGTATCTGACCGTCGCCGTCACCTGACCCTACTTGGAACAGGCAACTAGCCAAAACGTCGTACCGAGCGGCCACGGTCGACGACCGACGACGAGCGCTCGCTAGGTTTCGACGGGAAGCAACAGAGACGTCGCTTGGTGGTCGAGGTTCAGAGAAGTGGACTCGCTGGGATTTGAACCCAGGGCCTCTTCCTTGCGAAGGAAGCGATCTACCACTGATCTACGAGCCCGCACCCAATCGAAGTCGACCGACGTATTTCAGACTTCTGTTTCGTGGGTCTGCCGTGAATCACTCACGCACGCCGTGGTCCTCGTAGAGCCGGCGCTACGCGGCTGA
The DNA here is from genome assembly GCF_021029015.1 of Halobacterium sp. KA-6. NCBI lineage: Archaea > Methanobacteriati > Methanobacteriota > Halobacteria > Halobacteriales > Halobacteriaceae > Halobacterium > Halobacterium sp. KA-6. The sequence goes on from NZ_JAJJZH010000001.1 coordinate 77,455, forward strand.
ATAAGGAGAGGAAAGGCGCGTGTGACAGCCCGCGGTCAGTCTTCGAGAACGATCTCGATGCTGACTTCGTTGGGCACCTGAATCCGCATCAGCTGGCGGAGCGCGCGTTCGTCCGCATCGATGTCGATGAGACGCTTGTGGACGCGCATCTCCCAGTGCTCCCACGTGGCCGTCCCTTCGCCGTCGGGGGACTTTCGCGAGGGGACTTCGAGGGTCTTCGTCGGGAGCGGGACCGGCCCACTGAGCTTCACGCCGGTCTTGTCCGCGATTTCCCTGACGTCGTCGCAGATGTTGTCGAGGTCGTCGGGATTGACGCCGGCGAGACGAACGCGTGCCTGCTGCATGGATTAGGCTTCGTTGACGTCCAGGACTTTGCCGGCGGCGATGGTCTGACCCATGTCGCGGACGGCGAACGAGCCGAGCTCCGGAATCTCGGAGGACGGCTCGATGCTGAGGGGCTTTTGCGGGCGCACGGTGACGACCGCTGCGTCGCCCGACTGGATGAAGTCCGGGTTCTCCTCCTGGGTCTCGCCCGAGGAGGGGTCCATCTTCTTGTCGATGGATTCGATGGTACACGCGACCTGTGCGGTGTGCGCGTGGAAGACCGGCGTGTAACCCGCCGTGATCACGGACGGGTGCTGCATCACGACGATCTGGGCCGTGAACGTCTCGGCGACGCTCGGCGGGTCGTCGGCCGGACCACAGACGTCACCGCGACGGATGTCGTCCTTGCCGATGCCGCGCACGTTGAACCCGACGTTGTCACCGGGCTCGGCCTTGGGCACCTCTTCGTGGTGCATTTCGATGGTCTTGACCTCGCCACCGACGTCAGACGGCTGGAAGCTGACGTTGTCGCCCGTGTTCATCACACCGGTTTCGATACGTCCGACGGGGACGGTACCGATGCCGGAGATGGTGTAGACGTCCTGGATGGGGAGACGGAGGTCGGTGTCCGTCGGCGGGGACGGCGCGGGGAGGTCGTTGAGGGCCTCCAGCAGGGTCGGGCCGTCGTACCAGGGAGTGTTCTCGGAGTGCTCGGCGACGTTGTCGCCCTCGAAGGCGGACGTCGCGATGAACGAGGCGTCCTCGGTCGCGAAGCCGACCTGACCGAACAGGTCCTTGACGTCGGAGACGACCTGGTTGTACTTGGACTCGTCGTAGTCGACGATGTCCATCTTGTTGACAGCGACGATGAGTTCGTCGATGCCGAGCGTCCGCGAGAGGAACACGTGCTCGCGGGTCTGGGGCGCGACACCGTCGTCAGCGGCGACGACGAGGACGGCGTTGTCCGCCTGGGACGCACCCGTAATCATGTTCTTCACGAAGTCGCGGTGGCCAGGACAGTCGACGATAGTGAATTCGTACTCGTCGGTGCTGAATTCCTGGTGGGCGATGTCGATGGTGACCCCGCGCTCACGCTCTTCGGCGAGGTTGTCCATGACGTAGGCGAACTCGAAGCCGCCCTTGCCCTTCTCCTCGGCTTCTTCTTTGTGCTGTTCGATGACGTGCTCGGGAACGCTCCCCGTTTCGTAGAGGAGGCGCCCGACCATCGTGCTCTTGCCGTGGTCGACGTGGCCAATAACGGCCAGGTTCTGGTGTCGTTCGTCGCTCATTGTCTAGTATCGCGCGAAAGGCGCGCTCTGTGGGAATCATTCGTCAGTTCGCACTAAAACCATTTCGGTACGCACTCAGCACGACCCCGCCGCCTTCCCGGGGTTTGTGAGAACACGCCACACGAATCGTGGCGCGGCGCTCACTCCAGTCGGTTCACGTCGCCCAGCACCGCGGTCGCCGTCTCGGGGCCGCCGGCGCCCCGCCCTGAGAGGTTCAGGCGGCCGGCGTGCTCGGTCTCCAGCTGGACGATGTTCATCGTCCCGGACACCGCGAGCGTGTGGTTCTCGGGGACGAGCCGCGGCCCCACGCGGGCGCCGTCCTCGGTGACTTCGCCGATGAGTCGCACTGTCCGGCCGTCCTCGGCAGCGAGCTCCAGCGCCGACGGCGGGACGTCCGTGATGCCCTCGACGTCGACGTCGGCCAGCGAGTAGCCGCCGCCGTGGATGACGTTCGCGAGAATCGCGCACTTCAGCGCCGCGTCGGTCCCCTCCACGTCGAAGGTCGGGTCGGCTTCTGCGACGCCGAGGTCCTGGGCTTCCGCGAGCACGTGCTCGTAGTCGAGGCCGTCGGTCGCCATCCGCGTCAGGATGAAGTTCGCCGTGCCGTTGAGCACGCCGCGGGCGGCCGTCACGCGCTCGGCGCCGATGCCGTCGATGGTCGACAGCGCAGGGATTGCGCCCGCGACGGTCGCCTCGAACCGAATCGACCCCGCGCTGTCCGCTTCCAGCGCGCGGAGGTCGTCGTAGCGCTCGGCAACCGGGCCCTTGTTCGCGAGGACGACGTGGCGGTCGGTCTCCAGCGCCGCCCGCACGTGCTCGAAGCCCGGGTGGGCGTCGCCGAGCGTCGTCGGCGTCGCCTCCACGAGCGCGTCGTACTCGGCGCCGAGCGCGTCCGCAGGGTCGCCTTCGCCGACTCTGCCGACGCTGTCTTTGTGCTTGAGGGCTGCGTCGACGTCGATACCGTCGGGGTCGACGACGGCGCTCGTCGAGTCCGCGAACGCCGACACCGTGTGGCCGTACTCGTCGGCGAGGTCGACGACTGCGCGGCCGACGTCGCCCGCGCCCATCACTGCCAGTTTCATAGTTCCCCCACGAGCGGCTCGACGACAGAGAGGTCTTTCTGCGCGGCGACGTCCCGGACCTGTTCGAGCGCGCGCTCCGTGCTCCCGGCCTCGATGGCCAGCCGGACGCGAGCGCTGGAGACGCCCTCCGTCCCCTTCTCCGTGGTCAGCGAAAAGTCTGCGACCGTCGCGCTCCCACACCCTTCGAGTTCGGCGAGCGTGTCCGAGAGGTCGGTGTCGACGAGGTCGCCGACCAGCAGGACGCTGAGCGCTTCGCCGTACCGCTCGGAGTCCGCCTGGATGATGGTGACGCCGGCGTCCCGGAGCGCGTCGACGATGTGCTCGAAGCGCTCGGGCGAACACTCAAGGTCGACCTCCACGGGGATGTGGCCGCGCGGCGTCAGCGACCCGCGCTCGTGGAATATCGAGAGGAGGTTGCCGCCGTTGTCCGCGATGGGGGAGAGCGCGCGCAACAGCTCGCCGGGCTCGTCGACGAGCTCCAGGCGGAGCGTGTGCGCGCGGTCGTCGGCCTCACTCATCGTCTCCCCCCGCTGGCGACGCCCCGGCTGTTGTTGTCGGCTGCGAGCGCGAGTGCTGTCGCTCCGTGCCGATACGACGCCGGGCGCGTCTGCCTGCGTGCATACACTCTCACTCGGGGACGTTCGGTGTATAAGCCTTCGGCCCGCACAAATCCTACCGATGGTTGGCGGCAGTGCTGGTCGTCGATGGTGTGCGCAGAGAGAACCGCGAGATGCCGCAGCCGGTTGCGGCTTTTTCGCGTAGATTTTTGCGGGGCGAGCGTCGCTCGCCCCGCAAAAAGGTCCGACTTTAGAAGTAGTCGAGTTGCGCGGGCAGTTCGGTCTTCATGCCCTTGCGCTCTCGAATCTGCTTGATGATCTCGGGCTGGAGGTTGTCGGCCATGACGCGGAAGCCGGCGTTCTCGGTGTTCCAGGACGCCCGGCCTTCGGTGGCCGAGCGGATGTCGCTGGAGAAGCCGATCATCTCCTCGACGGGCGCGATGCCCTCGACGACCATCATGCCGCCTTCCTGGTACATGTCGTCGACGCGGCCACGGCGACCCTGAATCTCGCCGGACGCAGCGCCCATGTGCTCGGAGGGAACGTCGATGCGGACATCCTGAATCGGCTCGAGCAGGCGAATCTCGGCGTCCATGAGGCCGCGGTGGACGGCGTCGCGGACGGCCGGGATGACCTGTGCGGGACCACGGTGGATAGCGTCCTCGTGGAGGCGAGCGTCGTGGAGGCGGATGAGTGCGCCTTCGACGGGCTCGGCGGCGAGCGGACCGTCTCCGAGGGCTTCCTCGAGGCCCTCGACGACGAGTTCCATCGTCTCGTTGAGGTGCTGGATACCCTTCGTGTCGTCGATGAAGACGTTCTTCCCGATGATGTTCTCGACGTTCTGCGAGGTGTCCTTGTCCATGCCGGCGTCCTGAAGCGCTTCGCGGCGCTCCTGTTCGGGCATGTCCATCGTGACGTTGCCGAGGCGGAGCTGCTCGAGAACGTCGTCGTCGAGCTGCTCGATGGTGATGTAGAACTTGTTGTGGCGGTTCGGGGAGACGCCCTCGACCTCGCGGGAGTCGCTGGTCGGGGACTCGCGGAAGACGACGATGGGCTCCCCAGTGTTGACGGGGATGCCCTGGTTGCGCTCGATGCGCTGGGTGATGACTTCGAGGTGGAGTTCACCCTGCCCGGAGATGAGGTGCTCGCCGGTGTCCTCGTTAATCTCGATCTGGATGGTCGGGTCTTCCTTGGCGACTTGCTGGAGCGTCTCGATGAGCTTCGGCAGGTCGTCCATGTTCTGCGCCTCGACGGACTTCGTGATGACCGGCTCCGAGATGTGCTCGATGGACTCGAACGGCGTCATCTCGATGCTGGACACCGTCGACCCCGCGATGGCGTCCTTGAGTCCGGTGACGGCGGCGATGTTCCCTGCGGGAACTTCGTCCACTTCCTCGCGCTCGCCACCCATGTAGATGCCGACGCTCTGGATGCGGTTCTTGCCCGCGGTCCCGGAGACGTACAGCTCCTGGCCCTTCTCCAGCGTGCCAGAGAAGACGCGACCCGCGGCGATTTCGCCGGCGTGCGGGTCGATACCGATGTCGGTGACCATCAGGACGACTTCGCCGTCCTCGTTGACCATCCGCATCGTGTCCGCGATTTCGGATTCGGGGTCGCCCCGCCAGATGCGCGGGATGCGGTGGGGCTGGGCGTCGATGGGGTCCGGGAAGTGCTCACAGACCATGTCGAGGACGACGTCCGACAGCGGCGTGCGCTCGTGGAGCTCCTGGCGCTTGTCGGCGCGCTCGAGGTCCATGATGTCGCCGAAGTCCATGCCCGTGCGCTGCATCGAGGGCATCGAGACGCCCCACTTGTAGAGCGCGGAACCGAAGCCGACGGTGCCGCCTTCGACGGAGACCGTCCAGTCCTCGGTGATGTCGTCCATCTCCTCGGTCATCCCGCGGATGAGCTCGTTGACCTCGCGGATGACGCTCAGGAGTCGCTCCTGCATCTCCTCGGGCCCCTCCTGGAGCTCGGAGATGAGGCGGTCGACCTTGTTGATGAACAGCGTCGGCTTGACGCCCTCGCGGAGCGCCTGCCGGAGCACCGTCTCCGTCTGGGGCATCGCGCCCTCGACGGCGTCCACAACGACGAGCGCGCCGTCGACGGCGCGCATTGCCCGCGTCACGTCGCCGCCGAAGTCGACGTGGCCGGGCGTGTCGATGAGGTTGATGAGGTGGTCTTCGCCCTCGTACTCGTGGGTCATGGAGACGTTCGCGGCGTCGATGGTGATGCCGCGTTCCTGTTCGTCCTCCTCGGTGTCCATCGCGAGCTGCTCGCCGGCGGTGTCCTCGGAAATCATGCCGGCGCCGGCCAGCAGGTTGTCGGTCAGCGTGGTTTTACCGTGGTCGACGTGCGCGGCGATGGCGATGTTCCGGATCTGCTCCGGATTGTCCATCAGCCGTTCGCACTTCTCGACAATCTTCTTGCGTCGGCCCATTAGGGATTCATACTGCTAGCGGGTTCAAAAGGATAGTGTTTTGCCGGGAGTACGGCACGGCGGAACACGAGGTGTAGCCGCCGACTCGTCTGGTTCGTCCCGGCGGCTGCGGTGGCTACCGCGGGCGAAAGAGTCTTTGCCGCGAGTGCCGTGTGAATAGATACCATGCAGTTGCGCGTGACGGGTGGGGGCCCCGCCGCACCGTTTCTCGGGGCCCGCGACGTCTTCGAGACCGAACACGACCTCGAACAGCCGGTCGAGGTGCACGTTCGCGAGAACCCCGACGAGCGAACGTGGGCCGGCCACTACGACGACCACCACGTCCTCAACATCTCCCAGCAGGCCGCCACCTCCGCGATGGCCCGCGAACTCGCCCTCCACGAGTTCGCCCACATGCACCGCCACGAACACGACCATCCGAGCCACGTCCTCTCGATGGACGAAGTCCTATTCTTGGCGTTGACTGGCCGCAGCGTCGAGCGCCGCGTGCTCACGCACTGCTACCAGATTGCCAACCACGTCAAGGACATCTACGCCGACGACATCACGCTCTCGGTCGGCCCGACGGACAAACTCGTTGCGTTCCTCGAATCCGAGCTCGCGGCCGCCGTCGCCGACCAGCCGGTTGTCGGCCCGTCGGTCGGCCAGCGGCTCACCGCGGGTGCGGACCCCTCGATGACCGCCGTCAACGCCGCGTTCGCGCTCGCCCTCCTCGAACGCCACGACGCCGTCCCCGACGACCACCGCATCTACGACCTCGCGCACGCCGCCGCCGAGGACGCCCCCGAAATCGACGTCGAAGCGTTTCGGGAGCGCTTCGCGGAACTCGCCGACGACCCCGACGAGAGCGAGTGCCGCCGCGGCCTCGTCGACGCCATCCGCACGTACGTCGACGCACAGGAGACCACGACCGGCCCTGCCGCAGACTGATTAGGCCGGCGTGATGCGGACGAGGCGGTCGTCGCCCTCTCGCGGGAACTGGTCGCCCTGCGCGCGGCCGTCACGGTTCGACGTCACCGCGTACAGCGTGCCGTTGGGTCCCTGCTCGACGTGCCGGATGCGCCCGAGTTCGTCCTCCAGCGCCGTGTGGTGGACCGCGCTGTACTCGGAGTTCATCCAGTCCGCATCGAAGCGCTGGCCGCCGTTGGCCGCGGACGCCGGCTCGCCGTCCGTCGGGTAGATGGTGACGAGGTTGATGCGCTGGGAGACGAGCCCGCCGATGACGAGGCGGTTCTGCCACGACGGCACCGCGTCCGCCGTGTAGAACACCGACCCCGGCGGCGCCCACGTATCGTCGGTGTTCACGACCGGCCGCGCGTAGTCGGTGCCGCGGTACGTCTCCGCCGTGCGCGCGCGCTCGCCCTCGGGCCCCCACCCGTAGTTTCCCCCAGCTTCCAGCACGTTCACCTCGTCGTGGGCGGACGGCCCGTGTTCGTTCTCCACCGGTGTCGCGTCCGGCAGGAACGTAATGCCCTGCGGGTTCCGGTGGCCGTACGTAAACACCCGCGGGTCGCCGCCGTCGATGTCGGGGTTGCCCGCGGGCGCGCCGCCGTCCGGCTCGACCCGGAGCACCTTCCCCGCGAGTGAGGAGGGGTCCTGGGGGAGCGGCTGGTTGGTCCCGAGCTCCGGGTTGACCGAAGCGGCGTCGCCCGTGGTCACCCACAGGTAGTTCTCCGGGCCGAAGGCGAGGCGTGCGCCGTTGTGGATGATTTCATTGCCGGGGATGTCGTCGATCACGACCGTCTCGGCCTCGCTGGGGTCGTCCGCGGAGACGTCGAAGTACGAGAGGCGATTGACGAAGGGGTCGCCGCCGGAGACGGCGGGTTCGTCTTCCCGAGTGTAGATGGCGTACACGAGCGGGACGTCCGGATAGTTCGGGTGGGCTGCGATTCCCATCAGTCCGCCCTCGCTGCCTGCCTCCCACCAGCCACCCTCTTCGCCCGGAGCGATTGCGTCGGCGTGGTCGATTACGTTGGGGGTCGCGACGGTCTCCAGTTCGTCGGAGTCGTACCGCGATATCCGCCCCACGCGCTCGCTGATGAAGAGGTCGCCGTTCGGCGCAAAGGAGAGGTCCCACGGAATCTTCAGGCCCTCGATGACGGTTTCGGTCGTCACGTCGAGGTTCGGCGCGTCCACGGGATGCGACCAGTCAGGGTCGTACTCGCCCCAGTTCTCGACGTCGTGGGTCACACCGAGGTCGTAGGCGGGGTCGTCGACGGTCGTGACGGGCGGCGATTCGGTGGAGGTCGTCGTGTCGCTGGGCTCGTCCGGCGACGTACAGCCGGCGAGTCCGGCGACACCGGTCAAGCCGAGGGAAGCGAGGAACGAACGGCGGTTGTATCGCATACCCGGTGCTTGCGGAATCCAGGGTTAACTGCTTTCAGGTATCGTATCCGCGTCGGCGAAACGCCGCCGCTCGAAACTGAAGAAAGAACCGCAGAACCGAACCGAGTGGAACCGCGTTAGCGGGCCGCGGCCGCGACGCGTTCCTTCTCTTCTTTCTGCCCGACCGCGTACGTCTGCACGTCGTAGTCGGCGGCGCCGATGAGCTGGTTCGCCAGCGCTTCGGCGGCGTCGACGGGCGTCTTGAACGACGACGAGTGAGCGCCGTCGGCGATGAATTTCAGCGCCTGGTCGACGCGGCGCTGGGGCGCGACGTCGACGGCCTTCGGGACGGAGATGCCACCGTACTTCAGGCGGACGGTCTCCTCGCGGGGCGCGGAGTTCTCGACGGCACGCACGAGCACCTGAATCGGGTTCTCCTCGGTGCGCTCGTGGATGATGTCGAAGGCGTCGCGGACGATGCCCAGCGACTGCTGCTTCTTGCCCGCGTTCGCGCCGGTCTTCATCAGACGGTTCGCGAGCCGCTCGACGATGCTGATCTCGCTCTTCTTGAACTGCTTCTGCGCGTGGCGACCCATCGTGTGTGCGACGGGTGTCACGGACAGGTAGCGGCGCGTGCTCGGGTCACGGTACTGGATGTCCGTGACGTCCCACTTGCCGAAGAGCTTCGCGTTGACGTCTTCCTCGTCGGTGCCAGCGGGCGCCTCGGGTTCGGGGGCTTCTTCCTCACTCATGATTATCGCACCGGCTTCTCAGCGTTCCCGCGAACCAGTTCGATGAGGCTCACGCCGTTGACCTTCTCGACCTTGTAATTCACGCCCGAGAGGTCGCCCATCGCACGACCCTTCGCACCGCCGATACCGGCGATGGTGACTTCGTCGTGCTCGTCGATGAACGAGATAGCGCCGTCACCGGGACAGAACGCGGTGACCTGCTTTCCGTTCTTGATGAGCTGAACTCGCACGCACTTCCGAATCGCGGAGTTCGGCTGTTTTGCTTCGATACCTACCTTCTCGAGGACGATCCCGCGACCCTGCGGTGCACCCTCGAGGGGGTCGGACTCTTTGCCGAGCCCCCGTTCTCGCCGCGCGTACTCCGAGTCGGACCACCGGTGCTTCTGGCGGTCCTTCTTCAGTTTCCGAGCGGCGTACTTGCCGTTCGACATACAGTCGTTTACCCATCGGAGGCACTTAAACTCGGCCTTTCGCTTCGACCGTTCGCTCTGCACTCGGCGGCTTCGCCGCCTCGCTCGGCAAAAGCGCCGTCCAATCCCCTATCGCAAGTCCTCGACGCCCCCGCTCCTTGCGGCCACAGCGCAAACCGGGACCCTACTGAGCCTACCGTCCCGCTCGGTTCCCAGATGCTTGACACTGATCGAAGCAGGGTAAAGCGCATCAGCGAGCAGTAGCGACCCCCGCAGCGCAAAAAGTGCGCCTCAGGTGAGCTGGATGTCGTCGATGTCGAAGTGCCGTTTCGCGAGTTGTTTGGCGGCTTCGATGTTCTTCCCGCCGGTACCGATGGCGACGCCCTTGTCTTCGTGGGCGACTTCAGCGTACGCGACCGTGGTGTCGTTCTCGCTGATGGTGACGTTGTAGACGGCCGCCGGGGAGAGCGCGTTCGCAACGAAGCCCTCCGGCGTCGGTGCGTCCTCGACGAGCATCACGTCGCGGCCGAGTTTCTCTTCGAGCTCTTCGACACGGCTGCCGCCGGGGCCGATGGCCGACCCCATCTCGCCGGCGGCGACGACGAAGATGACGCGGTCCTCCTCGTCGTCGACGACGCAGTCGACGGCGTCGGCGTCGGTCTCGTCCTCGAACGCGGCGATGAGGCGGCGCGCCTCGTCGGAGAGCCTGACTGTCATCAGTCGGACTTGCTGGCGCCCATCCGGAGGTCAACGTCGCCGGTGCCGAGCTGGACGGGCTTCCCGACGATGACGTTCTCGATGACGCCGTCGAGGTCGTCGGCCTCGCCGTAGATGGCGGCGTCCAGGAGGTGACTGACGGTGACCTCGAACGCTGCGCGGGCGAGCACGGAGTCCTTGTTCCCGGAGATGCCGTGCCGGCCGATGGACTGGATGGTGCCGTCGTTGGTCATGATGTCCGCGACCAGCATCAGGTGGCGGATGTTCACGTCGTCGAGACCCTGCTCTTCGAGCGTGGTCATCGTCTCCTCGATGATGGCCTCGCGGGCGGCCTCGATGCCGAGGGTCTTGTGGACCTCGTGGATGTTGTTACACGACGTGCGGGAGGCGTCGACGCCCTCGATGCTGAGCGCCTTCTTGAACGCCGACCCCTCCGTGTAGAGGACGAACTCCTCGCCGCGCTCGGTCTCCTCGCGGCGAATGACGACGCGGGAGACGTCCTCGATGCCCTTGAACACGATGTCGCGGAGCTGTTCGACGAGCTGGAGGAGTTCGCGGTACGACGGCTCGCTCGGGCCGAACTCCAGGACGGTCCCCTGCTGGGTGACCTGGACGCCGAGGCTGCCTTCGATGGTCTCGGCGATTTCGCCCGCGATTTCGTTCGTGGAGTCCTTGAGCGGCCACCGCTCCTGGAGCGTGTCCTCGTTGAGGTCGATCTGGACGACCATGTCGGCGACGTTCGTGGAGATGTCACCGAGCGCGAGAATCTTCGTCGCCTCGATGCTCCACACGACCTCGTGGGCGCGTTCGCGCTCCTCGGCGTACTCGTCTTCGAGGTACACCGTCATGATGGGCGTGTCCGGGGTCTTTCGGGCGTCCACGAGCTCGATGAGCCGCGGCAGGCCCTGCGTCACGTCCATCTCCGCGACGCCAGCGTAGTGGAACGTGTTCATCGTCATCTGCGTCCCCGGCTCCCCGATGGACTGCGCGGAGACGGTCCCCACGGGTTCGAGGGGGTCGACGCGCGTGTCGATGTACTGGGACTCGACTGCGGTCGCGATGTCTTTGGCTTCCGGGATGGTGACGTCTTCGCGGTCCTCGATGGTGTCGTAGACGCGTTCCTTGAGGCGTCGCGGGAGTTCCGATGCTTCGACGTGGTCGCGAATCGCGGGTGTGATTTCAGTCATCGGATTCCACCTCCCAGGACGCGCCGTGCTCGGAGAGGTTCGTCGGCGGCTCCTGGACGCCGAGGAACTCCTCTTTCTCCTCGGTGCTCTCGAATTCGGATTCGATGATGCGGTCGGCGATGTGTTCGACGTCGACGTCGACCTCCTCGCTGGAGGACACCTCGACGGGCGACGTGCCGTCCTCGCCGAATTCGAACTGGACGATGGTGTCGCTGGTGTCGCGGACCGTCCCGTCGTACTGGGTCTCCAGCTCGGAGAGTGCGTTGATGAGGCGGCGCTGGAGGTAGCCGGACTTCGACGTCCGGACTGCCGTGTCCACCAGGCCCTCGCGGCCACCCATCGCGTGGAAGAAGAACTCTTTCGGGGTGAGGCCGCTCGTGTAGGAGTTCTCCACGAAGCCGTGGGCTTCACTGGAGAGGTCGTTCGGCTCGAAGTGGCTGAGCGTGCGGTCCTCGTAGCCGCGGTTGATGCGCTCGCCACGGACTGCCTGCTGGCCGACACAGCCGGCCATCTGCGTGAGGTTCAGCATCGACCCACGCGCGCCGGAGTCGGCCATGACGACGGCGGGGTTGTCCGCGTCGAAGTTCTCCGCGGCGACGTCGCCGGCGGAGTCACGGGCCTTCCCGAGCGTCTGCATGATTTTCATCTCGAGGGTCTCGTCGACGGTGCGGCCGGGCAGGGATTCGAGGTCGCCGTTCTCGTAGGTCTCGATGAGTTCCTGCACGCGGTCGTACGCCGACCCGATGGCCTCGTCGATGCGTTCGCGGGCTTCCGTGGAGACAGTCTCGTCGTCGATGCCGATGGAGAACCCGAAGTGCATAATCGAGCGCATCGCCAGCGAGGCGACCTCGTTGATGAAGATGCGCGCGCGGGTCTTCCCGTGGACTTTCGCGATGGTGTCGACGATTTCGCCGCCGAACCCACCGATTTCGTTCTCGGCGATGGTACCCTCGAGGAGCTGGCCGTTCTCGATGACGACCGGCTCGCCGACGGTCCCCGTGAAGTCGAGGTTGAGGTCGTCGGGCAGCAGTTCGCTGAAAATCTGTCGTCCCTCCCAGTAGGGCTCGCCGCCCTCGGTGCCGGCGGGCTCGGGGAGCTCGTCGATGCTGGTCTGGCGCAGCAGGTCGGAGGCCTGCGTCTCGTTGAACCGCGGGTTGTCGTGCGTGAGCAGGTACGTCCCGCTGATGTGGTCCTGAATCGCGCCGATGATGTTCTCACCGAAGCGCGGCGAGAGAATCTGCTCCTGGACGCGCATCAGCACGCGCGCCTCGGCACGCGCCTCCTCGTTCTGGAGGGCGTGCATGTTCATCTCGTCGCCGTCGAAGTCGGCGTTGTACGGCGGACAGACGACGGTGTTCAGGCGGAACGTCTTGTACGGCATCACCACGACCTCGTGGGCCATGATGGACATCCGGTGCAGCGACGGCTGTCGGTTGAAGATGATGATGTCGCCGTCGATGAGGTGGCGCTGGACCTCCCAGCCGGGCTCGACGCGCTCGGCGAGCTCCTCGCAGACCTTCTCGGTGACGCGGACGCGGCGGCCGTCGGGTCGCGTGACGTAGTTCGCGCCCGGGTGGCCTTCCGGGCCGTTGCGGACGTACGTGCGGGCGCGTTCGACGTTCTGGTCGTTGACGACCATCGTCTGGGTCATCTCGGTCGCCACGCGGTCGGGCACACCGACCTCGTTCAGCGACAGCGTCGGGTCCGGCGAAATGACGGTCCGCGCGGAGAAGTTCACGCGCTTTCCGGACAGCGAGCCACGGAACCGGCCCTCCTTACCCTTCAGGCGCTGGCTGAGCGTCTTCAGCGGGCGGCCCGAACGGTGGCGGGCGGGCGGCGTTCCCGAAATCTCGTTGTCCATGAACGTCGTGACGTGGTACTGCAGCAGCTCCCAGAGGTCCTCGATGATGAGCTGGGGCGCACCCGCCTCGCGGTTCTCCATGAACCGCTGGTTGATGCGGATGATGTCCACGAGTTTGTGCGTGAGGTCGTCCTCGCTGCGCTGGCCGTTGTCGAGCGTAATCGACGGCCGCGCGGTCACCGGTGGCACCGGGAGGACGGTCAGAATCATCCACTCGGGCCGGCTCTTCTCGGGGTCGATGCCGAGCACGGCGAGGTCCTCGCCGGGGATGTCCTCGAACCAGTCGCGGATGTCCGAGGGCATCAGCTTGTTCATGTCCTCGGTGGTGAGGTCCGCGCCGATGGCGGCCTCGATGGCCTCGCGGTCCTCGCGGCGCGGCCGGAACTCCCCGGAGAGGATGTCGTTGATGCGGCTAATCTCGATGTCCGTCTGCTCGGCGAGCTCCTGCGGGCTGATACCCGAGTCGTCCTCGTCGGGGTCGGGCTGCATCGCGGCGGCGATGCGCTCGCTGTAGTCGCTCGCGAGGACCTGCTGGACTTCGTAGTACGTCGTCGGCTTCTCGTGTTTGACGTCGTACTGGACTTCCCCGCAGTGCGGGCAGTGGTCCTTCTTGCGGGCCTCCCGGATGGCGGCCTTCGTGACGTCGGAGACGTCCTCGTGGAGGCTGCGCGTGCGGTCGAGGTCTTCGCGGTACTCCTCTTTCTCCTCCTCGGTGAGCAGGAGGCGCGCGCAGTCCCGGCACGTCCCGCGTAGCAGCCGGCGGATGAGCTTCGCGAACCCGACGTGGATGACGGGCGCGGCGAGCTCGATGTGGCCGAAGTGGCCGTTACAGCTCCCGGAGCGCTGGCCGCACGTCTTGCACTCCAGCCCGGGGTCGATGACGCCCAGGCGCGGGTCCATCAGGCCCATGTCGATGGGGAAGCCGTCGTCGTCGTACGTGTCCGCGGTGATGACTTTCGTCGCGGACATGTCGCGGTACTCCTCCGGGTCCATCAGCCCGAAGCTGATTTCGCCGATCTCCATAGGTGATTGTCCTGTGCTCATACTGCGTCCTCCAGTTCGAGTCGCGGCGCGATGCCGAGCGCTTTCATCTCGTCGAGCAGGAGTTTGAACGCGTAACTCATCTCGAGGCTGTGCACGTCCGTTTCCTCCTCACAGTTCGGACAGTAGACGCGGCGCTGCTCGTAGTTCTCCACGGCCGTCATGCCGCAGTTGCCACAGACGTGAATCTCCTCGCGGTCCGAGGAGTCAAGCAGGCGCTCTTTGAGCACCATCGCGGCGCCGTGGCCGATGACGGTGTCGCGCTCCATCTCCCCGACGCGGAGGCCACCCTCGCGGGCGCGCCCCTCCGTCGGCTGCCGCGTGAGGACCTGGACCGGCCCCTTCGAGCGGGCGTGGAGCTTGTTCGACACCATGTGGTAGAGCTTGTGGTAGAAAATCGTGCCGACGAAAATCTCGGCCTCGATTTTCTCCCCCGAAACGCCAGAGTACAGCACTTCCTTGCCGGAGGACTTGAAGCCGCGGTCCTCCAGCGTCGAGCGTAGCTCGTCCTCGTCCTCGCCGGTGAACGCCGTCCCGTCGACGGAGCGCCCGTCGAGGGAGCCGGCTTTCCCGCCGAGCATCTCCAGCACGTGGCCGACCGTCATCCGGGACGGCAGCGCGTGCGGGTTCAGCACGAGGTCGGGCACGACGCCCTCCTGTGTGAACGGCATGTCTTCGTGGGGTGCGAGGTGGCCGACGACGCCCTTCTGACCGTGGCGGGACGCGAATTTGTCCCCGAGCTCGGGGATTCGTTCGTCCCGTACGGAGACCTTCGCGAGCTTCGAGCCGTCCTCGCCCTCCATGAGGGTGACTGTGTCCACGACGCCGTCTTCGCCCGAGCGCATCGTCACGCTCGTCTCGCGGCGCTTCTGCGGGCTGAGCCCGCCCATGTCCTCGGGTTCTTCGAGGAACCGCGGCGGACTCGTCTTCCCCAACAGGACGGAAGAGTCGTCGACCTGGGTCTCGGGGTTGACGAGGCCGTCGTCGTCGAGGTGCGTGTACGCGTCCTCGCCGCGACCGCCGCGCACGTCGTCGGAGGGAATCTCGAAGCGGTCCTCCTGGCCGCCGGGGTAGCGGCGCTCCTCGCCTTCGTACGTACGGAAGAAGTGCGAGCGCGAGAGCGCGCGGTCCACTGAGCCCTGGTTCATGACGAGAGCGTCCTCGATGTTGAAGCCCTCGTAGGACATGACGGCGACGACGAAGTTCTGGCCGGCCGGCCGGTCGTCGTAGCCAATCTGTTCGGTGGTCTGGGTGTTCACCATCGCCTTCTGCGGGTAGTGCAGGAGGTGCTGGCGGGTGTCCGGCCGGATGCGGTAGTTCGCCGCCGGCAGGCCCAGACTCTGTTTCATCATCCCCGCGCCCATCGTAATTCGTGGGCTCGCGTTGTGCTCGGGGTACGGAATCATCCCGGCGCCGATGCCGAAGATGAGCTGCGGGTCGATTTCGAGGTGGGTGTGGTTGTCCGTGAGTTCGTCCTGGTCGACGCCGACGAGGACGTCCTCCTCTTCCTCGGCGTCGATGAACTCCACTTTCCCCGCGCGAACGAGGTCCTCGAAGTCGATGTCGCCGTTCTCGACGGCGTCCATCTCCTCGTCGGTGACGAGGGGCTCGCCGTCCTCGACGACGAGCAGCGGGCGGCGGGCCCGGCCCGCGTCCGCGTTGACGATGACTTCGTTCGTGCGGTCCTTCACGGAGACGTTCACCATCTCGGAGACCTCTCCCCGTCGGCGCGCCTCCCGGATCTGTGCTGCCAGCTCCTCGGGGTCCTCGTGGGTCCCGACGAGACTGCCGTTGACGTAGACTTTCGCTTCTCGTTCCGTGCTCATGTTAGTCGTCCGCTGGTGTCGTCGCTTCTGTACTGATTCCGGGGATGCCCTCGACGCCCATCGACGAGAGTTCGCGTTTCAACTCGCGCTCGTCTTCGACGTTCTGGGAGAGCTCCATCGCTTGCGCGAAGTTCTTCACCAGGCCACAGTTCGGCCCCTCGGGGGTCTCGGAGGGACAGATGCGCCCCCACTGGGTGGCGTGCAGGTCACGCGCTTCGAAATGCGGCTGGGAGCGGCTCAGCGGGCTGCGCAGCCGGCGCAGGTGGCTGAGCACGCCCATGAAGTCCGTCCGGTCCACGAGCTGGCTGACGCCGGAGCGCCCGCCTACCCAGTTCCCGGTCGCGATTGGGTGTTCGAGGCGCTCGGTCAGCACGTCGGAGCGAACCACCGTGTTCACGGTGAGTTCGCGGTTGCGCATGTTCGCGCGTTCGAGCTGGTACTTCACGTCGCGTGCCAGCTTGTTCAGCGCCGTCCGGAACAGGTCCTTCATCAGGTCGCCGGAGACCTTGAGGCGCTTGTTCGCGTAGTGGTCCTTGTCGTCGGATTCGCGGCGGTCGAGCGCGAGCTCGAAACACGCCTCAGCCATCCGACAGAGGTAGTAGGACTTGTTGATGCGCGTCTCCTCGTCCTCGATGCCCTCCTCGTGGAGGTGCGGGAGGAGATAGCGGTCGATGACGTAGTTCGCGCGCTTCAGCTGGTAGTTCTTCCCCTGGCCGGAGGCGACGCGCTGCCCGAGCTCCTCGATGGCCTCCTCCTGGGTCTGGACGTCCGCCTCCTCCAGGTTCTCCAGCATGAACTTCACAATCTCGGGGTCCTCGCTGACCCGGTGGACGATCTCCTCGTCGGATTCGAGGCCGAGCGCCCGCACCAGCGTCACGAAGTTGATCGAGCCCGAGACCGAGGGGAACGACACTTCCAGTAGCCCCTCGCGGTTGCGCTCGACGAGCACCAGCGCGCGGTAGCCGCGGCGCTGGCTGAACGTCTTCGCGACCTGAATCTCGTCGCCGTACTTGGAGTCGTACTCCGCGAGGATCTTGTTCGGCGCGAGGTCCTCGCTGGTCATCAGCACGCGCTCGCTGCCGTTCACGATGAAGTAGCCACCGGGGTCGGCGGGGTCCTCACCGATTTCGATGAGCTCCTCCTCAGAGAAGCCCGCGATGTTGCACTTGTCGGAGCCGACCATGATCGGCATCCGGCCGACCTTCGTCTCCGTCGTGTCCAGCACGCGCTCTTCTTCCTCTTCGCCGCCGCGAACGATGCTCATCTCCATGAACACCGGCGCGGAGTACGTGATGTTGCGCAGTCGCGCTTCCTGTGGGTACAGCAGCTCCTCGGAGCCGTCCGCCTCCCGCACGCGCGGGGTCGTGATGCGGACGTCGCCGAGTTCGACCCACACCGGCTCCTCGTCTTCTTTGTCACCGATGTCCGTCTCGATGCGCTCCTTCTCGGTGACGACGTCCTGCATGCCGCGCTTCAGGAACGAGTTGAACGACCTGAAGTGGTGTTCCGCGAGTCGTTCTTTCGAGAAATACGCCCTCGACAGTTCACGTCGGTCTTCGATTTGCATTTATTCGATCACCAGTCGGTACACGATGGCTTTGTCCGTGGTCCGCGAGTCCCGCACGATTTTGACGACGTCGCCGACCTCCGCGTCGTCCGGCAGGGCAGGGTCCTTCCGTTTAATCTTCGGCAGGTCCGTCCGGTCGATGTCGTAGTCCACGAGCACGTCCTCGAGTTCGTCTTCGTCGAGAACTGTGTGCTCGGGGACGAGTTCGTGTTGGCTTACGTCTACCATGGGTGTGCCTGGATGGGGGGAGAACTACCTCTCACGAGATACTACAGGCCAATTCACCCGCAGCGCACTTAGGTCTTGTCAACTACGATTCCGGTCGAGGCCCGCGCCACCACGACGCACACGTCCCACCGTTTGGAAAGTCTTAAGAATACAAGCCGGCTACGAATGAGTGCAGCAAGCCCGGATGGTGTAGTGGCCCATCATACAACCCTGTCACGGTTGTGACGCGGGTTCAAATCCCGCTCCGGGCGCTTTCCTTTCGACGTTACGTTCGATAGTGATTGCTCTGCGTTTCCTGGCGTCTCGACGAAGGTAGATACGTGTCCTCGAAAGCCCCGACGGGCTCGCGGTCGCTCGCGGACATATCTGTTCGCTGCGCTCACAGATAGTGGTCCGCGAGACGACTAAACTGGACGCGAGCCCGTCGCCCCTTTCAGTCCACCCCAGTTATCGGGTAGCCAATCGCTGATGCTCGTGGTTCTTCGAGTCGGTAGTCACAGGTAGAGAGACGAGCCGTAGCGCAGCCGTCAGTCTGCGCTACTCCGCGAACCGCCGCGTAATCTCGTACTCGTTGCCGGTCGCGATGTACGCGACGTCCTCGACGACGCCGCCGAGCTCCGGGACGATGCGGAGCAGCGCGAACGTCAGGACGACGAGCGCGACGACGGACGCGGACTGCGCGAGCACGCGGTCGGCGAACAGGTACGACACCATGTTGCCGTCGTTCGTCGGGAACAGCACGAACACGAGCGACTCGTAGATGCCGCCGCGGAACCACTGCTTGCCGTGCGCGACGGCGATGAACACCACGCGAATCACGTTCAACCCGTAGATGACGGGGAGCGCGACAGCGAGCGCCTGCATGCGGCGCTTCATCGGGGCTTTCACGGCGAGCGCGAGCCCGCCGACGATGGACATGCTCCCGATGCCCGTACACGCCATCAGAACGGTCGTCGTGTACCGGTGGCCGGACTCGCCGGTGACGGACTCGCCGGTGAACACGAACTTCGCCAGGTAGCCGTGGTCGCCCTCCACGACCGGCGGGTAGTAGCCGAACTGCGCCATCAGCCACTCGGCCTGCTGGGCGACCGCCTCGATAGCGAACTGGCGAGCCGGCTCGATGGTCTGGAACGGCAGGAACAACAGCCCCATAATCGCAATCGAGCGCGTCAGCGTCACCAGTTGGCGCTTCCCCGTCCCGACGAGGTACGCGGTGTACAGACACGCGGGTACAGCGACCGCGCTCAGCACGCCCTCAATGAGGCTCAAGTGCTCGAAGAAGTAGTACGGCACGAGAAGCCCCCAGAACGCCGCGAACAGCGTCCACGCCGCGACAGCCGCGTACCGGCTGTACTGGCGGTGGTTGGTCTGGAGGATTGCGCTCGTTCCGAACGCCGCGATGACGACCCACGCGAGCGTGTCGGTCAACGCGGATACCATTACCAGACGGGACGGGCGTCCCGAGTATAGGCGTGTTGGTAGTCGGTCGGGTTCACTTGATGCGGCTTCGGTAGCGCTGCCGCTGTCAGGTTTGGTTCGTGAAAGAAAGTGTGGGGGTACCGCGTAGTGTGACCGCTTACGAGCGGTCAGTCGTTATTCGTTAGTTCTGGCGGAGAGCCAGCAAGGCAGCACCGAGGACGGCGATGAGCGCGATACCCATGCCGAAGCCGGGGATGCCGCCGCCGGACTCGCCGGACGGTTCCGTAGCCGTAGCGGTCTCGGTGGCCGTAGCGGTGACGGTTGCCGTTGCGGTCTGGGTGGCTTCGACGACAACACCGTCAGCGCTGACGGTGTCACCGAAGCTGCCGCCGGTGAGTCGTGCGGTGAACGTGTCGTTCACGTTGCGCTCGCTGAAGTCGAAGTCGTGGGCGAAGGTGCCGTCAGCCTGGACGGTCACCGTCGGGCCCGTGGTGAAGCGAGACTGGGTGTCGCCGGACGAGCGGACGCGGAGCGTCAGCTCGGTGCCGGGTGCGATTGAGGTTTCACCGGAGATGGTCTGGCCGGATGCGGCTTCGACAGTGATCTAGTCGCCATCGTAGGTGAAGCTCGCTTCACGCGTGACCGTCTCGCACTCGTCAGAGACGGACTGAACGTCCTCGCTCTTCTGGAGGAGACGCTGCTCGTTGAGGTTGAACGTCGCGTTATAGACGTCACCGTCAGCGAGGCTGCGGTTGTTCTCCAGACTGTAGCTGCTGGTGTCGGTGACGCTGGAGGTGCTGGCGGCGAGTTCGTAGTCGCCGGCGGCCAACAGCTGCGAGATGTTCGTTTCGCTGTCAGCCCCGTCGATAAGGGACGCGGAGTCCTCGTCACCAGCGGCGGTGACGACGCTGTAGTTTTCGGCGTCAGCGTTGCCGGCCTGGTAGCTGTTGAAGAGGACGCTAATCTGGCCGTCGTCGTTACCGTCGTTGCAGGGGACATTAGTCTAGTAGCCGGCGTCTGCTTCGTTACCGATGACGACCGTGCCGCCGGTTGCGGCTTCGCTGAGGTCGAGAGTGATGTTGACGACGGCCGTATCAAGTCGACCATCTTCGACCCGTAGTAGCGTTTGACGCGCTCGCCGGCGGTGAGCGTGAGGTCGAGCGAACAGAGGAGGATGTTCACGCGGTTGATATCGTCGCCAAGACATGTACCTGCCCGGATTGGGAGTATCGCACACCCGAGGGTGGTTGCAAGCATCTGTGGCGCGTTGACGTCGAAATCAAACCCGATCGTGTTTTGCGGCCGTATGGGTAACTCCCGGAACGGACTTACACGAAGCTTAACTAACAGAACTCCCCGCAAGCTGGTTTCTATTGGATAAAATGAACTTTCCATGCCAGAGCCATCAACCTCTCCGACAGCACTGCCCGGCGAGATCGTTGATTCGCTCGACGGGTGTTCGCCTGCACAGTTACGGCAAGTCGCCAGAAACGCCGAGAACTTCGCCACGTATCGAGACAAAGGATCCGCGGAGACAGCTGTGGAACTCAAAGTTGACAACCGACCGGATGAGGCCCCTGCAAAAGCAACAATCACGGTCAAGGAGATCAACAACCGCTACTACTACTGGCAGTGGCAGGACGGCGAGCACGTCAGCTCAGCGTACAAAGGACCCGTTAATCCGGGCGACTGAAGCCTGATCGCTTACCCGAGATGTTTATTCTACTTGCTCTTCCAGGTCGACGTACTGCTGTTCCCACTCGCGGCGGCCGCGGCTGGTGAGCGTGTGGTGGCTGATGCGCTGGTCGAGTTGGCCTTTATCGATGAGCCCTTGTCGACGAGTGTGTCGAGGTTGGGGTAGAGCCGGCCACGGCTCATCGCTTCCGTTTCCGCCTTGGAGAGCGGCACTGTTGATTCTCGGAACGTGTCGACGGTTTCATCTGTCTCCTCGTAGGCGTCGTCGATGAGCTCTCCGAGGTATCTCCTGCTGCGTGACTGGCCCCTCGTCCCGGCGCGAATCTCGTCTCGGAGTTCTTCGAGCCGGGACTTTGTATCTTCGTCAACCGTCACCTCCCCGGATATACGCTGTTATTGGCTTCTATCCCGCGTAAACGTTTCCACGGCTAGCCGTTCTCTTCACTCGGCCACGCGACTCCCACCCCCCGTGTTCCGTCCATCGCTCCCGAATGCGAACCGCACACATCGTCTCGGTCGCGTCGTCGACGACCAGCGCGTCCCCGGTCCTCGACGGCAACTTCGCACCGACCCCTCCCGATAGGTACGTCGGCCGCATCGCCGCCAACGCGTCAACGTCCCGCTGCGACGTGAGTCGATGCACGACCACCAAATCCGACTGCGAAATCGCGGTCTCCGGCAGCGCGCTCGGGCGCTGGGTCGCGAGCACGACGCTCGCGCCGGGTGCACGGCCGCGCGTATACAACGTATCAACAGCAGCTGCGGCCGCGCCGCTCGCGCACGCGTGCGATTCGTCTATCAGTAGCCACGGTAGGTTCCCCGCTCGGTCAACCGCTGCCCGATACCGCCCCGCCGCGACGACCGCCTGCAACGCAGTCGTCTCCAAGCCCGTCCCGTCGAGCACCGCACCGTCCGCGAGCAAGTCCATCGGGGTCGGCGCGTCTGGCGCGAAACACCCCCACGAGTCGGCGAGCTCGAGGTGGTTTGCGGCCGCCCGCCGCGCAGCAGCCGTAGCATCTGCGTCCGCGACCCACGCCCGCATCGCGTCCAGCGTCTTCGCTTCCGTCGCAGCCCGCCAGACGAGCGTCCCCGCGAAACCCGCCGGGTCGAGGTCAAGTAACTCGCACCACGCTCGCGGAGGCAGCGCGCTCGCCTGGACGCGCGGCTCGACGACGGGGACGCCAGCCGCTGCGAGCCCGCCGAACGCGCCCATCGGGTCGACGACCACGGGCGCGACGCCAGTTGTTTCCGCCAATCCTTCGGCGAGCACGCCCAGCGTATACGACTTCCCACTCCCGCGCTTGCCCACGACGATGCCGGCGTACGGCCCCGCGAAGTCCACGTCGACACGTGCACCGAGGCTCTGGTCCGCGGCGAGATACCGACCGAAGCGCCCGTGCACCCCATCGCCGTCCTCCCCGCTATCGCGTCCAAGCACGTCCATGGCTGCTGTTGCCCGCGGCTTCCCGGATAAACTCCCGTGCGAGGGTTCAAGTGCGGAGGCGCGGCCAACCCGTGGCGTGTTCGACTCCAACCCGCTCCGGCTCGACCAGTTCGCGCGCGACGAGCGCGCCATTGAGGGGCTGCCCGTCCGGCTCGTCATCGCGTTCGTCGTCGGCGTCGCGACACTCAGCGTGATGCTCAGCATGGTCTCGGGCGTCGACACGCTCTCCGTGAGCGAACTCGACGCCAGCCCCGAACCCGACGTCGTCACGCCCGGCGACCAGTCCGTCGACGTGACCGCGGTCGACGCGGACGGCAATCCGGTCGCGGGTGCAACGGTCGTGATAAAAGCAGGGGCCGCGGACCTCGACGGTGTCGCGACCGCAACCACGGGTAACGACGGAACCGCGACGCTGGACGTCGACCCATAGCTCGGCCCGAACCAGGCCGACGGCACGCTCGAAATCTCCGTGAAGCCGCCGTCGGGGTCGGACTACGCCGACCGCCGGAAGAACACCGAGATACTCGTCGTCCGCCACTAGTCCCAGTCGATCCAATCCTGCTCCCAGCCCTTCCGGGATTGGGCTTCCTTGGCCGCGCGCTCGCGGTCCTCGCGGACGGTTCGATTGCGCTCGATGGCGCTTGTCTGCTCGCCGTCGACGAGCAGCGGCGCGAACGCAACGGGGCCGTGGACCGAGACCGTCTCCCGGTCCTCTATCGAGACGAGTCGCTGGTCCGTCGTCCCCTCCGGGTAGACGAGCCGGCCTTCGGTAGCGAGTTGGTCGAGCAACGCCGCGGGCGGGTCGACAGCTGCCGCCTCGACGAGCACGCGGTCGAACGGCGCATACTCGGGGAGGCCGCGCGCGCCGTCCCGGCAGTCCACGAGCACGTTACTGTAGCCGGCGTCTGCGAGGTTCGAGCGCGCATCGTAGACGACGCGGCGGTCGATATCGACGGCGTGAACGCGCTCCGGACCGACGATTTCCGCGAGCACGGCCGCCGTGTACCCGACGCCCGCACCGACAACGAGCACGTCGTCGCCCTCCTCAGGCGCGAGTGCGTCCACGAGTCGGCCCACGGTAGAGGGTGCGAGCACGCGCGTGCCCTGATGCTCCAGCGACTGGTCGGTGTACGCGCGCCGCCCGCCGTCCACGAACTCGTGGCGGGGCACCTCGCGCATCGCTTGCGCGGTCGATTTCGCCTGGACGGCAGCCTTCGTGTCGTGCTCGAGGCTGTCGACCATCTCCGCCCGGAACGCCGCGAACTCCATACTCGAGAATTGCCGCCCAGCTTATTGAGTGGCGCGCCTGCGGCCGGCGACGAACCGGTAGTCGGTGCCGGGAACGTCGCCCGCGCGGACGTCCGCGAACCCGGCGTCCGCGAACCACTCGCCGACCGCGCCCTCCTCGTAGCAGCCGCCGTGCTCGGTCGTCGCGAGCAACTCCGCAGCAACCGCGGCGTCCGGCGTCCCATTCCGGAACGTGTCGACGTGAATCGCGAGCGCGTTCTCCGCGGCGGCGTCGCTGGCCGCGGACAGCAGCCGGCGGTTGTCGTCCGGGCCGTACTCACGGGCCACGCCCGCGTGGAAGACGATGTCGAACTCGCCGTCCACACCCTCCACGCCCTCTAGCGGGTCGCCGGCGACGAGGTCCACGCGCTCGCGCTCCAGCAGCGGGTCGACGGCGTCCACGACCGCTTGCGTGTCGAGTAGCGTCGCGTCGAACCCACGGCGCGCGAACTCCACCGCGTGCTGGCCCGGGCCGTCCGCGACCACGAGCACGTCGTCCGCATCGGGATGCTCACGCACGGCCGCGGTGACGGCTGCGCGGACGCTGGCATCGTCTTCGGCGGCCCGTGCGCCGAGGCGGTTCCGCGTCCAGTTCCCCGGTCGCTCCGGCACCGCTCCAGTCTGCATCGTCTCCGGGAGGTCGACCAGCGCCTCCACAGTATCGAGTTCGTGTGGCAGCCGCCCGATGGAGCGCACGTCGGTCTTCGTGACGAACCCTAGCATTCGATTCGTCGGCTCCACGCCCTCCTCGACGTCCTCCAGCAAGCCCATGTCGAGGAGGGCGTCCACGGTCACGCGCGCAGCGCGCTCGGTCACGCCCGCCTCGCGTGCGACGTCATCTACTGTGTACGCGTTCGAGACGAGCGCGTCAAGTACGCCCGTCTCCCGGGCCGCCCGCAATAGCAACAGCTCGCGGTAATCCATACTCGGCGTCTCGGCGCCCGCCGGGATAAATTCAGTTGCCGGCTTCTCGCCCAACTGCTGTTCGGGTGGACTGAAAGGGGCGGCGCGGTCGCTCGCCGAGGCGACGTAAGCACTGCACCGAACGAGCGTAGCGAGAGAGGGAAGCGCGCAGTGAGCCGCAGGCAGCGAGCGCGTCGGGGCTTTCGAGGTGCCCACAACTACATTTCCTCAAGAATAGCGGTCGGAGCGCCCTACTCGCCGCCCTGCATCCGCACGAACCGCACGGGACCTTCGTCCGACTCAACGAGCCCCCCGTCTTTGTTCTTCTCGGCGCGGACGAGGCGCTGGCTGACGTCGCCAATCGGGCCGACCAGCCGACCGCCATCCCGTACCTGTTCGACGACGGTGTCCGGGAACTCGGACGCAGCACACGTCAGGTACGCAGCGTCGTAGGGCGCGTGCTCGGGCCAGCCGTCGTGCCCGTCACCCTGCCGGACCGACACGCCGCCGTAGCCCGCGCGCTCGAGGTTCTCCCGCGCTTTCTCGGCGAGGTCTTCAAGGTACTCGACGGAGAAAACGTGCTCTGCGCCGACGAGTTCGGCGGTGACCGCAGCGTGGTAGCCACAGCCCGTCCCGATTTCGAGGACGCGGTCGCCCTCCCGAAGGTCGAGTTCGCTCGCGATGATCGCGACCACGTGGGGCGCGCTGACCGTTTGGCCCTCCCCGATTGGGAGCGGGCGGTCGTCGTAGGCGGCGTCGCGGTGCTCTACGGGCACGAACTCGTGGCGTGGCACCGCGCGAATCGCGTCCGCGACGCGCTCGGTGACGTTCGGACGCGTGGCGAGCGCGTCCGCGAGTTCGTCGCGTTCGCTCTCAAAGTCGTTCTCGGACTCACCACCAGTCTCGAACTCCTCGTCGGTGTCGGGTTCGTCCTCGGTCATGGCTTCAGACCCAGTGGGTTACCAGGGGGACCAGGCGCCGCTGGTCTCGTCATCGCCGTAGACGCGCTTGACGTCCTTCGCGAACACCATGTCGCCCTCGTCGCCGAGCTTCGGGAATTTGTAACTGTCAATCGCGTTCTCGCGAACGTGGATGCCCGTGATGGTGAACGCTTCCTCGCCGAACTCCTCGGTCTCGCCGACCGTGAATTCGTAGTCCCCGGGGACGTGGACTTCGATGCTCCGGCTACCCTCCTCGCTGTCCTCCTTGGGGTTGATGGTGATATCGACGCTGACGTTCCCGACCTCGCGCGTCCACACGGTGTCGATGTCGGCGGCGTCGGCGCGCGTCGTGCGGTCTTCCGGCCCGGCTTCGATGCTCGTCACGCGCACCTGCGCGATGACTGCCTCGGTCTCCACGACGAACTCGTCGCCCTCGTAGATGGTCTCCTCCGGGTCGAACTCCGCGGTCCCCGTGAAGGATTCGCCGTCCTGGGAGACGATGACGTCGACGCTGACGGTAGTCTCCTCCTCGACGGGTTCCTTGTGGACGTGGCCGCAGTCGGTACACTTCACGGTCGCGTTCCCGCCACCAGTGGTGAGTACCTCGTGGACGGTTTCGAGGTCCGGCGAACACGACGGACACTCGAAGGGGACGTGCTCCCCGACGTTTTCGCTCATGGTGGCGTATAGCGGCCCCGTACGTAAAAGACCGCGGAGTTAGGGTTTTGGAACTAGGACTACCTCGCCTCTTCGCTGGCTTTCACCACGCTTCCTCGAAAGCCCCGGCGCGGTCGCGTTCGCTCGCTCGCCGCGCTCCTCGCTCCGCTGCGGTGCTTCCGTCGCGAGCGAACAGGTAAACGCGACCGCGCCGCCCCTTTCAATCCCGCCCGCTACCGGTTGGTCAGTCCGGAGTTACGGGCTCGGAAGTTCGACTTCCTCGCCGTCCGCGTAGACCGTGGGTTCTCGGATGATGCCGTCGAGGTGCAGTGGCGCGTCGGTGTCGCCGCCGATGCCGGCGTCGTCGCCGATGGCGATGTGGACCGTCCCCGCAGCTTTCTCGTCGAGGAGGACGCTCCCCACGAGTTCGGTGACGGCGACGTTCGTGCCGATGCCGAGTTCCGCGAGGTTGTAGGCGTCCTGGCCGACCTGCTCGCTGGCGGCCTCGACCTGCTCGCGGACGCCGCGGTCGGAAATCTCCGTGACGAAGCCGTCCTCGACCTCGAAGCGGAGCTGTTCGTCCGCGTCCAGTTTCCCGTGGGGCATCATCGTCCCGTCCACGACGTACGTCCCGTTCGCATTTTCGGGGGAGACGAACACTTCGCCCGCGGGGAGGTTCGAGAAGTCGCCGGGCTCGTGGACGATGCCGGTGTCGTCGCGCCACTCGCGGTCGCCCGGCTCGAACGTGATGTCCGTGCCTGCGGGCGTGGTGACGCGGAGTTCGTCGGCACCCTCCACTTGCGCGAGCACGTCCTCGCAGTGCTGGCGGATGGTCTCGTAGTCGGCGTCGAGGCCGGTCGTGAACACGTCCTCCGTGATGCCAGGGAGGGTCGCACCGCGAGCGCCGGCGTCGTTGGCGGCGCCACGAGCGCGCGTGTGACTCAGGCTCTTCGTCGTCGGCGCGAGGAACACGTCCGCGTCCAGCATCGCCGCGGCGACGGGACTGGGCGGTTCCTCGCCGTGCTGGTCGCCCGGCGGATATCGGAGGAGCGTCGCGTCCGTAATCTCGCTGGCGACGTCGTACAGCGCTTCGCCGATGGGCTGGCGCTTGTCGTCGGTGACGATGACGCAGGACTCGTCGGCTTCGAGGCCGAGGCACTGTTCGACGGCGGTCTCGGCGGCCGCTCGCAGGTCAGTCATACCGGGTCGTTCTCACGGCGGCGCGTTAGGTCTTGTTGCTTTCGCCCACGCGGGGATTCACTCGCGTCCCGGTAAATCGGTGCTGCGAAACGGTTAACCGCCGTCGCGTGACACTCCCGGGTATGATTCGCGTCGGCATCAACGGCTACGGCACCATCGGGAAGCGCGTCGCGGACGCGGTCCGCGACCAGCCCGACATGGACGTCGTCGGCGTCGCCAAGACCAGCCCGAACTACGAAGCCGAACAGGCAATCGAGCGCGGCTACGACCTCTACGCCGCCATCGAGGACCGCGCGCACAAATTCGCAGAAGCCGGCATCGAGACCGCCGGCCTCGTCGACGACCTCGTCGCACAGAGCGACGTCGTCGTGGACGCCACGCCCTCCGGCATCGGCGCGCAGAACCGCGCACTCTACGAGGAGTACGACACGCCCGCCATCTACCAGGGCGGCGAGGACGCCGACGTCGCGGACGTCTCGTTCAACGCGCGCTCGAACTACGACGAGGCAATCGACGCCGACAACGTGCGCGTCGTCTCCTGTAACACGACCGGGCTCTCCCGGCTCCTCGCGCCGCTCCGTGAAGCCTACGGCGTCGAGAAGGTGCGCGCGACGCTCGTGCGCCGCGGCGGCGACCCCAGCCAGCCGAACCGCGGCCCCATCAACGACGCGCTCCCGGACCCCATCTCGATTCCGAGCCACCACGGCCCCGACGTCAACACCATCTTCCCCGACCTCGACATCGACACGCTCGGGCTGAAGGTGCCGACGACGCTGATGCACGTGCACGCCATCAACGTCACGCTCGCCGCCGAACCCGACGCCGAGGAAGTTCGGGAGCTGCTCGGCGAGCAGTCCCGCATCACGGTCGTCGACGAACACCTCGGCATCGAGGGCACCGGCCAGCTCAAGGAGTGGGCGCTCGACCGCGGCCGCCCTCGGGGCGACCTCTGGGAGAACTGCCTCTGGGGCGAATCCGTCACGACGGAGGGCAGCGACTTCTACTGCTTCCAGGCCATCCACCAGGAGTCCGACGTCGTCCCCGAGAACGTCGACGCGATTCGCGCGGTCACCGACAGTGCCGACGCCGCCGAGTCCGTCGCCACCACCAACGACAGCCTCGGAATATGAGTATTAGTTGATATCCCCAAAGTTATTTTTTCCTGTATGTATATATTAGATATATGATTGAGGAGTTAACTGACGATTTGCATGATTTGATAGATAAAGTTGAGATAGAAGTTGCAGAGGATTTGGAAGAATTACCCGAAGAAAACGTCACTTATCTTGTGGATGAATGTATCAGCTTCGACTATGACGGTCTAATAAACTCTTTTTCTGATGCTAAAAACTCTAATACTGTCGAAATATCAAGGAATGAAGAGACGCGGACAGAATACACTGAAGCAGGCGTTTATGATGAGATAGTCACTTCTATTCATGAATCTGACGAGTATAAGTCCATAGTTAAATCAGTCTGTGATAGAAAAATAATTGAAGAATTCACAGATGATGAGGAGAAAGAGATCTATGAAGCAGATATTCCGGAACAACTGGAAGAGCCCATATTCCTTATAAATAATTTCGTGAATATCGCTATTGATGAAACAATTGAGGCGTATGGAGATGATGAAAATCTATCCGATACGGTAAAGACAGAGCTAATTTCCGCATTATTTAACGAATTGCGGAATTCTCCTACGGATTGGAAATTAACCATTTGGTTATTAGGTATCGGAGCTGAGTTTGAAGAAACTAAACTGAGCGATGACACCGTCATCGCCCAACCAGTAAAAGAAGACCTGACGACCGAGATCAGGCTAGATACCAGAGTTAGCCCTGAATTAACTATTTTACCAAGGGACCCACCTACATTAAAAATATCACGAGAGGTGACTGTTGAAGATAAATTTGAGTTGAGGAAAGAAGAATACGTGATACTGTCGCTTATGAGATTGTATGCTTCTGGCAGCTGCAAAATCGTCGGGAAACTAAGTGAACCTGATTCCCCCTTACTAGCCTCTAATAAAGATTGGACGGATGAAACGATGGATGGGTTCTCGTTTGCTAAACTTGAGGAAGGTGATGATGAACATATTGAGAACTGTTTTAGTGAGATTGAAGGTCCATTCCGAGAGAATATAATTAACTCAACGGATACAAACTACTTATCAATAGCTTATGATAGATATGAGGAAGGATTAGTTAATGCAACATCTACCGAGGCAGTAATTGCTTCCTCAATCATGTGCTTAGAGGCACTTTATCTGAAAGAACAAGAAAATAGTGAGTTATCTCACCGGCTCTCTGAACGTGTTTCAATTCTTCTAGGGTTTCTGGACGCGCCGGAAATGGAGATATACCAGAAAGTCAAGAACGGATATGATATCCGAAGTAGTTATGTCCATGGTTCAAGTGTAGATGACGAGGATTATACTGAACTAAGTCTTCAACTATTGAATATCGCAAGGAAGTCGCTAGTTCTTCATTTACAGATTTCTACTGAAATGGATAAAGACAAGATTATTGGTGATCTCGATAAGTGTACAGTTATTCCTGAATCTAGGGATTCGACTAAAGAGGACGTCGAAAATATTTGCGGATACAAACCCCTAAGAAACCACTAATCCCCCCCGGGTGTGACAGTCCGAACGCTTTTCCAGCACGCTGCCTAACCCTCGGGTATGAGACGCGACGACCGGGACGACCCATTCGACGACATCTTCCGCGAAATCGAGCGGATGATGGACGAGATGATGGACGGCACGAACGGGTTCGAGGGCGACCAGTCCGGCTTCTCGACGGACACCCACGTCGACGTCCACGAGACCGACGACGAGGTCCGCGTCATCGCCGACCTCCCGGGCGTCGAGAAGGAGGACATCTCCGTGCAGTGCGACGGCGAGCAGGTCACCATCAGCGCGAGCAGCGACCTGCGCGAGTACGACGAACGCATCGGCCTCCCCGGCCCCGTCGACCCGCGCTCGGGGACCGCGAGCTACAACAACGGCATCCTCGAAGTCACCTTCGAGCGCACCGGCGAGTCGACGAACATCGACGTCGAGTAGCTACCGTTCTGCCGTCCGTTCGACGAGCGCCGCCAATCGGTCGTAGAACCCGTCTTCGTACTTCTCCTCGTCGTCGATAGTCGGGCGTGCGTTCGTCTCGTTGACGACCGCACGCTCCTCCGTCACGAGCAAATCGACACCGAGGAAGTCCACGTCCAGCGCGGCCGCCGCGTCCACTGCGAGCTCTCGAAGCTCCGCTGGCAGCTCGACGCCTGCTGCGTCCGCGCCGCGGTGAACGTTGTGCTTCCAGCCGTCGGGCGCGGCGCGCTGGACGGCACCGACGACCGCACCATCCAAGACCATCACGCGGTAGTCCGCGGCGTCGTGGAGGAACTCCTGAATCAGGTAGGACTTGTCGCCGGTCGCGCGGTAGTCGTGGACGAGTTCGAGGTAGTCGGTCACGCCAGCGAGGGAGTCCGCGTCGTGGACTTTCGTGACGCCGACGCCGCGCGTCGTGGAGTTCGGCTTCACCACCACGGGCGCGTCGAAGGCCTCGAACGCCGTCCGAACCTCGCCCTTGTCGGCGGGATTCGAGACGTAGACGGTTTCGGGGACGGGCACGCCAGCATCCGCGAGCGTCGCGAGCGCGCCGGCCTTGTTCCGGGAGCGTAGCACTGCCGCGCGGTCGTTCACCCACGGCACGTCGAGGAACGCGTCCACGACGCCGCCCTCCATCAGCCGCCCCGGGAACACGAACCCCGCGTCGAACCGGGTCGGGTCGAACGGTGGGTCAGCGAGGTGGGTGACGTGCTCGCGGACGGAGACGTGTTCGGCGCGAATCCCGCGGTCCGCCAGTGGGTCGCACATCCGCTCGAACGTCTCCGTGTCGTTGGCGACCGCCAGCCCGAGCATACGCTGGCGTCGTCGCTGTAGGACTAAAAGACGCCGGTCGGAACCGACAAGCCGTCAACAGCGCCGTCGCTACGCGAGGGAAAGTCGGAGAGAAGCGGCCGGATTACCGGACCAGCAGTTCTTCGCCGCGCTCGACGTTGATCTTGCACGGCGGCGTGATCTTGTTGTACGCGCGGCGGAACGCTTCCTTGACTTCTTCCGCCTGCTCGACGTCGCAGTACGCCGTCATCAGCTTGTCGCCGGGGTAGATGCGGGCCGCGGTGCCGACCGGGACGCCGAACGCCTGGCGCATCCCGTCGGAGACACGGTCCGCACCCGCGCCGGTCGCCTGCTTGTTCTCCCGGATGATCTGGTGGGGGAACTTGCGGAGCTGCATCTTGTAGTTGCCCTCGCCGAGTTCCTTGATGAGGTGGCGGTTCGCGGAGAGGCGCGCGGCCTCGAGCGAACCGTGGCGGAGCTGACACTCCTCCTCGGGGGCGAGGCTAATCTGGACGGGGTAGTCGTCTCCGTCCGCCTGCAGGTCGCCCATCTGGTGCTGTGCAATCTTCGAGCCCGGAATTCCCGTGACGTAGTCGCGACGGGTGTACGACGGCTTGTCGATTTTCCGGTACATGGAGGCCGGGTTGTCCGACATGGTTACTACTGGAGGCTCACGGCCAGCGCGCGAATAAAGGCTTCGAACCCGCTCCGTCGGCGTGGCCGGCAGTTCCGCCGCTGACGCCCACGAGAAGGCAGGCCTCGAACGGCCGCCGCTCCCGGATACCGGCGGACGAGGGCGGGAATCACGCCGCTTTAGCCCCAGCACCCACAACTCCGCCCATGACCTTCCACGAGTTCGACGCCCTCCGCGACGCGCTCGCGGCCGCCGACTTCGACCGACCTCCAGCGTTCGTGGCGAACGCCCACGTCACGGGTGTCTCCGTCGCCCGCGCGCTCGACGCCCACGACGTGCCCGTCGTCGCCCTCGACCGCTCCGGGGACGGCGCCGCACCCCCCTCTAGCGCCGTCGACTACGCGGGCCGCGTCACGTACCCGCTGGACGACGAGGCGGGCTTCCGCGCGGACGTCGAGGAACTCGCCGCGCAACTCGACCACGAGCCGGTCGCGTTCGGCTGCATGGACGAGTGGGCGCTCGCGTTCGCCGAGACCGAACCCGAGGGCGTCCGCTTGCCGTTCGCCGACAGCGAGACGATGGACGCCGTCCTCGACAAATCCTCGCTCTACGAGACCTGTGAGGACCTCGGCGTCCCCTACCCCGAGACGTACCGACTCTCGGAGGTCGACCCCGACGAGGCCGCCGACGAACTCGGCTTCCCGCTCGTCGTCAAGCCCGCGCGCAAGCGCGAATTCGAGGAGGCCGTCGGCACGAACGTCATCGAGGTCGCGGACCGCGAGGAGTACCTGGACGTCGTCGAGATGGCTCAGGAGACCGGCATCGAAATCATGGCCCAGGAGAAGGTCCCGGTCGCGCGCGGCGAGGACCACTCGCTGGCCTCCTACGTCCCCGCGGACGGCGACCCGCTCGCGGTCGTCGGGAACGCCCGCGTCCGCGCGCCGCTCGGCTACGGGACCTCCTGTGTCGTCGAGCGCGTCGAACGCCCGGAAATCCGGGAGCGCGCGCTCGCCGTCATCGAGGACGCGGGCTACCACGGCATCAGCGAGGCCGAGTTCGTCTACGACCGCGACCGCGACGAGTTCGTCCTCCTCGACGTCAACACGCGCCCGTGGAAGTGGATTAGCATGCCCGTGCAGGCCGGCGCGAACCTCCCGATGGCCGCCTACGCCGACGTCACCGACGCCGACTACGACCCCGACCCGACGAAGGACGCGCGCTGGCTCTCCCTGGAGGACTACCTCCCGCTGCTCGCCGGCGGCGACCTCGCGGACGTCCTCGCCACCGACGACTGGGAAGCGCTCGTCTCCGGGGACTTCGAGACCAGCGGCGACCTCACGACCGCCGTCTACCGGCCCAGCGACCCCGCGCCAATCGCGCACCGCCTCGACGTCGAATTCGGCGGCCGCGACTACTACTGCTCCTGCTGACGAACGTTCAAGTACGTAGCCGGGACCACCCCGGCGCGTGCTCTGATCGCTGCCCGGCGTGGTTCCGCGGGAGTGCGACGCGCCGCGTCGGCACCGGTTCGTCGCCTGTCAGCCCCCAACTCGGAGAGGGTTGCCGCCGTCAGTGACAACACGACGCCAACGTCGTGACCGGCCGGCTTAAACGCCACATTCCCCTATGCGGGTGTAATGACTGACCGGATGCGGCTGAATCTCTTCACGATGAACTCCGTGGAGCACGTCTCCGTGGGGTCGTGGCGACTCCCCGGCGACCAGTCCCACCGCTACCACGACCGCGACTACTGGACCGACGTCGCGCGCACCGCCGAGCGCGGCGGCTTCGACGCCGTCTTCTTCGCCGACGTCCGTGGCATCTACGACGTCTACGGCGACGCTCGGGAGACGGCCGTCGAGAAAGCCGTCCAGACACCGTCGAACGACCCCGCGTACGTCGTGCCCGCGATGGCCGAAGTCACCGACAACCTCGGGTTCGCCATCACGAAGTCGACGTCGTACAACCACCCCTACCAGCTCGCCCGCGAGTTCTCCACGCTTGACCACGTCACTGACGGCCGTGTCGCGTTCAACATCGTCACGTCGTACCTCGAATCCGCCGCGGACAACCTCGGCTACGACGACCGCATGGACCACGACGAGCGCTACGACCGCGCCGACGAGTTCATGGACGTGCTCTACGCGCTCTTCGAGGACTCCTGGGACGACGACGCAGTCGTCCGCGACCGCGACAGCGGCGTCTACACGGACCCCGAGAAGGTCTCGGCCATCGACTACGAGGGCGACTACTTCGACGTGCCCGGCCCGCACGGCGCCGAGCCGTCCCCACAGCGCACGCCCGTCCTCTACCAGGCGGGGTCCTCGGACCGCGGCCGCGAGTTCGCTGCCGAGCACGCCGAAGCCGTCTTCGTCAGCCAGCCATCCGTCAAAGCCGTCGAGGACTACGTCGCCGACCTCCGCGAGCGCGCGACCTCCCACGGGCGCGACCCCGACAGCCTCGCGTTCTTCCCCGGCATCGTCCCCATCGTCGGCGAGACCGAAGCCGTCGCGGAAGCCAAGTACGACGCGTACACCGACGCCATCGACACCGAGGGCGTACTCGCGCTACTTTCCGGGTTCGTCGACGTGGACCTCTCCGAGCTCGACCCCGACCAGCAGCTCGAACACATCGAGACCGAAGCCATCCAGGGCGTCGTGAACGCGTTCACGTCCAACGACGACCGCGACTGGACGGTCCGCGAAGTCGCGGAGTTCGCCGGCCTCGGCACCACCTCGCCGGTCGTCGTCGGGACGCCCGAACAGGTCGCCGACGAGTTCGAGTACTGGTTCGAGGACGTCGGCGTCGACGGCTTCAACGTCAAGGAGGTCGCCCGTCCCGACAGCCTCCGTGACTTCGTCGACCTCGTCGTCCCCGAACTCCGCGAGCGCGGCCTGCTCCGCGACGAGTACGAAGGCGAGACGCTCCGTGAGACGACGTTCGGCCGGCGCGGCCTCCCCGACGGCCACCCCGGTAGTCGATAGTCCCGTTTCGAGGACAACGGTTTTCTCCCCGGCTCGTGTGACTTCCAGCGATGGCAGACACCGCAGCGGACGGCGACCAGCAGATTCACGTGGGGGAGACGGACGACGGCGACCGGCTGGAGTTTCCCATCGTGGAGATGCTCACCGGCCGCGGGTTCGTCACCGGGAAATCAGGGAGCGGAAAGTCGAACACGACGAGCGTCGTGGTCGAGGAACTCCTCGAAGCCGGCTACCCCGTGCTCATCGTGGACACGGACGGCGAGTACTACGGCCTCAAGGAGGAGTACGAACTCCTGCACGCGGGTGCCGACGAGGAGTGCGACATCCAGGTGAGCGTCGAGCACGCCGAGAAGCTCGCGCACCTCGCCCTCGAGGAGAACGTCCCCATCATTCTGGACGTCTCCGGCTACCTCGACGACGAGGAGGCCGACGACCTGCTCCGGGAGACGGTGCGACACCTCTTCGCGAAGGAGAAGAAGCTCAAGAAGCCGTTCCTCCTCGTCGTCGAGGAGTGCCACGAGTACATCCCGGAGGGCGGCGGCGTCGGCGAAACCGGGAACCTCCTCATCAAGGTCGGGAAGCGCGGCCGCAAACACGGCCTCGGCGTCGTCGGCATCAGCCAGCGCCCCGCGGACGTGAAGAAGGACTTCATCACGCAGGCGAACTGGCTGGTGTGGCACCGCCTCACCTGGGAGAACGACACCAAAGTAGTGGGGCGTATCGTCGGCAGCGACTACGCCGACGATGTCGTTGACTTGGGGGACGGCGAGGCGTTCATCCAGACGGACTGGAGCGACGACATGGTCAAGCGCGTGCAGTTCAAGCGCAAGCGCACGTTCGACGCGGGCGCCACTCCGGGCCTCGACGACTTCGAGCGCCCCGACCTGAAGTCCGTCAGCGGGTCGCTGATGGAGGACCTCGGCGACATCACCGACCGCAAGGAACAGGAGCAGAACCGTGTCGCGGAGCTCGAATCGCAACTGGAGAACCGCGAGCAGCGCATCGCCGAATTGGAGTCCGAACTGGAGACCGCGCGCGACGTCTCCGCGGCCGCCCGGAAGATGGCGAACGCGCTCGCGCACGGCGACGGCTCCCCGCCCGAGGGCTACCAGGCGACGCTCCAGACGAAGAACGAACAGATCGACCGCCTGGAGGAGCGCATCGACGAACTCGAAGCACGCTTCGAGGACGGCGTCCCAGCGGACACCACAGAGGGAACCGACGACGAGACGACGGATGCACCAGCCGAGACGTCGGTCGGCAGTGACTCCGACGACGAGACCCGCGACGCGCTCGTGGACGCCGTCCAGGACCGGCTGCGTCGCCGCGGCGAGCGCAGCCAACTCCGCGACGGCAGCGAGGACGCGGACGCGACGCCGGACGAACCCGCAGGCCCGGCGGCCGAGACGGTCGTCGACCTCCTACAGGCACCGCCGGTGGTCACGCGTGTGAACGCGGCGCGCCGCGACTCGAAGTGCAACGACGACGCCGCGTGGCAAATCGTCTCCGAGCTCGCGACGAACCCTGGCGCGAGCGCGCACGACCTCGCAGCCGCAGCGGGCATCGACGTCGAACCCGCCCACACGTTGCTGCGTGAACTCCGGACCCGCGACCTCGTCGTGCGCGACGACCGCACGTACGCGTTCAATGCCGACCGGATGCGCACGCTCGTCGAACACGACGACCCCTCGAAGCCCCGGACGGAACTGCGCGACCAGTGGGAGCCCTGACCGCCGGCACGCGACTCCGTTTCACCAACATCTAAGCGACGGGCTGCTGACCGCTCCCGTATGGCAGCCGAAAACGCGAGTGACACGTTCGACATCGGCGGCGAACTGACCGTCCACCGGCTCGGGTTCGGCGCGATGCGCATCACCGGCCCGGACGTCATCGGCTCTCCGGACGACGAGGCCAACGCCCGCGATGTCCTCCAGCGCGCGGTCGACCTCGGCGTCGACTTCGTCGACACGGCGGACTCCTACGGCCCGGGCGTCAGCGAGCGCCTCATCCGCGAATCCGGTATCGCCGAGGACGCCGTCGTCGCGACGAAAGCCGGCCTCCTGCGGAACGCGACCGGTGACTGGATTCCCCACGGTGACCCCGACTACATCAAGAACCAGGCGCTGGCGTCCATCGACCGCCTCGGCGTCGACTCTATCGACCTCTACCAGTACCACCGCCCCGACCCCGACACGGACTTCGAGGCCGCCGTCCACGCGTTCGCCGAACTCAAAGACGACGGACTCGTCGACCACGTCGGCCTCAGCAACGTCACCGTCGAACAGCTGGAGACCGCCCGCGAGGTCGTCGACGTCGCCACCGTCCAGAACGCGTACAACGTCGTCGACCGCGAGTACGAGGACGTCCTCGAAGCCTGCGAGGACTACGACGTCGGGTTCATCCCGTACTTCCCCATGGGTGGCGGGGATCTCGGCGAGAAGCGCACGGACCTCGAAGCCGTCGCCGCCGACCACGACGCCACCGTGCGGCAGGTCGCGCTCGCGTGGCTGCTCGACCACTCGCCCGTGACGCTCCCGATTCCCGGAACGTCCAGCGTCGACCACCTCGAAACGAACGTCGCTGCGAGCCACCTCGACCTCACGGCAGAGGACCGCGCGCGCCTGGAGTAGGCTCGCGGCCGTTCACCGATACCGCGCCACTGCTGCGACGACCAGTAGGAGTGCGCCGGTCACGAACGTGCCGGGAATCGGCAGCACGAACAGGAACGCGCCGACCGCCAACGCGAGTGTGGACGTTCGCACGCGTCGCTAGTGGGAAGTCGCACTGGTACACCTTGTGGCAGCAGAACGCGGTCGCTACGTCGTTTGGGGAATAGTCGAAAAACGATTCGTCCTGCCCAGCGTCAGAGACGCTGGCCTTTCACCGA
This sequence comes from Halobacterium sp. KA-6, assembly GCF_021029015.1. Lineage (NCBI taxonomy): Archaea > Methanobacteriati > Methanobacteriota > Halobacteria > Halobacteriales > Halobacteriaceae > Halobacterium > Halobacterium sp. KA-6. Next base: position 115,010 of record NZ_JAJJZH010000001.1, read on the forward strand.
ATTACAGCCGAGTGAGGTTCGTCGCGCGGGGGCCCTTGTCGGCCTCCTCGATGTCGAACTCGACTTCCTGACCTTCCTCCAGGTCCGGGCCGCCGATGTCTTCCATGTGGAAGAACACGTCCTCGTCCGCGTCGTCAGTCTCGATGAATCCGTAACCGCCAGTGTCGTTGAAGAAGTCAACCGTACCGGTTGCCATTGCAACCCGAGAGAAGCGCCGCTCGTTCATAACCTTTGCGGGTGATGCCGGCGCCGTTCGCCGGCAGAACAAGTAATTCTACGCGCTGGAGCGTGGCTCTACGACCGTTAGGGGCTGCAGATGTCGTGCAGGTCGTCGAGCCCGTCGATTTCCCACGTCGGCCAGACGTTCAGCTCCCAGTCGCGGCGGTGGGGCCGCCGGATGAACGCCGAGTCGATGCCCGCGTTCTCCGCGGCGCGCACGTCGGACTCGTTGTCGCCGACGAACAGCGCGGAATCCGCGTCCAGGTCGGCGAGCGCGCGGTCGATGTAGTGGGAGTTCGGCTTCCGGCGATTCAGACTCTCGATAGTCGGCTCGCGCCCGTAGGCTGCGCCGAACAGGTCGTCGACGCCGAAGTGGTCGAGCACGAAGTCGACGGTCGCCTGCTGGTTCGAACTCACGATGCCCATCGAGACGTCGAGGTCGTGAAGCGTGTCGAGGTCGTCGTAGAGGGTCTTGCGGCCCTCCCGGACTTCCTCGTACTGGGCTTCCGCGGCAGTCTGGTCGCGCGTCGGCCAGAACTCCGCGGGCTTGAGCCCGTAGCGGCTACAGACGTCGCTGACGGTCTTCGGCGTCGCGCCGATAGTCATCTCCTCGATGTCGTCGGGGTCGGGGTCCGTAACCCCGAACTGCTCGAACGTGTCCTCGGTCGCCGCCTGCAGCACGTCGTACCGCGTGCGGCCCACGAGGACGCCGTCGTTGTCGAACACGACGGTGTCGTAAGTCATACACGTAGATTGGGGGTTCACACAGATAAGCGTTTCATCGTTCGGTACGCGGTTGCAGCGACTACCCGAATCGAGAGAACGTCGCGTCGCCGCTGGCGCGTATCGCCACCGGTTGGGCCCGTCTTCGACTCGCCCAGTCACGAATCGTTGCTACGGCTTCCCGCGATTCAATTTCCGCCGCAGGTCTTTCTCTTCCTCGGCGCTTTCGTTCGGTCCCGCTTCGTCTCGCTCCCCGTTCCGGTCTCGGACGATGTTCGTCATCTCGTCTCTATCTACTGAGCGCACCCACTTATATCTATGTACTGGCACGTGGGCGAGCGGGAGTATTACGCGCGCTACCGCGCAGATACGTGCGATGCGCTCATGCGCGTATGCGCGAGTGGTGTGTAGTGGCACACTCGAGCGCTGAGTGAAGCGACTGTCCAAGTACGCTAGCGACCACACTATCGCTCTACGAGGACGGAGTCCGAGTCGAATCCAGCCGCGGGTGTTTCTCCCGATCCCGGTTCGGTCGACGTCGTTTCTATGACTCCTCGCTGTCGCTCGGAGTCTTAGAATCACAGAAATGCCGCCTCCCCGATTTGAACGGGGGACAGCTCGATCTTCAGTCGAGTGCTCTCCCAGTCTGAGCTAAGGCGGCGCGCAGTCGAGACGACGGCAGTTGTAGGAAAAAGCGTTTCGAATCGCTTCGGGGCGGTAGGTCGCTCCCCGTCCGTCCCGCGGGCGACTGCTCGCTAGCCACAAGTGTAAAACCGACGACGTTAGATGCGGCAGCCATGGAGCAACTGGCCGTACAGGTCCGCGACGCGCTACAGGCGGAACTCCCGGGTGGGCTCATCGGCGTCAGCTACTTCGATGAGAACGGCGTTGGCCACGTCTTCCGGAGCGAGTGGGCTGGGGAGAAGTACGACCCCGAGCAAGTCGACGAAGTTGTCCGCGACATCCAACTCGAAGCGCTCGGCTACGGCTCGCTGGAAGACCGCCAAGACCAATCCCTGCACGCGACCGTCCGCGTCTACGAGGACATGCTCGACGTCGCGCTCCCCATCTCGCAGTCCAGCGGCATCGCGTTCGCGCTCGACCGCGACGCGGACTACGACCTCCGCGAAGCGATTCACGTCGCCGAGGACGTCGTCGACGAATCGGCGTTCGAGCGGCCGGCAGTGGAGTAGTTCCGGAGTCTACGGCCGCGCTCGCCCCAACTCAACCCTCTACGCCGCCGCGAGGCCAGTTTGTGTGTCGGGAGCCGCTCGCATAGCGGACCGCGATTCGTTCTCGATGGTTCCGACGTAGTAGTGGAGCCGCGAGGGACCCGTGTCGTTCGCGTACCCGTTAGCGAGCATCAGGTATCGCCCATTGTCGAGCCGCAGGACGGACGGGTCGCCGACGCCGTAGCCATCGCTGGCGGTCGATTCGCCGTGCTGTGGAGCGACCGCTGGTGCGTCGAGCTGTGTGAACCCGGAGTAGGGGTCGTCGTTGACCCACACGGAGACGTTGTAGCGTGGATGGTGGGGGTCGTAGTCGCCGAACACGTACAGGCGGTCGCTGCGCTCGACGATGTCGAAGTCGCCGACGCCGTAGCCGTCGGGCGCCGTCCACACGGGTGGGTAGACCGTCCAGTTAGAGACGCCGTTCGGGCTGACCGCGTGCCCAATCTTCTTCCCGGAGTAGCCGGCCGCACTCCCGTACTCGTAGTAGACGTGGACGAGCCCGCTCTCCTCGTCGTAGTACGCGCCGAGGTCGCGGAACCCGGTGTTGTCGTTGCGCACCGTCCAGTCGTCAGCCGTCATCGAGCGGGCCGTGTAGACGTTGCCGTTTCCGTAGACGACGTACCGGTCGCCGATTTCGACGAGTGAGTCGAACTCGAAGCGGTCGGCGAGATAGTCGTCGTCGACCAGCCGCCAGCTACCGGGCTCTGTCGGGGTGTTGGACCGGTAGAGGTTCGGGTCGGAATCCGTGCCGACGACGAGGTAGCTTGTGCCGTTCGCCTCGGCGAGCATCGGGTCGTGACTCTCGAACCCGAACACCTGATTGTCCGGTTCCGGGCGGCGGAAGTCAGCGTGGAGCCCCGCCGTCTCGGGCGGTAGCCCGTCGGCTCTCGTGGGCACGTCTTCCCGGGGGTGGTCGGCGGTGTTGAACAGCTGCTGGCCGTACTCGACGACCGGTCGGGTGGCGGTGAGCTGGCCGCCGCCCGAAGCGAGCACGACGAGCAGACCCACTGCGAGCAGTGTTCCGCCTCCCAGCTTCGACGTTGAGAGCGGCATGAACGTACACGGCCGTATCGGCGACAGCCCGAAATGCGTTGTGCCGGCACCTGCGCAGCGACGCCGTCGAACGCAGTGCTCGGGCGGATTCTCACCGATGGAAGACTCGCTTCGCTCGTCTTCCAGAGTTCGAATCCGCGACCCCATCACCGCCGTCACGCGACTCGCACACGCTACGCGGTGCTCGTCGGCGTGAGTTACGTAGAGTGGGTTCGGGCGGATTCGAACCACCGACCTCGGCCTTGTAAAGGCCGCGTCATAACCAACTAGACCACGAACCCGCGTTTCGAGAGAGTCGCGCCGCGGCCTAAACGGTTTCCTTTCGGCGGAACGTCCAAACCGCGGGCGATCGTACCTGTGGGCATGCTCGGACGTACGCTCGCGGTCGTCTGTCTGCTCGTCGTCGCCGGCTGCGCGGGGCTCCCCGGAGGCGGAGCGTCGACGCCGGGAGCCACTACTGCCGCACAGGACGCGACGCAGGTGTTCGTCGAGGACGAGGACGGCGACCCCATCGGGAACGTCACCGTCGAAGTCGCGGACACACAGAGCGAGCGTTACACGGGCTTGAGCGAGCACGAGTCCCTCGGGCCCAACGAGGGGATGTTGTTCGTCTACGACAGCGAGGGCAGCCACACGTACGTGATGCGCTCGATGGGCTTCCCCATCGACATCGTCTACATCGGGGCGAACGGCCGCATCACGTCGATTCACCACGCGGAAGTCGAGGACGACAACGAGGACCTCACGGGCTACGACGGCGTCGGGAAGTGGGTGCTGGAGGTGCCGTACAACTGGACGACCGAGCACGGTGTCGAGGTCGGCGACCGCGTCCGCATCGAGGACTGAGCAGACCGCGGTCGTGAGCGCGCGAGCGGGTGTTTCGATTCGTAGGGAAGTGCTTTTGTTGGGTCGTCACTTCTGCCAACGAGAATGAGTACAGCGACAGAAGACGACGACCCCTTCGAGGAACAACGCGAAGAGGTCGACGACGCGATGTACCGCCTGTTCGACGAGTACGGGCGGGACAACTGGCTGGCGGCGCTGGTCGGCGTCGTCGCCAGTATCTTCGCGCGCGTGCTCGACCTCGTCCCCGCCATCATGCTGGGGTACGCCGTCGACGCGTTGACCGAGGGGCAGTCGTTCCTCCCGTTCCTGCCGGCATCGATGCGGCCCGCGACGCGGACGCAGGAACTGTACACCGCGGTCGCGGCTATCGCGGGCGCGTTCCTCCTCGGCGCGGCGTTCCACTGGCTGCGCAACTGGGGCTGGAACTCCTTCTCCCAGCACATCCAGCACGCGGTCCGCACGGACACCTACGACAAGATGCAGCGCCTGAACATGGACTTCTTCGCCACCAAGCAGACCGGCGAGATGATGTCCATCCTCTCGAACGACGTCAACCGCCTCGAGCGGTTCCTCAACGACGGGATGAACTCCGTGTTCCGGCTCTCCGTGATGGTCGTCGCCATCGGCGTCGTCCTGTTCACGTACAACTGGCAGCTCGCGCTCATCACGATGCTGCCGGTGCCCATCATCGCGTGGTTCACCTACCGGTTCGTCAAGGCGATTCAGCCGAAGTACGCCGACGTGCGCTCCTCAGTCGGCCACCTGAACTCCCGACTGGAGAACAACCTCGGCGGCATCCAGGTCATCAAGACGTCGAACACGGAGTCCTACGAGTCCGAGCGCGTCGAGGGCGTCTCCCAGGAGTACTTCGACGCGAACTGGGGCGCCATCACCATCCGCATCAAGTTCTTCCCGGCGCTGCGCATCATCTCCGGCACCGGCTTCGTGTTGACGTTCCTCGCGGGCGGCTACTGGGTGCTCGTCGGCCCGCCGCCGCTGATGTCCGGGTCGCTGTCGGCTGGGGAGTTCGTCGTGTTCATCCAGCTCAGCCAGCAGTTCGTCTGGCCGATGGCCCAATTCGGGCAAATCATCAACATGTACCAGCGCGCCCGCGCGTCCAGCGAGCGCATCTTCGGGCTGATGGACGAGCCCGCGCGCATCGAGGAGAACCCCGACGCCGCCGAACTCGACGTCGACGAAGGGGAGGTCGTCTACGACGACGTCACCTTCGGCTACGACGACGAGCCCATCGTCCAGAACATCGACTTCGACGTCGAGGGCGGGAACACGCTCGCGCTCGTCGGCCCGACGGGCGCCGGCAAGTCCACCGTCCTCAAGCTCCTGTTGCGGATGTACGACGTCGACGAGGGCGAAATCCGCATCGACGGCCAGGACATCTCCGAGGTGACGCTGCCGAGCCTGCGCCGCCACATCGGCTACGTCAGCCAGGACACGTTCCTGTTCTACGGCACCGTCATGGAGAACATCGAGTACGGCACCTTCGACGCCGACCGCGATGAGGTCGTGGAAGCCGCGAAGGCCGCGGAAGCCCACGAGTTCATCACCAACCTCCCGGAGGGCTACGACACGAAAGTCGGCGAGCGCGGCGTGAAACTCTCGGGCGGCCAACGCCAGCGCATCGACATCGCGCGCGCCATCCTCAAAGACCCCGAGATTCTGATTCTCGACGAGGCCACCAGCGACGTCGACACCGAGACCGAGATGCTGATTCAGCGCAGCCTCGACCGCCTCACCGAGGACCGCACCACGTTCTCCATCGCGCACCGCCTCTCCACCATCAAGGACGCCGACAAGATTGTCGTCCTCGAGGACGGCGAAATCGTCGAACGCGGCACCCACGACGAACTGCTCGCCGAGGACGGCCTCTACGCGAACCTCTGGGGCGTGCAAGCCGGCGAAATCGACGAACTCCCCGACGAATTCGTCGAGCGCGCCGCCGAACGCACCGCCGACGTGGACGTCGACGAAACCGAGGACTGACGCGACACGGCTCTTCCCCGACTTTTCGCCAACTCTCCGCCGTCAGAAGCTCTCTTGGTTCCCTTCGCCCGCGGACGCGCCGCGGTCCGTGTAGTCCCGGCGGCCGACGGCTTCACCGCCGACGCCGTCCTCGATGGTCTCCACGAGGTCCGTGTGGCTCTCGAAGCGGTCGTCGTCGACGCGCCCGAGAGCATCCTCGACGGACTCCCCGCCGCCCGCCAGGTCGAGGTCGTAGTCGCCGTACGCCTCGACGACTGTCTCCCGGTCGAGTGGGTACGATTCGTCCCGAAGTTCGGCTTCCAGTTCGCCGAGCCTGACTGTCTTTCCCATACGCCCGCCGTGGGCGGCCGCCGCCAAGCACGTTGTGGCGGCCCCGCCTCGCTCGCCGGAGGGGCAGGCTACAAAACCGGGGCGCGCGTTTGGTCGCGTATGCGACTCGCGGACGCGACCTGGACGGATGCTGACGCGCTCGACACGAACCTCGCCGTGCTCCCCGTCGGCAGCACGGAACAGCACGGCCCGCACGCGCCACTCGGTACCGACCACGTCACCGCCGAAACCGTCGCCGAAACCGCGGCGTCGAACTACGACCGTGAGGTCGTGGTCGCGCCCCCCCTGACCGTCGGCGTCTCCGAGGAACACCGCCAATTCACGGGGACGCTGTGGGTCTCCCCGGAGACGTTCCGCGCGAACGTCCGCGAAGTGACCGAGAGCCTCGCGAGCCACGGCTGGGACCGCGTCGTCGTCGTGAACGGCCACGGCGGCAACGTCCCCGCGCTCGGCGAGGTCTGCCAGCGCGTCACCCGCGACGGCGACGCGTACGCGGTGCCGTTCACGTGGTTCGACGCCGTCGGCGACCACAGCGACGACATGGGTCACGCCGGCCCCCTAGAGACCGCGTTCCTCCGACACACCCACCCGAAGCTCGTGCGCGAGGACCGGCTGGACGACGCCCGCGAGGGCGCCAGCGACCACTGGGGGGACTGGCAGTCACACACGAACCTCGCGGTGGACAGCGCCGAGTTCAGCGAGAACGGCGTCGTCGGCGACCCCACCGAGGGTGACGCCGACCGCGGGGAGGAACTGCTATCGCTGGCCGCGGACGCACTCTGCGACCTACTGGACGCAGTCGGGGACCGCGACCCGACCCGGCCGCCGCACAAGTAGCGCTACTCTTCGGCTTCCTCGTCGCTCTCCTCCTCGTCCTCGCCGTCGTCGCTGCCTTCGTGGGCCTCTTCGAGCGCGGAGCGCAGCGCCGGCACCGTGGACGCGAGTTCGCCGACCTGCTCGCGCGCGGTCTCGATGTCGCCGAGCACGTCCTCGACGGCGTCGATTTCGGCCTTCAGGTCGTCGGCGTCCTCGAAGGCGTCCGCGCGCTCGCCCACGACGAACGCCTTCTTCGCGTCCCGGAGGTGGGATTCGACGTCCTCGACGTCCAGCGCAGAGCGCAGCGCGTTCAGCACGCCGAGCGTGTTGTCCGCTTCGACCTCCCAGACGTCGTCGGCCGCGGGCAGTTCCGCGCGAGCGGTGTCGAGCGCTTCCTCGACGTCCGCGCGCATCTCCTCGGCGGCCTCGCCGAACAGTTCCTCGTCGTCCAGAGATGACTGACTCATGTCCGGTGATTCGCCCGCATCCGGTTTAAAAGCACGCCTCGTGGTGGACGTGAACGCGGCTCACTCGACGCTCGCGAGTTCCATCAGCGGGTAGCCGTCCTGCATCGCCATCTCCGCGACGACCTCGCGGCCCTCGTAGTCGACGACGACTTCGACTTCCATGTACTCGCCCGTGAGTTCCGTGTAGCCGTGGTCCGTCTCCAGTTTCTCGGTGAGGATGTCGACGGTCACGGACTCGCAGAACGGCTGGTTCTCGATGGACTCCTCGATGGCGGTCTCGAGGCTGCCCGCGCTCTCCGGGCTCACGGGCGTGCCCGCGAACTGATGGTAGAGCGCGCCGAATTTGATGCCCGCCTCGAAACACGCCTGCTGGGCGTCGGATGCCATACCGGATGCTCGGCCGGCCGCGGCTAATCGTTGTCGCCTCGGTCGTGCTGTCGGGGATTCGACCACTTCGGCGGGCGAACCGCATCTTTCATATCGGTGGTCGCCGAGACTCTCAATCGAATGGACGAGCCGGTTCTCCTCACGGGTGCCGCCGGGCGCGTCGGGCAGGCCATCCTCGACGGCATCGGCGACGACTACGACTGGCGGCTGTTCGACCGCGAACCCCCCACGGGCGACACCGATCACGAGGTCGTCGTCGGCGACGTCACCGACGAGGACGCCGTCCGCGAAGCCGTCGCCGGGGTCGGCGCCGTCATCCACCTCGCCGGCGACCCGCGCCCCGAAGCCCCCTGGGAGAGCGTCCTCCGGAACAACATCGACGGCGCGCAGACCATCCTCGAGGTCGCCGTCGAGGAGGACGTCGGGAAGTTCGTGTTCGCGTCCTCGAACCACGCCGTCGGCCACTACGAGACCGAGCGCAAGCCCGACCTCTACCGCGAGGACGACGACTTCCGGCTCGACGGCACGGAACTCCCGCGCCCCAGCAACCTCTACGGCGTCTCGAAGGCCGCCGGCGAGACGCTCGGCCGGTACTACCACGACGAACACGACCTCCCGTTCGTCGCCGTCCGCATCGGCAACCTCACCGAGGGCCACCCGCCAATCGACTACGAGCGCGGGCAAGCGATGTGGCTCTCCCACCGCGACTGCGCGCACCTCTTCGACTGCTGTCTGTCCGCGGAGTACGACTACGAAATCGTCTACGGCATCTCAGACAACGACCGCAAGTACTACTCCCTCGAACGCGCCCGTGAGGTTCTGGGCTACGACCCGCAGGACAACTCCGCGGAGTGGGACGGCGACGAGAAGGTCGCGTAACCGCCGACCTGTCAGGGGCCATATCGGAGCAACGACCGCCGGAGAGCGCCGGGGCGCGCGTCACACCCTCACAGATGGATTTATACGTGCGAGTGCGTAATTCTCCCGTATGCGACACATCGGCCTCAAAGTACGGATGGCCATCGTCGGCGCCATCCTCTTCGCGTTCTACTCGGTGGCAGTGGCTGCCGCGTGGTTCTTCTTCGGCCAGTCCACCACCATCCTCGGCATCGCCGTCGTGGGCAGCGTCCTGCTCGTCGGCGTCCAGTACAAGATTGGGAAGTGGGCGGCGCTCAGGAGCGTCGGCGCCGAAGACATGGACGAACGGGAGTACCAACAGATTCACCAGTTCGTCGAGAAGGTCTGCCGCGAGCGCAACCTGAAGAAGCCGAACCTGAAAATCGCGAGCATGGGCGTGCCGAACGCCTTCGCGGTCGGCCGCCGCGGCAACGGCACGGTCGTCGTCTCCCGCGAACTCATCCAGCTCCTCGACCGCGACGAATTAGAGGGCGTCATCGCCCACGAGCTCGCGCACATCGACAACCGCGACGTCGTCATGATGGTGCTCGGGCAGGGCATCGCGTCCGTCGTCGGCATCGTCGCCCAGTACATCGTGCTGTTCACGGGCGACAACGACCTCGCGGACTTCTTCCTGGCCATCGTCGTCGGCAACCTCGTGCAGTTCTTCGTGATGTTGTTCGTGCTCGCCATCTCGCGCTACCGCGAGTACGTCGCGGACGCCGACGCCAAGCGCATCATCAACGGCGGCGACCCGCTCGCCCGAGCCCTCGAGAAGATTCAGCAGGGCAACAAGCGCGCCCAGGACTCGAAAATCGACGAGAACGTGAACGCGCTGTGCATCTTCGGCGAGGATCGCGGCCTCCTCCAGAAGCTCGTCTCCACGCACCCGCCGACCGAGAAGCGCATCCAGCGGCTCCGCTCGTAGATGGCCGAATTTCGCGAACTCCTCGCGGTCGTGCTCGGTGCCGCGCTCGGACTCGCGATGATTCTCGCGCCACGGGCGGCGCTCCGCCTCTCCGTGTTCATGGGGCCGAACCGTCGCCGCCGCGGCGACTACGGTACTGACGAAGCCATCCCCGACTGGTGGGCGTGGCTGGTGCGCGCGCTCGGCGTCGTGTGTCTCGGCGTCGCTGCGCTCATCGCGTACCAGACGTACGCCTAGTCGAACAGTCCCGACACGTCTTCTTCGCGGCGCTGCCGCCGCTGCACGTGCTGTCGTAGCCGCGTCGCCACGAGCGCGCGCTGTTCGCGCTCGGTGACGAAGTCACAGAGCAACACCCCGAACTCGTTCAACTCCCCCGCCGCCAGCCCCTCGCGAGCGTACTCCGCGCCCTTCTCGACGAACTCCTCGTCGTAGCCGAGGGCTTCCGCGAGCGCGACTGCGGCTTCCACGCCCGCCGGCGCGTCCAGGTCGTCCAGCGCGAGCGCCCGACCTTCGTACGTCAACGTCGGTGGTGCCGCGCGCTCGACGCGCTCCGGGTCGCTCCCGAGCGCGGCAACGTACGCCCGCACCGCGTCTACGTTCACGCTCCGGTAGTCTGCCGGGAGGTCCGCGAGGTACTCGCCCGCGCTCTCACACAGCCCGACCGCGCCCGTCCAGTTCCGGTCGCGGGCGTGGTGGACGGCCGCCGAGAACTGAATGAGGCCGTGGAGCAGTCGCTCGTCGGCTCCGTCGTCGAGCGCGAGCCACTCCACCTCCCACGCGTCGTGGGCAGCGTGGTAGTGGCCCGCGTTGTGAATCGCGATTCCTGCGCGCAGCGCCGCGTCCATACCCTGGTTTCGGCTGCCGGACGCAAACGCGTTTCGTCAGGCGCTGTCCATCGACGCCGGCCACGGACTCACGTACGGCAGGCGCTTCGTCAACAGGTACGCGCTCTTCCGCACCGCGCCCTTCGCGTACTGGCGCGTGCTCCGGTGAATCGGTGTCCGCTTCCCCCGGATGTCCGTCTCGCCCGCGCGCAACGCCGCCAGCACGGTCTCGGTCGGAATCTCGCCCGCCGGCGTCTCGGGGTCGACGTCCGGCAGCGCGACGTCCGTGTACGCCCGCCCGACGTTCCGAATCGAGTGCGCGTCGCTCGCGCCGAACCGCGGGTAGCCGTGGCGCTCCGCGAACGTCCGCGCGCGCCGATTCCGGTAGCCCGTGAACACCATCGAGTTGTACACCTCGATGCCGTCGCACTCCCCGAGATTCCGCCGCCGCACGCCGTGCCGGCTCCGCTGGAACGGGTGCGGGACGACTGCGACGCCGCCCTGCTCGCGGATTTCCCGCACGGTCGCCTCGAACGGCCGCCCGCGCTCCGGGCACTCCTCGACACCGATGGCCAGCACGTGGCCGACATCCGTCGACACCTCCACGCCCGGAATCCCGACCAGCCCGTACTCAGGTGCCAGCTCCGCCGCCCGCAGCGACTCCTCGATGCTGTCGTGGTCCGTTATCACGACCCCGTCGAGCTCGATGTCGCTGGCGTGCTCGAGGATGAGTTCCACGGGCTCGTTGCCGTCGTACGAACCCTCCGAGTGCACGTGCGGGTCTATCGACAGCACCGCCCGGTCCTCGCTCATTACGTTCCCTTACTCGGTCCATTGCTAAGAACTTCGTGCCCGCGACGGTCCATGAACGTAGTGGGGAACGTCCGGATGGCGTCCGTGCGAGCAAAGCTAGAATAAGCTTAGAAGAACTCTTCTCCTGTTGGAAAGGCTAAATCTCAATCACGAGGTCATCCGTCAGTAATGATTTCCGAAGGTCTTCGGTGTCAATATCGCTTGCACGGTACGCTTCCAGCATCTCGTACAGGGTTGGCGTGAGCAGTAGCTTGAAATCGCGCCGGTTCAGTCGCTGGCGTAAATGCGGTGGAAGATACTCGTCTGGGTTCCGTTCACTCGGTTTTTCCTCCCGGCGAGGATTCACGACAAGTAATCCATCGATTCGTGTTTTCGGGTAGTCGGCTTCAGCATCTGCCACCCAGCCGAGAAGCTGCTCGTATTTCTTATCCCGAATGTCGTTAGTGGTGCCCGTAACTTCCATCACGAAACTCCGGTCGTCAAGATGAATCATACCGTCCCGGCCGTGGGGAGTTTCACCGTCAACGTCGAACCCCACCTCCTCAAATACCTCCGGAACCAACTGCTCTAATGCTCTCTCATTCCCCCAGAGAAGCGTTTTATACCGATCATACTCCGTAATCTCTTCTTCGAGAGTTTCCAGCGTTTTCTGCTTCCGCTCAATCTCTTTTTTAAGCTCTTCTGCTTGAGTTTTCGCGTCGTCTTCCCCGGGAAGCGACCAGTCGGATGTCCATTCTGGGTTGTTCTTCTGGTCTGCGGAGAGTGTAATTCCAACTTCGTGTTCAATTAGGGATTCAATTAGCTCACTTGGCGAGACCCCCTCTATAATTGGCAGAAAAACCACTCTTCCATCTAATTCATCCAACTTGCTGCCGGTATTTGTTTGAACGACTATTCTATATATAAATTCCCATGCGATGGACTCTTCAGACTTATTCTGAACGATAGGGCTCTGATTCAGGGAAAATCTTTGACGATCTACTTCAAATATCTCCGAATCCATCCCTAGTCTAAGATTCCAGTTGAAGTGTGAGTTAAAGTACCACTCCCAGTCTTCTGCTACAGAATCCAAGTCAACATACTTCCCTGATTCTTCTACAAGCGAGAATTGGCCGGGGATAATCCTATCTAACGGTAGAATTCGGTTCGAGTAGGAGATCTCATTAGACTCTGGAACGAGGACGTATATCTGGTTTCCCGCAGCCATCGCCCTCATCACCGAGGAATCATTCGGTGTTTGAATGTTCCCGTCTGGTTTCTCGTCGTCCAACCGTTCGGCCAACGAATATAGGTCTAAGAAAACACAGTCGTATCCCTTGATGTTGTAGCTCTCATCCCAGTTCTTGGAGTCCGCAACTTGGTCTATCTCAGAACCAACTGTAAGGATACTGGGGTCATCCGTCATTACCTCTCAGGTGGTAGTATTGACAGATAAGCTCTTCTCCACTTTGTGGTGACAGCTGCACGACGCGAGCGACACAGAAGTCGCTCGCGGTCGTGGTTGCGCGAGAATGTAGCGTCCGGACGGAGATTTGAACTCCGGTCCCTGGCTCCGCAAGCCAAGAGGATAGTCCACTACCCTACCCGGACTCACTCTTTCGTAGCCCGGACTTACGTAAAGCGGTTACGATTCGGGGTGCGCGAACGGCGGTGTTCAGATAAGGATTGAAAGGTGAGGCGTAGCGTTTTCTGCGTGTCCATGGCGGAGAACGCTAGCCTCAACGGTTGTATCGACCAGATCGAGTTAGGTTTTGTGGAGCGAGAAGCAACACCGCGTCTGTTGATGAAGCTCGGTATTCAGCTCCATCTGGCTGGTCTATCACTTTCGAATACCGTTTCTATTCTTGAGATATTCGGTGTTGAGCGAGCACGATCAACCGTTCATAACTGGGTTCACAAGGCAGATCTACAGCCGAAGACCGGCCAAAATTCGGATCACGTCGCGGTCGATGAGACTGTGATCCAGCTCGGTGATGAACGATATTGGCTGTACGCTGCTGCCGATCCCGAATCAAACGATTTACTCCATACAAAGCTGGAACCGGTGAGAACGAACGTTTTTGCTCACGCGTTCTTCGCTGAATTACGCGAGAAACACGACGTCGATGACGCCGTGTTTCTCGTCGATGGAGCGACACCGCTCCAAGACGCATGCTCTCGTCACGGCCTCGATTTCAAATACGAACGCCACGGAAATCGGAATAGCGTTGAACGTGTCTTTAGAGAGGTAAAACGAAGAACTTTCTGTTTCTCAAACTGTTTCAGTAACGCCGAAGCAGAAACTGCTGACGAGTGGTTGAAATCGTTCGCCTTCGCATGGAATCAGCTAATCTGAACACTACCGCGCGAACGGGCCGTAGGTTCAAACCGGAGGCCGCGCCATCCCGCCGTGTGCCATCCACGACCCGCGGACGGAGACGGCGGAATTCCCCAAGGACAACGCTTATGCGCGGCTCGCGTCTGGAGTGAACTACGATTATGGGCGACGACATCGAGGACGTCTACGGGGACCTCGACACCGACGTGTCCCTCGAGGAGTTCCGGGACGCCGTCGAGTCGAAGGTCGAACAGATGGGTGGACTGGCCGACGAGGAGACGGCCGCCATGCTCATCGCCCACGAACTGGAGGACGGCGAGGTCAACGGCGTAGCCGACGTCGAACCCGAGATGGACGAAGTGAAGTTCATCGCGAAGGTGACGAGCGTCGGCGACGTGCGGACGTTCGAGCGCGACGACGACGAGGACCCGGAGGGCCGCGTGGTCAACGTCGACGTCGCCGACGAGACCGGCAGCGTCCGGCTATCGCTGTGGGACGAGCAGGCCGAGGGCGCCAAAGACCAACTGGAAGTCGGCGACGTGCTCCGCGTGAAGGGCCGACCGAAGGACGGCTACAACGGCATCGAGGTCAGCGCCGACCAGGTCGAGGTGGACAACGACGAGGAAATCGACGTGCCGGTGCAGGACGAGTACCGCGTCGAAGACCTCTCGCTGGGCATCTCGGACGTGAACCTCACGGGCGAAGTGCTCGGCACCGAGGAGGTGCGGACGTTCGACCGCGACGACGGCAGCGAAGGGAAGGTGTCGAACGTCGTGCTCGGCGACGAGACCGGGCGCGTGCGCGTCACGCTCTGGGACGACCAGGCCGAGACGGCGACCGAACTCTCGCAGGGCGAGGTCGTCGAAGTCGTGGACGGCTACGTCCGCGAGCGTGACGGCAGCCTCGAGCTCCACGTCGGCGACCGCGGCGCGGTCGAACCCGTCGACGCGGACGTCGCGTTCGTGCCGGACACCACGTCCATCGAGGACCTCGAACTCGAGGACGTCGCCGACATCTCGGGCGTCATTCGCTCCGCGGACCCCAAGCGCACGTTCGACCGCGACGACGGCAGCGAGGGCCAAGTCCGGAACGTGCGCGTGCAGGACGGCACGGGCGACATCCGCGTGGCGCTGTGGGGCGACAAGGCCGACCTCGACATCGGGCCGGGCGACGAGGTCGCGTTCGTGGACGTCGAGATTCAGGACGGCTGGCAGGACGACATCGAAGCGTCCGCTGGCTGGCAGTCGTCGGTCATCCCGCTCGCCGACGGCGCGACGACCGGCGACGACGGTGACGACTCGGGCAGCGGCCCGACCGGACTGTCGGCGTTCGAGGACGGCAACGATCCGAGCAGCGCTGACGATGGCTCGTCGAGCGACGACAGCGACACCGACGACGGCGAAGAAGTCGAATTCACGGGCGTCGTCGTGCAGGCCCAGAACCCCGTGATTCTGGACGACGGCGAGGAGACCGTGAGCGTGGAGACGGACGCGGACGTCACGCTCGGGCAGGAAGTGACCGTCCGGGGGCTCCTCCAGGACGGCCGCCTCCGCGCCGAGGAACTACACTAGTCCCACTCGGCGTCGTCCGGGTGGTTGTCCGCGTTCGTCGCCTCGCGGGCTTCCTGGTAACGTTCCTCGTCCTCGTGCTCGATTTCCTCTTTGATTTGTTCCTCCTGGTACTCCTCGTCGGCTTCGCGGCGCTCCTCGACGACTTCCTCGGCTTCCTCCTCGTTGGCGTCGACCTCCTGGTCGGCGATCTCTTCGGCGTTCGCCTGGTGGGGATTTTTCGCCATATTCGGTGGTTTGGGTGCAGTTCCCAAATGCGTGGTGGCGGATTCCGTTCCAACGGAAACAGTTAAGCGTGCGACAGCCACCCATTGACGCATGAGCGTCGAACTCCCGTTCGCGCCGGTCGATACCATCATCCGGCGGCACGCGGGTGACTTGCGGGTGAGCGCTGACGCGGCCGAGGAACTCGCACGGCGCATCCAGCGCCGCGGCGCATCGCTCGCGCAGGACGCCGCCGAACGCGCGGCTGCGGACGGCCGAAAGACCCTGATGGCGACGGACTTCGGCGTCGACGAGGTGCCCGACGCCGACGAACTCACGCTGCCGGTCGCGCCGGTCGACCGCATCGCGCGCCTCGACCTCGACGACCGGTTCCGCGTCTCCAAGGACGCCCGCGTCGCGCTCGCGGACCTCCTGGAGTCGTTCGCCTCGGACGCCGCGGAGGGCGCCGCCGTACTCGCCGAGCACGCGGGCCGACGCACCGTACAGGCCGAGGACGTCCAGACGTACTTCGAGCTCGTGGAATGAGATTCGGGTTCAGCGAGACGTGTCTCGCACACGACCCGGGCCCACGCCACCCCGAGAGCCCGGACCGACTGCGCGCCATCAAGCGCGGGCTCGCCAAGCGCCACAGCGTCACCTACGAGGGCGCCACGCCCGCCACCGAAGCCGACGTCGCGGCGGTCCACGACCCCGACTACGTCGACGAGATTCGCGACTTCTGCGAGTCCGGCGGCGGCGACTGGGACCCGGACACGACCGCCTCCGAGGAGACGTGGCCGGCCGCGCTCGCCAGCGCGGGCCTCGCGAAGGACGCCACGCGCGCAGCAGTGAACGGCGCCGACGGCCGGAACACGCCGTTTGCGCTCGGCCGGCCGCCGGGCCACCACGCAGTCTACGACGACGCGATGGGCTTCTGCTTCCTGAACAACGCCGCCGTCGCCGCTCAGTACGCCCTCGACGACCTGGACGCTGACCGCGTCGCCATCTTCGACTGGGACGTCCACCACGGCAACGGCACGCAGGACATCTTCTACGACCGCAGCGACGTCTTCTACGCGTCCGTGCACGAGGACGGCCTCTACCCCGGGACCGGTGACGCCGACGAGTACGGCGAGGGCGACGGCGTCGGCTCGACGCTGAACGCGCCGTTCCCCGCGGGCTCCGGGGACGCCGACTTCTGTGCGGCGTTCGACGAACTGCTCGAACCCGCACTCGCCGAGTTCGACCCGGACGTCTTCCTCGTGAGCGCGGGCTTCGACGCCCACCGCCACGACCCGATCTCGCGGATGCACGTCACCACCGAGGGCTACGGCCTGCTCGCTGACCGTGTTCGGACGCTCGCCGACGCGACGGACGCGGCGCTGGCGTTCATTCTGGAAGGCGGTTACAGTCTCGACACGCTCGCCGACGGCATCGGTATGGTCCACGAGACGTTCGACGGCCGCGAGCCCGTCGGCCCCGGCGACGAGGTCAGCGATGCCGTCCGCGACTTGCTCGACGACATCCGCGCCTCCCACCCCGCGCTCTGACTCGAACGAAAATCGACCTCAGACGGACGGCTCGAAGTACGCTGCGAGTTCCGTGCCGAAGCCGTCCGCGAGTTCCGAAACTTCCCTGCCAGCGAGCACTTCGTAGTCACTGGCTTCCACGATGGACTCGACGTGCGCACCGAGTGCGACCTCTTCGAGTTGGGTCTCGACGAACTCCTCGGCGGTCCTGATGTCGCGTTCGCGCTCGACGACGTACCGGTCGCCGTCGAGGAACGGACCGGCAGCGTCGCTGTCCGCGTACTTCTCGTAGAATCCCTGCGCGTGCCCGCCGACGTGGACGGGCGGCCCCTCGTGGCGCTCGACTGCCGGGAGTTCGCTCACGGATAGCTCCGCGAACAGCACCGCGCGGTCGTCCGCCCACGTCGCCGCGCGCAGCACCTCGAACCCCTCGATTTCGAGCCCGCGCACGAGGCCGTCCCGGGAGCGATACAACTGTGGGTAGAGTTGGTCCTCCACGAGGTCCGGAGCCTCGAAGACGACCGCCAGCGGCGACGTTCCGCGATTTGTGACGTGCTCGCGGACTTCCTCTGCGTCGAGCGCGTCGGGCGTCGCCGGCTCGAAGACGCCCTCGTCGGGGTCGGCGAGGAACCCGCGGGCGTAGTGCTGGACGCGCGCGACGTTCTCCGCGGAGACGACCGCGGCGACGTTGCGCTCCGGGTCCGTCGGGTCGACGACCACCAGTGGGTCGTCGAACTCCGCTTCCGCGTGGTCTTCTGGGTCGAGGACGACCGGCGGCTTCCAGTCCCGAATCGCGTCCAGCGTCTCCCGGAACCCGTCGTACTCCAGCACGAGCAGTTCCGTGAGGTAGCCCGAGAACCCCTGCGTCCGGAGGTCGCTCCCGTACGCGCCGATGCCCTTCAGGAACTGCTTGAACAACCGCACGTCGCCGGCGTCCTCGTCGCTCAGTCGCTCCTCGAGGTACGCGTTGTGGAACGGCGTGCGGTCGACCGCCGACTGGATGTCGGTCGCGGACTCCAGACGGTAGCACGGCACGAGGTCAACGTCGTACCCCTCGAACGTTCCCTTCACGTAGGGGTGTTCGGCGTACTCCTCGCGGCCCTCCGGCAGCACCTCGTTGCCGACTTCGAGCCCATACTCCTGCAGCTCCTCACGTGGGAGGTCAGGTGGGAATCGCACGAACAGGTCGATGTCGCGGTCGCCCGCGACCCACGTCCCGCGCGCCGTACTCCCGACCTGCATCACGTCCGCCTCGACGGGCAGCTCCGCGATGGCGTCCCGCGCTCGGTCGGCCAGCCGCTCCGCGGCCTCGGCGAGCGCGCGCCGCTCGGCCGGCGTCGGGTCCACGCGCTCGCGGACGGCGTCGAGCACCGTCTCGAAGTCGCTCATGCGGCCGAATTCACGCGGCCGCGCCTAAGCCGTGTCGATGCCCGAGCCTGCTGGCGAAACGAAAGCCATTTCAAAACGCACCGGGTAGAAACGGGTGCGAGCCGCCATAGCTCAGTTGGTAGAGCACCTGGTTGTTACCCAGGTTGTCCCAGGTTCGAGCCCTGGTGGCGGCGTCCTTCTACTACACTCACTCGCGCAGCGACGGCTGCGCTGTCGTGGAATCCCGACAGGCTAAAGGTTCGGCCACGGGAAGCGGTGTGCGAGGGGCCTTAGCTTAGTCTGGTTCAAAGCCCCCGGCTCATATCGGCGTCCGTCTGCGTGGCGGGTGTCGTGGGACACCGGGTGAGCGGTGGTTCAAATCCGCCAGGCCCCACGTTTCTGTACCGATGCCGCGTAGCGACGCGAGTGTCGCTGCGCGCATCGGCTGTAACTGGGGCAGGATTTGAACCCTGGAAGTCGCGCGCAGCGAACGTAGTGAGCGAGCACGTCTTCCTCCGGTTCACAATCCGCCAGGCCCTACGCTCGCTATGCGGCCGCGTCGACGAATTCGAAGCGTGCGCCGCCGTCTGCGCTGTCGGTCACGACGACGTCCCAGCCGTGGGCGTGCGCGACCTCCGCGACGATGGCGAGCCCGAAGCCCGTTCCCTCGGGTGTCGTCGAGTAGCCCCGCTCGAAGACGCTCTGCCGTTCGTCCTCGGGAATCCCGGGGCCGTCGTCCTCGACGTAGAAGCCGTCGTCGAGGTCGCCGACGCGGACGGTGGGAGCGTCGCCGCCATGTTCTACCGCATTCCGGAAGACGTTCTCGAGGAGTTGATGGAGGCGCGTCGGGTCGGCTTCGATGGTCTGGTCGGTTTCGACCGCGAGCGCGGCACCCCCGGACGGGATGGTCTCCCAGCACTCGCGGCTGAACGACGCGAGGTCGACCGCTTCCGTCTCGCCGAGCGCCGTGTCGGAGCGCGCGAGCGTCAGGAGGTCGTCGATGAGGGTCTCCATGCGGTCGAGTGCGCGCCGAGCGCGGTCCAGATGCTCGACGTCCCCAGTCTCGTTCGCCAGTTCGAGGGAGCCCTCGACGACGCTCAGGGGGTTCCGGAGGTCGTGGGAGACGACCGACGCGAACTCCTCGAGGCGCTCGTTCTGGCGCTGGAGTTGCTCGTTCGCGCGGTCGCGCTGGAGTTCGTAGCTCACCCAGCGGCTCATGAGGTCGACGAGTGTGACCTCCCACTCCGAGAACTGGCCGTCGCGTGGCTCCGTGTCGTAGAAGCAGAACGTCCCGTACACGTCGTCGTCGACGAACACGGGCGCGCCGATGTAGCACGAGATTCCCCACTCCGTGTAGCCGGCGCGGTCGGTCTCCTCGGGAGCGTCCCGCGCGACGTCGCCGAGCACCAGCGTCTGTTCGTCGCTGGCGGCGCGCTCGCAGTTCGTCGCCGAGAGCGGGACGACGTCGCCCGCCTGGATGCTGTCGTCGGCGGCGTCCACGATTTCGAAGACGTAGTCGTCGCCGTCAATTTTCGAGAGCGTCCCGTACGCCGTCCCCAGTTCGTCGCGGCCCAGCGCGAGCAGCGCCTCGACTTTCTCTGTGAACGACCGCTGGCGGTTCGCGATGACTTCGTACATCTCGCGCAGGAACTGCTCGCGCGCCTCGATGCGTGCTCGTTGGTCGTGGCGCTCCGTCACGTCGCGACCGATGCCGGCGAAGGCGGCGGGGGAGTCGGCGGCGACGCGGTGGGCTTCGAAGTCGTAGGGGATGCGGTCGCCGTCGGCGGTCACGAGGTCGGCTTCGACGACCGCCGACCCGGTGTCGAACAGTTCGTCGACGACTTCCGTAGTCTGGACGTCGAAGAGGTCGCCGAGCGTCGCCGCCGCCAATTCGGCGTCGGTGTAGCCGGTCACGTTCTCGGCTGCTCGGTTCCACACCACGACGGCCCCGTCTTCGTCGAACCCCAGAAACACGTCGTCGAGCGCGTCCAGAAAGGGGAACTCCGGCGCGTCACTCATCGGCAATCACGTGTTCGGCACCGCGTCGCGCGTTCATCTATACGTCGCTACTGACGCCGCGGCCACCTGAACGCATCGGCCGAACTCGGTCCCGGGTGGGGACGGGCACCGAGACCAATATAGCACTCCTAGCAGTCTTCTATACGAGCGCTGTCGAAGCCACGGATATGCCACAGTCTGCCACTCGGGGGCACGGGACCGACGCGACCGCGGGCTTCGGGGAGTGGATTCCCGACGCGCGCCGCGCACTCCGCCGTGAACGACACATTCTCCAGACGGAAGCTGACGCTTTCACGCGGTTCTGCCGGCGCGTCCAGTCGGTCGACGTCGACGCCGAGTCCGCCGACTCGATGCCCGCTTGGTCGGCGACGACCACGCTCGCTACTCGACGCGACCACGCCGACAGCACCGCGAGTGTCGCGATTCGGGAGGCGTACGTCGAGACGGTCATGGACGCCCCGCATTACGCGGCCGAGTACGGCGACACCTACTGGGAGAGCGTGGCCTCGGAGTTCGGGGCGGAGTTGGCGGTGGCGCTCCGGCAGGCTGCTCGCGTGACGCCGCTCCTGCGCGACCAACTGCTCGCCGCCGCTCGTGAGTCCAAGCGCAGCCGCAAGCGACTCTGCTCGGACCTCAACGACGAGGCGAGCGCGCTCGACGCCGCCGAGCGGACGCTCCGCGCCGTCCACGAGGACCTCGTAGCGATTCGTTCGCGGCCGTTCTACGGCTGTCCGCCGCACGAACTCCGGCAGCTCCTCGCGGACCTCGACGCCCTCGAAGCCGACTGCCAGGACCTCGCCGTCCGCCGCCAGGCGGTCGACCTCGAACCGAAGACCGTCCACGTGCCGTCCGCGGAAGCCCGCCCGCTCAACGAGTACCTCTACCAGTCGCTGTCGTCGTCGCACCCGCTGTTGAGCGCGGTCGGGCGCGCCAGCGACGAGGTCGCCACCACGGCCCGGCGAATCCGTCGCGCGCTCCCCGCCGACTCAGAAACCGCCGAATACGGCGGCTAAGGGGTCTCTATCGGGATTTAGTCCGTCCCTATCGGTCGCGATTCGACCTGACAAGACATTTACCGGGGGAGTCGGTATGAGCCACTGCCGGGTAGGGGTACCCGTAGTTCTTTCGTCGCTACACCCGCCAGCGACAGCTTCGTCGACGCGTACTGCCGGACGGGAAACGCTTACCCGCGCCCACGCCGTCCCCACGGGTATGTCCGGGCTGAATCTCGACCCGGTGCAGCTCGACCGCTACTCGCGACACATCATCATGGACGACGTCGGCGCCGAGGGCCAGAAGCGCCTGCTCGACGGCGACGTGCTCGTGGTGGGTGCGGGCGGTCTGGGCGCGCCGGTCATCCAGTACCTCGCGGCCGCGGGCGTCGGCCGGCTCCGCATCGTCGACCACGACGACGTCGAGCGCTCGAACCTCCAGCGCCAAATCATCCACGCGGACGCCGACGTCGGCCGCCCGAAGGCCGAGAGCGCCCGCGAGTACGTCAAGGACCTCAACCCCGACGTGGACGTCGACGCGCACGTCACGCGCCTCGACCAGTCGAACGTCGGCGAGTTCCTCGACGGCGTCGACTACGTGGTGGACTGTTCGGACAACTTCGCGACGCGCTACCTCGTCAACGACGCCTGCGTGCTCCGCGAGATTCCGTTCAGCCACGCCGCCATCTACCGCTTCGAGGGCCAGGCAATCACGTACGAACCCGGAAACGCCTGCTACCGCTGCCTGTTCCCGGAAGCCCCACCAGAAGGAACGATTCCCGACTGCGCGACCGCGGGCGTGCTCGGCATCCTCCCCGGGACGATGGGCTGCATTCAGGCCACCGAGTGCGTGAAGGGCCTGCTCGACTACGGCGAGCGCCTCACCGGCCGCCTGCTGTTCTACGACGCCGGCGACATGTCCTTCGAGACGGTACCGGTCGCGAAGAATCCCGACTGCCCGGTCTGCGGCGACGACCCCGCCATCGACTCCGTCGCGGACGTCGAGTACGTCGAAGGCTGCACCGTCCCGTCGTAACGCCTACTCGCTACTTGCTCTCCTCGCGCCCGACTGCCCAGCCGAAGATGTCGCGTGCCTCCTCGACGATTGGCCGGAAGTGGCCGGCGTCCTCGTAGACCGTGAGGTCGGCGGTCGGCACCTCGCTGGCGACGCCTTCGCCCGGCGCGACCGGGACGTTGGCGTCGCTCTCCCCGTGGAATACGCGCGTCGGCACTGCGACGTCCGCGAGGTCGAAGTCCCACGCGCCGTAGAGCACGCTGTAGTCGGTCGCCAGCGGCGTCGTTCCCTGGCTCAGCCCCTCGCGAAAGTCCGCCAGTAGCACGCGCCCGCTCTCGCCGCGCCGCGGGTCCGCGAGGTCCGTGTCGGGTTCGCCGACGACGTCAGTGAACGAGTCCGCGCTCGCGACGGCGCGCGCCATCAGCCAGACGAGCGGCCGGCCGAACTGCGGCGACACCCGCGACGCGGACGCCAGCGCGCGCTCGAACCCGAGGTCGCCGCGCGCGGACCCCGGAGGCCCGACCCCCGAGACGACCGCGCAGCGAGTCACGAGCTCTGGATTGTGTGCGGCACACGCCAGCGCGTACGGCCCACCCCCGGAAAAGCCGACGACGGCGTACTCCTCGATGCCGAGTTCGTCCGCGAGTGCCGCCACGTCCGCGGCCCAATCCGCGAACGTCCTGCCGGGCTGGCGGTCGGACGCGCCGAAGCCCGGGCGGTCGGGTGCGATTACGCGCGCGCCGACCTCGGCTTTCGCGTCGCGGCCGAGCTGCCCGGAGATTCGGGACCCCGGCGTGCCGTGACAGAAGAACACGGGCGTGCCGTCGGGGTCGCCGTACTCCGCGTACGCCAGCGTGCGACCGTCGGTCAACTGTACCTCTTCGGTCGGGACGTCGTCGCGCAGGTCGGGGACCATCCCGTTCAGGTGGTTCTCGCCCGCCGAGAAAAACGTTGTCCGGCTCAGTACTCGTTCAGTTCCACGAGCCGGTCGGCGATGCGGTGGGCGCCGCGCGCGGCCGCCGTCGCCGGGTCGTCGGCGGTCGTCACCTCGACGTCGCGTTCGAGTTCCTCGCTCAGGCGTTCCTCGAATTCGGCGACGACGCCCGGGATACAGGCCATCCCGCCCGTGAGCACGACCGGGTTGTCGAGGGCCTGCTGGTAGATTTTCATGTAGTCGTTGGCGAGTTCCGGCATGAAGACGTTCGCGACCTCGTCGACCGCGTCGTCGACGTACTCGTCGACGGCGTCCATCACGCTGTGCTCGATGGCGAATTCGTAGGTGCCGCCGCCGGGCTGCTGGATGATGTCGCTGAACGGCTCGTAGTTCAGGAAGTCCGCGTGCTCCTCCTTGTACTCGCGGGCGGTCGTGAGGTCGATGTTCACGCGGCCCTGCGTCTCCTCCTCGACGTAGTTCGCGATGCGGCGGTCGACCTCGGTACCTGTGATGGCGCCCGTCGAGAACGGCGCGAGCTGCTCGCCGCGGCGGTACGCGCACGCTTCGAGGTTCGTCGAGCCCATGTTGACGGCGACGAACGTCTCCTCGATGGCTTCGAGGTCGTCGCCGAGCGCGGGCACCGCGCCGCACAGCGACTCGGGGTACGACCGGACCAGCCGCTCGCCGAGGGGGCCGTCCTCGATGATTTCGGAGTGGCGCTCCAGCCCGATCTCGTTGTCGATGGTGGGGATGGCGTACACCACGACCGAGTCCTCGGGGAGGCCGTTCGAGCGTGCGAACTCCTCGAGGAACGTCTTCGCGAGGTCTGTCGTCTCCTCGTCCTCGGGCAGCCCGGACCGGAGCATGTAGCGCACGCGGTCGGGGTACTCGGTCGCGGCTTCCTCGCCGTAGAGGACGTGCTCCTCGCCGGTGAGCGCGTCCTCGTAGGTGGCGAGACACGTCAGCGTGCGGAGAACGTTCGGGTCGTCGGCGTCGCCCGCGGAGACGACCGTGCGCGTGCTCCCGACTTTCACCCCGAGAGCGGCCGGTTGCTCGTCGAACTCGCCGTCGCTGCTCTCTGAGTCGGACATGTGACGCCGTTCCAACGGAGCGCGTATAACTCTTGTAGGCGGTGCTCCCGGTTCCCCGTAGCGCGCCCGTGGTTTTTTGCTGGCGCTCTCCGCAGGACCAGTATGGGAAACGATAGCAACCTCGACGAGGCGTTCGCGGACGAACTCGTCAGCGTCTGCCGGACCACCGTCGGCGACCGCCTCCGCAGCATCACGTACTTCGACACCACCAACGAGGAACAGATATACCTCCGCGACGACCTCGAACCCGGCGCGAACATCGTCGGGTTCGCCAACGAGGAGCGCAGCGGCTTCAAGTCCAAGCGCATCTACGAGGACACCGAACTCGGCGACTACCAATTCACCATCCGCGCGTTCGAGCACGGCTACCTCACGCGCGTCATCCATGGCTACCACGGCGCGTTCGTCACCACCGACCGCCTGCCGACGGACCGCTTCGAGGACCTCGCCAGCGCCGTCGACAGCGTGCTCGGCGAGTACGACACCGCGTGGCTGCGCCCCGACTAACTACAACTGCGCGGCGGTCTCGCGGAACAGCCCGTCCAGGATTTCGGGCGTCGTCGGATGGTACGCACGGTCCGGAAGTTCTCGGACGTCCATCTCTCCCTCTAGAATCACTTGCATCGTTTTCGCCATCGCGTCCGCGTCGTAGTGGAGGCCGTGGTAGCCGAGCACGGTGCCGTCGTCGGCATCGACGACTAATCGCGCCGTCCCACGCGACGCCACCTTCGCCTTGAACACGCCGTCGTCGCTGGCGTCGCGCTGCGCGGTCACGACCTCGTGGCCTTCCTCGCGCGCCTGCTCGGTCGTCAGCCCGAGCGAGGCGAACGGGTAGACGCCCGCGCCCGAGAACATCACCTTGTGCGGGAGCGGGTCGTACTCCTCCAGCGGCTCGCTGGCCTCGCGGTGGACGACGTTCCGGCCCGCGAGGTAGCCCTCCTCTTTGGCCGTGTGTAGGAGCATGCGGTCGCCGACGGCGTCGCCGACGACGAACACGCGGTCGTCGTCCGCCGCCTGCATCGTGTCCCCGACCCAGCCCGGCTCCGGGGAGAGCGCGGTTCTCTCCATGTCGTCGGGGAACGAGGGCTCGCGGCCCGTGAACAGGAACAACTGGTCGCCCTCGGCGACGGAGCCGTCGTCGAGGTGGACGCGCGCGCCGCCGTCCGGCGTCGCCTCGACGCGCTCCTCGCGGACCTCCGTGCGAATCTCGACGCCGAACTCCTCGCGGTACATATCCAGTAGTTCCTCGCCGAACGACGGGTGGTAGTCGTCCAGCGGCCGGTCGTCGTGCTCGACGACAGTGATGTCCATCCCCGCGGCCTCCGTGAGGTACGGGACGAGTTCGAGGCCGACGTAGCCGAACCCCATCACCACCCCGGAGTCCGGAAACTCGGTCGCATCGAGCACGTCCCTGCTGCCCATCCAGTCCACGTCGTCGATGCCCGGGAGGTCTGGGACGTTCAGCGTCGACCCGGTCGCGAGCACGACGTAGTCAGCCTCGATGCGCTCGCCACCCACGTCCAGCGTGCGGTCGTCGACGAAGTCGGCGGTTTCGTGGTGGAAGGTGACGTTCTCGCGCTCCGCGAGGTCGTGGACCGCGCCCCGGCGGTGCTCGGCGTACCCGAGCACGTTGTCATCCTTTCGCTCGACCACTGCGCTCAGATCCACGTCGGGGACGTCCCCGACCAACCGGTCGTCGTCCCGGGCCTGATAGCGGTGCGCGGCTGCCGACAGCACCTCCTTCGAGGGCATGCAGCCGCGGAGGATGCAGAGCCCGCCGCCGGGTTCGCCGTCGTCGACGAGTGTCAGTTCCACGTCCGCCTCGGCCAACACTTCGGCGGCCGCGACGCCCGCGCTCCCGTACGCTCCGACGACGACTACGTGCGGTCGCGTCATAGCTAGGCCGACGTGCGCCCGCGAGAAATGGTTTCGGCCCGGAGCGACGCGCACCGGCGTCGGCCGCGCCGAGAGAACGTTCGAGAGTCGGCTGCAGTCGCTACTGCCGGAGCGCGTACAGCGCCGCACCGAGCACGGCGACCAGAGCGGTGCCGAGGCCGAACCCGGGCGCGCCGCCGCCGGTTTCGCCGCCGTCGCCACCGGACTCGGTGGTGTCTGCGGCCGTCGTCTCGGCGGTCATCGTCTCACTCGTCGTGCCCTGCGTCGTCTCGGTGGTCTCGCTCCCCGTCATCTCGATGGTGCGCTTCGAGAAGCGGTTGAGCGCGACGTACACCTTCGCCTTCGACGACGCACTCGACGACTGCTTCACCATGTACCGCGAGGTGTCGCCGCCGATTGCGCCCTCAACTTCGCTGTAGGAGGACGCTTCGACGGCAGCCTCGCCGTCCACCGTCACGTCGATGTTCGAGACGGTCCCTACTGCGGCCTCACTGACGCTCGTGACGACGATTTTCCCGCGCTCGCGGGTGCGGTTGACCGTCACGCGAACGGTGTCCTCGGCAGCCTGCTCGGCTGCGATAGCCGTCTGCTGGCTGTACGTCACCGTGTCAGTCACCATCTCGCCGTCCTGCTGTTCGACGTACACCTCGCCGGTCGCCGTCCCGGACGCGATGTACTCCTCGGTCTGCTCGTCCTCGCTGGACTTCTCCTCGGGGTACGCGCGGAACACGAGCCGCGAGTCGCTTTCGAGCCGCGCGGAGACGTCGCCATCCTCGTTGACGGTCACGGAGCCGTTCCCGACGACCACGAACGTCCCCTGGGTGCCGTTCGCTGTCGTCACCTCGACCTGGCTGTCCGACTCGCTCTCGGCCGTGGCTCCCTCGGAGACGTTCGCCACGACCACCTGGTTGTTGCCGCCCGCTTCCACGACGAGGATGCCGTGGTCGTTGTCGTGGGCGGTCATCGACGCCGACCCTTCGGCGGCGATTTCGGCCTGGGCGTTCGCGCTCGTCTGCATCGAGAGCGCGCTCCCGGCGATGCTCGTCACCGCCGAGAGGTCGACACCGACGTCCACGCCGATGCCGCCGTCGGTGGCGGACTCGGACTGGACCTTCACGCTGTCGAGGGCGATGTCCCCGCCGACGCGGTAGTTCGCCACGGCGTTCTGCCGGACGTCGAACTGCACGTGCGTTCCGGCGTACGCCGACCCACTCTGTGCCTCTGACACTGCGCCACTACCCTGCGTACTGGTCGCTGCTGCCGCGGCAGCCGTCGTTCCGGCGCTCGCGACGACCAACACCGTCAGCAGTGCAGCGGTCGCTGTTCGTTTCATCGCGTCCGAATCGGAGTGCAGTCGGACAAAAACGCCTTGGGGCCACGTGTTAGCCCGCCTACCCGACAAGCAGACAACCGTTTCCTCCGGCCAGCGTTCGAACCGCGCGCGTCAGCGGTTGATTGCCGCGCCCTCGCCCGCCAGCACGCCCTCGACCTCCTCGCGCGTGACCAGCGCGGTGTCGCCGGGCATCGTGCGCTTCAGCGCCGCGGTCGCAGCGCCCCACTCCAGGGCGTCACGCACGTCGCCGCCCTCGATGCGGCGCGCGAGGAACCCGCCAACGAACGCGTCGCCCGTGCCGACCGCGTCGTACGTGTCGGCCTCGAACGCCGGCTGCTCGTAGACGTCCTCGTCGTGGACCGCGAGCGCGCCGTCCGCGCCCAGCGTCACGATGACCGTCTCGAAGCCGAACTCGTCTGCCAGCCCGCGCCCGATTTCGCCGGCGTTCCCCTCGTGGGCGAGCACGTGGCGTGCGTCGCGCTCCGCGACGATGAGCACGTCCACGTCCGGGAACAGCGTCTCCAGCACCTCGCGGGCTTCCTCGGGTTCCCAGAGTTTCGCGCGGTAATTCACGTCCAGCGCCGTCGTCGTCTCCGAGGCCGTCGCGCGCTTAAGCAGCGCGGCGGTCGTCTCCGCGAGCATCTTCGAGAGCGCGGGCGTGATGCCGCTCGTGTAGAAGTACTCTGCTGCGTCGACGCGCTCGGTCGCGAGTTCGTCGGGCGTCGCGGTCGTCACCGCGGCGTTCGCGCGGTCGTAGACGACGTTCGTCCCGCGGGGCTCGCCCGCCTGTTCGAGGTAGTACGTGCCCTGCCGCCCGGTCTCACTCCACGCCACGTCGGGCTCGGTGCCCTGCGCGCGCAGCGTCGCCGTCACCTTCCGGCCCAGCGGCGAGTCTGGGAGTTTCGACAGCCACGCAGTGTCCGCGCCGAGGCGGCCGGCGTTCACCGCGACGTTGCTCTCCGCGCCCGCTGCGCGGAACTCCAGTTCGGTCGCGCGCTCCAGTCGCTCCTGTCCGGGTGGCGAGAGCCGGAGCAGGGTCTCGCCGAACGTCACGAGGTCCATACCCCGCGGTACGGCGGCCGGGGTTTAGTTCCCGCCGTCTTCGCGGCGCCGCCCACCGTGCCCGGGGTAGTCGCGTTCGAAGCGCTCGGCGAGCTCGTCGGCGTCCACGCGAATCAGCGTCGGCCGGCCGTGCGGGCACGCGTACGGGTTCTCGCAGGCGTCCAGTCGCTCCAGCAGCGCCACCACCGACCCCTCCGTCAGCGACGTGTTCCCCGTCACCGCCGGCCGACACGCGAGGTCCGCGAGCAGGTCGTCCGCGGCGTCCGCGACCGGGTCACCGCCCGCGTCCGCCACGAAGTCCGCGAGCACGTCCCGCGCCAACTCGGGGTCGAGCACGTCTGCCAGCACCGCTGGCACCGCCGTCACGCGAGCCGTCCGCCCGGACAGCTCCGCGTCGAACCCGAGCGCGCGCAAGTCCTCGATTGCCGCGTCGAACACCGCCGCCTCCCCCGCCGTCAACTCCAGTTCGACCGGCGAGACGAGCGCCTGCGACGCGCCGCCGACCTGTTCCTGTAGGCGTTCGTAGTGGACGCGCTCGTCGGCCGCGTGCTGGTCGACGAGCACGAGGCCGTCGTCCGTCTCCGCGACCACGTACGTCTCCGCCAACTGGCCGAGCACGCGCAACTCCGGCAGCGAGTCGAAGTCGTCCGCCGCGTCCTCGTCGTCGGCCCCGCTCGTCGGCTCCGTGAGTCGCGCGTTCTCCGTCGGCGCGTCGAACGACGAACGAGTGTTCGCACGCTCGCTGGATTCGCTCTCGCTCGTCGTCGAGTCCCCCGTCAGCTCGCTCGTGCTCGGCTCCCGTTCGGTTCCGCTCGGCTTCCGCTCGGTCGACTCGGGTTCGCTGTTCGACAGCGAGTCCGTCACGCGGCTCTGGTGTTCCGCGCTCTCCACGGCGACGTCCGTGGACGCGCTGGACGTGTCGCTCTCGCGCGTCGTCCCTTCTGCCGAATGTTCGCTCTCGTCGCGCTCGCTCGCGGGCGAAATCGTCGCGTCTCCGGGCTTCGACGCGCCCCGCGGTGCCTGCGAGCGCACGATGCCGGCGTCCAGTAGCGCGTCACGCACCGCGTCCTCGACGGCTGTTTGCACGCGGTCCTCCTGCTCGAACCTGACTTCCATTTTCCGCGGGTGGACGTTGGCATCCACACCGTCCGTCTCCACGAACAGCACCGTGAACGGGTAGCGGTCTGCGGCGAGTTGGCCGCCGTAGGCGTCGAGGACGGCCTCGCGGAGCACCGAGTCGCGGACCGAGCGCCCGTTCACGTACGTCGCGAGGTACTCGCGGGTCGAGCGCGTCGTCTCCGGCTCCGAGACGTAGCCGTGGACGCGCTCGACCGGTCCCTCGGGTGTCGCGTCCACTGGGACGAGCGATTGGGCGACCTCGCGGCCGTACACCGACAGCGCCGCGTCCCGCACGTCCCCGCTGCCGGTCGTCGCGAACACCTCGCGGCCGTCGTGAGTCAGCGAGACGGCGACGTCCGGGTTCGCGAGCGCGTACCGCGTCACCGCGCGGTTGACGTGTGCGAATTCCGTCGCCGGCCGCTTCAGGTACTTGCGGCGCGCCGGCGTCTCCGCGAACAGGTCCGCGACCTCCACCGTGGTCCCGGCCGGCCGTCCAGCCGGCTGTAGGTCACCGATATCGCCGTGTTCGACGGTGAGCGTCGACCCGGAGTCGCCCGCGTCCCGGACGCGCGTCGTCACCGTCATCCGCGAGACGGAACCGATGGTGTAGAGGGCTTCGCCCCGGAAGCCCAGCGTCGCGACTGCGTCCAGTTCGCTGGCGTCGCTGAGTTTGCTCGTCGTGTGCTGGTGGACCGCAGCCCGCAGGTCCTCCCGGGTCATCCCGTGGCCGTCGTCCGCGACGACGATTCGGTCGCGGCCGCCGCTCTCCACGGTAACGTCGATGCTCGCGGCGTCCGCGTCGAGGCTGTTCTCCACGAGCTCCTTCACCACGCTCGCGGGCCGCTCGACGACCTCGCCCGCCGCAATCTGGGCTACGGTCGCGTCGTCCAGCTCCCGGATGCGGTCGCCGTCAGTCATACTCGCCGGCAGGCGACCCGCGCGTATCAATCCCGCGCTGCTACTCGTCCAGCCGCCGCTGCCACTCCTGCACGCGCGCGAGCAGTTCCACGGGCGGCGTCTCGTTGACGTCGACGTCCCGGAGGTCGTCGAGCACCTCGCGCGCCTCGGGGTCCAGTTCCGCTGTCTCGCCGCCGTCCGCAGCGCTCTCGGTTTCGACTGACGGCTCGCTCCTGCTCCCCGCGTCGAACTCGCCGGAATCGAGGTCGAACACCGCTTGCACGGGTTCGCTCGCCGAACCCCGGGCTTCGACGGCCTTCTCCTCGCGGAGGCGGTCCAGCACCTCTCGCGAGCGGTCCACGACCGGATCGGGGACGCCCGCGAGGTCCGCGACGTGGACGCCATACGAGCGGTCGGTCGCGCCGTCCCGGACCGTCCGCAGGAACGTCACGTCCCCGTCGCGCTCCTCGGCCGCGACGTGGACGTTCGCGACGTCGGCGAGGTGGTCCGCGAGCGCCGTGAGTTCGTGGTAGTGGGTCGCGAACAGGGTTTTTGCTCTGACCTCGTTGTGCAGATACTCTGTCGCTGCCCACGCGATGGAGATGCCGTCGTAGGTCGCGGTCCCGCGCCCGACCTCGTCCAGAATCACCAGCGAGCGCTCGGTCGCGGCGTGGAGGATGCGGCTGAGTTCCTGCATCTCCACCATGAACGTCGAGCGCCCCTGCGCGAGTTCGTCCAGCGCGCCGACCCGCGTGTAGATGCCGTCCACGAGGCCGATGCGGGCGGCGTCGGCGGGCACGTAACTGCCGACCTGCGCAAGCAGGACTATTAGGGCGACCTGCCGCATGTACGTCGACTTCCCGCTCATGTTCGGGCCTGTGACGACGAGGAATCGTCTCCCGTCGCCGAACCGCGCGTCGTTCGGCACGAATTCGGTAGTCTGCTCGACGACGGGGTGGCGGCCGCCCTCGATTGCGAGGTCGTCGCCGTCAACGAGTTCAGGCTGAATCCACCGGTTCGCGGCGGCGTGCTCGGCGAGGCTGGCGAGCGCGTCCAGTTCGGCGAGCGCGCGGCCGACGCGCTGGAGGGCTTCGGCGTGCCCGCCCACCCACTCGCGCAGGTCGTCGAACAACTCGTACTCGAGGTCGCCGCGCTCCTCCTCGACGAGCAGAATCCGCCGCTCCCGTTCTTCGAGTTCCTCGGTGGTGTACCGCGTGGAGTTCTTCAGGGACTTCACCTCGCGGTACGCCTCGGGTACTGCGTCGGTCTCAGACTTGCCGACCTGCACGTAGTAGCCGTCGGTTTTGTTCCGGTCGACCTGCAGGTGCGTGATTCCCAGCCGGTCCTTCTCGCGGGACGCCAGCCCGTCCAGCCACTCCTCGTGCTCGCGGGCTTCCTGGAGCAACTCGTCGAGTTCGTCGTCGTACCCTTCGCGAAGTAGGCCTCCCTCTCGGAGCGTCTTCGGCGGGTCCTCGGCGAGCGCGGCGTCCAGTTCGGCGCGCACCCCGGCGGCCGCCTCGCGGTCCACGCCCTCCAACACCTCCGTCACGGGCGAGTCCGCGAGGTCGGGGTCGGACTCGAGCGCGTCCACGGCCTCGGGTAGCGCCGCAAGCGTCTCCCGGATTCGGAGCAGGTCCGTCGCGTCGGCCCGCCCGCCAGCCGCCCGGCTCGCGAGGCGTTCGAGGTCGTAGACGTCGCCGAGCACGTGCCGGAGCCCGTCACGCGCGAGCGGTGCGTCCGCGAGCGCGCCCACGGCGGCCTGCCGGCGCGCCAGTTCCGCGCGGTCTCGGAGTGGGCGGGTCAACCACGCTTGCAGACGTCGACCGCCAGCAGCGGATACCGTATGGTCGAGCGTGGCGAACAGCGACCCGTCGCCGTCGCCGCCCATCGTCGCCGTCAGTTCGAGGTTGCGCTGGGTCGTCGCGTCCAGTTCGACGTGGTCGTCCGCACGATAGGGCTGGAGGCGCGTCAGCGACGCCAGCACGCCCGCGTCCGTCGCCGCCACGTAGTCGATGGCTGCGCCCGCTGCTCGCGCTGCCGGGCTGTCGCTGTCGACGCCGAGGCTGTCGAGCGCGCCGTCGCCGAACTGCTTGCGCACGCTGTGGGCGGCCTTCCCGGGCGCGAACGCCGACGCCTCGTGCAGCGTCAGCGTCGCGTCCGCGCGCTCGCGGAGCGCGCCGAGGAAGTCGTCGTCGCCCCGCAACTCGGGGCCGGGCAGTACTTCCTCAGGGCTGAACCGGTGAAGTTCCGTCAGCACGTCCGTCTCCGTCTCGGCGTCCGCGACGTGGAACTGGCCCGTCGTCACGTCCACGAACGCCAACCCCCACGTCTCGTCGCGGACGACCGCCGCGAGGTAGCGGGCGTCCGCGCCAGTTACGTCCACGAACGTCCCGGGCGTGGCGACCCGGGTGATTTCGCGCTCGATGTCGTCGGCGCCGTCCTCGACTTGGTCGGCGATGGCGACGCGGTAGCCGCGCTCGACGAGCGTCGCGACGTACGGCGTCAGGTCGTCGACGGGCACGCCCGCCATCGGGTACGACGACCCGTGCGCGGACTTCTCGGAGACCTGCAGGTCGAGGACGTCCGCGACCGTGCGCGCGTCCTCCGCGAAGAACTCGTAGAAGTCCCCGACCTGCATCGCGAGCAGATCGGCGTCGGTCTCGTCTTTCAGGTCGAGGAACTCCTCGACTATGCCCATGGCTGGTTCCTCGCTCGCATCGTCGGAACGCTGGCCGCGCGTCGCAAAGAACCCTCCGGACGCCGCTCGACGCTCGGCAGCCTCACTCGCTCCCGAATCGCTCGCGCCCGGTCTCGTAGGCGCTCCACAGCGGGTCGGAGTCGGGTTCCGGGAGCGGGGAGCCGTCGACGGTGACGCGCTCTCCTCCTGTCTTTCGCTTCCCGACGGATCCGACTTCTGCGGCCGGAATACCCTCGCTTTCGAGCGCCGCCAGCACCGCGTCGACGTCCTCTGGTGCGACGGTCGCGACCACGGTTCCCTCGCTGGAGGTGGTCCACGGGTCGATGCCGAAGTACTCGCAGACCTCGCGCACGCCCGAGAGCACGGGGACGCGGTCGCGCTCGACTGCGAGCGAGACGCCGCTGGCGGCCGCGAGTTCATGGAACGCGTTCGCGAGCCCGCGCTCGGTCGCGTCGTGCATCGCCGTCACGTTCCCGGCGGCCGCCGCGGTGAGCGCGTCCCGGACGGGGCTGACGTCGTCGAAGCGCTCTCGGGCGGCCTCGACCGCGGCTTCGCCGAGTGGGAGGTCGTCGCCGAACAGCACGCCGAGCACGCCCGTCGACTCGATTGCGGGCCCCTTCGTGACGACGACGCGGTCGCCCGGCCGCGCACCAGTCGGCACCACGAGGTCCGCAGGGTCGCCAATCGAGAGCGCGGTCGCGCCGCCGACCGTCGGGAACGCGCACCCCTCGTAGGTGCCCGTATGTCCGGTCGTCAGGCTCGCGCCCAACTTCTCGGCTTCCCGGTCGAAGACCTCCCAGATTGCGTCGAACGTCTCCGTGCTCGTGCCCGGCGGGAGGTTGAAGTCGACGGCGAGGTGCGTGGGCGGGAGGCCCGATAGCGCGGCGTCGCTGACGCAGACGTGGAACGCGAACCACGCCGCCCGCTCGATGCCGAGGTCGCGGAGCACGAACACGGGGTCGGTCGCCATCGCGACGACGCGGTCGCCGACGTCCACGACGCCGAAATCCGCGCCGTACGTCGGGCCGAGACGGACGTCCTCGCGGTTCGCGCCCGTCCGCCCGGCGACGTGCTCCTCGAAGAACCGACGGCTCGCCTTCCCGGAGTCCATACTCGTTTCTCGCCGCCCCGCCACAAGTACCCCGGCGGTTTTGCCGCTGCTCGGCACCCCCTGCCGAAAGTCAAAGCCCTTTACGTGAGCGCGGCTTACATTTGGTCAACGAAGACAATGCAGGGTCAGAACCAACAGCAGGCCTACGACCGCGGTATCACGATTTTCTCGCCGGACGGCCGCCTCTATCAGGTGGAGTACGCGCGGGAAGCGGTCAAACGAGGCACCGCGAGCATCGGCGTCCGCACCGAGGACGGCGTCGTCCTCGTCGTGGACAAGCGCACCCGTTCGCCGCTCCTCGAGGGCTCCAGCGTCGAGAAGCTCCACAAGGTCGACGACCACGTCGGCGCTGCCAGTGCCGGCCACGTCGCCGACGCCCGGAAACTCGTGGACTTCGCGCGCCAGCAGTCCCAGGTCGAGCGCGTGCGCTACGACGAACCCATCGGCGTCCGCACGCTGACGAAGGAAGTCACAGACCACATCCAGCAGTACACGCAGGTCGGCGGCGCACGCCCCTTCGGCGTCGCGCTCCTCGTCGCGGGCATCTCCGACGGCGAACCCCGCCTCTTCGAGACGGACCCCTCCGGCACCTCCAACGAGTGGAAGGCCGTCGCCATCGGCTCGGACCGCTCGGTCATCCAGGAGTACCTCGAAGACGAGTACGAGACCGACCTCTCCCTCGACGAGGGCGTCGACCTCGCGCTCCGCGCGCTCAACGAGGGCCGCGACGACGAACTCTCCGCGGAGGGCGTCGGCGTTGCCACCGTGGACGCCGACTCCGAGCTGTTCCGCGAACTCCAGACCGAGGAGACCGCGGAGTACCTCGAAAACCTCGAATAACCTGTTCCGTGGGCGCCGGCGGTACGCGCCCCCGCAGCAGTCCTTTTCCGCGCTCGCACCCTACATTTCTACATGAGCACGGAGTCACAACAGAGCGCACAGAAACCGATTCGCGTCGCGGACGGCGACGAACTCGCCGACGTCCTCGCCACCCACGACCGCGTACTCGTGGACTTCTACACGAAGGGCTGCTCGCTCTGCCAGGCAATCGAGCCAGTCCTCGGCAATATAGCCAAAGCCACGGGCATCACGGTCGCGATGGTCAACCCCGGCAACGACATCTCGCTGGTCGACGAGTGGAACGTGCGGAGCGCGCCGACGCTAGTCCTCGTCGAAGACGGCGAAGAAGTCGCGCGGCTCGCCGAGGGATTCCAGGGCGGCGACGACATCGAGGCGTTCCTCGACGAACACCTCGACTGACCTAGTCGTCGCTGGGCACTTCCTCGGGGACGTCGCGCTCGGTGACATCCGGGAGGTGGGGGTCGCGGTTCGGGTTCCGGCCGAACGCCGGGAGCCCGTCGGGTAACTGTGCTTTGAGCACGCGACGCAGCCGGTTCAGGCTCGTCTTGTCGAGACCGTAGCGTTCCGCGAGCTCCGCGAACGCCGGCTCGTCGGTGATGTCGTGGCTACGGTAGCGTTCGTAGAGGTCGTTCATGCGTTCCTGGGAGAGCTCGTTCGCGTCGAGGTCGTCGAGGCCGAAGTACTGGCGGCGGTCGACGTCGACGACGTGACGGATGACCACGAGCGCGACCTTCTCGATGGCGCGCTGGCTGCCGAACTCAGTGAGGTCGATGTCGCCCATCACGCCGAGCGCGACGTCGCGCTGCCACGGCGTCACGTCGATGGCGTTGCAGAGCGCTTGCGTCGTCCGCAGGCGGTCGAGGTGGTGGGTACGGCGGCTGTGCCCCTCGGTCGCAGTGTGGCGCTCCTCGTGGAGCCGCCGGATGCTCTCCGAGAGGTCGGCTTCGGGGGATTCGGCGCGCCCGATGACGGTCGCGCTCGGGGAGACGACGCCCCACTTGCGGACCGTGGTGTCGCGCTGGGCTTCCGCCCGCGAGAGCGCGCCCGAGCCCGGTCGGTGTTCGACGCGGCGCTCGTCGCGCGTCTCCCAGCGAATCCGGTCGCCGCCGTCAGCACTCATTACCGGTACCTGTGGCCTCGCACGGTTTAAACTCTCGGCTGGCGGCGCTGTCGCTGTGGAACGTAACTCCCCGAGAAGTCCTTCATATCTATCCCTTGTCGCCAGAGATACTTAAAGCGGAACCGCACTTCGAACGACGCTCGGCGGTTGCTCACTATCGACAGCGCCGCGGCTACGAGACGTAACACGCTGAGAAGTCCTTCGTATCTATCCCTTGTCGCCAGAGGCACTTAAAGAAAATCGCGTGTCGGCCAAACGTAGACCGCCAGCTCGTGCTTACGTCCCTTCGACGAGGCGGCGGAGCTGGGACGGCGGGACGGCACCGCGCGCGCCGTAGCCGTCGTACGCGAACGTCGGGACGCCAGTGACGCCGTGCTCTTGTGCCTCGCGGAACTCCGCGCGGAGTTCGTCGTGGTACTGCTCGCTCTCGACGACCTCCCGAATCTCCTCGGTGTCGAGGCCGACGTCCTCGGCGATGTCGACCAGTACGTCGAGGTCGCCGATGCCGCGGCCCTCCTCCCAGAGCGCCTCGAAGATGGCGACGTCGAAGTCCAGCCACTGCTCGGGGTACTCGTCGCTGACGTACAGCGACGCGGCCTGGGCGTCCAGCGAGTCGACCTCGCGGGAGAAGTCCATCTGCATCTCGTCGGCACCGTACTCCTCTTTGAGGCGCTGGACGTTCTCGCGGGCCTTCTCGAAGTACTCGTCGTCCTTGCCGTCGTCGACGTCGTGGTCGATTTCGCCGTCCGGCCCGCGCTTCTGCGCGCGCAGGTCGAAGGGCTGCCAGTCGATGTCGAGGGGTTCCTCGCGCTCTGCCTGGTACTCCGACAGCGACTGCCGCCCGAGGTAGCAGAACGGGCAGACGTAGTCGGAGTACACCGTGATTTCGTCGGCGTCGCTCATCACTACTCGATAGGACGCGCACGCCGAAAAGGTCCCTGCTGGCGGGGGTTCCCGCTGGAGCCGCGACGACCGACGAGCCACCGGCTCTGCAGTCGGTGTCTCTGAGAAGTCCTTCGTATCTATCGCTTGTCGCCAGAAGCACTTAAAGAAAACTCGCGCTCGCCACACCGACGACCGTTCACGCGAACGACGGCACCGTGGCTACGGAGCGTAGCACACCGAGAAGCTCTTCGTATCTATCCCTTGTCGCCAGAGATACTTAAAGCGAGAGCGGGTCGTCGGCGTGCACTCCGCGGAGAAGATGTTCGGCGAAACGCCTTCCGTCGTCCGCCAGCACCGTCCACGTGCGAGGCTGGTGTCCCCTCGTGTCGGGTCCGCCGCGACGACCAGCCCGCAGTGGTCTGACGCAACCGATGGCGAGTGCTCCACGCTCGCTGCTGGCCGGGACCACCGGCCAGCGTGGTTTTTCGATGCGTCCAGCCCAAGCATCCAAGTCGTCGCCGTCGGTAGCGCTTCTCGTGCCCGAACGCGCAGCGTTCCCCGGTCGCTTCCAGCCGTTCCACGTCGGCCACTACCGGACGGTCCGCCGGTACCGCCGCGAGTACGACCTCGTCGTCGCCATCGGTAGCCCGCAGAAGGCCCGGACGCCGCGAAATCCGCTCACTGCCGCCGAACGCGAACACGTCGTTCGCGAGTGCTTCCCGGACCTCGACCTCGTGCGCGTCAGCGACGAGGACCGCGGCGAAGCCGGCTACCCCGACTGGGGCCGGCGCCTCGTCGCCCGCACGGACGCCGATGTCGTCATCACGGGCAACGAGACGGTCGCGAACATCGTCCGCGAGCACACCGACGCGCGCGTCGAAGCCCAGCGCATGCACGAGCCCGGTCGGTACTCCGGCACCGAAATCCGCCGTCGCATCCGCGAGGGCGAGCCGTGGCGCGACCTCGTACCGGACTGCTGCGAGGACCGCGTCGCGACGTACGCGCCCGTCATCGCCGAGGCCGGCGAGAACGCCGAGTAGCCACGTGCTTTTTGCCGGTGGCGGCCGCGCGTTCGTCCGTGACCGACTTCGACCTCGACCTCGCGACCGCCGCCGACGAGATTCGGTCGTTCCTCGCGAGCTACCTCGGCGCCACGCCCGCGGACGGCTACGTCGTCGGCGTCAGCGGCGGCCTCGACTCCGTGCTCGCCACGCACCTCCTCGCGGACGCCGTCGGCTCCGAGCGCGTCACCGGTCTCCTCCTGCCGGCGGACCCCAGCGACCCCGAGAACGTCGAGGACGCCCGGGCGGTTTGCGAGCGCCTGGGTGTGGACTACCGCGAGACCGACATCCAGCCCATCGTCGACGACGTCACCGCGGCCCGCGAGGACCTCTCGAAGACTACTGTGGGGAACGTTCAGGCGCGGGTCCGGATGGTCCTGCTCTACCAGGCCGCCAACGAGGACGACGCGCTCGTCGTCGGCCCGAACAACCGCTCGGAACTCCTCCTGGGTTACTTCACGAAGTACGGCGACGGCGCTGCCGACGTCGCACCGCTCGCGGACGTCTACAAGACCGAGGCCTACGACCTCGCCCGGGAGGTCGGCGTCAGCGAGGACATCGTCGCGAAGACGCCCACGGCGGAACTCTGGGAGGGACAGACCGACCCCGGCGAACTCGGCGAACCCTACGAAGTCATCGACCCGATTCTGCACGCGTACGTCGAAGAGGACCGCACCGTCGAGGGGACCGTCGAAGCCACCGGTGAGGACCGCGAGACGGTCGCAGAGTTCGTCGAACGGTACGAGTCCTCCACGCACAAGCGCGAGCGCCCACCCTCCCCCGACATCCGGTAGCCTGCCGGCCGCCCCATCCGCGCGCTTTTTCCCGTCCACCACGTACTCGCTTCCGTGACCCGCGCGCTCTCGACTCCCGACACCGACCGCGCCGCCGCCTTCGCCGCGGACGCCCGCAGCGACGGCCTCGCAGTCTCGCTCGTCGGCGAGTGCGCGACCGAATTCGAGGGGCGCGCCGAGCGCAGCCTCCCCGCGGGCGTCCGGAGCGTCCTCTGGAAGCCCGACGACACAGTACTCGTCCACGGCGCGACCGGCCGCGACCCCGACGCGTGGGCGACTGGCGGCAGCGTCGCCCTCGAAGCGAACCAGGGAACGCTCGAACTCCGCTGTGGGGACGGCGACGCCGCGGACGCGCTCACCGTCCAGTTCGATTCCGTCCACCACGCTGCCGCGTTCGACCCCGCGGACGCCGACGCCGAGGTCTCCGGTACCGAGTCCGACCTCAAGGAGCGCGTGCTCGCCAACCCCGACCTCGTCGAACCCGGCTTCCAGCCGCGCAGCACGGAACGCGAGACGCCAGCCGGCCCCGTGGACGTCTACGGCCGCGGCCGGGACGGAGCCGTAGTCGTCGTCGAACTCAAAGCCCGGCGCGTCGGCCCGTCGGCGGCGTCGCAACTGGAACGCTACGTGAACGCGCTCCGCCGCGACCTCCACGCCGATGCCGACGTCCGCGGCGTGCTCGTCGCCCCAGAAATCACCGAGAAGACTCGCCGCCTGCTCGCGGAGAACGGGCTCTCCTTTTCGCCCGTCGAGTAGTCAGTCGAGGTCGCGTTTGAGGTCGTTGAGTACGTTCAACGCCTCCACGGGCGTGAGTTCCGCGACGTTCACGTCCCGGAGCGAAGACTCGACGTCCGACTCGCTGGCGTTCCCATTCGCTCCTGTCGCGTTCGTCTCCTCGCTCACGTCCGCGTCCACGTCTGCCGCATCGAGGAACTCGCGGGCACGCTCAACGACGGCTTCCGGGACGCCCGCGGTCTGCGCGACCTCGATGCCGTACGAGGCGGTCGCCGGCCCCTCCCGAACTTCGTGCTGGAACGTCACTCCCTCCTCGCTTCGGGTCGCGCCGAAGTGGAGGTTCACGGCGTCGGCGAGGTGGTCGGCGTCCGCCGTGAGTTCGTGGTGGTGCGTGGCGAACAGCGTCGTCGCGCCGAGTTCGTCGTGGACGTACTCGGTGACGGCGCGCGCGATGGCGAGGCCGTCCGTGGTGGAGGTGCCGCGGCCGACCTCGTCCAGCAGGACGAGCGAGTCCTCGGTGGCCGCGCGCAGAATCGAGGACAGCTCCGTCATCTCGACCATGAACGTCGAGCGCCCGCCTGCGATGTCGTCGCTGGCGCCAACGCGGGTGAAGATGCGGTCGACGATCCGGAGGCGTGCGCGCTCCGCAGGGACGAAGCTCCCGGCCTGCGCGAGCAGCGAGATGAGCGCGACCTGGCGCATGTACGTCGACTTCCCGCTCATGTTCGGCCCCGTGATGACCGCGACCCGGCGCTCGGGCGTGAGATTTGTGTCGTTCGGAACGAACCCGGCTTCCGTGCGCTCCACGACTGGGTGACGGCCGCCCTCGACGTGGATACCGTCGCCACCCATCTCGGGGCGCGCGTAGTCGTGGCTCGCAGCGACTGTCGCGAACGACGCGAGCGCGTCCACGGCTGCGACCGCCGCCGCCGTCGCCTGCACGCGCTCGGCCTCTTCCGCGACTCGGCTGCGGACCTCGCGGAACAGGTCGTATTCGAGGTCCTGGGAGCGCTGCTCGGCGCGCACGATGTCGTCCTCGCGCTCTTTCAATTCGGGCGTGACGAACCGCTCGGAGTTCTTCAGCGTCTGTCGGCGCTGGTAGTTGTCGGGGACGGCATCGAGGTTCGGATTCGTCACCTCGATGTAGTAGCCGTGGACCGCGTTGTGGCCGACCTTCAGGGAGTCGACGCCCGTGCGCTCGCGCTCCTGTTGCTCCAACTCGTCTATCCAGCGCTTCCCCGAGCGCTCGGTCTCCCGGAGGTCGTCCAGCGTCTCGTCGTAGCCGTCCCGGATGACGCCGCCCTCCGTGAGTTCCTGGGGCGGGTCCGGGACGATGGCCCGCGAGAGCAGGTCCCGAATCTCCGGGAGGTCGTCGAGGCTCGCGCGCAACTCGCGGAGTTTCTCGCTGTCTGCGTCCGCCAGCAGCCCCCGAATCTCGGGCACTACGTCGAGAGTGTCCTTCAGCGCGCGCAGGTCCCTGGCGTTCGCGCGCCCCCGAGACACGCGGGAAATCAGCCGCTCGATGTCGTAGACGTCCCGCAGGTGCTCGTGGAGTTCCTCCCGCGTTAGGGGGTCCGCGAGCAGTTCGCCCACGGCCTCGTGGCGGGCCTCGATTTCCTCGGGGTCGGTCAGCGGCCGGCGCAGCCAGTCCGTGAGCGTCCGCCGGCCGAGCGCGCACGCCGTCTCGTCGAGCACGTCCACGAGCGCGGTGCCCTCCGCGCCGTGGACGCTGCGCTGCTCGAACACCTCCAGACTGCGCAGCGCCACAGCGTCCATCTGGAGGTACTCGCGGGGGTCGTACCGCGTCAAGTGGTTCAGGTAATCCAACCGGTCGCCGTTCTCGCCACCGCGCGTGTACTCGGCGTAGTCGAGGAGCGCGCCACACGCCGCGACCTCGGCGTCGCCGGCGAGCGCGTCCACGCTCCCGAAGTACGCCTCCACGGTCCTGCTGGCGCGCTCGTCGTCGAACGCCGCGTCGTCGTACTCCGCGACGAACGTCCCGTCGTCGAAGCGCTCCGCTGCCACACCGGGTCCAGTGACGAGTTCGGCGGGCGCGAATCGCCCGAGTTCGTCCCGCACGCGCGCCGCGTTCGGGAGGGTCGTCGCGTAGAAGTCACCCGTCGAGACGTCCAGCAGCGCGAGGCCGAAGCCGCCGTCCTCCGCAGCCGCAACAGTCGCGACGAAGTTGTTGTCGTCGCCCGCGAGCAGTTCGTCCTCGGTCAGCGTCCCCGGCGTCACGACCCGGGTGACGGCCCGCTCGACGACCCCCGTGACCTCGTCGGGGTCCTCGACCTGGTCGGCGACCGCGACCCGGTAGCCCGCGTCCAGCAGGTCGTCGATGTACGGCTCCGCGTTGTCGATGGGCACGCCCGCCATCGGGTACTTGCCGGTCGAGTCCTCGCGTGCGGTCAGCGTAATCTCGCAGATGCGGGCGGCCGCCTCCGCCGCGTCACAGAAGAGTTCGTAGAAGTCCCCGACCTGGAAGAGCACGAGCGCGTCCTCGTAGCGCCGCGTGAGCTCGAAGTACTGGCTCATCATCGGCGTCAGGTCGCTCTCGTTCTCGGCCATCTGGTCGGGTGGCCCGAGCGCCGCGTCCATGCACGAGGGCAACGGGGTGGCGGCTGTTATGCTCGTCGGTCAGCGCCCCTCGCTCGCCTCAGAGCAGGCCGGCGAGCACGAGCAGCGCGACGCTCACGACGGCCGCGGCACCGAACCACGGAGTCGCGTCGTCGGCCGCGGATTCGACGTCGTGGCCTGCGGTGAGGCGACTCGTCGCGACGTGTGCGAGTCCCGCCAGCACTAGCCAGAGGCCGGTCATCCCCACGACGAGGTGCCCCCTCGAGGAGCCCGCCAGCGCCTCGAACGTGTAGAGGTTGCCGGCGAGGTGGCCGCCGGTCAGCAGCATCGCGAGGACGCTGACGACGCTGAGTTTCGTGAAGCGGTCGGCAATCCACTCGACGGGCGCGGCGTCGAGTACGCCGCGGCGGGCGGCGGGGACGACGAACAGCGCGACAGCGAGCGTGCTCCCGGTCCACGCCGCGCCGAAGACGACGTGGACGACGCGGGCGGCGGTGATGTCGAAGCTCATCGCTTCCGGATTCGCAGACCGGCGGGAAATAACGCGTCGGTCTCCGGCCGGAACCGGCACTGCCCTCGAGCGTACTCGGCGAAGACTAAGTGCCAGTGGGGCGTCGAGAGCGGTGTGCGTACCGACCGAATCCTCGTGGCCGGGGAGACGCTCGTCGACCTGTTCCCGTCCGGTCCCGGCGACCTCGCGACCGTCGACGGCTTCGTCCATCGCGCTGGCGGCGCGCCAGCGAACGTCGCCACCGGCCTCGCGCGCCTCGACAGCCCGCCCGAATTCTGGACGCGCCTCGGCGACGACGCGTTCGGCGCGTACCTCCGCGACGT
Source organism: Halobacterium sp. KA-6 (assembly GCF_021029015.1). NCBI lineage: Archaea > Methanobacteriati > Methanobacteriota > Halobacteria > Halobacteriales > Halobacteriaceae > Halobacterium > Halobacterium sp. KA-6. Next base: position 158,566 of record NZ_JAJJZH010000001.1, read on the forward strand.
GCTCGCCGACCACGGCCTCGACGGGGAGTTCGTCGTCGCGGGCGACGCCGCTACCGCGCTCGCGGTCGTCAGCCCGACGCCCGACGGCGACCGCTCGTTCACCTTCTACGAGGCCGACACCGCCACGCTCGCGTTCGAGACCGGTGCAGTCCCCGACCACGCACTCGCCCGCTTCGACTGCGTGCACGTCGGCGGGGTCGCGCTCACGAACGACGCAGGCCGCGACGCCACGCTCGACTTGCTGGAACGCGCCTTCGACGCGCGCTGTCTCGTCTCGTTCGACCCGAACACGCGCCCCGACCTCTGGAGTGACCCGAAAGCCGCCGGAGATGCTCTTCGTGACGCGCTCGACCTCGCGGACCTCCTGTTCTGTAGTCCAGACGACCTCCAGCCGCTCGGTCTCGGCGAGCGTGCCCGCAGTGACCCCGAAGCGGCCGCCGCTGAATTGCTCGACTACGGCCCGGAGACAGTATTCCTCACTCGCGGCGAGGATGGCGCGACCGTCGTCTCCGACCTGCCCGATGGCGAGCGCGTCACGCGCTCCGAATCCGCCTTCGACGTGGACGTCGTGGACACGACGGGTGCGGGCGACGCGTTCACGGCCGGCGCGCTCGCGGCGTACGAACCCGGAATGGATGGCGACGCGCTCGGCGACGTGCTCCGGTTCGCGAATGCGACGGCCGCGCTCACGACCACCGAGACCGGCGGGATGACCGCGCTCCCCGACGACGCCGCGGTCCGTGCGTTGCTCGACGGTCGGGCATCGGAATCCACGTAACGCTTTACCCACGTGGTCGCCCACTCGCAGGTATGCGATTAGAGGAGTACTGGGGGGTCGGCCCGAAGACCGCCGACAAACTGGAGACCGAACTCGGCGTCCCCGACGCCGTCGACGCCATCGAGTCCGCGAACGTCCGCGCGCTCGTCGACGCCGGCATCTCGCGGGGCCGCGCGACGCGCATCCTGCGGCGCGCGAACGGCGGTGAGGGGATGGACGCGCTCGCGACCGACGATGCCCGCGCCGTCTACAAGGAACTGGTCGCGCTCGCCGCCGACTACGCCGTCACGCCCGGCGCAGCGGACCGAATCCGCGTGCGGACGCCGCTGACCGACCGCGACGCGATGCGCGAACGTCTCGACGACGTGGAGGCCGCTCGCGAGACGTGGGCACGTCTCGGCGGCGAGACAAAGCAAGCCGTTCTCGACACGTTCGACGCACACGACGACGCGGGCGACACGCAGCGCGCGGCGGTCGAGACTGCGCTCGCCTTACAGGACGCCGTCAGCGAGGATTCCGGCGTGTTCGCGGCGGTCACGACGCTCGACCGCGACGCGCTCGAGGACGCCGTCGAGGCGCTCCGCCACCTCACTGGCGACGGCGTCGCGGCCGGCGCGGACGCGAAACTCGACCGGCTCCGGGAGCGCGCCAGCGACCTCGAACGCGACACCTTCGACGTGCTCGAGGACGTGCGCTCGCAGGGTGTCGAGGGAACCGACGAGTTCCGGGAGGCGTTCGTCCAGTACGTCGCCAGCGAGGCCGGCGTCGAACCGCGCCGCGTCCGGAATGCGATGGCCGCGGACGCCGCGGACGCCGCGGACTTCGTGAGTACGACGCTGCGCGCGCTCGCCGACGACGTGCGCGAGGACGAACGAGACCGCGAGGACGAGGTCGCGGCGGAACTCCGCGGAGCCATCTCGAACGCGCGCGAGGAGGTCGACGCCGCGGTGACGGCCGTCAGCGACCTCGCGGTCGACGTCTCGCTGGCACGGTTCGCCGAAGCCCACGACCTCACGCGCCCCGACTTCGTCGATGCGGACGCCATCGCCGTCGAGAACGCGCGCAACCTATCGCTCGCGGCGGACGGCGGGGACGTCCAGCCCGTGACGTACGCGGTCGGCGACCACTCCCTGGACCCACCGAACGGCGACCGCGTCACCGTGCTCACGGGCGCGAACTCCGGCGGGAAGACGACGCTGCTGGAGACGCTCTGCCAGGTCGCCGTGCTCGCCGCGATGGGGCTTCCCGTACCTGCGGACCGCGCCGAACTCGGCCCCGTCGACGCAATCGTCTTCCACCGCCGCCACGCGTCGTTCAACGCGGGCGTGCTGGAGGCGACGCTGAACTCCGTCATCCCGCCGCTCACCGAGGGCGACCGCACGCTCATGCTCGTCGACGAGTTCGAAGCCATCACCGAACCCGGGAGCGCCGCCGACCTCCTCCACGGCCTCGTCACGCTCACCGTCGACGAGCAGGCGCTGGGCGTGTTCGTCACGCACCTCGCGGACGACCTCGAACCGCTCCCCGACGTCGCGCGGACGGACGGCATCTTCGCGGAAGGCCTCAGTCAGGACCTCGACCTGCTCGTGGACTACCAGCCGCGCTTCGGCACCGTCGGGAAGTCCACGCCGGAGTTCATCGTCTCACGGCTCGTCGCCGACGCCGGCGACCGCGCCGAGCGCGCCGGCTACGAGACGCTCGCGCGCGCCGTCGGCGAGGAAGCCGTCCAGCGCACGCTCGCCGACGCCGAGTGGTCCGAGTAGGCGAGGCAGCCACCAACGCCTTAGTGGCTGGTCGCCCTCGCTGTCTCCATGCCACTCGACCTCTCTGTGTTCGTATCACTGGCCGCGGTCGCCGTCCTGCTGGCAGTGTCGGCGTACTTCTCCAGCACGGAAATCGCACTGTTCTCGCTGACTGACGAACGCATCGCCGACCTCGCCGCCGGCGACGAACGCGGCTCCGAGTTGAAGCGGCTCCGCGACGACCCACACCGGCTGCTCGTGACGATTCTCGTGGGCAACAACGTCGTCAACATCGCCGTCTCCAGCATCCTCACGGTGCTGCTCGTGACCTACCTGCCACCCGAACTCGCGGTCGTCGGGACGACGCTAATCGCCACCTCGCTCGTGCTCGTCTGCGGGGAGATTCTCCCCAAGTCGTGGGGGCTGGCGAACGCCGAGTCGTGGGCGCTGACCACCGCGCGGCCCCTGAAGTACGTCGCGCTCGCGCTGTGGCCGCTGGTCACGTTCTTCGACGTACTTACGCGCCGGCTCGCCGGCGCGACCGGTGGCAGCCCGGACATCGAGCAGGAACTCCTCGAGGAGGACTGACGGCGCCGCCGCTGGGCGGCGAGAAAGAACGGAAAAGGTGGGGTGTTACGACTTCCGGCGCTTGCCGGCGTTCGTGCTCGGGCGCAGGTGCTCGGTGCCCTTGCCACGGTTCTGGAGGCCGCGGGCGCGCTGCCCGGCGCTCGTCTTCCCGTGGAAGACGCGACCCTGCTGGCTCTCGTCGCAGATCCAGTTGAGGTCGTCGTCGTTCTCGATTGCGCCGTGCTCGGGGTCCAGGAGAATCACTTCGAACCACTTCTGCGAGCCGTCCTCGCCGACCCAGTAGGAGTTCAGCACGCGGAGGTTGACGTACTTCTTCGACGCACGCTCCTCGGCGATGCTCTGGAGGTTCTTCGCGCGACCGATGCGGTTGACGCCCTGCCGCTTCGTGCGGCGCCCAGCCTTGAACCGGGACTTCCGGGCCGTACCCTTCCGGACGCTGACGCGCGCCACGACGACGCCCTGCTTGGCCTTGTAGCCGAGTTCGCGGGCCTTGTCGAGGCGGGTCGGGTGGTCGACGCGGACGATGGCGCCCTGTTTGCGCCAGTCCTGCTTGCGCTGCCACTGGAGCTCGGCGAGCTTCCCGTCGTCGGGGTCCCGCCAGGCTTCCTTGATGTGGGAGTAGAAGCTTCGTGTCATGTGTTGTCCGCGGGCGTTGGGTGGTTCAACTCTCGGTCGCCCGAGAATCACATTCCGTCCTGACTCCAGTCAGGAGCCCGCTGGAGCCCGCTCGCCAGCGAGTTACCCGAGTTTCGTCGTGGCGGGGGTTAAGAACTTCGAATCCCCGCGGTCACTCGACGTCGAAGGTCAGGTCGGCGCGCTCGAAGCGCAGCCCGGGGCCGTCCGGCCGTTCGACGAGCGTCGCGCCGTCGAAGTCCTCGGGCACCGAGAACACGACGAGCATGCGCCCGGACTCGCCGGGTGCGGCCGTCACTGCCGACAGTTTCTGGCGGAACTGCTGGCTGGCGTTCTCGAAGCGCTGGTGGCCGTAGTTCGTCCCGTTCACCGACAGCGCGAAGTTCGGGTTCCGCACCACGACCTGCGAGTCACCCGCGGTCACGTTCAACTGGACGACGACGAACGTCTCCCCGTCGTTCGGCTGGTAGGTGTTGTTCGCGGTCTGGATTTCGTCCTGTACGCGGGCGTCCCACTCCGCGGTCGCTGTGGTGTTCTCCCCGGCCGCCATCGAGAACGCCGTGAACGACGGGCCCGCGTCGCCACCGCCACCGCCGCCGACGAACGGCACGAAGCTCAGGACGGTCCCGCCAGCGAACACGGCCGCCAGAATCACCACCACTGCCACTACTATTGGAACGACTGGGATGCCGCTGGGCACGCCGCCCGGCGGGCTCGGCACGTTGTCGAGCAGCGACCCGTCGTCGCTCCCGGTGTACTGTTCGACGAGGCCCTCGGCGCCTTCCTCGCGGACCGACGACGCGAGCTCGTTCGGGTCGAGGAGGTGGACGTTGCCCGCGTCCGCGGCGCTCCGCGCGCCGGTCGTGAACCGGCCGCGGGTCGCCATCACGCGCACGTCGACGCCCTTCTTGTCGCAGAACGCCGCGAAGTCCTCGACCTCGGAGGCGCCGATTTCCGTGTCGGTGTCCGGCCGGACGCCGATGAGCCCACGCTTGCCGTTGTCCTTGTCGCCGCCGACGAGGTACGTGCCGTCGTCGTTCTCCGTGACCGACGTCGACCATCCCTTCTCCTCCCAGAACGTAGCGAGGAAGTGCGGGAACTCCGACGCCGCCATCTCGTCGAACATCACGCGGCCCTCCCGGTCGGACGCGTACTCTGTCCCGTCATGCAGTCCCCAGGTGTATCGTAATCACCACGGCGCCCCCTCATAAACGGTCGGGTCCGCGGCGCGCCGCCAACAGCAGCGCGGCGACGACGGGGATGAATCGGGTGTGTGCATGACCGATTGCAGTTCGGCCTTCACTTTCGCGCCGTCGTATAAATACAGTAGGGTGTCGGGTTAGATACCGAACACGTCTGGGCCGGAGTGCCGCTTCACGTCCAGCGTTGCTTCAGCGACCGTCGGAACGAACCACGCATATTCTATATCGTAGAATAGAATTTATTGGACTGAACACGAGAGTGCAGCCGCTACGGAATATATGCGCGAGAAATGCTAAGCCGTTAGAACTCGGTGACTGAGCCGAACGAACCGCTCGCGACTGAGTCTGCAATCGCCGACTCGTCGACGTCCGGGACGTCGCTGGGGTACTTCTGCTGGAAGTAGCCGACGATGTTCCCGATGTCACGGGCCAGCAGCTCGCGGGCGTTCTTGTGGTCGCTCGGGGTGGCTTGCGGCCAGTCGAACAGCGTCACGCCGTCCTCGCTGACGAAGACGTTGTACTCGCTGATGTCCGCGTGCACGTAACCCGCGTCGTAGGCAGTCGCCATCTCCCGGAGCACCAGGTCGAGGACGCCGCTGGCCTGCTCGGGTTCCAGTTCCGCGCGCGAGAGTTCCACGCCGTCGATGCGCTCCATCACGATGGCGTGGCGGTTCTGGTCGACCGGCCGCGGGACGTTCACGTCCGGGTACAGCGTCTCCAGCGCGTCGTATTCGCGTTCGGCCGCCTTCCGCGCGGTGTACTGCCAGGACGTGTGCTCCTTGTCGCTGGTGTAGTCGCGGCCGCGGTGGACCTCCCGGAACTGGGTGTAGCCCTCGCGGTGGAACTTCAGCGCCATCGGGCGGAACGACTGCACCTCGTAGACGTCGCTCTCCTTACCGACGCCGAGCGGCGAGCCGAAGCCCTCGACAGTGTCGCGTTCGGCGAACGCGTGCAACGCGAGCGCGTCGTAGCCCGCGAACGTGAGCTGGACGCCCTCGTACTGGATGGTCTTCCGTTCGAGGAACTCCAGGTCGAGCATGCGGTCCAGCCGGTAGTCGACCTCCTCCTGTGTCAGTCGGGAGAACTCCGGGAGCTTCTCGCGGCTGACCCACTCGGAGAACCGCATTCCGTGTTCGACCCCGGAGAGCAGGTGGAAGTCCTCCGGGTCGAGGTCCGCCATCTCGGCGGCGACGTTCCGAACCATTCACGCGAATCTAGCGGACCGGCGGGTAAAAGCTACGCGGCGCGCGGCGACGACGTGAAATCCGCGCCGCAGGAGCAATCGACGTGGTAGCGTGGCCGGTCCCGCCTGGATTTTGATAGAAACCAGTGATTCGGCGACGCTGTGGCCGTTTCTGCCCGATATTCTCTATTCTACGAAAATCGGCCCACACACCCGATAAATCTCATGTCACGATATAGAAACAGGATGTTGCGGTCGTTCGCGCCTCTAGTCCGGCCACAGATTGCCGCGCCGCTCGGCGCGCTCGGTGGACGCAGCCGAGCGGAACCGCAGACGCACGGCTTTTTGCCGGTGGCCGCGAACCGCGTGGTATGACGCTGGCCGACCGCGAGTGGCGGCTGATTCCGGAGGAGGCCCGCGACGGGCCGATGCAGATGGCACTAGAGGAGGTCGCTGCGGAGACCGCCGCAAACGGCGGCCCGCGAACGGTCCGCGCGTACCAGTGGTCGCCGTCGACGCTCTCGATGGGGTACCGGCAGGACGCGGACTCCGTCGACTGGGACTTCGCCGAGCGCGAGGGAATCTCCGTGACGCGCCGGCAGACCGGCGGCGGCGGCATCTACCACGACGAATATGCGGACATCTCCTACAGCATCGTCGCGCCCGCCGACGAACTCCCCGGTGACTTGATGGACTGCTACGAGGTGCTCTGCGAGCCGATTCTGTCGGCGTTCCACGCGATGGGCGTCGACGCCGACTTCGTCCCCGAGAAACATCCCGCGATTCACGAGCCCGCGTGCTACTTGCGTGCGCTCCACCCCGCGCACGACATCGCGGTCGACGGCCGGAAAATCAGCGGGAACGCCCAGTACCGCACCCGGGACGCGGTCATCCAGCACGGGTCGCTGTCGTTCGCCCTGGCACCCGACGCCCACCTCGGCGTGTTCGCCGACCCAGGCATCGACGCCGAGCGGTTCCGCGAGCGCGTGACGAGCATCCACGAGGAAGCCGGAATCAGCCGCGACGACGCCGTTGCAGCGCTGGAGGACGCACTCACGGAGTGGTGTGGCGCACGCGTCGGCGAGTGGACCGACGACGAAGTCGAAGCGGCGCGCGAACTCGCCGAGGAGAAGTACGCGACCGACGACTGGACGCGCGAGCGGACTGCTTAGTTGAAGCCGAAGGTCTCCGGCTCGCCGCCGACGTGTTCCTCGACGGCTTCCCGAATCTCGCCCAGCGGCGGCTGGTCGCGCGTCGGGTCGAGTGGGTGCTCGCCAATCCAGCGGTACTGGACGACGCCGTCGGTGTCCACGAGGAACACCGAGCGCTTCGCCCGCGGCAACAGCTTCAGCGCGCGGTACGTGACGCCGAACGCGTCCGCGACGTCGAGGTCGGTGTCGGCGTACAGCGGGAAGTCGATGTCGAGGTAGTCGATGAACCGCCGGTGGGTCGGCACGCGGGACTTGCTCGAGCCGACGACGCGCACGTCCTCGGTGGACGTGAACCAGCCGTAGTCGCGGAACGAACACCACTCGCTCACGCAGTCGGGGCTGAAGTCGTTCGTGTAGAAGACGACGAGTACCGGCCGGTCTGCGTAGAGCTCCGACAGGGGCGTCTCCTCGACGCTGTCGTCGGGATGGACCAGCGGTGCCGCCACGTCGGGCACCTCGTCACCTACGTCGAGCGCGTCCCCCGAGGTCATACCGTCACGAGCGCGCTCGGCCGGCAAAGGTGTTGCGACGGTTCGAAGCCTCTTTGCCCCCCGCGGCGAACGACAGCGTATGCGAGTAGGTGCACACGTCTCTATCGCGGGCGGCGTCGACAACGCCGTCGAGAACGAACTGGACGTCGGCGGGAACTGCGGACAGATTTTCACGCACTCGCCGCAAGTCTGGCAGGACCCGAACGTCGGCGACGACGAAGCCGCCGCGTTCCGGGAGGGAACCGACGAACACCTCGACGGCCCGTGGGTCATCCACTCGTCGTACCTCGTGAACCTCTGCACGCCCAAAGACGACCTCCGCGAGAAGTCCGTCGACAGCATGCAGAAGGAGGTCGACGCCGCCGACAAGCTCGGCATCGACTACGTCAACGTCCACCTCGGCGCGCACACCGGCGCGGGCGTCCAGCAGGGCCTGGACAACGCCGTCAGCGCGCTCGACGAGCTCGACGTACCTGACGGCGTCACCGTGCTCGTGGAGAGCGACGCGGGCTCGGGCACGAAGCTCGGCGGCGACTTCGACCACCTCGCGTACGTTCTCGACGAGTCGGCCCACGACCTCGGCGTCTGCGTCGACACCGCGCACGCGTTCGCCGCAGGCTACGACCTCTCGACGGCCGATGCCGTCGCGGAGACGCTCGCGGAGTTCGACGACGTCGTCGGCTTCGAACACCTCCACTGCGTCCACCTCAACGACTCGAAACACGACTGCGGCACGAACAAGGACGAACACGCGCACATCGGCGAAGGGCTCATCGGCGAGGCGGGGATGGACGCGTTCGTCAACCACGACGCCATCACCGAGGTACCGCTCGTGCTGGAGACGCCGCACGAGGACGGGCGCGGCTTCGAGTGGAACATCCAGAAGGTGCGGGAGCTGCGAGAATCGTAGATTCTCGGGAACGTGAACGGCGACCGACGGGAGCCGTGAACTGCGAGGCGAGTAGACAGCCAGCGTTCGGACCCCGCCGCTTTTGCCGACCCCGGTTTTCAGTGGAGGTGTGCGCCGATTCAGCGCCGACTACCTCGAGGAGACGCGCCGCGGGATGTGGGCCGAGCGCGAGGCGTTGGACGCGCTGGAGTTGTCCAGCCGCGAGCGGATTCTCGACGTCGGCTGCGGCACGGGGGAACTCACGGGCGTGTTCCGCGAGGAGTCCGACGCCGACGTGCTCGCGCTCGACGCGGACACCGACCTCCTCCGGCACGTCGACGCCGACGAGCGCCTCGTCGGGGACGCGACGCGGCTGCCGCTCCGCGACGACGTCTGCGACCTCGTCGCGTGCCAGGCGTTGCTCATCAACCTCCCGGACCCCGTCGCCGCCGTCCGGGAGTTCTCGCGCGTGTCCGCGGACCTCGTGGCGGCCGTCGAACCGAACAACGCCGCCGTCACCGTAGAGTCGACGGTCGCGAGCGAGCCGCCGCTCGCGGCGCGCGCCCGCGATGCGTACATCGAGGGCGTAGAGACGAACGTCTCGCTGGGCGCGGACGCCGCGGACTGCTTCGAGGAAGCAGGACTCGTCGACATCTCGACGACGCAGTACGAGCACGTGCAGGCCATCCAGCCGCCGTACGGCGAAGCCGCGCTCGAAGCCGCTGCGCGGAAGGCGACCGGGGAACGACTCGCCGAACAGCAACCGACGCTCGCCGCAGGCGGACTCTCCTCGGACGCCTACGACGCGCTACGCACGGAGTGGCGCGAGATGGGCCGCGAGGTCGTCGCGCAGATGCGCGAGAACGACTACGAGCGCGTCGAAACCGTGCCGTTCTACGTGACCGTCGGTCGCGTTCCCGAGTAATCTCCGACGAACTGCGGTGGTTTTCCGCTTCTCCGGAGTTTATTCGCGTCCGGGTCGATTTCGACGTATGGACGACAGAGCCCGCCGCCACGCCGAGATTCTCGTCGAGGACTGCACCGACGTCCAGCCCGGGGACATGGTGCTGTTGCGCGCGTCGAAGGAGGCCGAGGACCTCGTCGTCGCGCTGTACGAGAAACTCGGCGAGGTCGGCGCGCGACCGACCACGCAGTGGGGACACGCTCGCGCGGCGCGCGCGTACAACCGAGCAATGGACGTCGACGACTACGAGACGAAAGCCCACGACCTCGCCGCGATGGAGGAGACGGACGTCGTCTTCCTGATTGGGGGTAACGGGAACGCCTTCGAGACCAGCGACGTGCCCCCGGAGAAGTCGCAGGCCGCGAGCCGCGCGAACGGCCCGATTCTCGAAGAGCGACTGGGCAAGCGCTGGGTCATCACCCAGCACCCGACGGACGCGGGCGCGCAGAAGGCCGAGATGAGCACGGAAGCCTACGAGGACTTCGTCTACGACGCAATCAACAAGGACTGGGACGAACAGCGCGAGTTCCAGGCCCAGATGGTCGAGATTCTCGACCCCGCCGACGAAGTCCGCATCGTCTCCGGCGACACGACCGACGTCACGATGAGCGTCGCGGGGATGGACGCGGCCAACGACTGGGGAACGAAGAACATGCCCGCGGGCGAGGTGTTCACGTGCCCGGTGCCGAACAGCGTCGACGGCGAGGTGCTGTTCGACAAGCCGCTCATCCGGCAGGGCAAGGAAATCACGGACGCGTGGCTACGGTTCGAGGACGGCGAGGTCGTCGACTTCGCTGCGGGACAGAACGAAGCCGCGCTCGAAGGCATCCTCGAAACGGACGAGGGGTCGCGTCGCCTCGGCGAGTTGGGCATCGGGATGAACCGGGACATCGACCGGTTCACCTACAACATGCTCTTCGACGAGAAAATGGGCGACACCGTCCACATGGCCGTCGGCGGCGCCATCGCGGAGTGTGTCCCCGACGACCAGCCGTTCAACGAATCCGCGACGCACGTGGACCTGATCGTGGACATGAGCGAGGACTCGTACATCGAGGTCGACGGCGAAGTCGTCCAGCGCGACGGGACGTTTCGGTTTGAGGACGGCTTCGAGGACCAGTAATCGCCGACTGCAGTTTCGCTTCGCGTCTGGGGCTGACAGGCGGCATCGCGTCCGGCTGGGACCGCCGCGTTCCCGCCTCCCCCAGCCGGCGAGTCGTCAGGTCACGCGCCGGGTTGGTCCCGGCTTCGCACTTCAAACTACGTCGCCGCGAACGGTCGCGCCCTCGGCCCGCTCCCGGCGGGTTTCGACGGCGTCGGCGGCGACTTCGGCTTCGTCCTCGTCGGCACCGAGCATCTCCAGTGCACCCGCGAGCGTGGGGAAGACGAGTTCGCCGTCGCGGAGCTTCTGGAAGGCGTCGTCGCTGCGCTCGCTGTCGGCCCACAGGCAGACGCCGCGCGGGTCGAGGACGTTCTCGTAGGTCTCGGTCGCTCGCGCGCCCTCGAGGCGCTGAGTGACGTTGTCCTCGAAGCCCGCGTTGCACACTTCGAGGTGAATCGGCTCGTCGTCGTCGAGGAGGTGTGCGGCGAGACATCGCTCGGGCGCGACGTGGCCGCTTTCGTTCGCGCGCAGGTACTCGGGGTGGTCGTCGGCCCACGAGGCGCGCACGGTCTTCCCGACGCCCTTCACGCCGTACTCGCGCTCGAACTCCCCGGCGCGGTCGGCGTCGTCGCCGCGCATGAGGATGTCCTTCGTGAGGTAGACGTCCAGGCGCTCGACGGGGTCGAGGCCGAGCGCGACGTCGCCGTACACCCATATTTCGCGCACGGGGACCGGCATCTCCTCGCTCGCGACGGTGTCGACGAGCTCCTCCACCCGGTCGACGGCGGCAGCTCTGTCCATCGACTGCTCGTAGCCCGCGAACGCCGAAAACGGTTCCGCACGCGCCCACCGACGCCGCGAATCGAAAGACCGACCCCCGCCGAGCTCCTAGAGCGGGTAATTCGGGTCGGTCCGCTCGGACCGACGATTCACCATGCCAGCCACGCAAATCAAAGACCCCGTCCACGGCTACGTCGAACTCGACCAGCCGCTCGTCGACAACGTCCTCGACAACCGCGCGTTCCAGCGCCTCCGCCACGTCCGTCAGCTCTCGGCGACCTACCTCGTCTACCCGGGCGCGAACCACACGCGCTTCGAGCACTCGCTGGGCGTCTATCACCTCGCGCGCACCGTCTTCGAGAACCTCCGCGAGCAGTCGTACTTCTACCGCGACGCCACCACCGAAGAACTCGACGACATCCAGCGCACGCTCGAATGCGCGGCGCTCCTCCACGACGTCGGCCACCCGCCGTTCTCGCATCTAGGCGAGCGCTTCATCGACACCGACGACCTCCAGGATCGGCTCGCCGACCGCGGGCTCCGCGAGGCGTTCGACGACGCTGGCGTCGGCGACGCGCCGATTCGGGAGGCGTCCGCGCACGAACTCCTGGGCTGTCTCATCGTGCTCGAGGAGTTCGCCGACGGCCTCCACGAGATGGGCGTCGACCCCCACGACGTCTGCGCGCACATCCTCGGCTACAGCCTCGAGTACGAGCGCGGCGGCCGCTGGCAGCACGGCGTCGCCGCCCAGATTCTGCACTCGCCCATCGACGTCGACCGCCTCGACTACATCACGCGGGACAACCAGATGACGGGTGCGGACGTGCTCAGTTTCGACACTGACCGCATGGTCGGTTCCTACACGGCCCATCCGGAGGAGGGGCTCGCGCTCTCGGACAAGGCGCTCTCGACCATCGGCAACTACCTCGAAGGCCGCATCGCGGTGTACATGTGGGTGACCCAGCACCACAAGTCCGTCTACGCCCACGTGCTCCTCAGCGAACTCCTCGACGAACTCGCCGCGCTCGCCGAGGAACCACCGGTCACCGCCGACCGCATCCTCGACGACGAAATCGACGACAACACGCTCATGGAGCGCCTGCGCGTCGCCGCCAGCGAGCACCCCGACTCCACGCTCGCAGCGCTCTACGACCGCTTCCGCGCGCGCCGCTTCCCCGAGACCTGCTGGAAACACCGCATCGCGTACGCCGACCGCGTGGACGCCGACCTCGACGCGTTCAGCGACTGGCTCGTCGCCCACGCTGACCGCCTCGAAACCGACCTCGCCGCCGAACTCGGCGTCCCCGACCACGAGGTCTGGGTCGAACAGTCCTACGTGCCCGAGTACGAGCCACAGGACCTCGAAGACATTCCCATCGCGTACGGCGGCACCACCCGCTCGGTCGGTGACTGGGGGCTCTACGGCGAGCGCGCGTTCGACCGCCCCATCCCGTTCGTCTACGTCCCCCACGGCGTCGAGAAGGAAGCCACAGGCACGCTCGTCGACTGGTTCCACGCCGAGAAGTACGACCAGGCGTAACGGCGGCTGTTCTCTGAATTTCCCCGATTGATTGGGCTGCTCGTAGTGACGTCGTAGGTCGACGGCCGATCGCGGGTCGCTTTGCTCACGGTTCACTGCGTTCACCGTTCGCCTAACGCGGCAGTCCAGCGGACTGCCGCGCTGGCCACAACGGTCAAGCGCCATCCACCACCGCATCTACACATGGGCGACCAGACTTTCCGCGTGCTCGCAGCGCTCCGCGAACTCGCCGACGAGACCGACGACGCACCGCCGACGGACGAAATCGCGACCCGCGCGGCCGTCTCTATCGGCGTCGCAGAGCGCGAGTTGAACACGCTCGACGCTGTGGGGGCCGCCGAGGAACTGAAGCCGGACGGCGAGCGCTTCGAGCCGACGGACATGGCCGTCGAGGACGTAGCGCGACGCGTCGACACCATCGACGAACTCGACACCGACGAGCGCTCGGCGTTGCTCAAAGCGCTCCGGCGTGGCGACGTTGACCCCGCCGACGTGCTCTACGACGTCCACGACGCTCGCGACGCCGCCGACCGCGCCGCGAGTTCCGAATTCGCGGGCTGACTCACCGCTCGCGCTTTTTCGCGACCGATTCTGTGCCCGAGATTCTCGCGCAGCCGCCGATTTGTTATCCCGAAATGAGGTTTACGAGTCGCGGTGGTTCGTCGAGACGTAACGGTGAAACGCCGGCGCTGCCAACGTGTACGTAATGGATTGCACCAAGTGCGACCGCGAGGCCGTGATGCACGCGGCGTACTCCGGCGCGCACCTCTGCGAGGGTCACCTCTTCGAGAGCGTCGAACGCCGGGTGCGGCGGCGCATCCGCGAGGACGACATGCTGCCCGACGACGCGACGCCCGAAGACCCCGAAACGTGGGTCGTCGGACTCTCCGGGGGGAAGGACAGCGTCGTCCTCACGGACATCCTCTCGGAGACGTTCGCGGAGGACCCACGCATCGAGATGGTCGCGCTCACCATCCACGAGGGCATCGAGGGCTACCGCGACGAGAGCCTCGCGGCCTGCGAGGAACTCACCGCGGACCGCGACATCCGCCACGAGGTCGTCACGTACGCCGACGAGTTCGACGTCGAGATGGACGACGTCGTCGACGACGACCCGCTGGACATGGCACCCTGCGCGTACTGCGGGGTGTTCCGTCGCGACCTCCTCGCGAAGTACGCCGAGGAGTACGACGCGGACAAACTCCTCACCGGGCACAACCTCGACGACGAGGCCGAGACCGCGCTGATGAACATCTTCGAGGGGAACGTCGAGCAGGTCGCCAAACACTTCGACGCCAGCCTCGGCCCGTTCGACGAGCGCACGCCCAAGGAGGACATGATTCCGCGCGCGAAGCCGCTCCGCGACGTCCCGGAGAAGGAGGTCGCGCTGTACGCGCAACTCCGGGACCTGCCCGTTCACATGGCGGAGTGTCCACACTCCAGCGAGGCGTTCCGCGGCGAGATTCAGGACCTACTGCTGAAGTTAGAGGAGAACCATCCGGGCACGCGACACTCGATTATGGCTGGCTACGAGGAGCTCGCGGGGCTCGCGGCCGACCAGTACAGCGACGAGGACGAGGACGTGGGCGAGTGCGAGGAGTGTGGCGCGCCGACGACGCGCGACCAGTGCCGGAAGTGCGCGCTGGTCGACGCCGTGAACGCAGTGTAAGCGTGCGACACCCGCGGCTTCGGGTTCACTGACGACCGCAAAAGAACCGGAAGGTTACCGGATGACGTCGAGGCCGTTGTTCTTCTCGACCTCTTCCGTGCCGCCGTCGGAGTGAGCGCCGAACTCGTTGGTCGTGCCGGCACCCTCGTCGACGGCGCGCTGCTTCGCGTCGGCGTCGACGTCCTTGAGCTCCTGGCGGGACTTGTCCGCCTGCTTCTGCGTGCTCGGTCCGAGCACCTGCGCGGACTGCACGCCGGTCATGATGGCCATGACGCGGACCTTCCCCTTGTAGTTCTCCTGGATGCGCGCGCCCCAGATGACGTTCGCGCTCGCGTCCAGCCGCTCGGTGATGTTGTCCGCGATGCCCTCGGCCTCTTTCAGCGTGAGGTCGGGGCCACCCGTGATGTGGACGAGACCGCCGCTCGCGCCGCGGTAGTCGACGTCCAGCAGCGGGTGGTTCATCGCGTCCTTGACCACTTCGTTGGTCTTGTTCTTGTCCTGGGTCTCGCCGACGAGCATCACCGCGACGCCGCCCTGGTTCATGATGGCGGTCATGTCGGCGTAGTCCAGGTTGATGAGACTCGGCTGGGTAATCGTCTCGCTGATGCCCTTGACGGTCTCTGCGATGATCTGGTCCATCACGGAGAACGCCTTCCCGATTGGGAGGTTGGGCACGTAGTCGAGCAGCCGGTTGTTGTCGAGGACGATGATGGAGTCCGCTTCTTCGCGGAGCTTCTCCAGGCCCTCTTCGGCCTTGACCGTCCGAGCGCGCTCGACGTTGAACGGCGTCGACACCATGCCGACGACGATTGCGCCCTGTTCTTTGGCGATTTTCGAGACGACTGGTGCGGCGCCCGTACCGGTACCGCCACCCATGCCGGCGGTCACGAACACGAGGTCCGCGTCGCCGAGCACCTCTTTGATTGTGCCCTGGGCCATCTCGGTGGCGCGCTCGCCCATCGAGGGGTCGCCACCCGCGCCGAGGCCGTTCGTCAGGGACTTCCCGACGAGAATCTTCGTGTCGGCCTCGATCATCTTGAGGTGCTGTTTGTCGGTGTTGATGGCGACCGTGTCCGCGCCTTCGACACCGATGTTGTACAGCCGGTTGACGGTGTTGTTGCCCGCGCCGCCCGCGCCCACGATGACGATTCGCGGGTCGCCGAATTCGTCGCCGTCGCCGCTGGCGTCCATCTCGCGCTGTTCGGCTTCGGCGTTGTCGAGGGCGTCCTGAACGATGTCCTGCATCGTTACACCTTCGCCCAGCTGTTCGTGCTGGTCTGTTCGGTTTGTTCGTCTATCATCTCACGGACCGCCGACCGAATCGCCTCGCTGCGATTCGGGAACTTACCCCGTTCGACCATCTGTTCGACCTCGTCGATCTGCTGTTTCGGAATGCGGAGTGTCACACGCTCCATATTTTGGTATCCCCGTTGTGGTAAGACGGCGTTTGGTTCCGTCCGTGTCTTACAGAATCGTTTGGCAGGTCATAATCCCGCGCTGTCGTGCGATTCTGTGTAAGACAACCGTCTTACGTACCACTACCCACAGCGTCACAACGTATATAATTAACGGCGGATGTAAACAAGCGTCTTACCGGTCGAGCGCGTCCGCCGACGCGGTCCGCCGCCCGCAGTGCGGACAGAACGACCAGTCCGCTCGCACCTCGTCGCCGCACTCGCAGAACACGCGGTGGGTCGCCTTCTCCCCACAGTTCGGACAGAACACGTGGTCGTCGGACAGCGACTCGCCACACTGCGCGCAGCTCTGCTCGTGGCTGCGGTCCGCTGCCCGCCCGCGACTCTCGCCGCGTGCCGGTTCGCGGCGCGGCGCACGCTGGTCGTCGCGCCGTGGCTCCGCGCGCAGCCCCTCGGCGGTATCGACCGTAATTCGTACGTTTACGTCGCGCTCGCGGGTTCGTGGGGCGAGTCGCCGCTCGACGAGTTCGTCGACGCGCTCCGCGACGACGTCGTCGATGCTGTCGTCCGCGTCGGACGCGTCGCCGTCGAGGTACGCCCGCAGCGCCGCGCGCATGACCTCGCTCTTGGACTCGTCGAGGTCGTCGACGGCGTCCACGAGGTCGTCGTCCGCGCGGAAGGTAATCTTCGACATGCCCGTTCGGTAGTACGTACCACCGCCGGGGACTTCAACCCACCTCATGCGTCTGACGCGCGTCGTCCGTTTCCGAATGGTAACCCTTAAATCCGAACCACGGCGTAGGCAAGAATGCATCCGCCCTTAGCTCAGACTGGTAGAGCAGTCGACTGTAGATCGACTTGCCCCCCGTTCAAATCGGGGAGGGCGGACTTTCTTTCCGGTCGATTCGTGGCCGTTTACGCGACACTAGACGTAGTCGCGCTATCAGTTCGCACTCGCTGCCTCGCGTGCACGCAGGCCCGTGTGGATGACCGGCGTCGCGAGGAGGACCGACGCGACACTGAGGAGCGATGGGACGAACACGCTCCGCACTGGCGTGACGAGGGCTGTCAGGGCGAACGTGGTGAGGAAGACTGCCCAGCCCCCACAGATGACACACGCTTCGTGTCGCATACACGCGGACGTTTCACAGCAAACACATAAGTGCGGCGTCGTGTTCTCAGCCGCTGCAGAATCACCCTCAGTGACAGCTACTCCTCCGACTGCTCCGGTTGGGAAATTCACACAGAATCGAGGTGGAATTTTCGACAGTGTCCCCGAAAATATTTTGCCGGACAACGCGGAAACACCGTACGTGACACATCTAGTCGCGGACGGGATCCGGCTGTCACTCGCGGACGTGCTGCCGGACGATGTGGTGACCGTCGACGCTGCGGCAGTCCGCGACGTCGTCGCTCGCGACGACCCCGACGTCGTCGTCGTGGATGCAGCCACGGTTGCCGACCCCGCTGCCGTCGTGAATACGGTTCGTTCGACCACCGACGCGGCCATCGTCGCTATCGGGACGACGGCGCTCGACGCCGACGTCGCGTGTGCATCGTCCTGTGAGGGGTCCGTCCGTGCCGCCGTCGAGCGCGCCCGGCACATCACCTCCTATCGGCGCTCGGTATCGGACCTCTACGAGGCGTGCCGCGAGCGCGCGCTCGGCCGGCCGGACGAGGACGTTCACGAGCGCCGCCGTGCCGCCGACGAGGAGTTCGCGTCGCTGCCCGATGACAGCGAGGCGTTTGCCGCCGCGCTCCGCCCGGGGGACGAGGATGGTTGAGGCGTTCGCCGTCGCGTCCGGGTCGTCCGGCGGAACCGGCGACGGGTCGGCGTAGTCGGCGAGCACGGGCATTACGAGTGATTGGTTCGTTACTTAATTTAAAACTTCACGAATAGTATCGAACCTGGTGGGGTGAGTGAACTGCTCGCAAGACCTATACTGTCAACATCGTAAACGCCGGCAGTGGTCCGCAACCGACGCGCCCTCCTGGTAGCCCTCCTCTGCGTGCTCGCGGTCTCGCTGGCGGCCGCGACGCTCGCGAACCCCCAGCAGCCAGCCGGCGGCAGCGGCATCGGTGGCTCTGGACCCGACTCCAGTGGCACCGCCGCCCAGTCCGGCGACGGTGGCGACGGGCTCGACAACCCGGAACCCGCCGACGGCGAGGAAATGTTCCGCCTCGAACCGGTGTGCGTACCCGTGCTCGCGACGCCGGCCGCTGGCTTCGCAATCCTCGGGTTCGCCCTCGCTCTCGGCCTCGTCGCGTACTGGCGGGACGGCATCGCGCCCGCGTTCCGCCGCCTCGAGGCCCGCGGCAACCCGGTGACGGTGGTGTCGCCGGACGTCACCGGCTCTGACACGCTCGGACAGCAGGTCGCGCGCATCGAGCGCGCCACCCGAATTCGATCGCTACGCCGCGCTGGCGTCCGCGTCGTCGACTGGCCGACCGAGGACTCGTTCCCGGTCGCCGTCGCCACCGCCCGCCGGGGGTGGTCGCAGTGAGCGAGTTCGACGCGCGCCCGCCCACGCTCGCGGTCGTTCCCGCGACCATCGCCGCCGCGCTCGTCGTGCTCCCGGTCGCGGTGGGCTCGACGGCCGGCCTCGTGCTCGCCGGCCCCGGAGCCGCGGCGGTCGTCTTCGGCGCCCGAAGCGTGACCCGGTCGTACGTCACGCTCGGCGGCACGCTCGCCTTCCTCGGCGTCGCCGTCGCCGCCGCCACTGGTCTCCCGACCGCGCTCGCGCTGATTGCGGGCGTCGCCGCACTCGTCGCCTACGACAGCGGCGAACACGCCGTCATGCTCGGCGTCGACGTCGGCGCGGACGCGACCGTCGCGCAGTCCGTCGCCGTCCACACCGCCGGGAGCGTCGCAGTCGCGTCGCTGGCCGCTGCTCTCGGGTTCGGCATCTACCAGTTCGGCCCGACGAGCCTCCCCGTGACCGGCCTGATTGCGCTGCTGTTCGCGGCCGTCTTCCTCGCCTACGTGCTCGGCGACTGAGTCTCGATGGTCGGAACCGGCACCGAGTCGAGCACGTCGTCGACGACCTCGCGCTTGTCCGTGTTCTCGACGGCCGCGTCCGGCGTCAACACGAGCCGGTGCGCGAGCACGTTCGGAGCCAGCCGCTTCACGTCCTCGGGAACGACGTACTCGCGCCCGCGGAGCACCGCGCGCGCTCGCGCCGTCTCGAAGAGCCGCTGAGTGCCGCGCGGGCTCACGCCCACCTCGACGCGGCGGTCCTCGCGCGTCTCCCGCGCCACGGAGACGACGTACTGGAGGAGGTCGTCGTCCACGCGCACGTCCTCGGCGACCGCCCGCACCGCCTGCACGCGCTCGGCGTCGAGGACCGACTCGACGGTCGGACTACGCGAGGACCGTCCCGCGCGCCGTCGGAGCAATTCCAGTTCACCAGCCTCGTCCGGGTAGCCGATGCCCGCCTTCGCGACGAACCGGTCCATCTGCGCCTCGGGAGCGGGAACGTCCCCTCCTGCTCGACGGGGTTCTGGGTCGCGATGACGAAGAACGGTTCGGGTAGTTCCATCGTCTCTCCGTCGATGGTCGCCTGCCCCTCCTCCATCGCCTCGAGGAGCGCGGCCTGTGTCTTCGGCGGTGCGCGGTTGATTTCGTCCGCCAGCAGCACGTTCGCGAAGATGGGGCCGGGCTGGAACTCGAACTCCCGGGACTTCTCGTTGAACACGTGCGTCCCCAGCACGTCCGCCGGCAGCAAGTCCGGCGTGAATTGGATGCGGCTGAACTCCAATCCGAGCGCGGTCGCGACGCTGCGCGCGGTCAGTGTCTTCCCGGTGCCCGGAACGTCTTCGAGGAGGACGTGGCCGTCGGCCAGGAACCCGACGAGGACCGTTTCGAGGAACTCGCGGTCGGTGACGACCGCGCGCTCGACCTCGCTCAGGACGGCGTCGCACTCGTCACTCGCAGCAGTGACGTCCATAGGCGTTCGTTCAGTCCGTCGCGTTTAGTGGTATCGGTTGACACGACCTCGCTTCCGCCAACCGTAATCCCTAAATCCGACAACGGCGTTCCTCCGAACGAGCCGAGGTAGCCTAGCCTGGCCAAGGCGGTTGCTTCGAGAGCAACTGTCCTCACGGACTCAGGAGTTCAAATCTCCTCCTCGGCGCTTCTCTTCGACGCTACACCGAGCAGCGACGCGACTCTGCTTTAGTCGAGTTTAGTGCTTCCTCGAAAGCCCCGGCGCGCTCGCCCGTCGGGAGACTCGCAGTGCTCGTCTCCCGTGGTCTCGTTCGCTACACTCACGAGACTCCCGCGGCTCGCTGCGCTCCTCGCTTCGCTGCGGTGCTTGCGTCGTCCTCAGAACGCTGCGCGTTCTGATGGGCTGCGGAAGACGCGATGCGTCTTCCGAACGCCGGGGTTCGGCGACTGCGCCGCCCCTTTCAGTCCCGCCCCGTATGAGCGAAGTCGGCTACGTGCCGGCTGCGAAAATCAGTGAAGTACCGCGTCAGTCCGCGGTCGTCGTCGCCTCCTTCTCGGGGAGGAGGCGGTCGAGGGCTTCGACGACGGCGTTGACGCTGGCGGCGGTGATGTCGCTGTCGCTGGCGTCGACGGTGACAGTGCGGTCGCCGCGGGAGACGGTGACGTGGACGGTGACGACGGCGTCCGTCCCGCCGGTGATGGCGTCGACGTGGTACTCTTCGAGGTGGAAGGTGACGTCGCCGAGTGCGTGGCGGACGGCGGCGATGGCGGCGTCGACGGGGCCGCTGCCGGTGCCGGCGGCGCTGTGCTCCTCGTCGTCCACGCGCAGGCGGACGGACGCGGTGGGGGTGCCGCCGCCGCTGGCCGCGGTGAGGTCCAGGACTTCGACGCGGCGGTCGCGGTCGCCGCCCTGGATGTCCTCGGCGACGGCGAGCAGGTCGGCGTCCGTGACGCGCTTGCCGCGCTCGCCGAGTTCGTTCACGCGCTCGACGACCTCCGCGAGTTCGTCGTCGCTGACTTCGACGTCGTGTTCGGCGAGGGCGGCACGGACGCCCGCGCGGCCGGCGTGCTTCCCGAGGACGAGGCGGCGCTCGCGGCCGACCGCCTCCGGGGAGTACGGCTCGTACATGCGGTCGTCCTTGAGCGTGCCGTCGGTGTGGATGCCGGACTCGTGGGCGAACGCGTTCTCGCCGGAGACGGCCTTGTTCGGCGGGAGCGGGACGCCCGTGGCCTCCGCGACGGTGGACGCGAGGTCGTAGAGGCGCTCGGTGTCCAGCGGTTCGATGCCGTAGCAGTGCCAGAGCGCGACCGCGACCTCTTCGAGCGCGACGTTGCCGGCGCGTTCGCCGACGCCGTTGACGGTGGCGTGGACGAGGTCTGCACCTGCGGAAACGCCCGCGAGCGCGTTCGTCACGGCGAGCCCGAGGTCGTCGTGGGTGTGGACGCTCACCGGGCCGTAGTCGGCGACCGCGTCCACGAGTTCGTAGACGCGCTCGGGGCTGGCGTGGCCGACGGTGTCCGCGACGCAGAACCGGTCCGCGCCGGCGTCCGCCGTCGTCTCGGCGAGCTCCGCGAGGAATTCGTCGTCGGCCCGGGAGCCGTCCTCGCCGATGACTTCGACCCAGAGGCCGTGGTCGGTCGCGTACTCCACGAGTTCGCGGGTCGTGTCGAGGACGCTCTCGCGGCTGGTGCCGACCTTCTCTTCGACGTGGCGGTCGCTGGCGGGGACGACGAGGTTCACGCCGTCGACGTCGCAGTCGAGCGCGAGGTCGACGTCGCGCTGGATGCCGCGACAGAAGCTCGTGACCGTCGCGTCCAGGTCGAGGCCGGTGACGCGGCGAATCGTCTCGCGCTCGCCGGCGCTCGTGCACGCGCTGCCGGCTTCGACGACGGAGACGCCGGTGTCGTCGAGTTTGCGCGCGATGGTCGCCTTCTGGTCGGCGGACAACGAGATGCCCGGGGCTTGTTCGCCGTCGCGCAGCGTGGTGTCGAGGAACTGTACGTCGGGTGCGCCGCCGTCGAGAGCGGCAGGGAAACTAGTGCCGGAGAATTTCTCGGCCAGCCGCCGTGAGGCGACTTACTCTATCCTCCGTGCCGGTGTGGTCCGACATGGTGTGTATGTCGTAGCGTGCCACACACGTTTGAAGGTGTGGGGTCTGACAGATGTTGCCTGTCAGTTCGCGAGGTAGACACGGTCGCCGACGCGGACGTCGTCGGCCGCGCCCGCCGGAAGTTCGACGAGCGTGTCGCAGCGCGCCTCGCCGCGGCCCGTCCACGCGGAGAGGCGTTCGACGCGCTGGACTTCCTCGTCCTCCACCCAGACAGCGTCGAGGTCGAACGGCACGAATAGCATGTGGACGTCGCGGCTGGCGGCGCCGTCGAAGTCGAAGACGAGCGCGTAGTCGTCGGGAATCGACCACCGGAACATCAGCCCGCGGGTCTGCGCGAACAGCGAGTCGGCGACGTCGACGTCGGTCGCGAGCGTCCGCGCTTCGCCGTCGCGCTCGTGGCGGAGGTACACACCCGGAGTCGGCGGCGGGCAGCGAAAAGCGTTACCCCGTCCGGTCGCTACGCCGGGGCGTGAAGAAGACGCCGACCGGGACTGCCGTCGGGGTCGACGACCCCTACGACCACGCCGGCGTCTGCGACTACGCGACCGACGACGGGAAGTGCCGATATGCGTTCGAGCACGGCCAGCACGACCCGGAGTTCGCCGCCGAACGCCGCGCGGACGACTTCCGGTGTCCGGTCGCGGACGGCGACTGGGAGTGGGATGACTGTCCCCACTACCGGTGCCGCCAGCGCGACCGCGAGTGCGCGCGTTGCGGGCTCGAAGAGCGCCGGCAGGCCCACGACGACGAGCGCCCGCTCCTCGAAGAACACCACCTCGCGTACGACGACAGCGAGGACGTCGGCCACGAAATCACCGTCTTCCTCTGCCGGTGGTGTCACGCCAAAGTCCACGACTCGTGGGCACGCATCGACGACGACGTCAGCCCCGACCCCGAGGCCATCGCAGCCGCGGAGGGTCGGCGCAGCGAGGAGCAGTCCGAACTCTCCTTCGACACCGCGGCCGACCGCTACGGCGACGAGTAGCCGCCGGTTCGACCCCGACGGCTAACTGTCCGCGCGCCAAACGTGCGGTATGAACGACACGCCGTTCCACCTCGGCCACGTCCACCTCAAGGTCCGCGACCTCGAGCGCGCCGTCGCGTTCTACGAGGACGTCTTCGACCTCGAAATCACGGAGACTGAGGGACGGTTCGCGTTCCTCTCGTGGGGCGAGCACCACCACGACGTCGCGCTGCAAGCCGTCGGCGCGGACGCCCCGGACGCCGGCCGCGGCGTCGGCCTCTACCACGCCGCAATCGAAGTCGACTCCGAGGAGAACCTGGGGAGCGTCTACGACGAACTCTGCGAGCGCGGCGTCCCCTCCACGCCCGTCGACCACGGCATCAGCAAGGCGCTGTACTTCTCGGACCCCGCGGGCAACGGCCTCGAAGCGTACGTCGACACGCGCGAAGAACGCGACCGCTCGGCGTGGGACCGGGAGAACCGGCGCTTCGACCCGTCGGCGCTGTAACTCCGAACGAGTGGGTTTTTAGTCGCGAATCGTGTAGCCCGCCCTAATGACACGCATCCTCGTCGTCGACAACCACGGTCAGTTCACCCACCTGGAGCACCGGGTGCTCCGGGACATGGACGGGGTGGAGACCGAGACCGTCGACAACACGACGCCGCCGGCGGACATCGACGCCGACGGCCTCGTGCTCTCCGGCGGCCCCGACATGGACGACGTCGGGAACTGCCCCGACTACCTCGACCTCGACATCCCGGTCTTCGGCATCTGTCTCGGCATGCAGCTCATCGCCACGGAACTCGGTGGCTCCGTCGAGTCCGGCGACTACGGCGGCTACGCCGACGTCGACGTCGAGATTCTCGACGAAGACGACCCCCTCGTCGGGTCGCTCGCGCCCGAGACCCGCGTCTGGGCGAGCCACGCCGACGAAGTCGTCGACGTCCCCGAAGGGTTCACGCGCACCGCCCGTAGCGACATCTGCGACGTCGAAGCAATCTCGGACACCGACCGCGACCTCTACGGCGTCCAGTGGCACCCCGAGGTCGCGCACACCGAGGAGGGCGAAGCGGTCTTCGAGAACTTCGTCGACGTCTGCGAGTAGGCCCATGACGGAGACCCAGGGCGAACTCGCGGGCCTCTCGAAGTACATCTTCCGCGCGCCCCAGTGGTACACGAGCGTCGCGCTCTCGCTGGTCATCGCGGCGCTGGCCGGCATCGCGGCCTTCGACAGCCAGTACGTGCTCGAGGACGCCTGGCAGGGCGTGTTCTTCATCGGCGTACCGACGGTCGTCGCGAGCCTCGCGACCACCCCGGTCGACCGCTACTTCGGCGGCCAACTCACGTACAGCCGGTCGTCGCTTTTGGCGTTCGCCTGCGAGGTCGTGGTCGTCGTCGTGCTCGTGGCCGCGGGCGTCGTTGCCACGATTACCGGCCGGTTCGGGCAGAACTTCGTCTTCGACGCGCTCGTCGCGGCGCTCGGGCTCGTGTTCGCGATTCGGTTCCTCGTGGTGCTGGCGGTCTCCCGGGACTCACCGCTGGTCGCCGCGATTCCCGCGAGCATCCAGACGCTGACTGCGGGCCTGCTGTTGTTCGTCTACAGCGGCACGATGAACTACCTCACCACGGGCGGGCGCCTCGTGAACGCCTACCTCTCCCGACCCGCCGAGGCACCGCCGGAGATTCAGTACGCGTTCTCGCCCCGGGACTTCGTGCTGCTGGTGTTGCTGACCGCGCTGTACGGCGTCGCCGCCTACGGGCTCGTCCTCGCCATCGACCGCCCGTGGAAGCGCAGCCTCGGCGTCAGCGTCCTCGACTTCGTCAGCGGATTCATCGGTCACATCGCCGAGGGCACCCGCGAACTGGAGGACTTCTTCGAGCAGATTGGCGAGGAAGCGGTCGTCCCCGTGACGGTGCTGGCGTTCCGGAACACCGACGACGGCGAGGAGAAAGCGCGGTTCGTGTTGCCGATGATTCACCCCGGGCCGATGGGGGAAATCGGCGGCGGGAACCTCCCACAGCGCGTCGCCGAGTCAGCGACCGGGCTGGCGTTCCCTCCCCACGCCACCGCCGGCCACGACTTCAACCTCGTCACCGAGCGCGAAGTCGACACGCTCATCGACGCCGCCGAGAGCGCCCACGCGTCCATCGACTACTGCGACCGTGCGACCCCCGCAGTCCGCGTCCAGGAGGGCGAAGCGAAGCTCCTCGGGCAGGCGTTCGGCGACGACGCGCTCCTCGTCTCCACGTTCTCCCCCGAATTCGCCGACGACGTCGAGTTCGCGGTCGGCCTCTCCGCGACCGCCGAGGCCCGCGTCGAGGGCATGGACGACGTCCTGCTGGCGGACGCCCACAACTGCAACAACGGGCTCGGCGGCGACGACCTCGGACACGTCTATCCCGGGAGCAAGCGCTCGTTCGACATGATTCAGGCCGCCGGCGAGACCGCGCGCAGCCTCCGGGACGCCGACGAGGACAGCCTCGAACTCGGCGTCGCGTGGGACCGCACGACGTGGCGGCCCGAGGACGGCATCGGCCCGCTCGGCGTCCGCGTCGCCGTCCTCGACACGGGCGGCGACCGCACGGCGTACGTGCTCGTCGACGGGAACAACATGGAACCCGGGCTCCGCGAGGAACTCATCGACGCGCTCGACGGCGTCGACCACGCGGAAATCATGACCACGGACACCCACATCGTCAACACCGTCGAGTCCACGAACCAGGTCGGCGCGAGCATCGACTGGGGCGAACTCGTCGACCTCGTCACGGACCTCACCGCCGAGGCCGTCGCCGACCTCGAACCCGTCGCAGCCGGCATGGCCAGCGAGCGCGCCGAGGTCACCGTGTTCGGCAACGACCGCACGGAGACGCTCGCCAGCCACGCCAACGCCGTCATCGCGATGGGTGGCGTGATTGTCGCGCTCGCCGTGCTCGCCACCGTCGCCATCAGTATCCTCATCTTCTTCCTGACGTAGCCACCGTCGCGCAATCGCGACGGCTGGCGCTACGCATCGGACAGTAGAACGAACGAGCGAGAACGGTTACTCGTCCGCGAACAGGTCGTCGACGGCAGCGCGCGCAGCGAGCGCGGCGTCCTCCGCGACCTGGTCGACGTCGGCGTCGGCGTCCGGCGCGTGGACGTAGACGTCCACGTCGAGTACGCCATCCTCGAACGTGACGGTGATGTCGAGGTCGTCGACGTCACCGGTCGCGAGCCGCGAGAACACGAGGCCTTCGGCGGCCTCGGCCGCGGTCTCGACGACTTCCTCGTCGGACGGCTCCTCGTCAGTCATCAGTTACGCGCTCGGGCCGCCCATCGGACCGCCGCCGCCGGCACCGCCGAGCATCTCCTGGAGCTCCTCCTGGAGTTCCTCGAACTGCTCCTGCACGCGCTCCTCCTGCTTCGAGAGGGTCTCGACGCGGACTTCGAGGTTGTCGACCTTCTCCTCGAGGTCGTCGGCGGCGTCGTCGTAGTCCGTCTCCACGAGGAGTTCGCCGACCTCGCGGTACATCGTCGCGTCCTCCTCGATGTCGTCGAGGGCGTCGAGGGCGGTCTGGGCCTCGGTGAGCTGGGTCTCGGCCTGCTGCTTCTGGGCCGCGACCGTCTGCGCTTTCTCCTGAAGGTCCTGTAGCTGCTCGAGCTTCTCCTGTGCTTCCGGCGGCAGATTGCCCTGCATACGTCTGGGGAGGCGCGCCCGACAGAAAAACCCCCGTATTACGTGCCGCGAGGCCGACGCGCTTCAGGAACCGGACTCCGGGTGACTCAGCGCCGCTCGCCGCCGGCAGCGTCCGCCACGTGCTCGGCGACCTCAACGAGCGTCAGCCACGTGTTGTTCCCGGCGCGCAGCGCGGTCAGGTCCGCTGCATCGACGGTCACCGTGACGGTCGCGTCCTCGCGCCGGACGGCCGCCTCGCTACGGTCGCCTTCGATGTCGCCGGCTTCGACCGCGACGCTACGCTCGACGGTGCGAGCGACCGCGGGAGAACCGTACTCGAAAACCAGTTCCGTGGAGTGGTCCACCGGCCGTTATCGGACTTCGACTTCCTTGATGTCGCGGCTCCGCTCTTTGAGGAGGACGCGGTGCCCACAGTACGGGCACCGAACCCCGCCGTACTCGTCGAGTTCGACGTCGCGCTTACAGCGGGAGCACTTGTACGCCATGCTTACTCCTCGACGGCTTCGACGTCGGCCTCGGCTTCGACGTCCGCTTCGCCCTCGCCGAGCGCCGCGCGGATGGAGCGGCTGACGGTGCGTCCGCCCGGCGTCTCGGGCTTGTACGCGCCGCCGGCGTACTTGTAGTCACACTTCGAGCACTGCCAGATGCCGGTCCCCTGTCGGGAGACGGCCTCGGAACCGCAGTCCGGGCAGGCGTGTTTCTCGTTCATCTCGTCCTCGATTTCGGAGACGCGACGCCGAGAGACGCGGCCGTAGCGCGCGCCGAATCGGCCGGCGCTCCCCGTGGAGCCCTTCTTAGCCATAGTGAACGCTTCTACCGTCGGGGCGCACATAAACGCTACGTTGCGTGTCCGACCGGCGGGAGGCCACGTTAATGCGAACGGCGAGCACCGCGAGCCGTGAGCAGCGTGGCCGGCCGTCGCGCGACTTCAGTCCCGTAGTTCTTCTTCGGCGAGCGCGTCGTTGAGGTCCGCGCGGACGCGTTCGCCGGTGTCGCGGTTCATCGCGGTCGTCACAACGCGGTTTTCCTGGACGCTGGAGCCGTCCCGCACCAGGAGGCGGAGGTTGCCGTTGTCGTCGGCGCGCGTGACCTTCGCGCGGACGCCCGTCCGGGAGCCGGAGCCGCCGGCGTCGATGGGGCCCGGGATGACCTTCTTCACGTTCGGGTGGTCGGCGACGGTGCGAATCGCGCGTTGGCCGTCGCGGTTGCCGATGAGCGTGGAGTGGCGGCCGCCGATTTTCTCGCGGGCGGGTTCGTCGACGACGTCGAGCGAGCGGTCGCCGCGGCGTTCGACCACCGACTCGACGGGGTTCTCGCGGGGGACGCGGTAGACCTCGTAGTGGAGGTCCGCGCGCACCGCGCGAATCACGTCGTGGTCGCCCGCGACGAAGACGTCCTCGGGGCGCTTGCGCCGGATTTCGTCGGCGATGCGGCCGGCGAAGTTCCGGAGTTCGACGACGCCGGTCTCGCCGCCCTCCTCGGGGACGGTGGCGATGTCGGTCTGCCCGACGACTTCCTCGTCGTCGAGGAACGTCAGGGTCGCGTGGTCGCGGTCGCAGGCGGCGACGACGGCGTCGCAGTTGGCGGTGTCACAGACCAGGCAGTAGTCGCCCGGCTTGCGCAGGGGCGTGCCACACCGCCGACAGTCCATGTCCCGGAGAACGGTGCCGGCGCGCAAAAGCCCGGTGTTTCGCGCGGTCGCGGCCGTACTGTCGCGTCGCCGGTGGTACTTTCCGCGAGCCGGCAGTACGCTTCGGCGTGATGACGCCCTCCACAATGGCCGCCGTGCGCGGGCTGACCGTCCTCGTGGTCGCCGCGTTCCTCGGCGTACTAGGCTGGTATCTCGGTCAGCCTGGGTACAGCCCGGCACGGTTGGCGCTGTTCGCGGCGCTCGGCGCGAGCGCAATCGCGGGTGCTGCTGGTGTGGTCTCGGGGCGGACGCTCGTCGCTGCCGGCGGCGCGTGCGCCCTGTTTCTCCTGGGCTTCTGGCAGGCCGCACTCTGGGTGTACGTCTTCCCTGTCGCCGGCCTCCTGGTCGTCGCCGCCGTCGTGCTCGCGGCCGACGGCAGTGCGAACGCGGCCGTCTGATACGGGGTCGCCCGTCAGAGGTCCGTCGGGTCCGTCTTCAAGTACTCGCGCAGGACGACCGTCGCGTAGCTCCCGGAGGGGAGCGCGAAGTCGAAGGTCAGGGGGTCGCGTTCGACATCGAGGTCGGGCCGGAGCAGGACTGCGCGCCGCGTCCCCGCGGAGTCGAACTCGCCCGGGAGGTCGAAGTCCCCCGGTTCGAGGTCGAGTTCGCCGAGGATCGCACGCTCGATTTCGCCGGGTTCACCCTCGGCGAGTTCGGTGTCGGTGCCGACGAGCGGCGCGGTGACGAACGCCCGGCCGCGCGAGCAGTGGCGCGCCATCACGTCCACGCGGTCGGCGGTGACGCGCTGCTGGCGGCTCGAATCCGGGCGGGCGACGCCCTCGGGCGCGTCCGACTCCGCGAACCAGACGACGTCACCCTCGACGGGCTCGTGGAACGGCAGCCCGCGCTCCATGCGCTCGGAGAGCATGCGGTTGAACGCGTACGACTGGGCGGCGTGGACGAACAGCCGCTGGAGGTTCGACGGGAACGTCTCGACGGCATCCCGGAAACTCCCGCCGTCCGCCAATTCGTGCAGCATCGTGCGCTCGTAGCGCAGCCGGTTCGGGAACTCCTCTAAGGCGGCCTCCCAGTCGCGGGTGTCCTCGACGAACCGGCGGGCGCGCTGGCTGTCCTTCGGCTCGTACTCGCTGGGCGCGCCGAGGTACGCCATCGCCGCGCCCTCCCAATCGTCGCGGAGGATGGCGAGCCCGACCTCGTGCGTGATGGGGCGCTTGCTGCCGAAGCGCTGCTGGCCGAAGAAGTTCGGAACGCCGGGCTCACCGCCGCCGAACGCCGCGAGGTCCGCAGTGACCGCGTCGGCCTGCTCGGGGTCGTCGGGGTCGCGGACG
Organism: Halobacterium sp. KA-6; assembly: GCF_021029015.1. NCBI lineage: Archaea > Methanobacteriati > Methanobacteriota > Halobacteria > Halobacteriales > Halobacteriaceae > Halobacterium > Halobacterium sp. KA-6. The sequence continues at coordinate 188,431 of NZ_JAJJZH010000001.1, forward strand.
ACGACGCGGAACTCGTTGCCCGCGAGGTCGCCGAACTGGAGGCCACGTCCTGCCCGACCCACGACGTCGATGCCCGCGTCCGAAATCTCGGGCACGTCCTCGGGCTCGATGTCGCGGACGGCGAACAACTGGGTGGTGACGGCGTGGCGGTCCTTCGTCCCCGCCCACGTCACGCGCTCGCGGCTCATCCCGAGGCGGTTCGCGAATTCGCGGGCGAAGTCGTTGGTGTCCCACGACGTCAGTGTCACGCGCAACACGAGCCACGGGTAGTCCGCCTGGTCGGCGTCGACGGGCTGCGTGTCGAAGTCCTCGATTTCGGTGACGCGGAAGTCCGACGGCGACTCGCGGAGGCGGCCGCCGGTGCCGTCGCTGTCGCTGGCGTAGTACCACATGCCGACCGCGCGTTCCAATTCGTGGGCGTCCCGCATCGTCAGAACAGCGAGAGGTCGCCGGTGATTTCGTCCACGTCGGCGTCGGCAGCCGGACCGACCGCGACCGCCGTCGGCGTCCCCGGCTCCAACTGGGTGCGGCCGGCGTCCTCGATGACCGCGGACGGCAGCCCCTTGGCTTTCGCTTCCTCCGCAATCTGGTAGAGTTCGCGCTCGCTGCTGGCCTTCACGACGACCTTCGTCTGGCCCTGCTGTTTCCACTGGCGCTGGGCCCGCTCGTCGGCGTACTCGTAGGCTTTCAGGGAGGCGTGCGCGACCTGCGCCGCGAGCTTCCCCTTCCCCATCCCGATGTCCGTTCGGGCGGCGATGACCTGCTTCATGCAACGGCGTAGGGGCGGCGCGGGCAAAGTGTTGGCTACTCGTGACGCCGACAGACATTTGCCGATTCCGCCGGCAGGCCGGGACATGGCCCCGCGCACTCCGCTCTCCAGACCGCGCCGGTACTTCGAGGAACGCGGCTTCGACCTTCGGCCAGCCGTCGCTGCGGTCGGCGTCGCCGCGCTCGTGCTCGCAGCCGCCCTCTACGGGTTCGCCGCGCTGTTCGTGCGTCGCGTCCGACGGGCCGGCCACGGCGACGCCGCCAGCGAGGTGTGGAGTCTGCTCTCCGCGGAAATCGTCGGCATCGTCGTCCTGTTCTTCGTCGGCTGGGTCATCGTCGCGGGCGTCCTCCACCTGCTCGCGCGCGCTGTCATCGGCCACGAAGGGACGTTCCGCGAGACGCTCGCGGTCGCCGGCTGGGGGACCGTTCCGTCGATTCTCAACACGGTGTTCGCGTTCGCCGTGCTCGCGTTCGTGCTCCAGTCCGCTTCCTTCGACACCCCAGAAACGTTCGCCCGGCAGTTCCGGTGGACGTTCCGCTCGACCGGCCTCCTCCGCGGCGCGTTCACGTTCGTCGTCGCCGGCTGGCAGACGTACATCTACACCGAGGGGCTGTACGTCGAATTCGACGCCGACGAGGGCAGCGCGCTCGTGGTCGCGGTCGTCGTCGCGTACGGCGGCTGGCTGCTCAGCCTGTTCTGAAACCTTTAGGCGCTCCGGGGTTCACGACCCAGTATGATACTCTCCGACCGGGACATCCTCTCGCGGCTGCAGGAGGGCGACCTCGTCGTCGAACCGCTCGACGACATCGACCTCCAGGTCCAGCCCGCGAGCGTCGACGTCCGACTCGGCCGGCGCTTCCTGGAGTTCGAGCGCGCGAACGTCCCCTGCATCCACCCCAACAGAGAAGAGGAAGTCGAGGACTACGTCACCGAGACCGTCGTCGAGGACGGCGACGAGTTCATCCTCCACCCCGGCGACTTCGTGCTCGGCACCACGAAAGAGCGCGTGGAGGTGCCGCCGGACCTCGTCGCGCAAGTCGAAGGTCGGTCGTCGCTCGGTCGACTCGCCGTGGTCGTGCACGCTACAGCGGGCTTCATCGACCCCGGCTTCGAGGGGAAAGTCACGCTCGAGCTCTCGAACCTCGGGAAGGTCCCGGTCGCGCTCACGCCGGACATGCGCATCAGCCAGCTCGTGTTCACGAAACTCTCCAGCCCCGCCGAGCGGCCGTACGGCGAGGAGCGCGGCTCGAAGTATCAGGACCAGGACGGCCCGCAGGCCAGCCGCATCCGCGGCGACCGCGAATTCGGTGGCGACCAATGAAGTTCCTCGAGGAGGTCGTCGTCGAGGAGTTCCTCCCGACGTTCCGCTCGCTGCTCGCCGCGGACCTCCGCGAGCGCGGGCTCACTCAGCACGAGGTCGCGGAACTGCTCGGTGTCAGCCAGTCCGCGGTCTCGAAGTACGCCCACGGCGAGGTCACGGTCAACGACGCGGTCGCCGACGACGAGCGCGTCCGCGAGACGGTCGAGCGCGTCGGCGAGGGGCTCGCGAGCGGCGACATGTCACAGGTGCAGGCACTCGTCGAAGCGGAAGTCCTGATTCGGCGGCTGTCCGCACGCGGCGATGTCGTCGCGGAACTCCACGAGGACGCGATGCCCGAACTCGCGGAGTACGAGGGGGACTTCCGCGTCCACGACCCCGAGAGCGAGGTGCGCGTCCGCGAGCGCGTGCTCTCCTCGGTGCGCCGCGGCGTCCGCATCCTCGAACACGCCAGCGGGTTCGCGACGCTCATCCCCGCGGTCGGCTCGAACCTCGTGGAGTGCACGCCCGACGCCGACGGCGTCGAGGACGTGGCGGGCGTCCCCGGCCGGATTCTGGACGTGATGGGGCGCACGGAGATTCCCGCCGACCCCGAGTTCGGCGTCAGCGTCCACGTCGCGTCCATCCTGCTCGCCGCGCGCGACGCGGGCAGCGACGCTCGCGCGTGCCTGAACGTCCACTACGACCCGGCTATCGTCGACGAACTGGAGGACCTCGGCTACGAGACCGTCGAGTTCGACCCAGAAGGCGAAGCGTCCTCGGAGGCGCTCCGACCCGTCGTCGCGGACCACCCGGAGGCGGACGTGCTCTACCAGACCGGCGGCTTCGGCGTCGAACCAATCGTCTACTTGCTCGCGGACAGCGCGCCGGCGGCCGCCGAGATGGCGCGCGAACTACTGTAAGGGAGCGGTCGCCAATCCCGTGGGTCCGCCGTCGAGTCGCGCGCGGACACCCTCGCCGGCGCGGTCGAAGACTGGTTCTGCGTCCGGTTGCACCGCCAGCACGGCGATGGCTGCGGGGAGCGTGACGGCGGCGTCGACGACCCGGACCGTCGGGTCGAACCGCCAGCCGTGCGCCGTCTCCGCGAGCGCGTCAGCGAGATCCGCGCCCGCGACCGTCGCCAGCGCGTCGCCGACGCTGGTCGCGTCCTCGGCGATGTCGGCCCGGCGCGCGGCGTCCGCGAGGACGTCCGCCTGCTCCTGGGCGGTGAGTTCCTCGTCGAGCGTGCGCGCCGTGCACCGCAGCAGGACGACGCAGAGGTCGTCGGGGTCGGTGGTGGCTTCCGCGGCGGCGAAGTACGCGTCCAGAACCGTGCGCTCGGCGTCGCGGTGGCCGGCCCCGCTCAGCGCCTCGAACACCGCGCCGGTGACGTCGTGGCACGCGTCCGGCAGCGACGGCGCGTCCGCCGGCGGCACGGGTTCGGTCTGTTCGTGGACGACGAGGTCGTAGTGGGGCGCTCGCGGGTCGTAGCGCTCCAGCGTCCCGCGGTACGCGCGGGCCAACTCGACGGCGTCGGCGGCCGTCTCGCGGTCCGCGAACCGCAGGCCGCCGACCGGGAACGGCCGCTCGCCGGTGCGCGCGCAGGCGACGTAGAAGCGGCCGTCCTCGTTGGCGAGGCCGTCGAGTCGCTCGCGCATCGTCCGGAGGTCGTCGCCCATCACGCTCCCCTCCCAGCGTCGTCTGGAGTCGGTCGCTCGCACATGCGTTTTAGGCTGGCCTAAAGAATCAAAAAGGTGTCGGGACCGACCGAGCGCTCAGTCGAGGTCGCCGTCCCGAATACGTCGCTCTGCCGCCTCCAACGCCGCCTCGCGGTCGAACTCCGCGACGATTTCTTCCAGTTCTTCGCGGGAGGCGTCGCGGAGCGCGCGGGCGTGCTCGGTAATCGACGGCAGCGCGCGGATGATGTTGTCCACGATAGGGACGGCGGCGCTCTGTGCGGACCGCGACATCGGATTCAGGTCGATAACGAGTTCGGTCTTGCCCATCGCCGCCAGCGCCTCCGCTCGGTCGCCGTCCTCGAGGGGGACGAGCACCACGTCGGCGTCGTAGATGCCGTCGCGGTCCACCTTCGCGCGCTCATGTTCGAGTCCCGGAATCCGGGCGTCCGCCGTTAGCCCCTTCACGTCCTGTGCGCCGTGCTCGCGGAGGTGTTCGGCGATGGCTTCCATCCGCTCTTCGGTGCGGTTGAACAGGTTCACCTCGACGTCGGCGCCGACGACCTCCGCGAGCGCGACGACCTCGCCCGGCACGAGCGCCGCGACGTTCCCGTTCACCGACAGCACCGGATGCTCGGCGAGCAGGAGGTACGCGGCAGCCGCGCGCTCGGCGTCGTCCGCGGACGGAATCGTCTCCTCGCCGAGCAGGTAGTCGAACGCCTCCCCGCGGCCCTGCGCGACCAGCCCCTGCTTCGACGTGATGCCCTTCTCGACCCCCGCCTCGATGCGGTGGCGGGTCACCAGCGAGTCGTGGCGCGGGTGGTCGGCGGGAATCTCGGCCATACTGTCTCTGGCGCCCCGTCGCGCAAAAATCGTCCGCTTGCGGGTGGCCGCTGCCCGCAGCTCATTACGTTCACCGCTCACTGTAACGTGGCGCGCCGCTGGCGCGCCACGCTAAGTGTCCAGCGTCGCGCCCGCCGGATGCACGCGACACACCTCGGGGTCGTAGCCCGCGTCCGACAACCCCGTGCCGAGCGCGAACACCGTCCGGCCGAGCATCGCCATCGCGGCCTCGCCGCCGGCGTCCGCGACGGCGTCGACGGCCGCTTCGACCTCCCCGTCGAGCAAGCCTGCCTCACGAGAGAATTCCCGCGAAAGCGCCATGAACCGCGGGAGCGTCGGGTGCTCGCGGAGGGACGCGAGCGCGTCTTCGCCCGCCGCCGACAGCGTCGCCGTGTCGCCACCGATGACGTCGCTCGTCGAGAGCCCGCCGAAGGAGACGTACTCGACGCGGCCCGCGTCCGGCACGCCGTCGAGGCGGCCGTGCGCGGGTGCGCCGGGTTCCACGCGAATCGGGACGCCGCCCCGGGCTTGCGCCACTACGTCCCCGAGTCCAGTTCCGGCTTCGACTTCCGCAGCGTGCGCGACCGTCACGAGGTCGTTCTCGGACAGCCCGGCGTCGAAGGCGCTGTTCGCGGCGAGCGCCGTGCCGAGCGCCATCGCGCCGGAGACGCCGAACCCCGCGCCCAGCGGCAGCGACGTCTCCGCGGACACCGTCGCCGTCGCGTCGAGCGCGTCCAGCACGCGCGTCACGCTCTCGACGGCAATCTCGCGGCCGTTCAAGCGCACCCGCGTCTCGTCGCTGGGTTCGACGCGCGTCGTCACGCCTTCCGAGAGCGTGATACCCGCACCACGGGACCCCGTGCGTTCGGGGCTCTCGGTGCGCTCCACGCTGAAGAATCCCGTCACGTGGCCGGGCGCGAACGCCGTCGCCGCGTCGCCGTCGCTCATCCTCTCGGAGTCGGGGGTCGCGCGGATTAAGTGTTGCAGTATCGGAACGGCTCGGTCAGTCGACTGTTCAGCCGAAAAAGTAGTGTTTTCGTGAGACGCGTGGCGTCTCGCTGGCTCCCAAGTCTTCGTCCTACGGACTCAGACGTTGGCGATCCCGCGGGAACAGCACGGCCTCCCGGATGTTGTCGAGGTCGAGCATCGTCATGACGAGGCGTTCGACGCCGTACGCCCACCCGGCGTGGGGCGGCATGCCGTACTTGAACATCTTCGTGTAGTACTCGAACTGGTCGGGGTCGAGGCCCTGCTGCTTGAAGCCCTCGACGAGCGCGTCGTAGCGGTGCTCACGCTGGCCGCCCGACACCAGTTCCATGCGCGGGTGCATCAGGTCGAAGCCCTTCGAGAGTTCGGGGTCGTCGTCGTAGTCCTGGATGTAGAACGGCTTGATTTCGCTGGGCCAGTCGGTGACGAAGTAGTGCCCGCCGACGTCGTCGCCGAGCGCCTTTTCGCCCTCCGTGGGGAGGTCGTCGCCCCAGACGAGCTGCTCGTCGAGTTCGCCGGTGGCGTTGATGCGTTCGATGGCTTCCTCGTAGGTGAGCCGCGGGAAGTCACCGGAGGGCGCCTCGAACTCCTCGGCGAGGCCGAGCGCTTCGAGTTCCTCCTGGCAGTTCTCCTCGACCGCGGAGTAGGCCGCCTGCAGCGTGCCCTCGCAGACGTCCATCGCCTCTTCGTGGTTGATGAACGCAGACTCGAAGTCGATCATCGTCGCCTCGTTGAGGTGGCGCGGGGTGTTGTGCTCTTCCGCGCGGAAGATGGGGCCGACCTCGAAGACGCGTTCGAGCCCGGAGCCCACCATCAGTTGCTTGAACAGCTGCGGGCTCTGGTTCATGAACGCCTCCTGGCCGAAGTACGTCACGGGGAACAGCTCCGTGCCGCCCTCCGTGCCGGTGGCGACGATTTTCGGCGTATTAATCTCCGTCGAGCCGACGCTCCGGAAGTACTCCCGGACCGCGCGCAGCACTTCCGCGCGAATCTCGAAGATGGCCTTCGTCTCGGGCTTGCGGGCGTCCAGCGTGCGGTTGTCGAGGCGCGTCGAGAGGTCGGCGTCGACCTTGCCGGAGGGGTCCAGCGGGAGCTGGGGGTCGGCTTCCGCCATCACTTCGATGGAGTCGGGCGTGACCTCGACGCCCGTCGGCGCGCGCTCTTCCTCCTCGACGTCGCCGGTAACCTGAACGACGGACTCGCGCTGGACGTTGATGCCCGTCTCCACGAGCTCGTCGTCCATCTCGTCCTTCTCGAATTTGACCTGAATCTTGCCGGTCTTGTCGCGGAGGATGAGGAACGCGATGCCGCCGAGGTCGCGGACTTCGTGCACCCAGCCCGCGACCGTCGCGTGGTCGCCGGGTTCGGCGTCCGCTGTGAACGTTCGGTCCTTCATACCACCCGATTCACGTGGACCGGCCTTAAACGCCGTCATTTCCGGCGTGGCCGAACCCGGCCGCGTCGGGGGACGAGCGTCGTTACTCGTGGGCGTCGTTGACGCCGCGCACCGTCTCCGTGACGGCGTCCACGCCTTCGTCGTGGAGCAGGTCGCCGACGACGATGGTGTCCGCGCGTTCGCCCATCTCGTAGGCGGCGTCGTAGTCGCGGATGCCGCCGCCGTAGAATAGCGTCGCGTCGTCGAGCGCGTCGCGGGCGGCGCCGACGACGTCGGGGTCGCCGAGCATGCCGGAGTACTCGACGTAGACGATGTCCTGGCCGAGCATCTTCTCGGCGACCTCCGCGTACGCGGCCACTTCGTCGGCGTCGAGGTCGCAGTCGGCGTCCGTGTACTCGGCGACGCTCGCCTCGTCGTTCAACACGACGTACGCCTCGGTAGCGGTGCGCTCCCAGTCGAGGTCGCCGATGCGGACCCACTCCTTGTGCGCGCCCGTAATCCAGAACGGGTCGCCGGCGTTCAACACGACCGGTACGAGGTAGCCGTCGAGGGCGTCGTCCTCGACGACCACTGCGGGATTGGACGGTTCCTGGTAGAGCGGTACGTCGTGTTTCCGGCAGGCGTCGATGACCCGCCGCATCTTCTCGGTCGTCACGTCCATCGTGCCGCCGATTTCGATGGCGTCGGTGCCCGTCTGGCAGACGTCGTCGAACGTGTCGCCGTCGGCCAGCGACTTGTCCGGGTCCACCTTGAGCACGTGGTCCCAGTCGTCCCACGGGGTAGTCATGTGCCCCCATTAAAATGGCCGGGGCAAAACCCCTTCGATGCGGGTGGACTGCCGGCAGCGGCGCTGCTGGAGAGGGTGAGAACGGAACCGGAGGCGGGACAGCCTAGCTGTGGATGCCCATCGCCTCGATCTGCTCCTGGTAGCGGTTCCGGATGGTGACTTCCGTCACCTGCGCGACGTCCGCGACCTCGCGCTGGGTCTTCTTCTCGTTGCAGAGCAGGGACGCGGCGTAGATTGCGGCCGCCGCGTAGCCGGTCGGGGACTTGCCCGAGAGCAGTCCCTTCTCGGCAGTCGTCTCGATAATCTCGTTGGCTTTCGCCTGGACTTCCTCGGAGAGTTCGAGTTCCGAGCAGAACCGGGGCACGTACTTCTTCGGGTCGACGGGCTTCATCTCCAGTCCGAGCTCCTGGGAGATGTAGCGATACGTGCGACCGATTTCCTTGCGCTCGACCCGGGATACCTCCGAAATTTCTTCGAGACTCCGGGGGATGCCCTCCTTCCGACAGGCCGCGTACAGCGCGCTCGTCGCGACGCCCTCGATGGAGCGGCCGCGGATGAGGTCCTCTTTGAGCGCGCGGCGGTAGATGACCGACGCGACCTCGCGCACCGAGCGCGGCACGCCGAGCGCGGAGGCCATGCGGTCGATTTCCGACAGCGCGAACTGGAGGTTGCGCTCGCCGGCGTCCTTCGTGCGGATGCGCTCCTGCCACTTCCGCAGGCGGTGCATCTGCGAGCGCTTCTTCGACGAGATGGAACGCCCGTAGGCGTCCTTGTCTTTCCAGTCGATGGTCGTGGTCAGGCCCTTGTCGTGCATCGTCTGCGTGGTGGGGGCACCGACCCGCGACTTCTCCTGTCGTTCCTGGTGGTTGAACGCGCGCCATTCCGGACCGGGGTCGATCTGCTCCTCCTCGACGACCAGACCACAGTCGTTGCAGACCAGCTCCGCGCGGTCCGAGCTCTTCACGAGGTTGTCAGAGCCGCACTCCGGGCACTCCCGTACGCCCTCCTCGGACTCCTCCTGCTCTGTCGCCGTTTCTCGCTCCCGCTGGCGAGTGGACCGTGTCATCGCATTTTTATATTAGCGTTTCGCAAACGTTTAAATCCGTTGGCGGTTTGGAACCTCTCACAGGCGACACAAGCCCGGCACGAAACGCCGTGAAACCCACTCTAACGCCGCCGAGACCCGCTCGAACGCGCGTTCCGGGATAGTAACCCATATACGGGAGGCGGGGTGACTTCGCCTTAATGCCCGTCGTAGAGTGTGACGTCGACGACGCGCGCGAACGACTCGACGCAGCGGGCGCGTCGTTCAGCGAGGGGAACTCCGAGTACGAGCGCTGGCACGCCGACCTCGGGGACGCCCACGCCGTCGCCTACGACGACAAACTCGTCGTCCAAGGCAGCAACCCCACGGACATCACCGCCGTCGTCGAACCGGACCGCGGCGGCCGCGTCCACGCGTACTTCGACGGCGCGAGCCGCGGCAACCCTGGTCCCGCCGCCGTCGGCTGGGTGTTGGTCTCCGGTGACGGCATCGTCGCGGAGGGTAGTGAACGCATCGGCCGTGCGACCAACAACCAGGCCGAGTACGAGGCGCTGCTCGCCGTGCTGGAAGCCGCCGCCGACTTCGGCTTCGACGAAATCGAGATTCGCGGGGACTCACAGCTCGTCGAGAAACAGGTCAAGGGCGCGTGGGACACCAACGACCCCGAACTCCGTGAGAAGCGCGTCCGCGCCCGTGAACTCCTCGAACGGTTCGAGGAGTGGTCGCTGACCCACATTCCGAGAGAGGTAAACGACCGCGCCGACGAGCTAGCCAACGAAGCCCTCGACGATGACTGACCTCCCCGACGACGTAGTCGACGAAGCCGAACGCCTCACTCGCCTCGCCCGCGACGCGGTCGACGACGCCGCGGCCGAAGCGTACCGCGACCGCCGCGAGAGCCTGCTCGCCGAACACGGGTTCGTTCCGCGCCTGCGCGAGCGCGACGACACGCTCGTCTGTTACCCCGGCGAGTGGCTCGGCGACGACGGCCGCGTCCAGTTGGACGACGTCGAGGACACCGACCGCGCGGCCGAGGTGTCGCTGTCCGGCCCCGGCGAACAGGGCGACTACGAGGAGGCAGCCGCGCGCAACGAGCAACTCGTCGAGCGCGTGCGCGAGCGCCACGGCGACGTCCACGGCGACAACGCCGCGGCGTTCGCCGAATTCATGAACAACTACTACGCGCGCTCGATGGACACGGCCGACGACCGCGAGCGCGAGGAGTTCCTCGCGGAGTACTTCCCGCGGAACGCGTGGCCGACCGACGAACAGCAGGAACGCGTCGAGGAGTCCCTGGCGCTGATTTTCGAGGTCGCAGCCGACGACGAGCGCGACGATTCGGCGTCTGCGTCCGACGCTGCGCCCGAACAGTAGGCGGCGCTGCCGCTACGGGCCGTCGAGTGTGAAAAGTTGTAGCGCTGGAGAACCGTTAGTTCTCGGCGACGATGTCGCGGACCTGCTCCTTGCGGTCCTCGTCGGTGAGGAACTTCGAGAGCGTCCACTCGAGGTCGTCGAGGACGGCGTCGAAGCCGTCGTCGGTGAGCTCGTACTGGTTCGTTCGCTTGTCGAGTTCCGACTTCTCGACGAGCCCCTTGTTGACGAGGTCGTCGAGGTTCGGGTAGAGTCGGCCGTGGTTGACTTCCTGACCGTAGTAGTCTTCGAGTTCGCGCTTGATGGCGAGACCGTAGCGCGCCTCCTCGGCGAGTACGGTGAGGATGTTCTTCTGGAACGCAGTCAGGTCGCGCACGTCCGTACGTGCAGCAGGTTGTGCCTCTGACATAGCTGACCGAAAGGCATCTGGCTATTTAACTTCTGCGAGGTGGCATTTTCCGGCCTAACGAGTGATTCGCGCAATTTTCTTCGGTGAAAACGTTGAAAAGCAGCCGTTTTCGGGGGGTCCATCGACCCTGAACGACCGTACGTTCGAGGCATGCTTTACCATACCACACCTCTTCGTACCGGGATGGAAAAGCCTATTTCCGCCCGACAAACACCGTGCGCCATGGCGAACCTCTGGGAAGACCTCGAGACTGGACCGGACGCACCCGACGTGATTTACGCGGTCGTCGAGTGCCTGAAAGGCGAGCGCAACAAGTACGAGTACGACAAGGACATCCCGGGCGTGGTGCTGGACCGCGTGCTCCACAGCAACGTCCACTACCCCTCGGACTACGGCTTCCTCCCGCAGTCGTACTACGACGACGAGGACCCCTTCGACGTGCTCGTGCTCGTCGAGGACCAGACGTTCCCCGGCTGCGTCATCGAGGCGCGCCCGGTCGCGCTGATGCGGATGGACGACGACGGCGAGAAGGACGACAAGGTCATCGCGGTGCCCGACGAGGACCCCCGCTACGACCACATCGACGACCTCGAGGACATCCCCCAGCAGCAACTCGACGAAATCGAGGAGTTCTTCGAGACGTACAAGAACCTGGAAGCCGGCAAGGAGGTCGAGACGCTCGGCTTCGAGGACGCGCAGGCGGCCAAGGACGCCATCGAGCACGCGCAGGACCTCTACGACGAGAACTTCGCGTAACGCCGCGACCTCCGATTCTCACGTTATTCGCGCCGACCAGCGGCGGCCATAACCACGAGGAATCACGCGCCGCTGCGCCGATGTGTTATGCGCATGGGTAATTATTTCTGGGGGTGAGCCGTACGAGTGAGTGTAATGGCTGCCAGTCACTCCGACTTCGGCGTTCACCACGTCACCGTCGTTCCGACGAACTTCCAGTCCGCGGACAGCGACGACGAGGACGACCGAGCGGCCGCCACGAGCACGACGGACGCCACCCACTGACCGGCTCCCACGGACCCGGCGGGACAACATACTTAACGATTCACGTGGACTCTCGGCGTAATGCTCCCCGAGGTCGGCACGGTCTCCGCGCCCGTGCTCGCGCTCGTCGCCGGTATCGTCGCAGTAGGCGGTGCCGGCGGGTACGCCGTCACTGCGGCGCTCCGACGCCGCCGCGCCGAGCCGGACGACCAGCACTTCGCGCAGCTCCGCGACACCATCGCCGGGCTCGAATCCGTCGCGCTCGTCGTCCCCGAGAACCCCAGCGTCGACGCGCTCGCGGCCGCCATCGGTCTCCGCGAACTCTGCAACGATTGGGGCGTCACCGCGCGCATTCTCGCCGAGGACGACGTCACCAGCGACGACGCGAAGGCCTTCTGTAACCTGTTCAACGTCTCGCTGGACGTCGCCGGCGACTCCGTCGACGACTACGACGGCGCGGTCGCCGTCGGCGGCGGCGGCACCGTCCCGTCGTTCGCCGGCCGACCGCCGGTCGTCGCCGTCATCCGCCACCGGCCCGCTGCCGTCGACCACTCGCTCGTGATTGCCGGCGACGAAGCCGGCTCCACGTCCACCATCGTCGCTCGGTTCGTCGAGCGCGCCGGCCGTACTCCCGAACAGGACGTCGCCACGGCGCTCCTCTACGGCATCCGCGCCGGCACCCGGGAGTTCCGGCGCGTGCGCTCCCGCGAGGACTTCCGCGCCGCGACCTTCCTCCAGGAGTTCGCCGACCAGGGCACCATCGACGCACTCCGCGCACCGGGCATGAGCGGCGAGACGTTCGACGTCATCGGGCACGCCATCGCGAACCGCGAGCGCCGCGCGAGTTTCGCGGTCACGAACGTCGGCAGCGTCCCCTCGGCGAGCGCGCTCGAAGAAGCCGCCGACACCCTCCTCCGGCTCGACGGCGTCTCCTCGGCGGCCGCGTTCGGCGTCCACGAGGACACCGTCGTTACGGCGTGTCGCGCCGACGACGTGCGCACGAGCGCGATGGACGTCCTCTCGTCGGCGTTCGACCAGACGAACGCGCTCGGCGGCGACGCCGACACCGCGACCGCGCGCGTCCCGCTCGGGCTGTTCAGCCGCGTGAGCTCCGACCAGCAGTCGACGCTCGACGAACTCATCGACGCCAGCACGCGGAAGGCGCTGTTCTCGGCGTTCGAACAGGCCTGAGGTGGCAAACGTGGCTGGTGTCGCGGACACCGGCCAGGTGCCGCCGTAAGACCAACCCTTTAGTACGTCAGCGGCGACTCGGCGTGTATGGGTCTGTTCGACCGACTCCGCGGCGACGAAGGTTCGCGGGTCGCGTTCATCGGCATCGACGGTGTCCCGTACAGCCTAATCCGGGACGAGCCCGAGACGTTCCCGAACCTCCACGACGTCATCGAATCGGGTGGCGGCGGTGCCATCGACAGTATCGTTCCGCCCGAGTCCAGCGCGTGCTGGCCGTCGCTCACGACCGGCGTCAACCCCGGCGAGACCGGCGTCTACGGGTTCCAGGACCGCGAGGTCGGCAGCTACGACACGTACGTCCCGATGGGCCGGGACGTCCAGGCCGACCGCGTCTGGGACCGCGTGACCGACGCCGGCCGGGACGCCACCGTCCTCAACGTCCCCGTCACGTTCCCGCCCCAGCGCAACGTCCAGCGCATGGTCTCGGGGTTCCTCTCCCCGGGCATCGAGAAGGGGTCGCACCCCGAGGAGGTCGGTGACTACCTCGACTCCATCGGCTACCGCATCGACACCAACGCCAAACTCGGCCACCAGGAGGACAAGACCGACTTCATCGAGGACGCCCACGAGACCATCGACGCCCGCCAGGAGGCGTTCCTGAACTACATCCGGGAGGACGACTGGGACCTCTTCTTCGGCGTGTTCATGACGACCGACCGCGTCAACCACTTCCTGTTCAAGGACTACGAGCAGGACGGCGAGAACAGCGACGAGTTCCTCGAGTTCTACGAGAAGGTCGACGAGTACATCGGCGAAATCCGCGACGAACTCGACGACGACGTGTCGCTCGTCGTCGCCTCCGACCACGGGTTCACCAGCGAGGACTACGAGGTCCACCTCAACCAGTGGCTCGAGAACGAGGGCTGGCTCTCCTTCGAGGACGAGGACCACGACAGCCTCGAAGACATCAGCGACGACACGAAGGCGTACTCGTTCATCCCCGGCCGGTTCTACATCAACCTCGAAGACCGCGAGCCCCGCGGAAGCGTCCCCGAGGACGACTACGAGGACGTGCGCGCGGAACTGAAAGAAGAGCTCCTCGCGCTGGAGGGTCCGGACGGCGAGCCGGTCGTCGACCGCGTCGTCCCGAAGGAGGAGGCCTTCGACGGCGCGCACGACGAAATCGCGCCCGACCTCGTCGCCATCCCGAACCACGGCTTCGACCTCAAGGCCGGCTTCTCCGGCGCGGACGACGTGTTCAGCGTCGGCCCGCGCAACGGCATGCACTCCTTCGAGAACGCCACGCTGCTCTCCGACGCCCCCGACGTCTCCGTCCCCGAGGGAACGGACCTCTTCGACATCACGCCGACACTGCTGGACCTCCTCGACGTCGACTTCGACGCCCGCGAGTTCGACGGCGAGACGCTCGTGTGAGCGGCTGACGCGACCGCTCTCGTACTGATTCGCTCGTTCTCGTCGCGATCCTCTCATGTTTCCGGAACATCCGACAGCCTATTGGTTCCCGTCCGGTGACTCCGACCTACCGAGATGTCCGCACAAACGCTGCTGGTGCCGGTCGTGTTCCCGGACCCGAGCGTCTACCCACTCGATGACGGCAACATCGTCGGCCTGAGCGGGTTCGACGTCGTCCTGTTCGGGTACTGGGAACTCCCGGAGGGCGTCTCCCCGGAGACCGCTCGCGCCGCTCACGAGACCGACGCCCAGGCCGTCCTCTACGAGATGGCCGCGCAGTTCAGCCGCGGCGGCGCGTCGACGTCGGTCCAACTCCACTTCGGCCGGCCCGGTGCCGAGGCGGCGGCGCTCCAGGACCGCATCGCCGAGTCGACCGACGCCGACGCGGTGCTGGTCGGCGGTCACGTCACGATGTGGGCCAACGTGCTCGTCCCCCTCCGGGACGCCCGCAGGCGGGACGAGGTCGTCACGTTCCTCTCCGGACTGGACGTAGACTCGCTGTTCACCCTCGAACTGTTCCACGCCGCCAGCGACCGCGGCGAAATCGACGCCGCGACGGAGACACTGGCGTCCGTGAAGGCAGCCCTCGTCGAACAGGGGTTCGCGGCGGACGCCGTCGACGTCACCGTCGAGGTCCACGACGACGCCGGCCGCGCAATCGCGGAGCGCGCGCAGCGACACAACCTCGTCGTCATGGGCGAAACCGAGGAACTCCCCGACGACGCGAAGTTCCTCGGCCCCGTCTCGCAGGCGGTCCTCGACCGGACCGACACGCCGGTCGTCGTCCTCCGGGAGTGACGGACGGCGAGGAGACTACGTTCGCGAGTACCGCGCTCAGAGCAGGTCGTCGAGTTCGTCGTTCTGGAAGTCTTCGGTAACCTGTTCTTCCTCGACCGACTCGCTGGCTTCCTTCGCGCGCTCCATGAACTGCTCGATGCGGTCGGAGCGCGCGATGCCCGACAACAGCACGAGCACGGCGATTTTGTCGGAGTCCAGCGGGAAGTCCCCGCCCCGGACCTGCATGCTGCGGGTCTCTTCTTCGACCCACGCGCGCGCCTTCTCGACGCCCTTCCGGGAGACGCGGTCGGCTTCGCCCGCGACGACGACCAGCGCCGCGCCCGCTTCGGTCGTTTCGGGGACGCTCATCCCCGTGAGCAGCGACTTGCGCGCCGTCGACGTGATGACGTTGACGTTCTCGCCGGCGTCGGGGGCGGCGTCCGCGCTCGCGAATCCGACCGCGGACATGTTCCCGGACTTGAGCGTGTTGATGACCTCGCTGGCGTCGACGACGCTCTCCCCGACGCCCTCGACGTTCTCGCCCGCGGCGAGCAGGATGCCGACGCGGCGCGCGATGCGCTCGTTGATGGCGTCGAACGCCTCCGTGACGCTCTCGCCGGTCTTCCGCCACGCGTCGTTGTCCACGAGCAGTGTGGAGTCGGCCTCCCGTACGAGCGTCTTCAGCGAGCGGCCGGCGTTAGCCTGGTAGATGCCGCCCTCGTCGCGGCCCGGGAGGATGCCGAGCGCGTACACCGGAATTTCGTGTACGCGCTGGAGTTCCTTCGCGAGCACGGGCGCGCCGCCGGAGCCGGTGCCGCCGCCGAGTCCGGCGACGACGAAGATGGCTTCCGTCTGTGCGTCGACGACGCCGTCGAGTTCGCCGACGACCTCGCCGAGGTCGCTCTGCATCACTTCCGCGCCGAGTTCGTTGTCCGCGCCGACGCCGTGGCCCTTCACGCGCTCCTGGCCGACTAGCACGGTGTCGATGTCGAGCGGTTCGAGGTCGGCCTTCGCGGTGTTGACTGCGAGTGCGCCACGGACGGCGTCGTAGCCGGCACGGCGGTCTTCTTCGAGGAGGGCTTCGGTGACCTTTCCGCCGGCCTGGCCGACGCCGATGAGGGCGGCTTTCATACTCCCTGCATCTCGACGGGTAGCCATCAACGTTGCGCCGCCCCGATACTTAACCGGGAGAGCGCGACCACTCCGTGGCGTGTCCGACGACGACCTCGCCGAACGGCTGCGAGCAGTAGAGCGCACGGTGACCGACGGCGACACCGTCGTCAGCGACCTCTCCGACGCGGCGGCCGTCCACGACCGAATCGACAGCGTCGAGGCAGACCTCGCCGAACTCACGGAGCGACTGGACGCGCTCGTGCTACCGACGGCCGTCGTACGCGCGCGTCCAGCGGCGCGCGGACGCTGCCCGCGAGCCGTCGAACGCCTCGAAGAGCAGCAGTCGCGCTCGGCTCGAGCCACCCGGGACAGGGCACACGCCAACGAAACTGGGGACGTTGCGCACGGCGGCCAATCGAGCAGCGACAACACACCCGCTCTCGACGCCGAGCGCACAGAGGACGACGACTCGCTTCTCGACCGCATGCGGCCGTTGCTGTGCCGTCCGAGTGGTGCTCGCCGTCACGTTCGCGCTCGCGCTCCTCGCGGCTGCCCAGCCGGCCGTCGACCACGCGACCCGAACGCGGGACAGTGCGGCGGTCAGCGCGAGTGTGGACCGCGCCGCGGACGCCGTGGGACAGCCTCTACCGCCGGAACGACCCCGGGGATACCGTCGACATCGCCTCGCGCCGCACACTCCGCCTCGAACTCCCCGAAGACGCGACGCCCGCCGTCCGCGAGGGCCCGCCGCGACTCGTCTCGAAACTCCCGGACAGCCCCGAACACTAGCGTACGCTCCCTGTGAGCGTCGCGACGCGCAGCGACGACCCGGCCCTCGACGGCCCGACGACGCTGGTGTACGTCGAGCGCGCGGACAGGCCCGTGATACTCGCGCTGCGAGGGTTTATCCGGGGAACGCGACCATCGCGTCCCATGCGTGCTCTTCTCGAACGCTTCGGGACGTACGACCCGGACTGCCGCTGTGACGCCACCCGCGACGGCAGTGCGCTCCGAGTCGACGCCAGCGGCTGTCCGGCCGGCGGCGGCAGCGGTCGCAACGGAGGCTGCTCGTATCGCCGACGCGACGCCACAGCAGCGCGACCAGTTGGCGACGCGGCTCCGCGCAGCCTCCGCGAAAGTCGCAGACAGCGAGGCGGTTCGCGTAGAGAGTAGCGTCGTGCAGGACACGGCGAACCTCGCACACCGTATCGGGGGCGCAATCGCGGAGAACGCTCTCTCCGAAGCCGGGTCGATAGCAGCGGAGAAAGCGGCGAAGCGCCTCGGCGCGGCGGACGTCGGAGCGGTACCTGCGGGGCTGCCGCTGGCGCCCGTTCCGGGATTCTGGTACGCGACGGCGAACGCGTGGTCGGTGTCCGTGCGTGGGTCATACGCCCGGTTCACGGTTCGCGCGGACGGTGGGTCGCCAGTCGGACCCGGTGAGGGAACGGCCTACGTCCGGGAGAACGCGACCGTGGCGTTCGACGTGGACGGTGACGGCGACGCGGAGCGTGTGGGACGCAACGAGCGCGTGTCGTTCGAGGTCGACGCGACGATTGGCGTGGTCGTGCCGGCGGGACCGCGCGGCGTCGGCGACGTGGACGGGAACGCGGACGAACAGTCTGCGGGGTGGTGAGTCGTCGCGGCAAGCGTAGCCTCCTTGAACGCCGAGCACGTACTGGGAAGCGTGCTAGCCGACGAAATCCAGGACGCCGAGGCAGTGACCGCCGGGGACGTTCGCGCGGAGTACGAGGCGGCGCTGGCGCGCGTCGTCGAAGCGGAGGGCGTCGACGCCGTCGCAGCCGCGTCGGGCGTCGACGCGGAACAACTCGCGGCGCTCGCCGACGGTGACTCGGTCGACCTCACCGTCGAGGAGGCCGCGGGCGTCTTCGCCGTCAGCGACGACTGGCCGGACGCCGAAGGTCTCCTGCTCGAGGTCCGTGACAACCTCATGTTGCAGATGAGTTCCGCCGTGATGGACGTGGAGTCGCTCGCCAGCGGGCTCGACGACGACTTCGACCCGAAGGAGATTCAACAGAAAATCGAGGGCCGTCAGCCGATGACGCTCGACGAGTACGCCCGCATCTACCGGCACGTCGCCAGCGAGAACCCGTACTGATGGACATCGCGATTCTGGGCTGCGGGTACGTCGGGCTCGAACTCGGCCGCCAACTCGCAACCGCCGGCCACAGTCCGGTGGGCATCCGACGCTCCGACGCGGGGCTCGCGGCGATTCGGGACGCGGGTTTCGACGCCGTGCAGGCGGACGTCACCGACGCCGACTCGCTGGCGGCAGTGCCGGACGTGGACGCCGCGGTGTTCGCGGCGAGTTCGGGCGGCCGCGGCGCGGACGCCGCTCGCGAAGTGTACGTCGAGGGCTTGCGGACGGCAATCGAGCACTTCGGCAGTCGAGAGAATGCTCCCGACCAGTTCGTCTACACGTCGAGTACGGGCGTCTACGGCGACCACGACGGCGACTGGGTGGACGAGGAGACGCCGCTCGACCCGACCACCGAGAAGACGAAGGTGCTTGTGGAAGCAGAGCGGGTCACCCGTGAGCGTGCGCCCGACTTCGGGATGGACGCGACCGTCGTGCGGTTCGCCGGCCTCTACGGCCCGGACCGCTACCGCTTGCTCCGATACCTCGACGGCCCGGTCACGGAGGGCTACCTGAACATGGTCCACCAGGAGGACGCCGCGGGCGTCGTGCGGTTCGCGCTCACTGACGACGCGGCCCACGACGCCGAGGTGCTGCTGGCGGTGGACGACGAACCGGTCTCGAAGTGGAAATTCGCGGACTGGCTCGCCGACGAGGCTGGCGTCGACCAGCCCGAGAAGCAGTCCGTCGAGGAGCGCTTGGAGGCGGGCGACCTCTCCGAGCCGGCCGAGCGTCGCCTCCGCACGAGCAAGCGCTGCTCGAACGACCGGCTCCGCGAGTTGGGCTACGACTTCGCCTATCCGACGTTCCGCGAGGGGTACCGTGCGGCCGTCGACGCGTTCCGTCGCGGGGAGTACAAGTAACGCGGCGGCGAAGACCCGGTATGGCTACTGCTGACGGGACGTTCCAGTACAAGGAGCGCTTCAGCGAGGACAAGGCGCGGACGTACTTCCGGAGCGTGCGCGACCGCGCGGTCTCCAGCGTCGGGCTCGGCACGTACCTCGGCGAGCCGACTGACGCCGTCGACGACGCCTACTACGAGACGATTCGGGCGGCCGTCGAGGGCGGCTGCAACGTCGTCGACACGGCCATCAACTACCGTCATCAGCGCAGCGAGCGCGTCGTCGGCCGCGCGCTCGACGACGCCGACGTGGACCGCGAGGAAGTGTTCCTCGCGACGAAGGGCGGGTTCGTGCCGTTCGACGAGTCCCGGCCCGAGAATCCGGGGGAGTTCGTCGCCGAGGAGTACGTCGACAGCGGGATTCTGGACGCCGACGACCTCGCGCACGGCAGCCACGCAATCGCGCCCGGCTTCATCGAGGACCAGTTGGACCGCTCGCTCCGAAACCTCGGCGTGGACAAGATCGACCTCTACTACGTCCACAACCCCGAGACGCAACTGGACGCGCGGCTCTCCGGCGCGGTCTACGACCAACTGGAGGCGACGTTCGAGCGCCTGGAGGAGCGCGTCGCTGCGGGCGACATCGAGCACTACGGCGTGGCGACGTGGGAGGCGTTCCGCGTGCCGCGCACCCACGACCACTTCCTCGACCTCGGCGAAATCATCTCGCGGGCGCGGTCGGCCGCCAAGACCGTCGGGAACACGGCGACGCACCTGCGCGCGATTCAGGTGCCGTTCAACGTCTTCATGGCGGACGCGTTCACCGTCAAATCCCAGGAAGGTCCGGAGGGCGACCAGAGCGTGCTGTGGTACGCTCACGAGGCCGGCCTGAACGTGTTCACGTCCGCGAGCCTCGCACAGGGGCAAGTCCTGGAGGGGATGCCCGACGACGTCGAGGAGAGACTCGACGGCGACACGCTCGCCCAGCAGGGCCTGAACTTCGCGCGCAGCGCGCCCGGCGTCACGTCCGCGCTCGCCGGCACAACCAGCCCGGAGCACGTTCGCGAGAACATCGCTGCCGCCACGTTCGAGCCGCTGGGCGCGGACGCCTTCGACGCGGTCTTCGAGTAGAACCACAAGAATTGACCTCGGGGGCCGCCAAGTCCGCCCGTGTCCAGTACGTCCGCCAGTGACGCGCGCCGCGTCCGGCTGTTCGGCTCGCTGTGCGCGCTCGTGTTCCTCGTGAATTTCGGGCGCGTCGTGTTCGCGCCGCTGGTCGCGCCCTTGCAAGCGGACTTCCTCGCGACCGACGCCGCCGTCGGGCTGGTGGCGACGCTGGCGTGGCTGGGGAGCGCGCTCCCGCGGCTGCCGACCGGCTGGCTGCTGACGCGCGTCGACCGCCACCACGTCGTCCTCGGGACGGGCGCGCTGCTGGCAGTGTCCTCCGCGGGGATGACGTTCGCGCCCTCCATCGAGTTCGTGATGGTCGGGGCGTTCCTCGTCGGCCTCGCGTCGGGCGCGTACTTCGTCGCCGCGAACCCGCTCATCAGCGAACTGTTCCCCGAGCGCGTCGGCCGCGTCGTCGGCGTACACGGCACCGCCTCGCAGTTGGCGGCCGCGCTCGCGCCCGTGCTCGTCGGCCGCGTCCTCCTCGAGTTCTACTCGTGGCGCGCGCCGTTCTACCTGCTGTCCGCAGCCGCAGTCGTCGTTACGGTCGTCATCTACGTGCTCGCGGGCCGCACGGACCTCCCGGAGGCCGGCGCCGCCGACCGCGACCTGCTCGGTGCGATTCGCCGCCAGTACCGCATCGTCGTGCTCGGCGTCGTCATCGTCGGCGTCGCGGGCCTCGTCTGGAACGGCTTCTTCAACTTCTACATCAAGTACCTCACCGAGACCAAGAACATCCCGAGCAGCACTGCCGAGACACTCCTCACGGTGGTGTTCGCGGCGGGCGTGCCAGCGTTCTGGTACACCGGCCGGCTCGCCGACCGGTTCCGCCACGTCCCGCTCATGCTCGCGGTGCTCGGCGGCTTCGTCGCGTCGCTGCTCGCGATGACGCTCGTCGACGGTGTCGTCGGCGTCGCGGCCGTCTCCGTGGTGCTCGGGTACGCCGTCCACAGCCTCTTCCCCGCCATCGACACGTTCCTCCTCGACAGTCTGCCGGACAGCGACCGCGCGAGCGCGTACGCCGGCTACAGTTCCGTGATGATGGTCGTGCAGGCGATGGGGAGTGTCGTCATCGGGTCGCTGGTGGGCGCCGGCTTCGCCTACGACGGCGTCTTTCAGGTCGCGGGCGTCGCGCTCGCCGCGCTCCTCGTCGTCCTCGTGGTGCTCTACCGCGGCGGCCGGCTGCCCGCTGGCGCAAGTTAGTTCCCGCCGGCGCGCCGAGCGAGGGTATGGACTACACGCAGGAGCGCGTGGCGACGCTCCACGACTACGGCGACGCCGACCCGGACGCGCCGACGGGCCGGGCGGCCGTCGTCGTCCCGATGACCGACCGCGAGTACGCCGGTCTCGCCCCGGAGCGCGTGTTCTCCGAACTCGAACGCGTCGACCCCGCGGAGGTCGTCGTACCGCTACGCGCGCCCGCCGAGCGCGTCCCCGAGTTCCGCGACTGGCTCGCCGAATTCGACGTGCCCCTGACCGTGCTCTGGTGTGACGGCCCGCGCGTCGAAGGCTTGCTCGACGACGCGGGATTGGCGGGCGAGCGCGGGAAGGGCCGGGACGTCTGGCTGGCGCTCGGGGTCGCCGCGCGCCACGACTACGTCGTCGTCCACGACGCCGACACGACCACGTACGAGGCCCGCGACGTACGGAAACTACTCTTCCCGCTCGCCGAGGGCTTCGACTTCGCGAAGGGCTACTACGCGCGCGTCGAGAACGACCGGCTGTACGGCCGGCTGTTCCGGCTATTCTACGAGCCGCTCGTGGACGCGCTCGCGGACGCCCACGACCACGAGGTGCTGGACTTCCTCGGGGCGTTCCGGTACGCGCTCGCTGGCGAGTGCGCGATGACCGCGGATATGGCGCGCGGCCTGCGCGTCCAGCGGCGCTGGGGGCTGGAAGTCGGCACGCTCGGCGAGGCGTTCCGGCTCGCCGGCACGGACGGCGCGGCGCAGGTAGATTTGGGGCGCTACGAGCACGATCACCGCGCGGTCTCCGGCCCGACGGGGCTCTCGGAGATGAGCGAGGGCGTCGGCGCGGCGCTGTTCCGCGCCGTCGAGGACGCGGGCGTAGCCGTGGACTACGACGCGCTCGCCGACCGCTACCTCGACGCGGCCGACCGGTTCGTGCGGGCGTACGGCGCGGACGCCGCGTTCAACGACCTCGACTACGACGGCGAACAGGAACGCGCGCAGACACGGACGTACGCCGACGCCATCGCCGAGCCCGGCGCGGACACGCGGCTGCCCGCGTGGACCGACACCAGCCTCGACGCGGGCGACGTGGCCGCGGCGGCCGCCGCGGACGCCGAGGAGGCCGCCGCGACAGCGGGAGATTCAAGCGACTCCGCGACCGACGGGGAGCCGTGAACGGCGACGAACTCGCGGGCGTCGTGGACCTCTTCGGCGCGCTCACCCGAGACGAGCTCCACGACGCGCTCGAAGAACTGGCGTTCAAGCGCGGCGACGACTTCGACGCCGACGCCGCCGACGAGGCCGTGATGGACGCGCTCCGCGAGTACTACCTCGTGGCCGTCGACCGCGAGGACGGCGACCGCGTGCTCGTCCCGGGCCCGGTCGCGTTCCCCGAACTCCCCGAGAACGCGGTCGACCTCCCGCACATCCTGGACGTCGAGTCCCGGGACCTCGACCGCGAAACGCTCGCGGACGCGGTGCGCGCGCGCCTCGAATCGGACGTCTCTGACGCCGACGACGAGCGTGCACGCTACCTCGTGGACGTGACCTACGACGCGGAAGCGTGGGCACCCGTCGACCTCGCGGACGTACGCGACGCGCTGACCGAGTGAGCGGGACTGCGCGTGAGTTAAGAGTGTCGCGGTGCTTCCCCCGCGTATGGACCTGTCGCGGGTCGCCGCCCACCAGCCGGCACGGGTCACCGACGAGGACCGCGACGCCGCGGTACTCGTTCCCGTCGTCGAGCGCGAGGACGGCCCGGCACTGGTGTTCACGAAGCGCGCCGACCACCTCGGTGAGCACCCCGGGCAGATGAGTTTCCCGGGCGGCGGCCGCGAACCGAGCGACGACGACCTCCGGGAGACGGCGGCCCGCGAGGCGTACGAGGAAATCAGCCTGCTGCCCGAAGAACTCTCCTACGAGGGGCAACTCGACGACATCGCCACCGTCACTGGGTACTCCGTGACGCCGTTCGTCGCGCGCGTCCCGGACCGCGAGTTCGTCCCCGACGAGCGCGAGGTCGACGAGGTCGTCGTGCTCTCGCTGGCGGACCTCACGGACCCCGACAACTACGAGGTCGAGAAGCGCATCCACCCCTCCTACGGCGAAGCCATCGTCCACTTCTTCCACGTCGACGGCTACACCGTCTGGGGGGCGACCGGCCGCATTCTCGTGCAGTTCCTCGACCTCGCGTGCGGGTGGACGCCACCCGACCGCGAGCCCGAAGTCGTCGAAGTCGACCCGGACGACTGACGCGCCTCTTACTCGACGGTGACGAGGAACGTCTTCCCGCCGCGGCGCTCGAGGAACGCCTCCTCGTGGGTGTCGGCGTAGGCGGCGACGCCCGCGGCGGTCATCTCCGAGACTTCGATGCGGCGCTCGGGGCTATCGGCGGTCGACTGCGAGCGGCGTCGGTGCTGCAGTGCCATACATCCGTAATTCGGTGCTACCCGCTTGAACCCCACCCGTGCACGGTGAAAGTGAAACTGACGGACTGCGCCGGCCTCCCCGGTTCGCGGCAGTTATGCCGGTCGCGGTGCATCCGCCGGCATGGACGAGTTCAGCGACGCCGACGACGACCGCGGCGCGGGCCGCTCCGTCGCGGTCGTCGGTGCCGGTGCGGTCGGCCTGACCGCCGCCCACGACCTCGCAGCGCGCGGCGCATCCGTCACCGTCTACGAGCGCGGCCAGGTCGCCGGCGAGAGCACGGGCCGCGCCGCGGGCATCCTCTACGACGCCTACGCCGAGGACGTGGACGCGCGCATCGCCGCGCGCGCCATCGAGCGCTTCCGCACACTCTCGGGCACGGGCGAGTTCGAGTTTCGGGAGACGCCGTACCTCTGGTTCGTCACCGAACCCGGCCGGAAAGCCGACGCCATCCGCGAGCAAGTCGACGGGATGCAGCGCAACGACCGCCGCGTCGAACGCGTACACCCAGACGACCTCGCTGCGGAATTCCCCGCGCTCCGTACCGAGGACGTGGTCGAGGCCGCCATCTCGCACAACGCCGGGGTCGCGGACACCGCCGCGTACGCCGACACTCTCGCAAAATTGGCGGTCGAGACAGGCGTCGACCTCCGCGAGCACACGGCCGCGAGCGTCGCGCTCGACCCACCGCGCGTGAACGAGACTGACTACGACGCCGTGCTCGTCGCAGCAGGTGCGCACACCGCCCGCGTGCTCTCGGATGCCGGCGTCTCGATTCCGCTGAAGCCGTACCGCGTGCAGGCGCTCACCGCCGACTTTTCGGGGGAAATTCCGACGCTCTACGACGCGACTGAGGGCTACTACGCGCGCCCACACCCCGAGGGCGTGCTCGCTGGCGACGGCACCGAGGAGGTCGAAGCCGACCCCGAGACGTACGACCGCGACGGCGACGGCTGGTTCGTCGACGCGATGCGCGAGCGACTCGCTGACCGCATTCCGGGCTACGAGCCCGACGTTCGCCGTGCGTGGGCGGGCCTCTGTACCGCCACTCCGGACCGCGACCCGCTGCTCGGCGAACTCGCCGACGGTCTCTACGTCGCGGCCGGCTGGCAGGGCCACGGCTTCATGCGCGCGCCAGCGACCGGCGAAGCAGTCGCGGAAGAAATCCTGGGCGGGGAGGGCGTCCCCGCGTTCGACCCGTCGCGCTTCGACGGCGACGAAGTGTTCGAGGTCGTCGAAGGGATGACCGTCGAGTGAGGCGCGCTACTCCTCGTCTTCGTCCGCGTCGTCCGGCGTCGTCACGTCCACTTCGGTGCCCTCGGGTTCGCCCTTCGGGAGGAAGACGTACAGCGCACCGTTGTCGCGCAGTTCCGCACGCGCCTCGTCGGCGTCAACGACGGCGTCCTCGGGGAGTTCGGCGCGGCCGTCGAGCTTCAGGCCGCGACCCGGGAACACCATCTCGAAGCCGTCGCGGAACTCCCGGAAGCGGTCGACGCGGACCTCGACCGCGCCGCCGACGTAGTTCACCTGCACGTCGCTGGCGGTCGCGCCCGGCGCGTCGAACACCACGAGGTACTCGTCGTCGCTCTCGAGGA
Organism: Halobacterium sp. KA-6; assembly: GCF_021029015.1. Taxonomy (NCBI): domain Archaea; kingdom Methanobacteriati; phylum Methanobacteriota; class Halobacteria; order Halobacteriales; family Halobacteriaceae; genus Halobacterium; species Halobacterium sp. KA-6. The sequence goes on from NZ_JAJJZH010000001.1 coordinate 213,939, forward strand.
CGTCCACCGGCAGCGGCGACTCCTCCTGCATCTGGGAGGCCGCGCGGCCCAGCCGCTCGAAGACGGCGTCGCCGACGCTCTCCGCGAACTCGCGTGCCCTCATAACTCGATGCGCTCCAGGCAGTCAGTGCCACCACACAGCGGACACTGCAGGTCCTCGATGGTGAGGTCCTCGCTGACGTCGTACGTGTAGTGGTTCTCGAACATGTCCAGCTCGCAGTCGTCGCTCGTGCACTTCAGTTCCTCAGTAGCGGGCATACGCGGTCGTTGGAGCGGCGAGTGCAAAAAGGGGCGGGCCGCGGTGAGAACGACTGCTGGCGGCCGCCTCCACAAGACGAAAGTACTGCGGCGTCGGTTCGTGAGTCATGCCTTCGGTCCGCGCGCCGCGACTCGTCCTCCTCGCCAGCGTGCTCGCGGGCGTCGCGAACACCGTCCTCTTCCCGCTGCGCAACCCCGAACAGGTCGCGCTCGCGACGGACGTATACTACTACTCGGCGCGCGCCGCGCTTCGCGGCGCGGACTTCTACGCCGTCAACCCTATCGGGCAGGCCGGCTTCCGGTACCCGCCCGCGGTCGTGCTCGCGTTCGTCCCGCACGCCGCACTCGGCGACCCCGTGCTCGCGTATGCGCTCCAGTGGCTCCTGAACCTCGCTGCGCTCGGGGGACTCGCCGTGCTCGTGATTCGTGCGGTCGAACGTGCAGGCGTCGCTCTCACTACGCTCGACCGCGTGCTTCTCGCGACCACCGTCTTTCTCGTCGGCCCCGTCGGCGTCAACCTCGTCATGGGACAGGTGAATCCGCTGCTCGCGCTCGGCCTCGCGGGCGGCGCCGTCCTCCTCGAACGCGACCGCGACGCGGCCGCCGGCGCGGCGTTCGGGCTGGTCGCGCTCGTGAAACTGTTCCCCGCGCTCGTCGGCGTCTGGCTGCTCCGCCGGCGCGCGTGGCGCGCCATCGCCGCCGCCACTGTGACGGGGGTCGCCGGCCTCGCCGTGGGCCTGCTCGCCTTCGGTCCGGACGCCTCGGTCACGTACGTCACCGAGACGCTCGCGGGCGAGACCGCGGTCGCGTCGTTCGCGGGCGGCCCGGACCCGACTGCGCCGTTCGTCACGATTCGCCGGCAGTTAGCCGTGCTCGCACCCGGACTCCCCTCGTCGTGGCTGCTGCCGGTCGGCGCGCTCGTGCTCGCACCCGTCTTCGCCGGCGTGAACCGCGTGGTCGCGGACCTCCGCAGCCGCCTCGTCGCGCTCCAGGGGACGCTGCTTGCGACGCTCCTTTTGCTCCCACTGGAGCCGTTCTACGTCATCCTCGTCCTGTTTCCGCTGCTCCCGCTTCTCTACGCGCTCGACGACGGCTGGCCGCGGCGACTCTTCCTCGCCGGCGCGCTCCTGCTGCTGGTTCCGGTCACGTGGGCGAGCGTCACCTCGGTGACGGCCGTGCTGCCAGCAGGCGCCGCTAGCGTCGTCCGGGACGCAGCGACCGGCCTGTTCTCCTTCGTGCTTCCGCCGACGATTGGCGCGTGGCTCGTGCTCGCGGGCTGCCTGCTGTACCAGCACCGGGCGGCCACCGAGCGGGCGAACGGTTTTGTTTGACCCGCGGCGTGTCGAGGTATGGGCTTCGAGACCGTCTACGGCGTTGACTTCAGCGGTGCGCGCGAGGCCGGCGAGAACATCTGGGTCTCGGAGGTAGACGTGACCGACGACGACCCGACGCTCGTTCGCTGTCGTCCCGCGGTAGAGGCCCTCGAATCGCACTACTCTGGAGTTCCGACGACGAACCGCGAAGCCACGCTCGACGCGCTGGTCTCGTTCGTCGAGTCCTGTCAGTCCGAGTCGGTCGTCGGGTTCGACTTCCCGTTCTCGGTTCCGGAGCGAGTCGCGCGCGGCGCGTTCGACGCCGACACGTGGGAGGGCGTCCTCGACGGCGTCGCGGACTGTGCGGACGCCGACACGTACGCCGAGACGTGTGCCGAGTGGGCGCGCGAGCACACCGACGGCACCTACCTGAAGCGCGAGACTGACGCTGAGTGGGGCGCGTTCTCCCCTTATCACTTCTTCGTGAACGCGCAGGCGTACTACGGGATGGCGGATGTCCTCGCGAACGTCCGCGACGAGACGACGGTCGCGCCATTCGACGAGCGTAGCAGCGGGCCGGTCGTCGCGGAAGTCTATCCCGCCGCAACGCTGGACGTGCTCGGACTCTGCCGAGAGGGATACAAGGGTAACGACCCAGGCGAGCAACGCCGTCGCGAACGGAATTTGGCGGGGCTCACGGAACACGCCAACCTGTCCGTTCACCCCGCAGTCCGCGAGCAAATCGTCGAGGATGCCGAAGGCGACGCGCTCGACAGCCTCGCCGCCGCAGTCGCCGTGTATCGAAACGTCGGCGAGTTCGACTACGGCACGGGCAACGTCGAGGGCCGCATCTACGTGTAGTTACGTTCTTACGCGTCGAAGCCCAACGCTGGTGTATGATTGACCCCGCGGAGTTGGACGTGACGCTCGTCGACGGCTACGTCGACGAGCCGGCGCACTTCGGGGTGCCGCCGTACATCTCCACGTATCCGCGGTACGCGGCCGGCGCGCTCGTGGACGCTGGCGTCCCCGAGGACCGCATTACGTACCACACCATCGACGAACTCCGCGAGGACAAGTCGAAGTTCAACGACGTCGCCGACGCCGACCTCTTCGTCTACGTCGGCGGGATGACCGTCCCCGGGAAGTACGTCGGTGGGACGCCCGCCGAGCCCGACGAAGTCCGCGAGATGGCGTGGGTCGCGGAGGGCACGAGCATCATGGGCGGGCCCGTGCGGTTCGGCGTCGGCGAGGAGAACGCGGGCGCACAGGAGATGGAGCGCTCGGACCTCGACTTCGACTTCCTCGCGATGGCGGACGTCGAGGCCGCCGTCTACGACCTCGTGAGCAACGGCCTCGAAGGGTTCGAGGACCGCTACCGCGACAACGAGGAAATCGACCGGTGGGGCGCGAAGGGCGCGTTCGTCGTCGAACAGCATCCGAACTACCCCGACTACCTCATCTGCGAGATGGAGACCTCGCGGGGCTGCGCGTACCGCTGTTCGTTCTGCACGGAGCCGATGTACGGTGACCCCGGCTTCCGGAGCGCGCAGAGCGTCGTGCGGGAGGTCGGGAACCTCTACGACCACGGCGCGCGCCACTTCCGGCTCGGCCGGCAGGCCGACATCCTCGCGTTCGGTGGGGACGGCGAAGCGCCGAATCCGGACGCGCTCCGGCGGCTCTACGGCGGCATCCGGGAGGTCGCGCCCGACCTAGAGACGCTGCACCTCGACAACATGAACCCGGTGACCATCGTGGACTACCCCGAGAAGTCCCGAGAGGCCATCCGCATCATCGCCGAGCACAACACCGCCGGCGACACCGCGGCGTTCGGTCTCGAATCGGCGGACCCCGTGGTACAGGAGGAGAACAACCTCCTCGTGTCCGCCGAGGAGTGCCTCGAGGCGGTGCGCGTCGTCAACGAGGTCGGCGGCTGGCGACCCGGCGAGTCCCCCGAGGACGCGCCCACTTGGGGCGACGAAGCCACCAATCGGCTGCCGAAGATTCTGCCCGGAATCAACCTCGTGCACGGCTTGACGGGCGAGCGCGAGGAGACGTTCGCGCACAACAAGCGCTTCCTCCAGAGTGTGCTCGACGAGGGGCTGATGTTGCGCCGCATCAACATCCGGCAGGTGATGGCGTTCGAGGGCACCGACATGGCCGAGACGGGCGCCCAGCTCGCCGAGGACCACAAACAGCAGTTCAAGCGCTACAAGCAGGACGTGCGGGAGAACATCGACAACGCGATGCTGAACCGCGTGGTGCCGCCGGGCACGCTCCTGAAGGATATCCACCTGGAGTACCACCAGGATGGGAAGACGTTCGGCCGGCAGTTGGGGACGTACTCGCTGCTCGTGGGGATTCCCGGCGAGCGCGAACTCGGGCAGACCATCGACGTCGCGGTCACCGACCACGGCTACCGCTCGGTGACGGGCGTCCCGCACCCGCTTGACGTCAACGAGGCGTCGATGGACGAACTCACGGCGATTCCCGGCATCGGGTCGTCGACGGCCGGCGACCTGCTCGTCGACCGGCCTCACGACTCCGCGCCGAGCGTCGAGGACGCGGACCTCGCGAAGTTCACGCAATAAAGGGTTCGCAGAGCAGAGCGGCGCTCAGTACTCGTCTTCGATGATTTCGCCGACCGCGAAGTTCGACTTCACTTCGGTCACTTCGACTTTCACGCGCTCGCCGATTTCGGCGTCCGGTACGATGATGACGTAGCCGCGTTCGACGCGCGCGATGCCGTCGCCCTGCTTGCCGATGTCCTCGATTTCGACGTACCGAATCTCGCCCTCCTCGACGGGGGGCTGGGGTTCGGACTCGGCGGGCTCGCTCGTCGTCTCGGTCTCGGTCCTGGTCTCGGCTTCGGCCTGCGAGATGAGCGCGACGCGGTAGACGTCGCCGGGTTCGACGGAGCCGGCTTCGACTTCGCTCCGCGGGATTTCGACGACGTACTCGTCGTCCTTGACAGTCACTTCCGCACTGAACAGACAGAGGAGTTGGTCAGAGATTTCCATGACGGGCCTCCATTCGTGCGTGTCGGCCCCGTGACTTAATCGTTGCCACGGCCCCGCCACGCGACGACCGCCCGTTCAGTCCTCGTAGGCCGTCCCGTCCGGGCGTTTCGCGCCCTCGGAGTCGTGCACGACCGTCTCGTCGGGACCGGGACTCGCGGGCTCGTAGTTGTCCCGGACTGCCATGGCTTCCTCGATGTCGCGCACCGCCCGTTCCTTCAGGGCTGCCGCCAGCGATTCGGCGTCCTCTCGGGAGATGTCCCGTCCGAGTCCCTCGCACTCGTGAGCGCGCACCATTCCGGATTCGTCCACCGCCTCGCCCATCGGCTGGCTCGTCCCACCGAGCGCGACGCTGAACGGGTACGTCTCGCAGATGAGCGGCCGGCTGTCGTGGACCGTGCACGCTCCGGTTCCGTCCTCGTCCTCCTCGTAGAACGTGCAGTCCCCGCAGGCAGCGGTCTGGAGCGCCCACTCGAACGTCTCGCCCGTGCCGTCCTCGTCGAGCCCGTACGGCATCGGACGCGCAATCTCGCGCCAGTCGCGCTCTGTTGCGTCCTCCAGTTCCCGGACTTCGTCGGGGAACACGGTCGCCGTGTGCGGGTCGTCGTCCTCGCTCTTACAGCACGCCCCACACCGCGTGCACTCGAAGCCGATGGCCTCGATGGCGTCCGCCAACTCGGACACGTCGAGGTCCCGCGCGCGTTCGAGTTCGACTTCGAGCTCCTCCATGGCCGTGGGTTGGCAGCGAGTGCGGAAAAGATTCGCGGGCTAGGTATCGACTCATTACTCTCCTCCGTTGGCCCCGTCGACGCTTCCTCGAAAGCCCCCTCCCGCTCGGCGGCTGCGAACCGCGCTGCGCGCGCTCGCTTCGCTCGCGTGCTTGCGGGTTCTCGCTCGCCGACCGGTCGGCCCCTTTCGGATTTCCCGCCCTACCGGTTGGTTCTCAGGCGCTCGGACCGTTGGCTCGCTGGCTACTGCCGGTCGGCCGGCGGGCGGGCGCGTTCGCCGTCCCACTCGACGTGGCCCTCGACGGCGAGCTTCTGGAGGTGTGCGCGGACGACCTTCGCGGCGAGGCTGCGGGCGTCGCCGAGCGCTTTCTCGTAGGCGGCGTCGAGAATCTCGTCGACGGTCTCGGCCCCGGACTCGACGGCCGCACGGACGCTGCGCTCGCGGTCGCGGCGGTGGAAGTACGTCTCGCGGATGCGCTCGTCGGGATTCCGGATTGGGTCGCCGTGGCCGGGGTAGAGGGTGTCGAAGTCGCGGGCGAGCAGGCGGCGCAGGGACGCGAGGTACGTGCGCACGTCGCCGTCCGGCGTGCCGACGAAGACGCTGCCGTCCGCGAATACGAGGTCGCCAGTGACGGCTTCGTCGTCCGCGACGAACGCGACGTGGTCGGGTGCGTGGCCGGGCGTCGCCAGCACGGAGACGCCGGTGTCTGCGATGGTGTCGCCGGGGCGGAACAGTCGGTCGGGTTCGACGCCGGTTGCGTCCGCGAAGCGCTCGGGGAACGACGCGTGCGCCCAGACGGTCGCGTCGGCTTCGGACGCGTAGTCGGCAACGGCGTCGACGTGGTCAGGGTGCGTGTGCGTGACGGCGACGTGCTCGACTTCGTTGGCGGCGTCGTCGAGTTCAGGTGTGCGGCCAGCAGGGTCGACGAGCAAGTGCTCGTCGTCGCCGAGGACGTAGGCGTTCGTCGCGCCACCGGGAACCGGCGCTTCGACTGGAACGGCGTAGCGCGCTATCACGGGTGCAGAGACGAGACCTGCGAGGAAAAGCCGGCGGTTAGTCGTCGAGGAAGTACACTTGCTTGCGGGCGTCCTGGAAGCTGTAGCGGGAGCCGACGAGGTCCGCGTCGTCGAGGCGGTTGAGGGCGTACCGGACGGTGCGGTCCGGGAGCAGGGACTCCTCGGCGAGCTGGCCCTGCGAGAGCGGCGCGTCGATTTCGAGGACCTTCGCGACGAGTTTCGCGCTCGGCGGGAGCTCGCGGAGGCGCTCGCGGAATTCTTCGTCGTCCTGAATGAGTGACCCGTGTTCCGTGGCGGACGTGCTCATGGAACTCCCTCACATACTGAGGGAGGTAAAGGTTGTCTACCCGTGGGACTATACACCTTATATCGTATAATGGCGCTGCGAGCGGGGCCACCTGGGGTCGTTCTCTCGGGGCGGCGCGCGTTCACGTCGTGGTACCGGTGTTCGTCGCGTGTTTTCCAGTACGGTTTTAACCACCCGTCTCCGAAGTGCAATCGAGAAGCGTGAAGGGACAGGAGTGGTACCAGGCCACGGAGGTCGCGGAGGAGTACGACGAGAAGCGATTCTCCCGTGGCGGCCGGCTCATCGACCGACGGGAGAAACAGGCCGTCCTCGACGCGGTGGGGCCGGTCGAGGACCAGCGGGTCCTCGAAATCGCGTGTGGGACCGGCCGCTTCACCGTGATGCTCGCCGAGCGCGGCGCGGACATCACGGGGCTGGACATCTCCGGGCCGATGCTCCAGGAGGGCCGCGAGAAGGCCCAGCGCGCGGACGTCACCGACACCATCGACTTCATGCGCGGCGACGCCGGCCGGCTCCCGTTCCCGGACGACCACTTCGACACCGTGTTCGCGATGCGATTCTTCCACCTCGCGGACACGCCGGCGAAGTTCCTCACGGAGATGGCTCGCGTCTCCAAAGACACCGTGTTCTTCGACACGTTCAACCGGTTCAGCACGCGCTCGCTGTACAACTGGCTGCTCCCGATGGGGTCGCGACTGTACGGCGACAGCGAGGTCCGCGGGCTCGTCGACGAAGCCGGCCTGGACCTCGTGCGGGACGAACACGACTTCGTCGTCCCGTACGGGTTCTACCGCAAAGTCCCGGACTGGATTGCCGGCCCGATTCGGCGCGCGGACACGGCCATCGGCGAAACGCCGGTCGGCCGCTCGCTCGCGTCGGTCTCCTACTGGCACACGAGCGTCTGACGAAACCGGCGGTTCGTGTGAGCTCGCGGACGATTTCGGCGGGTTTCGACCCGGGACGTTTTTACCACCGCGCAGACTCGTGTACGCTATGGACCTCTCGGTAGTGGTGCCCACCCTCAACGGCCGCGACGTGCTCGCTGCGTCGCTGGACGCGCTCGCGGCCCACGCACCCGACGCCGAGGTCGTGGTCGTCAACGGTCCGTCCGTGGACGGGACGTCCGGGATGGTGCGCGACCACGACGCAGCCGACCTCTTGTTGGAAGTCTCCGAGCGGAACCTCAACGCCTCCCGGAACGCCGGCATCGCCGCCGCTGACGGCGACGTCGTCGCGTTCGTCGGCCAGGACTCCCAGATTCGGGAGGGCTGGGTGGAGGCCGTCGAGGACGCACTTGACGGCGGCGCGGACGCGGTCACCGGCCCCGTCCACCACCGCGTCGAGGGCGGCGTCACCACCGAGTCCGTCGAAACCGCGACGGTCGCGGGCCGCCACGTCACGTACTTCGACGGCGGCAACGTCGCGTTCGTCCGCGACGCCATCGACGCCCTTGACGGGTTCGACGAGTACCTCCAGACCGGGGCCGCGCGGGACGCCGCCCACCGGCTCGCGGGTATGGACCGCGAGGTCGTCTGGGGCGCGGACGCGGTCGTGCTCCGCGAGGAGAAAGACGACATCCGCCACCGGCTCCCGGAGGACGCCGAGGAGACCGCGTGGGGGCTGAAGTACCGCTCGCTGGCGTACCGGCTCGTGAAGAACTACGGGTTCGGCGCGCGCATCGCCGCCCGCATCGTGAAGTACGCGGTCGGGGACGCGTTCTCGGTCGGTGGCGACGTGCTCCGCGGCGACGCGAAACTCACGGAGTGGGCGGCCGCCGGCAGCGCCGTCGTCCCGAACGTCTGGACGGGCAGCCAGGACGGGATGTCCGCGCGGATGGCGGACCGGACGCCCCGGCGCAATCCCAACGGCGTCTCCGCGCGCATGGACCGCACGATGGTCCGCCACGACTGCTAGGCGGCGACCTGTTCGCGACCCTCGCCGCAGTTCCTGCTTACTCGCCGTCGAGGGGCTTCCCACGTCGGTCGACGCGCGTGACCGGGAGGCCGGCGCGCTCGCCGTGCTCCCGGACGGCCGCCTCGTCTTCGGCCTGGTAGTGGCAGAACGTCCCCGTGACGTCGCCCGTTTCGTTCGTCATCACTTCCGAGTCGACCCACCTGATGCCGACGCCCTCGTCCCGGAGCGCTTTGAGCGCGTCTCCGGACTGCTCGCCGGCCGCCGCGAGTTCGGCTTCGGTAATCGGTTCGTCCAGTTCGCGCAGGATGAGGAAGTCAGTCAACTCGCCGTCGGACATAGTTCAATCGTCATACACGAACGACCGGCATAAATCTAGTGTCGGGACGGCCAGCGAAGTATCCGCGAGCCCTGTCACTCTCGGTCGAGACCCGGGACGACCCGCACCGGATTCTTCCCGAGTACCTTCCGCATCGCGTCCTCGGTGACGTCGAGGGTGAGAATCTCCATGACCGCGACGTTCGGGTGGGTGTCGGGCGCGCCGCTCCCGAAGACGACGCGGTCGGGGTGTTCGACGATGGCGTGTTCGAGGAGTTCGCGGTAGCGAACTGCTGCGGTGTCCAGGTAGAGGTCCTCGTAGGAGCCGAGCAGTGAGACGGCCTCGTGCATCAGGTCGCGGTCGAGCGGGTGGCCGCCGAAGTGCGCGAGCACGACCGGGAATTCGCGGTCGAGCAGCGTGGCTTCGAGCGCGCTCGGCGGGAAACCCTCGCCGCCGTGGACGAGCACCGGGAGGCCGACGTCGTCGAGCACGTCGAGGACGTCTGGTTCGGGGAGGCCGTCGCGGGTCGGGTCGAGTTTGAAGCCGTGGAAGCGGTCGTCGTAGGCGTACTGCTCGACGTCCTCGGGGGAGGTCTGCCAGTCCGACCGATTTGACCGGAGGTTCTTCAGGCGGGAGGTTGCGCCGTCGCCGGGGTCGCGCGGGCCGTCGATGCGCGCGAACGCGATGAACGGCCGCTGGACGGCCTGCCGGGCGACCGCGTTGTTCGCGCGGAGGTAGCCCTGTTCGCCCTTCCGCGGTCCGGGGAAGACGACTGAGCGGACGACCCCGGCCTGGTGCATCTCGCGTTCGAGGTCCTCGCCGTCGATGGTGCGGCCCCGGACTGGGCGCCCCGGGCCGGCGTGGAGCCGCGCGTGCAGGTCCACAATCCGGAACCCGTGCTCCAGTTCGAGCATACGCGTAGGTTGCCGGCAGGGTATTTCGGTGTGACGGTGCCCACCCTACAGCGAGAGCTCCACGGGGCTGCCGGGTTCGACGCCGAACGCGTCGTCGCCGCGCCCGCGGTTCACGGCGAGCTCGACGTTCCCGTGGCTGCCGACTGTCACGACGCGCTCGCCGGGCTCGACGTGAGCGTACGAGGGTTCGACGCGCACGCGGTCGCGGTTCACGCGCACGGAGTCACCGATTCGGTCGTCGACGACGCGTCCCGGGAGGTTCGTGATGGCGTTCCCGAAGCCGTCCACGACGAGTACCTCGCCGCGAAGTACGTCGCCCTTGAGGTCGGGGTCGGGGAACGCGACGGTCTCGTAGTCGTCGAGGCGCTCGTATCCGGGGTAGTCGTCGAACGCCTCGACGCCGCGCTCGTGGACGTCAGCGGCAGCGGGTGCGAACACGTCCCGGCCGTGGAACGTCGAACTTGCGGGATTCTCGACCGCGATTTCGAACACTTCTACGTCCTCGGCGAGTCGTCGCGCCGCGGGAATCGCGACGCCGTTGTCCGGCGCGACGATGGCATGGCGGCCCGCGCGGACGACCACGGCCTTTCGGTCGGTGCCGACGCCCGGGTCGACGACGACTAGGTGGACTGCTGGCGGGAAGTAGGGCAGCACCTCGCGCAGCCAGAACGCCGTCGCGCGCACGTTCTGCCGCGGGAAGTCGTGTGCGACGTCGACGAGGCGCGCGTCCGTCGACTGGAGGACGACACCCTTCATCGCCGCCGGGTACGGCGAGCCGAAGTCGGAACTCAGCGTTATCATACGTCGCGGTTACGGCGCCGTCGTTGAAAACTACTCGGCGGGGCTGTCGCCCGCGTCCGTGTCGCTGACCTTCCGGATGCGGTCGATGCCGTCGATTTCGTCGATGACGTCAGCGACCGGCTTCGGGACGAGTTCGCGCCAGTCGCCGTCCTCAGCCATCCGGCGACGAATCTCGGTCCCCTCGAGCACGTCGCGCTCGAACATCGGTGACTGCCGGACCTCGATGCCGGCCTCGTCGAACAGCCGGATGACGAGCGGGTTGTTCGAGTACGCCACGTCGAAGTTCGGGCTCATCGACTGGACGTGGCTCACCCAGACCGCGTTCCGATCGAGGTCCTCGATGGGGACCGCGTACGTCACGAGGTCGAAGTCCACGAGGGACTTCGTAATCATCATGATGCGCTCGCCCGCGGTAAACGGGTTCCGCGTGGTGTGGGAGTCGCCGGCGCTCCCGATGCCGACGACGAGTTCGTCGACCTCGGTGGCAATCTGCTCGACGACGCGGTGGTGGCCGTTGTGGTACGGCTGGAAGCGACCGATGTAGAACCCGCGGGTCATTTCCTCACCTCGAAACACCCCGTCAGCGCCTATAAGAATGGCGAGTTCGCCGCAACCGACGGTTCGGCCCCGCTAGTGCCGGTCGGCGAAATCCTGTTCGGGCGCCTGAAGGCCCGAAACCGGGTAATACGGCCGGTTACGCGTTCTTTCGAGGGAGAAAGTATATCAGTCGCCCGTCCTTGGTTTCACGTGTCGAAACCACTTCTATGAGCAACGAATCGACCGAAGACGAGCCCCACCACGAGGACCCCGACGTCGACGCCCCCGACGCCCCCGAAGAGGGCGAGGAGTCGACGCCCGAACCTGCCGAACCCCTCGACGACCTCGAGGACCTCGGCAGCGAGGTCGGCGTGGAAGGCGACGTCTCTATCAACGAGGACAACGCCGAGGACGACCTGCTTGGCGGCCTCGAAATCCCGGACACCTCGGCCATCGAGGTGCCCGAACGGCTGGTCGACCAGGTCATCGGCCAGTCCGAGGCCCGCGACATCATCCTGCGCGCGGCCAAACAGCACCGCCACGTGATGATGATCGGCTCCCCGGGGACGGGGAAGTCGATGCTCGCGAAGGCGATGAGCCACCTCCTCCCGAAGGAGAGTCTACAGGACGTTCTCGTCTACAACAACCCGGACGACTCCAACGAGCCGAAGGTCCGGACCGTCCCCGCCGGGAAGGGCGAACAGATTGTCGAAGCCCACCAGGAGGAAGCCCGCAAACGCAACCAGATGCGGTCGTTCCTCATGTGGATTATCATCCTGCTCGTCGTGGGCTACGCGCTCCTCATCGCCCACCAGCCGCTGCTGGGCGTGCTCGCGGCCGGTGTCATCTATCTGGCGTTCCGCTACACCGACCGCGGCGGCGACGCGATGGTGCCCAAGCTCCTCATCAACAACGCCGACAGCCAGACCGCGCCGTTCGAGGACGCAACAGGTGCCCACGCCGGCGCGCTGCTCGGCGACGTCCGCCACGACCCGTTCCAGTCTGGCGGCATGGGGACGCCGAGCCACGAGCGCGTCGAGGCCGGTGCCATCCAGAAGGCGCACAAGGGCGTGCTGTTCATCGACGAAATCAACACGCTCGACGTCCGCAGCCAGCAGAAGCTGATGACGGCGATTCAGGAGGGCGAGTTCTCCATCACCGGGCAGTCCGAACGCAGTTCCGGTGCGATGGTCCAGACCGAACCCGTCCCGTGTGACTTCATCATGGTCGCGTCCGGGAACATGGACGCGATGGAGAACATGCACCCCGCGCTCCGTTCCCGCGTTCGCGGGTACGGGTACGAGGTGTACATGGACGACACCATCGAGGACACCCCGGAGATGCGCCGGAAGTTCGCGCGCTTCGTCGCTCAGGAGGTCGAACGCGACGGCCAGCTCCCGCACTTCGACGACGACGCGGTCCGGGAGATTATCCTCGAAGCGAAGCGCCGCGCCGGTCGCAAGGACCACCTCACGCTCGAACTGCGTGACCTCGGTGGGCTCGTGCGGGTCGCCGGCGACATCGCGAGTTCGAAGGACCACGAACTCACCACGCGCGACGACGTGCTGCAGGCGAAGAAGCGCTCGCGGTCCATCGAACAGCAGTTCGTGGACAACTACATCGAGCGCCGCAAGGACTACGAGCTCGGCACCTCCCAGGAGGAGGCTGTCGGCCGCGTGAACGGCCTCGCGGTCATGGGCGGCGACTCCGGCATCATGCTGCCCGTGATGGCGGAAATCACGCCCGCGCAGAGCCAGGAGGAGGGTCGCATCTACGCGACCGGCCAGCTCAAGGAGATGGCCGAGGAGGCAGTCGAGAACGTCTCCGCCATCATCAAGAAATTCAGCGACGAGAACATGTCCGAGAAGGACGTGCACATCCAGTTCGTCCAGGCTGGCGAGGGCGGCGTCGACGGCGACTCCGCCTCCATCACGGTCGCGACCGCGGTCATCAGCGCGCTGGAGGACATCCCCATCGCGCAGGACCTCGCGATGACTGGCAGCCTCTCCGTCCGCGGGGACGTGCTGCCGGTCGGTGGCGTCACGCACAAAATCGAGGCCGCCGCGAAGGCGGGCTGCAAGCGCGTCATCATCCCGAAGGCGAACGAACAGGACGTGATGATCGAGGACGAGTACAAGGACCAGATCGAGATCATCCCGGTCTCGCACATCAGCGAGGTCCTCGACGTCGCGCTCGTCGGCGAACCCGAGAAGGACTCGCTGGTCGACCGCCTGAAGTCCATCACCGGCAAGGCCCTCGAAGGCCAGACGGAGTCCGGTACGACGAGCGGCTCGCCGAGTCCGCAATAGTACCTTTTTACTTCGTCGGGTCGCAAAAATCTACGCTAAAAACTCCCTGCGCTCGCTCCGTTCGCGCAGTGAAACGCGCGGCTTCGCCGCGCGTATGCTCATCGCTTTGTGACCGCCACTTTTCTACGCGCGTCCCGCGTGCGCCGACGTGATGGCGTACTGGGTCGCGTTCGCGGCGTTCGCGCTGCTGGTGACCGCTGGGCTCGTCGCGCTCACGCGAGCGTCGGCGGGCGTCGTCGGCGAGGGAACCGAGGACTTCACGGCGGGCGAGTTGCTGCTGCAGACGACGCTCTCGCAGGCGGTCGTCGGCGCGCTCCTCGTGGTCGCGGTGTGGCTCGCGCGGATTCCACTCGGCTCGCTGGGCGTCGCAGTCTCCGCTGACCTCGTCGCAGTCGGCGTGGTCGTGGGGCTCGTGCTAGCGCTTGGAAACGAGGCCGCGATGCACGTACTCGACTCGGCCGGGCTGGGCTACGACGAGGAACTCCGGGAGACGCTGACGCCCGAGTCGCGCGGTGGCTGGCTGATTCTGTTCTTCGTCGCGCTGCCCGTCGTCGCGGGCTTCGAGGAACTGTTGTTCCGCGGGATTCTCGTCGGCGCGTTCACGACGGGGTTCGGCGTGTCGCCGTGGGTGCTCGCGGCCGCATCCAGCGTCGCGTTCGGGACGGCGCACACCGCGCAGGGCGCGACTGGCGTCGTCGTCACGACGCTACTGGGGTTCGCGCTCGCTGCCGCCTACGTCCTCACCGGCAGCCTCCTCGCGGTGTTCGTCGCGCACTACGTCGTGAACGCCGCGGAGTTCGCGGCGCACGCGCGGTAGTCAGGATTCGAGCGCGCGGAGCCGGTCCGCGACTCCGGGTGGCGCGCCGCTCGGGCCGTCGCGGACGCGGTGGTCGGGGACGAACAGCGGGACGGGATTGCTCGCGAGCGCGGCGCGCGCGGTCTCGCGGGCGTCGCTGTCCTCGGGGTCCGTGTCGGGAACCATCGAGAGCACGCGCTTGACTGTGACGTGCTCGCCGTACGGGATGTTCCGGACGGCTTCGAGGACTTCGCGGTGTTTCGTCGGGACGGTCAGGCCGACCTCGACGTCGTCGAAGTCGTCCTCGCTCCCCTCGAAGTACGCCTCGACGCGGTCGAGCAGCGGGTGGTCGGGGTCGGCGTCCGCGGGCGCGCTCTCGGGGAAGGAGACGCTGATGACGCGGTCGCCCGCGACGCCGAGTTGGACGGCTCTGTCGAGATACGACGACTCGCGTGCGTAGATACCGGCCGCAGCCATGTGTGCGTCCACGGGCGACACGGCCTTGTACGTTCGCCCACCGGTGAGTCGGGCAGATACGACGTGCGTACTGACGCAAGACTTATGTACAAACTAGTGCATTAATGCACAATAATGGACGAGAGTGACGGGCTCGCGCCGGCGGTGCAGTCCATCCTGGACGCGGCCCGCGAGCGCGAACCGGACGGCGGACGGGTGTCGGTGTCCCCGCGGTCGCTCCCGGACGCGTTCGCGGCCGCCGAGGCGGACGGGCGCGTGCCCACGATTGCGGAAGTGAAGCCGACCAGTCCCACCACGGAGGGCGAGCGCCACGACGACCCCGTCGACCTCGCCGAGCAGATGGTCGCCGGCGGCGCCGCCGCGCTCTCCGTGCTCACCGAACCCGAGCACTTCGGCGGCAGCCCCGAGAACCTGCGCGCGATTCGGGACGCCGTCGACGTGCCCGTGCTCCGGAAGGACTTCCTGCTGCGGGAGGCGCAACTGGACGCCGTCGAAGCCGACGTCGTCCTGCTCATCGCGCGCTTCCTCGGCGACGACCTCGAACCGATGCTGGACGCGGCCCGCGAGCGCGGTTTCCAGGCGCTCGTGGAGGTCCACGACCGCGACGAACTCGACCGCGCAGTCGAAGCGGGCGCGGACATCATCGGCGTGAACAACCGCGACCTCGCGAAACTGGAGGTCGACCTCTCGACGTTCGAGACGGTCGCACCCCATGCCCCCAACGACGTGACGCTGATTGCGGAGAGCGGCGTGAGTTCGCCCGCGGACGTCCGGCGGATGCGCGAGGCGGGCGCCGACGGTCTGCTCGTCGGAAGCGCCATCATGGACGGCGACGTAACCGAGAACACAGAGACGCTAGTGAACGCATGAGCGAGGAATCCAAGCGAACGACGGGCGCACAGTCGGAGACGCGGGCCGGGAAGTTCGGGGAGTACGGCGGCCAGTACGTCCCCGAGGTCCTGATGCCGGCGGTCGAGGAACTCGCGGACGCCTACGAGCGCTACGTCCTCGAGAACGAGGACGACTTCGTGGACGACTTCCGCCAGCGCATCCGGGAGTTCGGCGGGCGGCCGACGCCCCTCTCGCACGCCGAGAACCTCTCGGAGCGCTACGGCTTCGACGTCTACCTCAAGCGCGAGGACCTCCTGCACGGCGGCGCGCACAAACTCAACAACGCGCTCGGGCAGGTGTTGCTCGCGAAGTACATGGGCAAGGAGCGCATCGTCGCCGAGACCGGCGCGGGCCAGCACGGCACCGCGACCGCGATGGCGTGTGCGTACCTCGACATGCCCTGCGAGATTTACATGGGCCGCACGGACGTCAACCGCCAGCGCCCGAACGTTTTCCGGATGCGCATCCACGACGCCGAAGTTAACCCCGTCGACGTCGGCTCGGGAACGCTGAAGGAAGCAATCAACGAGACGATGCGCGACTGGGCGACGAACGTCGAGGACACCCACTACGTCATCGGTTCCGTGGTGGGGCCGCACCCGTTCCCGGCGATGGTCCGGGACTTCCAGTCGGTCATCAGCGAGGAGATGCGCGAGCAGTCCCGGGACCAGCTCGGCCAACTCCCCGAAGCCGTCGTCGCGTGCGCGGGCGGCGGGTCGAACACGATGGGCGCGTTCGCCTCGTTCGTCGGCAGCGCCCGGCTCGCAGGGGCGCCGGAGGGGGCGCAGGAATCCGCGCCGGACGTGGACCTGCTCGCCGTCGAAGCGGGCGGCTCCAGCCTCGGCGTGGACAAAGCGGAAGGGTACGCGCCGAACTCCGCGAGCCTCTCGACCGGAACTGAGGGCGTGCTCCACGGCGCGCGCACGAAACTCCTCCAGACGGAGGAGGGCCAAATCGTCGAGTCCCACTCCGTGAGCGCGGGCCTCGACTACGCGGGCGTCGGCCCGGAACTGGCGTACCTCGTCGACGAGGGCCGCGTCGATCCCGTGAATGTCGACGACGACGCCGCGCTCGAAGCGTTCCACCGCCTCTCCCGCGAGGAGGGCATCATCCCCGCGCTCGAGTCGAGCCACGCCGTTGCCTACCTTGAGGAGTACGAGGGTGACGGCCCGGTCGTCGTGAACGTCTCCGGGCGCGGCGACAAGGACCTCGACACGGTCATCGAGGAGTCCGCCGCGCGCGACATCGCCGGCGCGCCCACGATGGAGGTGTTCGAGGAGTGACCCGTAGCGAGATTCGTGCCGCGTTCGAGGACGGCCCCGCGCTCGTCTCCTACGTCGCCGCGGGTGACCCGAGCGCGGACGCCACGAAGGAGTACGTCGAAGCACTCGTCGACGGCGGCACCGATGTCGTCGAACTCGGCCTGCCGTTCTCGGAGCCGGTCGCGGAGGGCACCACGATTCAGAACGCCATCAAGCGCGCCCTGGAGGCCGGGATGACGCCGGAGGCCTACCTCGACCTCGTGCGGGAGTTGGATGTGGACGTGCCCGTCGTCTGCATGACGTACTACAACCTCATCTACCAATACGGCGAAGAGGCAGGTCCCGAGGAATTCGTAGCGGCAGCGGCGGACGCTGGCATCTCCGGGTTCGTCGTGCCGGACCTCCCCGTGAACGAGTCCGAGCCGATGTACGAGGCGTGCCGCGAGCACGGCCTCGACCTGATATTCATCGTCGCGCCGACGACGACGCCCGAGCGCCTCGAATCCATGCTCGACCGAACCACGGGGTTCGTCTACGTGCAGGGGCGGCTCGGCACGACCGGCGCCCGCGACGAGGTCAGCGAGAACACGCCCGAGGCGCTCGAACGCCTGCAGGACGCCGACGTCCCGAAGGCCGTCGGGTTCGGCATCTCGTCGGGCGAGCAGGCCCGCGAGGTCGTCGCGAGCGGTGCCGACGGCGTCATCGTCGGGAGCGCGTACGTCGACATCATCGCCGACGGCGTGGAGAACGACCTGCCGACCGAGGAGGTCGCCGACCGCCTCGAAGCGCTCGCCGCGGAACTGAAGGCGGGGGCGCGGAAGGGTCTGCCCGAACCGGAACGCAAATAGCCGACCGTTTGCTACTCACTACCAATGACACCAGGGAAGACAGCGCGACTCGACCGCATCGGCCGGGATGGCCGATTCGTCACCATCCCGATGGACCACGGAATCACACTCGGCGCGGTAGACGGCCTCGTCGACATCGAATCCACCATCGACGCCGTCACGAGCAACGGCGCTGACGCCGTGCTCACCCAGAAAGGCATCGCCCCCCGCGTCCACGGGAACAAGAACGACGCCGGCTACATCGTCCACCTCAACGCCTCTACGTCTATCGGGCCGGACTCCAACGACAAACGCTTCACCGGCACCGTCGAGGAAGCCGTCCGCGCGGGCGCAGACGCCGTCTCCTTCCACATCAACGTCGGCAGCGACCACGAACCGGACCAGATTACGCAGCTCGCGGAAGTCGTCGACGACGCCCAGGACCTCGGGATGCCCGTGCTCGCGATGGCGTACGCCCGCGGCCCGGGCGTCGACGAACACGACGCCGAGAGCCTCGGCCACGCCGTCCGACTCGCCGAGGAACTCGGCGCGGACGTCGTGAAAACCGCCTACTCGGGGAGCCGCGAGAGCTTCGAGCGCGTCGTCGAGTCCACGAGCAAACCGGTCATCATCGCCGGCGGCAGCCCCGACGGCGACCGCGAGACCCTCCAGGACATCCGCGACGCGATCGACGCCGGCGCTGCGGGCGTCTCGACTGGTCGCACTGTCTTCCAGCACGACGACCCCGGAGCGATGACCGCCGCCATCGCCGCCGTGGTCCACGAGGACGCCACGCCCGACGAAGCGCTCCGCGAGGCCGGCCTCCCCATCGAAGCCTGACCCGTCGTCCGTCGTTTTCTCTTCTCAGACGTCGGCGTACGCGAGTTCCCACGCGCCCGGGAGCGTGTCGAGCGCGCTCCGGAACTCCGTGGCGGCCAGCCCGTAGAACTTCTTGCGGCCGACGGCCGTCCGCACCCGCACGACGACCGTGTGGTCGGTCGCCTCGAACGCGGTCAGCGAGCCGCCGCCCGCGCGTTCGAGGTGCGCGCACTCGGGTTTCCGGTCGACGAGCTCGGAGCCGAGGTCCCAGCTGAGGGACTCGGCGGCGTCGAGCGCGAACGGCACGCGCTCGCCCATGATGCGGCCCTGTCCACTCGTTGCCATACCACGACCTCGGTAGTTCAGCAGTATAAATCGTGTCATTCCGGCACACGCGCCGCCAGCAAGTACGCGTTGCTCCGGTACGTTCAAGGCCGCACCACGTCTCCATCTGCCTAATGACACGGTCCGTCTGGCTGAAGGCCGACGACACTGTCGGTGACTGGGAGACGCGCAAGCGACGCATCACGACCGGCCTGGAGGCCGGCGTCGACTGGGTGCTCGTCGACGACGAGGACGTCGAGCGCGTCCGCGAACTCGGCTCGGTGAACGTCGCGGCGTTCCGCACGGACGACGGCGACGTCATCGAGGAGGCCGACAGCGAGGAGCCCGCCGAGCCCGACGCGTACGTCGTCGGGAAGGACGGCGAGGGCGACGGCACCGTCGACCTGCCGGAGGACTTCTCGGGGAGCGCGGACCTCTCCACGATTCGCCGCGGCAACGCCGACGCCGCCTACGTCCGCATCCTCGACGAGCGCTACGAGGCGTTCGCCGAGGAAGCCGCTCAGGACGCCGAACACACCATCGTCGTCGGCGAGGACTGGACCATCATCCCGCTGGAGAACCTCATCGCGCGCATCGGCGACGAGACCACGCTCGTCGCGGGCGTCGAATCCGCGGCAGAAGCCGAGACCGCCTTCGAGACGCTGGACATCGGCGCTGACGCCGTGCTACTGGACAGCGACGACCCGGACGAGATTCGCCGCACCGTGCAGGCTCGGGACGCCGCCGAGCGCGAGCGCCTCGATCTCGCGTGGGTCACCGTCACGGAAATCGAGGAAGCCGGGAGCGCGGACCGCGTCTGCGTCGACACGGGCACCCTCATGGAGGACGACGAGGGGATGCTCGTCGGGTCGATGTCCCGCGGGCTGTTCTTCGTGCACGCCGAGACCGCGGAGTCGCCGTACGTCGCGTCCCGCCCGTTCCGTGTGAACGCGGGGGCCGTCCACGCCTACGTCCGGACGCCGGACGGCGGCACGAAGTACCTCGCGGAACTCTCCAGTGGCGACGAAGTGCAGGTCGTCGACCGCGAGGGCCACACGCGGACCGCGGTGGTCGGCCGCGCGAAAATCGAGAAGCGCCCGATGTTCCGCGTCGAAGCCGAGACCGAGTCCGGCGACCGCATCGAGACGCTGCTCCAGAACGCCGAGACCATCAAAGTCTCCACGCGCGAGGGCCGCACCGCCGTCACGGACCTCGACGAGGGCGACGAGATTCTGGCCTACCTCGAAGAGGGCGGTCGCCACTTCGGCGAAGCCATCGACGAGCGCATCATCGAACAGTAAGGAGCCGTCGGCCGCTACGCGGATTCGGCGTCGTCGGTCGCGGTGTCGAAGCGCGTCGTACACCACGGACAGAAGTCGAGGTCGCTGTCGAGTTCTTTGCCGCACTCCGGACATTCGACTGGTTCGCCAGCAGCGTCCGCGTCGGCCCCGCCGGGCGTCGGCACGCGCTCGGCGACCTCGTTCGCCGTGTCCCGCACCGCGACGAGGTACGCGTCGACGACGTTCAGCACGCGAATCACCAGCAGGCTGAGCGTCACTTCCAGCCCGAAGCTCTCGCTGGCCTCCACGAGGCCCGCGAAGCCGTCGGTCTGGAACGCCTGGTACGCCGACTCGGGGACGACCAGCGCGGCCGTCACGAGCGCGAGCACGAACCACGAGACGGCGCGTACCCAGCGCCGCAGGTAGACGTGTCCGAGGCCGGGGTAGACGAAACCGAGTACCGCCGCGATGACGCCGCGTCGATTGACCACAGTTACCGGGACTCGGGGCCGCGCGCTCCTAAAGCCACCGAACGGCGACTACTGGAGGTTGTCCACGAGCGTACGCAGCGTCGCGGCGTCGTACTGGCCGGGCGCGGTCGCGTTCTCGGGGTCGGCGGGCGCGTACCCGATGCGGGAGCCGTACAGCGGCGCGACCGCACGCGTGTGCCGGCCTGCCTCCCCCATCGCCATCGTGGCGACGGGCGCGTCCACCGCGCTGAACTCGTGGGTGACGCGCAGCAGGTCCAGCGCGTCCCCGTTGCCCTCGGCGGTGACTGCGAGCTTCCCGACGTCCCCCAGCGAGCACGCTTCGCCCAGCAACTCCGCGAGCACGCCCATCTCGGGCGTCCCCTCGAAGTCGTGGACGGAGACGATGGCCGCGGTGTCCTCGGCTCGCGCGGCCGCCAGCGCCTCCACGCCGTCGCCGTCCTCCTCCGTGAGCGCCGCGAGTTCGACGTCGATGGCGTCTACGCAGTCGGTGCGCGCGGCCTCCGCGAGCGCGTCGATGCGGCCGTCCTCGCCCGCCTCGCCGCCCTCCCACTCGGCGCGATTCGTCGCGATAATCGGGAGCTCGCCGTCGTAGTCGTCGAGCCCCGGCAACGGGTCGTCGGCGAGGTCCATCCGGAACTCGACGGCGTCGGCGTGCTCGCGGGCGGCCGGCTCGTCCCCGAGGTCGGAGACGGGCGCCGCCAACACGAACTCCTCGAAGTCCATGGGGTGTCCTGTGCGGGCCGCCCGCAATACGGTTTCGGAGTCCTGGGCGAGATTCGCCGTCTTTCTTCGACGAACTACTTCACGCCTCTACCTCCTCGAAAGCCCCGGCGGGCTCGCTCACGGGTCGCTACGCTCCCCGTTCGCGATTTCCGTGGCCTCCCTCCGGTCGGCAACGCATTCGCGGTCGCTCGCGGACATATCTGCTCGCTACGCTTGCAGATAGAGGCCCGCGAGACGACCAAGCAAGCGCGAGCCCGCCGCCCCTTTCAGTCCCGGAAGACTCACTGCGTTCGTCTTCCGCCCCTGCGACCGGTTGGGAAGCCGGGAGACGCGCGGCTGTCGTCTCGGAAAGCGCGGAAAAGCGGCGCTACGGTCGGAACGGAGCCGGTTAGACCGGAATCGTGTCTTCGGCTTCGAGCAGCTCGTGGTAGCGGTTGCGGATGGTGACCTCGGAGATGTCCGCGACCTCCGAGACCTTCGCCTGCGTGGTCTTCTCGTTGGTCAGCAGCGCGGCGGCGTACACCGCGGCCGCGGCGAGGCCGACCGGGCTCTTCCCGGAGTGGACGCCCTTGTCCTTCGCGGTCTTGAGGAGTTCGCGGGCGCGGTGGGCGGACTCGTCGGAGAGCTCCAGCGACGAGGCGAACCGCGGGACGTAGCTCTCGGGGTCGGCGGGCGCGACTTCCAGACCGAGTTCGCGGACGACGTAGCGGTACGTGCGCGCGATTTCGGACTTCTCGACGCGGGAGACGTCCGCAATCTCGTCGAGGCTGCGCGGGACGCCGGCCTGTCGGGCGGCGGCGTACACGCAGGAGGTCGCGACGCCCTCGATGGAGCGGCCGGGCAGCAGGTCGTCCTCGAGCGCGCGGCGGTAGATGACCGAGGCGGTCTCGCGGACGTTGTCCGGGAGGCCGAGCGCGGAGGCCATGCGGTCGATTTCGCCGAGCGCCTGCTTGAGGTTGCGCTCTTTGGCGTCGCGGGTGCGGAAGCGCTCGTTCCACTTGCGGAGGCGCTGCATCTTCTGGCGCTGGTTCGAGGACAGTGAGTTGCCGTACGCGTCCTTGTCGCGCCAGTCGATGTTCGTCGACAGCCCCTTGTCGTGCATCGTGTTCGTGGTGGGGGCGCCGACGCGGGATTTCTCGTCTTTCTCTTTGGAGTCGAACGCGCGCCACTCGGGCCCGCGGTCGATGCCGTCCTCCTCGACCACGAGGCCGCAGTCGGCGCAGACCGACTCGCCGTGCTCTTCGTCCTGGACGACGAGACCGCCACACTCCGGGCAGCCGTCCGTCGTCTCTTCTTCGTCCGTGCGCTCCTGCTCTCGGGAGCGCATGCGTGCATCTGTCATTAGCGTGAAATCACCGGAAAACCCGGGTGAGTCGTAGCCAATCGGTTGGGACAAAACACACTTAACCGTTGCGCTATTCCGACGAGGGGAGACCCAATCGCGTCGGTTTTTACCACGGGGAACGAACCCACGGGCATGCGCGTCGTCTCGCTCGCACCGAGCGCCACAGCCACTGTCGCCGCCCTCGGCGGCAGCGACCGGCTCGTCGGCGTTACCGCACATTCCAGAGATATCGACGCCCCCGTCGTCGGCGGCTGGCTGAACCCCGACTTCGAGACGGTGGCCGACCTCGACCCGGATATCGTTCTCACCAGCGACGCCCTCCAGCGCGACGTCCGGGACGACTTCCGCGACCGCGGCTTCGACGTCCACCACGTCGAGCCAGCGACGCTCGACGACGTCCTCTCGTCGTTCGCGGAAATCGGTGACGCCGTCGGCCTCCCCGACACAGGAATCGAATTGGGAGCCGAGAGCCGCGAGCGCGTCCGAGAAATCCGGGAAACCGCACCGGAAGACGGCCCGGTCGTCTACTGCGAGGAGTGGTCGGACCCGCCGATGGCTGCCGGAAACTGGGTACCCGACGTGGTGGAAGCCGCGGGCGGCCGCTATCCGTTCGTGGATGCCGGCGAGCGCTCCCGCGAGGTCGAAGCGAGCGCGGTCGAGGCCGCCGACCCCGAGCACGCCGTCGTCCACGTCTGCGGGAAGGGCGACAGCGTCGACCCGGACTTCGCGGGCCGCGGCTGGACGTTCGACGCCGACGTCCACGTTATCGACGACAGCCTCCTCAACCAACCGAGCCCCCGACTGCTCGACGGCCTCGAAATGCTCGCCGCGCGAATCCGCGGCGACTAAGGCGCGGGCCCTCGGATTCCCGGTATGCGAGTCGCAGTCGGCTCCGGGAACCCGGTGAAGCGTGACGCGGTCGCGGCCGCACTCCCGGACGCGACAGTCGAATCGGTCAGCGTCGCCAGCGGCGTCCCCGAACAGCCGTGGGGCGACGACGAAACTATCGAGGGCGCGCAGAACCGTGCGGAGCGCGCGCTCGACGCTGGCGAGTACGACCTCGGTGTCGGTCTCGAAGGAGGAGTTGCAGAACGCGATGACGACCTCTTCCTCATCATGTGGGCGGCCGCGAGCGACGGCGAACGCGTCGAAATCGGCGGTGGGCCCCGGATGCGCCTCCCGGACGACGTGGCCGCACGGCTGCACGACGGCACGGAACTCGGCCCCGTGATGGACGACCTGCTGGACACCTCGGGTGTCGCGGAGAACCAGGGTGCGGCGGGCGTGCTGACTGGTGGCATCACGAACCGAACGGAAGCGCTGCGAACGGCGGTCGCTGGCGCGCTCGGGCCGTTCGTCACCGACTACTACTGACTACTCCTCGACGGCAGCGGCGTCCGCCGAGAGGTCCGCCTCGTCGCCCTCGACGGCTTCCGTCAGGGAGACGTCCAGCCAGGTCATCGACACGGCGCCGCCCGCGACAGTCACGACGTTCTTCACGACGTGGTCGACGATGGCGACACTGAGCGCAGACTCGAATGGGACGGGAAGCAACGTCCAGACGATGGCCGCGAACGCCGCCTCGTAGATGCCGATACCGCCCGGCGGTCCCGGGATGACTTTCGCGAGGTTGCCGATGCTGACGGCGAAGAAGCCGACCGCGAGCAGGCTCACGAGCGCGACGTCGAAGCCGAACGCGAGGAAAATTAATAGGGCAGTGGCGACGTCGATGGCCCAGATGAGTACGCTCGTCCCGCCGATGCGCGCGAACGCGCGGCCGTCCGCGGCGACCCGCTGGATGTCGCCGACGAACTGCTCGAAGACGCTCGCCACCATCTCCGTATAGGAGTCGTCGCTGGCCCACTCGACGACCCGTCGCACGTAGTTGGTATCCGAGCGCGCCGACCAGACGATGGCGACGACCGCGGCGAGCGCGAGCACGCCCACCGCGGAAGCCACGACGACGGCCTGCTGGAACGCCTCTGACTCGTCCCCGCCTAGCCCTTCTCCCGCCGCGGTCGCCGCGAGTTCGGCGACCGTCTCGGGTGCGAACGCCGCCAGCGCGACCAGTACGCTGCCCGCAAGCACCGCGATGGTGAGCAGGTCGAAGACGCGCTCGACGGTCAGCGACGCGAACCCCGTCGTGTACGGGATGTTGCGCCGCGCTTTCACGACGTACGCGCGGATGGCGTCACCAACACGTGCAGGTATCACGAGGTTTCCGGTCTGGCTGATGAACACCGCACCCATCAGGAACCACGTGTTCTCGCGGTAGCCCAACTCCGCGAGGATGTCGCGGTAGCGCAGGCCGCGCAGCGGCCACGACGTCAGGTAGACGACCGCGCCCGCCGCGACCAGCGCGGGGTCCGCGTCCTGTACGGCGTCCACGAATGCGCCGACGTCGATGTAGACGAACATCAGCGCGAACGCCAGCACCGAGAGCAGCACGCCGACGACGGTGCCCGTGCGGCGGTTCGCGTACGGGCTCACGTTGAATTCCCAGAAGCAGCGCAGAATCTGGCTGCCCATCCCGAAGACGTCCCGCACCAGGTCGACTTTCGAGTCGCCCTTCGGCGTCCAGTCGACGGGGAACTCCGCGACCGTGAACCCGCGGCGCTGGGCGCGCACCAGCATCTCCGTGTCCCAGAACCAGTGCTCGTCCTCGACCTCGTCGACGAGGCTCTCGAAGGCCTCGCGGCTGAACGCCTTGAAGCCGCACTGGTGGTCGCGCAGGTCCGAGCCCAGCAGCGTCCGCACGGCGAGGTTGAACCCCCGCGAGGGGATGCCGCGCTTGGCGGGACGGTCGGCCTGCTCGCCGGGAATCCACCGCGAGCCCGTCGCGACGTCCGCGTCCCCGGAGCGCACGCTCTCGATTAGTTCTTCGAGGTGGCGCATGTCCGTCGCGAGGTCCGTGTCGAAGTACGCCAGCGTGTCCCCGTCCGCCGCCCGGAACGCGGCGTTCAGCGCGCCACCGCGGCCCAGCCGTTCGTCGCTGTGGAAGTGGCGGACGCGGTCGTCTTCTGCGGCGAGCCGCGAGGCGATTTCGGGCGTCTCGTCCTCGCAGCCGTCCTCCGCGACGATGACCTCGTAGCTGCCGGCGGGGAGGAAGGCGTCGAGCGTCGAGAGCGTCGTCCGGACCGTCCGCTCGATGGTGTCGGCCTCGTTGTAGGCGGGGAGGACGACGCTCACTTCGACGCTCGACGCTGTCATTATCCGAGAATTCGGCCGTGACCGGGTAAGAACTTTCTGCCTCGGGGCGCGCAACGCGGTGTTAACCGCGCCTACCAATACGCCCGCTCCGGGCCATCACCCCCGGCACGGAGCACACCAAAACCGCAAGACAGCGGCCGATTTACCACACGTACCAAACCCCTCTTGGGGTGGCCGTGCCACTGTACTGGTATGAGCGCGACAGCCGCGGCGAGTCAGGCACTCACCCCGAAGCAGCGTCGCATCCTCGACTACCTCCGCGACCACGCCGACGACCGCACGTACTTCAAGTCGCGGCTCATCGGCGACGAGCTCGACCTCTCCGCGAAGGAGGTCGGCGCCAACATGCCTGCCATCGAGGCCGGCGAGTTCGACATCGACGTCGAGCGCTGGGGGTACTCCTCCTCGACGACGTGGAAGGTCGAGGCCTGACCGCCGTCTGACGGTTCGGCCCGCGCGGACTCGTCATCCACCCGCGCGGGATTCGCGTTCTCCCCGGCCCTGCCGGGAATCCAGTGTCTGTCGCAGTCCCACTCGGGCTGCACTCGTTTTCTGCTACGGAGCGGCCGCTACGGGTCGGGACACGAGCACACGATTCGACTCGCAGTCAGGGTTCGTAGGAGAGAAGGTCGGCGGCCTCGCCGGCGAACTCGGCGGCGTTCGCGTCGAAGGAGTCGGCGTACCGAACGAGCAACGTGATGAGCGTCTCCGGGCGCTCGACGGCGTAGCCGTCCGCCCGCGAGAGCACGCCCGCGTCCTCCAGTTGCGCGGCGTACTTGCTCACCGTTGCCGGCGACACGTCCAGCGACTCCGCGAGGTCGCTGGCGGTCGCGTCCGGATTCCGGAGGAGTTCGACGACCATCCCGCGCGGCGTCTCCCGGCGGAGGTAGCCGAGCGCGCGCTTCTCGAACGGTGAGAACCGCTCTGCGGGGAAGAAGCGCTTGTAGTCGCCGTCGCGCTCGCTCTCGACGGCGGCCTCCTCCAGCAGCCGTCGGAGGTGGTGTTGGGTCTCTCCGGTCCCCAGTTGGAGGTCGTCCCGGAGTTTCGAGAAGTGCGCGCCCGGCGTCGCCGTCACGTAGCCCGTGATGGCGTCGCGGACGTCGCTGTCGCCGCCCTCGCCGTCGTCGTCACCGCCGGCGAGTCGCGTCAGCGGGCTCGCTGCGCCCACGGCGGCGAACCGGCGGAGCGTCGAGCGCTTGTCCTCGTCGATACCCATCTACGTGGTCGTAAGCGGTCACCCGAGAAAAACGTTCGGTACCGGATAGCACGCCAGCGCCGACGCGTTACGCGTCCTTCTCGTCGTCACCGCTGGGGGCGCTGTCGCCCGTATCGAGTTCCTGGTCCATCTCCTCGATGACCTCGTCGGTCGACGTCAGACCGGCGTCCTCGCCGCGCTGGACGGCCTCGGCCTGCTCTTCGAGCTTCTCGGGGTCGATGTCGGCTTCCTCGCTAATCTGATTGAGAATCTCGTCGATGTTGTCGAGGCCGATGAGTTCGCGGGTCTCGGCGTCGAATTCGAGGCTGTCGAGTTCGGTGCCGCCGCCGGCCACGTCGCTGCCGGCGAGGTGCTTGCCGTACCGGCCGACGAGGCTGGTGACCTCCTGCGGGAGGATGAACGTGTTCGACTCGCCGTCGCCGATGCCCTCCAGCGTCTCCATGCCCTTCTCGATGATGGCGCGCTCGCCCATCGACTCGGCGGACTTCGCGCGCAGCACGGTGGAGATGGCGTCACCCTGCGCTTCCAGAATCTGGGACTGCTTCTCCCCCTGTGCGCGGATGATGTTCGACTGCTTGTCACCCTGCGCGTTCTCGATGGCGGACTGCCGTTCCCCCTGCGCTTCGAGAATCATCGCGCGGCGGCGACGCTCGGCGCTGGTCTGTTGCTCCATCGCCTTCTGGACCTCCTGGGAGGGGTTGACTTCCCGTACCTCCACGCTCTCGACGCGAATCCCCCACTCGTCGGTTGGTTCGTCCAGTTCCGTGCGGATTCGCGCGTTGATTTCCTGGCGCTTGTTCAGCGTGTCGTCCAGTTCCATGTCGCCCAGCACCGCGCGCAGCGTCGTCTGCGCGAGGTTCGAGACGGCGGTCTTGTAGTGGTCGACTTCGAGGAACGCCCGCTTGGCGTCCCGCACGCGGATGTACACGACGGCGTCGGCGGTCACCGGCGAGTTGTCGCGGGTGATGGCTTCCTGCCGGGGTACGTCGATGGTCTGCGTGCGCATGTCGAAGGGGTACGTGCGCGCGACGAACGGCGGCACGATGTTGATACCGGGTTCGAGGAGGCCGCGGTACTCCCCGAACACCGTGAGCGCTTTCTTCTCGTAGGCGTCCACGATTTCGACGGTCTCGTAGACGACGACGGCCAACAGCAGCAACAACAGCAGTCCGACTGCTGGTATCACTGCGCCGCCCGTCTGTAGCGGGGTCAATTCCATGTGTGAACGTTCGGCGAGCGGACAATAAGTGTTGGTACGCTTCGCGCCGCGAGCGACCGCCGCCCCGCAGAATCAGGCGCTTTCGGTGTCGCCGCGGTCCCGGTCGAGTTCCCGGTCGATGTCGTCGGCCCCGTCGACGGCTTCCACGGTGAGGATGTTGCCGCCGCCGGGGTCGACGACCATGACTTCCGTGTCCTCCTCGATGGTGCCCGAGATGCTGCGCGCGCCGTACGTCGGGTTGAACCCGCCGGATTCGAGTTTCACGCGACCCGAGCGCGGTGTCACCTCTTCGAGGACGTAGCCGCGCTTCCCGCGGAGGTCCTCCGAATCCAGCGTCTGGCCGCGCCCCGTCCCCTGGTAGATGTCGTAGTTGCGGTACAGGTAGAGCGAAATCAGCCCGATGCCGAGCACGAGGCCCGCGAGCACGAACGGCGTCGCCGCAGCCGGCACGAACAGCCCGATGAGGCCGGCGGCCAGGAGCGCGACGCCGAGGACGATGAGGTGTGCACCCGGCGCGAGCGCCTCCATGATGCACAGCGCCGTCCCGGCGAGGACGAGCAGGAACGACAGCGACTGTCCGAACAGTTCGGCCATACCCGGGAGTTAGGCGCGCGGCGGGAAAACCGTTTACCCGCGTGGTCGGCCGCAGCGAGGCCACGTCAGAGCGAACGCGGAGCGTGTGCCCGACCGCAGGGAAGGCACAGAACGGCGAGCGGGGAACGAAGTAAGCCGCGAGTGGAGTGACCCGCGAGCCGCGTGGCCGAGCGTAGCGAGGCCACGTCAGAGTGAGCGCGGAGCGAAGCGATGCGCGAGCCGCGTGACTACTCCGAAACAGGTCGCCCTTTCAGAACAGCAGGAGCGCGAGCACGCCGACCATGGCGGCGACGCCGAGCAGGAAGAACGCGACGTTCTCCGGGTTCGGCGACCCGGGTTCGATGGCTCGCACGTCGGGTTCGGCGTCGGGGCCGACTTCGTCGACCTCGTAGCGCCACGCGCGCTCGTCGTTCTCTGACATACTCGCTTCTACTCTATCGACGTGGAAAAACTCGCGGGTTCGATGGGTTCAGGACTCGCCGGCGTAGACGACGCCGCGTTCGCCGTCCACGGTGACGGTGTCGCCGTCCGCGATGTCGTCGAGGTCGGCGTCCCCGACCATCGGCACGTCGAGTTCGCGCGCGACCATCGCGGGGTAGCCGGTCATCCCGGACTGGGCGCTCACGATGCCTACAATCTTCGAGAGGTCGCCGTGGAACTCGTCGTCGAAGTCCGGGCCGAGCACGACCACCGCGCGCTCGGGGACATTGGAGAGGTCGCCGTCGTCGAGCACCGCGACGGGCGCGGTGATGCGCCCCTTCACGACGGACTGGCCGACCGTCAGCGTCTCCGCGGCGACGTGGACTTTCAGCGTGTTCGTCGTGCTCGCGCCTTCGAGGTCGGTCATCATGCCGACGAGGACGACCACGGTGTCGCCGCTGTCGACGATGCCCGAGTCGACCGCCGACTGGACCGCGTGCTCGACGACCGTCGTCGCGTCGCCCTCCGCGACTGCGGCGTACTCGGCGTGGACGCCCCAGTTGAGCGCGAGTTCGCGGCGCACGCGGTGGGAGGGCGTCGCACAGACGACCGGGACGCGCGGGCGGAACTTCGCAGCCTTCCGCGCGGTGTAGCCGGATTCGGAGGCGACGACGACCGCGCTCGCGTCGATGTCGCGGGCGAGGTAGCGCGCCGACCGCGCGAGCGCGTCGGTCTTCGCCGTGCCGTCCGCGGTCGGGACGCGTTGCTCCTGCAGTTCGGCGTACTCGCCGCTGGATTCGACTTCGCGCACGATGCGGTCCATCGTCTCCACGACGCGCGTCGGGTTGTCGCCGACCGCGGTCTCGGCGGACAGCATCACGGCGTCCGTACCGTCGAGAACGGCGTTCGCGACGTCGCTGGCCTCGGCGCGCGTCGGCCGGCGCGCGTGCACCATCGAGTCGAGCATCTCCGTCGCGGTGATGACGGGGACGCCGGCGTCCCGGCACTTCCTGATGATGCGCTTCTGAATCATCGGCACGTCCTCCATCGGGCACTCCACGCCGAGGTCACCGCGCGCGACCATCACCCCGTCGGCGGCTTCCACGATGCTGTCGAGGTTGTCGACGGCACCCGCGCGCTCGATTTTCGCGACCACGGGCACGTCGGCGCCGAACGATTCGAGCACGCGCTCGACTTCGAGGACGTCGTCGGCGTCCCGCACGAAGCTCGCGGCGACGTAGTCGACCTCTTCCTCGGCCGCGAGTTCGAGGTCGCGGCGGTCCTTCTCCGTGACCACGTCGAGGTCGAGGTCGACGCCCGGGACGTTCACACCCTTCCGGCTGCCGAGTTCGCCGCCGGACTCCACGCGTGCGGTGACGACGTCGCCCTCGACGTCCTCGACGACGGTCTCGATGCGGCCGTCGTCCAGCAGCACGCGGTCCCCGGGTTCGGCCGCCGCGACGCTCGTCGAGAGGCCGATGGTCTCGCCCGTCGTCTCGCTGCCCGGTACGAAGTCCACCAGTCCCCCGGTCTCGATGTGAACTGGTTCGTCGGTCTCGGCCGTCCGGACCTCCGGCCCCTTCGTGTCCAGCATGACGGCGACTGGTTTCTCGGTCAGCTCGTCGACCCGCCGCGCCGTCCCAATCAGGTCGCGGCGGTCGTCGAGGTTGCCGTGGCTCGCGTTGATGCGCGCGACCGACATCCCCGCCTCCACCAGCGACCGTATCGACGACTCGTCGTCTGTCGCCGGTCCCAGCGTACAGACGATTTTCGCGTTTCTCATACGCCGCGGCTACGACGCCGCCACGCAAAAACGTACGTGATTAACTCGCCGCCGAGTTACAGCCCGGCCACAGCGACTTTTCGGCGGCCGACACAACCCCCGCGTATGCCGACGTACGCCGCCATCGCCAACGTCGAGACCGGCCAGTTCCAGAACGCCCAAGAACTCGCTGCTATCTGGGGCGACGTCCGCGCCGACCTCGAAGCCCAGGACTGCGACCTCCGGGACGCCTACGTCCTCCTCGGCGAGCGCGACGTCCTCCTCCTCTTCGACGCCCCCGACCGCGAAGCTGCCCTCCAAGCCTCTATCGCCGCCGAACGCTACGGCATCGACATGCAGACCATGGAAGCCATGGACGTCGAGAAACTCGGCGACATCGTGGAGGATCTCTAGAACGCACTTTTTCCAGCGCTCGGCGCGCGTAGCGCGCCGTCGCTTGCAAAAACTTGCGGAAAAAGCACTCCTCTTTCGGTCCGTTCCGTCCCTCAGTCGTCGGCCCGCGCTCACTGCGTTCGCGCGGTGAACCGCTCGCCTCGGGTCTTTCAGACCGCTCGGCTCGCGGATGCTTGACGCCGGTCTACGTAATCAGGTGACGAGTATTCGCGGCGCGAACGGTCCGTAGGTCCTGAGCGCCGCGATTCTCCGCGCGACCGTAGGGAGCGCGGGCGTCGAGGACCCCGTAGTGGGGTCCGACGGCGCTTTTTCCCCAAGTTTTTGCAAGCGAACGCGCCGAAGGCGCGTGAGCGCAGGAAAAAGTGGCTATTTTATCTTCGTGCCCGGTTCGCTGTCCTCGTGCGTGGTGAGGAGGTCGGCGTCCTCGCCGGCGGCGAGAATCATGCCGTTGGACTCGACGCCGAACAGCTCGGCCTTCTCGAGGTTCGCGACGATGACGACGCGCTTGCCCGGCAGTTCGTCGAGGTCGTGGAGCTGCTTGATGCCCGCGACGATCTGACGGACCTCGTGGCCGATGTCGACTTCGAGGCGCGCGAGGTCGTCGGCACCCTCGATGCCTTCCGCAGCCTCGATTTCGCCGACGCGCAGGTCGAGGGCTTGGAAGTCCTCGAAACTGACGCGCTCGTCGGCGAGCGGTTCGAGTTCGGTCTCGGATGCTTCGCTCACGTCCTCGCTCTCTTCCTCGCCGCTACTAGCGGCTTCGATTTTCTCCTGGAGCTTCTCGTCGAGTTCCTCGACGCGCTCGTCCTCGACCTTCGTGAACAGCTCCTCGGGCTCGCCGAACGCCGCGGGCGGTGCCTGCAGACAGTCGCCGATGGTCGCGTCCGCCACGGAATTGTCCTCCTCGATTTGCGCCCATATCTCGTCGGCCTTCTCGGGGATGAACGGCTGCAGCAGGACCGCGACGGCCTTCACGAGCTGCACGCAGTCGCGGATGACCGGTGCGGCCTCCTCGTCGTCGAGCTTCCAGGGCTCGTTGCGCTGGATGTACTCGTTGCCGTAGCGAGCGAGCGCGACCGCGCGCTCCCCAGCGGATTTGAGGTCGTAGTCGTTGAGCGCGTCCTCGTAGTCGTCCATTGCGTCCGCGATTTCGGTCTCGACGTCCGCGGAGACGTCCGCGTCCGGCGTCCCGTCGAAATTCCGGGTCGCGAACAGCAGCGCGCGGTAGACGAAGTTCCCGACGACGTCCGCGAGTTCGCTGTTCACGCGCTCGGCGAACCGGTCCCACGAGAAGTTCACGTCGCGCTCGAACCCGCTGGCGGTCGCCATGTAGTACCGCAGCAGGTCCGGGTGGAACCCCTCGTCGAGGTACTCCTCGGCCCAGATGGCGCGGTTCTTCGACGTCGAGAGGCCCTTGCCGTCGATGTTCACGAACCCGGTCGCGCAGACGGCGCGCGGCTCGGCGTAGTCGGCGGCCTCCAGCATCGCCGGCCAGTAGACGGTGTGGTGCTGGATGATGTCGCGGCCGATGATGTGGACGATGTGGCCGTCGCCGTCCTTCCAGACGGGCTCCCAGTCGAAGTCGCCCGTGCGCTCGCTGTACTGCTTGGTGGTGGAGACGTACTCGATGGGGGCGTCCACCCAGACGTACAGCACGAGGTCGTCCGAGCCCTCACCGGGGTAGTCGATGCCCCAGTCCATGTCCCGCGTGATGCAGAAGTCCTCCAGTTCGCCCTCGATCCACTCGCGGGGCTGATTCTGGGCATTGCTCGTGCCCTCGAGTCGGTTGATGAACCCCTGGAGGTGCTCCTGGACGTCCGAGAGCCGGAGGAACTTGTGGTCGCGCACGCGGTACTCCGCGGGGTTGCCGGTGAGCGTGGAGACGGGGTCTTCGATTTCGCCGGGTTCGAGGTGGCGCTGGCAGCCCTCGTCGCACTCGTCGCCCCGGGCGTGCTCGCCGCAGTACGGGCACGTGCCCTCGACGTAGCGGTCGGGGAGCCACTGGTCGGCCTCGGGGTCGTAGGCGACGTTGATTTCCTTCTCGTGGACGTGGCCGTTCTCCTCCCACTTGCGGACGAACTCTTTCGTGAGCTCGGTGTTGGTCTTGTCGTGGGTGTGGCCGTACTGGTCGAAGTCGACGTTGAATTTCGGGAACGTCTGTTCGTACTGTTCGTGGTGACGGAGCGCGAACTCCTCGGGACTGACGCCTTCTTCGGCGGCGTTGACGGCGATGGGGGTGCCGTGCATGTCGCTCCCGGAGACGTAGATGGCGTCCTGGCCGAGTTTCCGGAGGCCGCGCGTGAACGCGTCGGCGTTCACGTAGCTACGCAGGTGGCCGATGTGGAGGTCGCCGTTGGCGTACGGCAACCCCGCAGTGACCACCGTCTGCTCGTCGGTCGGGAAGTCCTCGTAGGTCATGGTTTTCCGTTCTTCCGGCGCGGGCCTAAAGCCCGCTGGTTGCGTCTCGGCGTTCCGGTTTCGTCGTCACGCGACGAACAGCACGCCCTCGATGAGCGCGATGGTAATCGCGAGGCGGCCGACGCTGCCGGCGAACGTCGCGAGCGCGAACCGCCGGTAGTCCTTCTCGATGACGGAGAACGCGTACAGCGAGATGGTGTCCGGGAAGAACGGCACGCTGAGCCCCACAGCCATCCCGTAGTAGCCGTACGTCTGAACGAGCTCGACCATGCGAGTCTTCGACCACTCGACGGGGTCGAAGCCGAGCCGGCGGAGCGCGCGCACGACGACGCTGGAGTGGCTGGCGCCGTGGCCGACCGAGAGCGCGATGACGCTGCCGAGGGACTTCCCGACGCCGCTGACGACGACGACGACCGCGACGAGTGCGGGGCCGGGGAGGCCGAGGCCGAGCGTCGCGGCGCTCCCGCAGACGTAGCCGGCGGGACACAATACGACTTCGCTGGGCAGCGGGAGGACGAACGCGATGAGGAACGAGTAGACGAAGATGATGCCGAGTCCCGGCCAGCCCGTCGCGGCACGGACCGCTCCCTCGACGGCGCTGAGGTCGATGGAGAGCGCGAGCAGAACGGACGAGAGCACTGTCTATGTGGTGGACTGTCGCGGGATTAAACGTTACCGACACCGGACAGCGCCGCGAGGAACTCGTCAAGCATCTCGCGGGTGACGTGGGGCATGCAGACGACGCGGAGTTCGCCGGTGGCCGTGCGGGAGATGCGCCACCCCTCGTCGCGGAGCGCCTCGAACTCGGTGTCCGAGAGGTCGGCAGCGACAAGCGGGAGCACGGGGTCGACGACGTCGTAGCCGCGGGCGTCGAGTTCCGCGGCGAGGTAGTCGGCGTTGGCCTGCGAGCGCTCGTACTGGTCGCGGTAGCCGTCCGGCCAGAGCGCGTCGAGGGCGGCGTGGGTGCCGGCGACGCCCGCGCCCGAGCGCGTGCCGCCGAGCGTCGGCTGCGTGTCGGATTCGAGGTAGGGGGTGTCGATGGCGAGCGCGTCCAGCGTCTCGGCGTCCCGCGCGAGGAAGCCACCGGCGGGAATCGGTGCCTGCCCCATCTTGTGCGGGTCGATGGTCATCGTGTCGACGGGCGCGTCCGCGAAACTCCACTCGTGGTCGGTGAACGGGAGGACGAACCCGCCCCACGCGGCGTCGACGTGGAGGCGCGCGTCCACGTCCGTGGCGACGTCCGCGAGCGCAGGAATCGGGTCGACGCGGCCGTACTCGGTCGTGCCGGCGACGCCGACGACGAGCGCGGTGTCGTCGTCCGCGAGGTCGACGACGCTGTCCACGTCCACGCGGTGGTCGTCGTTCGTGGGCACGAGCCGGAGTTCGACGTCGAGCACGTCGGCGGCCTTCTGGAAACTGAAGTGCGCGCTCTCGGGCGCGACGACGTTCACGTCGCCGTCGGCGAGGTTGCGGGCGGCACGAACTGCCTGAATGTTCGCTTCGGTGCCGCCGGAGCCGACGTAGCCGTGCGGGTCGTCGAGTCCGACGACGTCGCCGAGCGCGTCGACCGCTTCGGTTTCGAGGTCCGCGACGGCGGGGTAGGTCGCGGGGTCGCCGGGGTTGTCGGCGAGGAACGCCACCGCGGCGTCGCGGGCGGCCGGGTGGGGCTCCGTACACATCGAGGAGAGCACGCGGTCGAAGTCCTGCGGGGTGGGCGTCGGCTCCGCGCGTGGCATACTGTCTGCCAGTCGAAGGAGCGATTTAGCGGTTCCGCTCTCGGGTCAGTCTTCCGTGAGGTAGCGGATGCGCTCGGGGACGGGCGGGTGCTGGTAGTGGAACGTCTCGTACAGCGGGTGCGGGAAGGGGTTGCCGAGGTTCTCGCTGGTGAGCGCGGCGAGCGCGCCCGCGAGCGGCTGGCCGCCGTCCATCACGTCCACGGCGAACGCGTCGGCCTCGCGCTCGTTCGCGAGCCAGAGCCGGTTCGAGAGCGGGCTGGCGAACTGGCTCACGGGTTCGACCCATAGCGCCGCGAGCAGCAGGCCCGCGGCGGGCACCTCGGGCGCGCCGAACATCGCGTACAGCCACGACGACTCCACGAGGAACTGCGCGACGAACAGGAGGATGCCAGCCTGCACGACGCTGGCGGCCATCCCCTGCCAGATGTGGCCCTTCTTCCAGTGCGCGAGTTCGTGCGCGAGCACGCTCTGGAGTTCGGTCTCGTCGAGCTGGTCGACGAGCGTGTCGAAGAGGACGACGCGCTTGGTCGCGCCGAAGCCCGTGAAGAACGCGTTCGAG
This sequence comes from Halobacterium sp. KA-6, assembly GCF_021029015.1. Lineage (NCBI taxonomy): Archaea > Methanobacteriati > Methanobacteriota > Halobacteria > Halobacteriales > Halobacteriaceae > Halobacterium > Halobacterium sp. KA-6. The sequence goes on from NZ_JAJJZH010000001.1 coordinate 250,153, forward strand.
TGCCCGGAGCGCGAACTGGCGTTCATCACGTAGACGTCGTCGCAGGTGAAGCCGGCGCGCTCGAAGACGTCGTCGACGGCGTCGCGGAGGCTGGAGTCCTCGACTGGCTCGAAGTCGTAGAACAGCGGGAGGAACACGCGCGGCACGATAATCTGGGTAGCGAGCAGGAAGACGCCGACGACGCCGTTGGCGGCGAGCCACCACCACTCGGGGAACGCGTCCACGACGAACAGCACGGCCGCGCCGAGTGCAGCGACGAGGGCGACGGTGAACGCGGTGCTGACGAGTTTGTCGCGGACGAACAGTTTCGGCGACTGCTCGTTGAAGTCGAACGCGTCCTCGACGGCGAACGTCTCGAAGGCGTCGAAGGGCACGCGCAGCAGTTGGAACGCGAGCGCGGCCCCGACGAACACCGCGACGCCCGCGAGCAGGTCGTTCCCGATTGTGTCGTAGGCAGCCGCGACGGCGCCCCCGAACAGGCCGGTGTAGAGCACGAGCAGGACGACGCCGAGCACGACGACGCTCTGCAGTTGGCCGGCGGCGGTCGTCAGCCGGTGGTAGTCCAGCAGCCGCTCGGGGTCGTCGACGCCGACGGTGTCGGCCAGCCACTCCGTGCGCTCGCGAACGGTGCGGTCGGCGTGCCGGACGTTCAGCGCGGCGAGCGCGACGAAGAAGCCGGTCGAACCGGCGACCAACAGCAGGAAGACGGCGTGATACGCGAGCATACTCCGGGATAGGACCCCGGCGGTGAAAACGTCTGTCGTGTCGCCGAGCGGACTGGAGGAACGTGCGGGTGGGAGAGGTGTGCGGTTAGTCCCGGACGGAGTCGAGGATGAGGCGCTGTTCGACGCGCTTGACCTCGTGTTGGACGTCCCGGACGGCGTCGATGTTCGCGGAAATCGAGGAGATGCCGGTCTCCACGAGGAAATTCACCATCTCGGGCTTCGAGCCGGCCTGCCCGCAGATGCTGGTGGCGACGTCGTGTTCGCGGCACGTCTCGATGGCGCCCTCGATGAGGTCCAGGACGGCGGGGTGGAGTTCGTCGAAGCGGTCGGCGACGTTGCCGTTGTTCCGGTCGACGGCGAGCGTGTACTGCGTGAGGTCGTTCGTGCCGAACGACGCGAAGTCGATGCCTTCGGCGGCGAGTTCCTCGACGGAGAGCGCGGCCGCGGGCGTCTCGATCATCGCCCCCCAGGTGCGCTTCTCGGTGTCGAGGCCGACCTCGGTCATGAGTTCGCGGGCCTGGCGCACGTCGTCGGCGTCGTTCACGAGCGGGAACATGATTTCGACGTTGTCGTAGCCCATCTCGTACAGTTCCTTGAACGCCTCCAGTTCGTGCTTGAACACCTCGGGGCGGTCGAGGCTGCGGCGGATGCCGCGGTAGCCCAGCATCGGATTGTGTTCGTGGGGTTCGTCGCTGCCGCCCTCCAGTTGCCGGAACTCGTCGGTCGGCGCGTCGAGCGTGCGGACGCGGACGGGGCGCGGGTAGAACTCCTCGGCGACCGTGCGCACGCCGGAGACGAGTTCGTCCACGTAGGCGTCCTCGCCGTGGTCTTCGATGTAGCGCTCGGGCGTCTTGTTCGTGGAGAGAATCATGTGCTCCGTGCGGAGCAAGCCGACGCCGTCGGCTCCGGTCGCGGCGGCGCGCTCGGCGGCCTCGGGAATCGAGACGTTGACCTTCACCTCGGTCGCGGTCATCGGCTTCACGGGCGTCGTCGGGCGCGCTTCCTCGATTGGCTTGCGCTCGGACTCCTCCTCGGTGCGGCCCTCGGTGATGGTTCCGCGGTCGCCGTCGAGCGTGATAATCTGGTCGTCGTGGAGCACGTCCGTGGCGTTCGTCGCGCCGACGACCGCGGGACAGCCCAATTCGCGGGAGACGATGGCGGCGTGGCTGGTCATGCCACCCTCGTCGGTGACGATGCCGGCGCCGCGCTTCATCGCGGGCACCATGTCCGGGGTCGTCATCTCGGTGACGATGATGTCGCCCTCGCCGACCTTGTCGAGCTGGTCGAGCTTGGTGACGACGCGAGCCGGGCCCGAGGCGATGCCGGGGCTCGCGCCGAGGCCGTTCACGAGTTCCTCGCCGGTTTCGCCGTTTTCGGTCATCTCGGTGTCCTCGTCGATGGTCGTGATTGGGCGGGACTGCAGCATGTAGATGTCGCCGTCAGTCATCGCCCACTCGACGTCCTGTGGTTCGCCGTAGTGCTCCTCGACGCGCTCGCCGATGGTGACGAGGTCCAGAATCTCCTCGTCGGAGAGCACGCGCTGCTCGCGCTTCTCCGCGGGGACCTCGCGCTCGACGGTCTCGCCGGTGTCGGGGTCGCGGACGCACATCACCTTCTTGTCCGCGACCGAGACCTCCTCGACGGTGTTCGTGTCGCGGTCGACGTGGTAGTTGTCCGGGGAGACGGAGCCGGAGACGACTGCCTCGCCGAGCCCCCACGCGGCCTCGATGATGGCCTCGTGAGCGCCCGTCGAGGGGTGACTCGTGAACATCACGCCGGACTTTTCGGCGTCGACCATCTTCTGGACGACAACCGCGATGTCGACCTTGCGGTGGTCGAAGCCCTGCTCCTCGCGGTAGTAGATGGCGCGCTGCGTGAACAGCGACGCCCAGCAGCGCTTCACGCGGTCGATGAGGTCCTCGCGGGTGATGTTGAGGAACGTCTCCTGTTGGCCCGCGAAACTCGCGTCCGGGAGGTCCTCGGCGGTCGCCGACGACCGCACCGCGACCGACGCCTGTCCGTCGTCCAAGTCGTCGTACGACGACAGGATGTCCTCTCGAATGTGCTCCGGGAGTTCGGTGTTGAGGATGAGGTCTTTCGCGGCCGCTTCGGCGTCGGCGAGCGCGCTGGAGTCCTCGGGGTCGACTTCGACGGCGTCGAACAGTTCGTCGTCGATGTTCGCGTCCTCGATGAACGTGCGGTACGTCCCCGCGGTCACGACGAACCCCGGGGGGACGGGGAGCCCGGCGTCCGTGAGTTCGCCGAGCGACGCGCCCTTGCCGCCGACACTGTCGATGTCGTCGGCCCGTACGTCTTCCAGCCATCGAACAGCCATTGACAGGTAGATACACCGGAACGGCTCATAAGAAGGTTGCGAACGGCTCATGCGCAATAATTGCAAACTCGGTTCCGAGTACTGATTGTCCGTTCGAGGCGTGGTCGCCGCCGACTGTGCTCGCCTCGCAACCGCCAGCGGAGGATTTTAGCCGGCGGCTCGTCACCACTCGGGCATGGACGCGAAACGCGCAGCCGTTCACGCTGGCAAGTACTTCCTGTTCACGTCCGCGTTCGCGGTCGTCGGCCTCGCGCTGGTCGGCGGCGGCATCGCGCTCGGCGGGCTCGAAGCGTGGGATATCCTCTCGGCGGACTCCTCGGCGACGGGCCAGGCGCTGTCGGCCGCCGCGCCCGGCATCGCACTCGCCGTCGCGGGCCTGCTCGTCTACCGCTTCGGGAAGGCGTGGTCGCTGTACAAGACGCTCACCGCCGCCAACGAGGACGCGCTCTCGGACACCTTCGACACCCAGCACGTCAAAAGCGACATCGTCAGCGTGCTCGACGACCGGCTCGCGGACATGCAGAACGACCTCCAGTCGGTGAACCGCGAGCTCCGCAAACTCAAGGAGGACGACGCGTTCGAATTCGGCGACGCGCCGAATTCCAAGGACTAGGCTTCGAGGATGTCGTCGGTCTCGGCCGGCGGCACCTGGAGGTCGCCGTCGAGCGTTTCCACGGCCGTCCCGCCGACTTTCGGCGCGCCGCCGTCCTGCACGCGCACCCGAACGCGGCCCGGGCGGTCGACGAAGTGCCCTTGCTCGAAGACCATCTCCTCGGCGACGTCGCCGCCGAACGCCGCGTAGTGTTCGAGGTACGCGCCCGCCGCACCGCTGGCCGTCCCCGTCACGGGGTCCTCGTCGATGCCCACGCCCGGCACCCACGCACGCCCGTGGAGCGTCGACGCGCTGGCCAGCGCGTCGAACGAGAACGCGTACACGCCAGCCGCGCCCACTTCGTCGGCGAGCGCTTCGATTGCGTCGAAGTCCGGACTCGCGTCGCCCAGGTCCGAGAGGTACGTCACGGGCGCGACGAGGAACGGCAGCCCCGTCGAGGCCACTGCCAGTGGCAGGTCGTCGCTGGCGCCCCGGAGCGCCTCCTCGTCCAGCCCCGTCGCAGCCGCGACACGCTCGTAGGTCACGTCCACTTCCCGGATTTCGGGTGGGTTCTGCGTCATCCACACCGTGCCGTCGTCCTCGACGTCGACGTCGAGCACGCCGACGTTCGTCTCCAGCGTGTGCTCGCCCGCCTCGATGGCACCGTCCGCGAACAGGTGCGCGTGGCTCGCGATGGTCGCGTGCCCGCAGAGGTCCACTTCGGTCGTCGGCGTGAAGTACCGAATCCGGCGGTCGGCGTCGTCGCTCTCGCGGACGAACGCCGTCTCGCTCGCGCCGAGTTCGGCGGCGATGGCCTGCATCTGTCCCTCCGTCAGGTCGTCGGCGTCCGGCACCACGCCAGCCGCGTTCCCCGCGCACGGCTCGTCGGTGAACGCGTCCACGAGGAGCGCTCGCGTCGCTGTCATGGACGCGGCTTCTCGCTCCCGCGTGTTGCGTGTTTTCCTTCCCTACCCGAGCCAGCCCGCGAGGTCCGTCACGACTGCTTCGGCGACGTTCCCGCCCCGGAAGTACTCGTTCGGGTTCGGGTCGCCCGCGCCGGCCACGAACAGGTGGTTCAGGTCGTCGTACAGCGCCGTGTTGGACTCGCTGAGCGCGTCCTGCCACGCGGGGAAGTCCTCGGTCGGACTCACCTGGTAGTCGCGGCCACCCTGTAGCGCGTACACCTCGCCGTCCAGCGACGTCGCAGTCGCCACGGGGTCGTACTCCGCGACCGCGCGCCAGAAGTCCGCGCTCCACGCGAAGCCGCCGCTCTCGTAGTTGCCGTTCGCGAGCCGTTCGGCGGTCGCTTCCGCGTCCTCGATGCGCGAGCGTTCGGCATCGGTCACCGTATCGTCGAGGTTGGCGAGGTAGCGCAGTTGGTCGGGGACGAGTTCGTACAGCGGGCGCGACGGCGCGGCGAGCAGGAACGCGGCCGCGTCGCCGTCCCGTTCGGCGACGTAGGGGGCGGCGTACCCGCCGAGGCTGTGGCCGACGACCGCGGAATTGCTCACATCCGTCTCCGCGCGCAGGCGGTCGAGCGCGGTCAGCGCGTCGTCGGCGACGAGCGCGTCGAACCCGAGGTCACCGGTCGCCACGTCGCAGGCGTACGTGCGCTTGTCGTACCGCAGCACGGCGACGCCCTCGGTCGCCAGCCCCCACGCGAGGTCCTTCAGCGGCTTGTTCGGGCCGATGGTCTCGTCGCGGTCGTTCGGTCCCGAGCCGTGCACGAGCACGACGCCGGTGTCCGCGCCGTCGGTCGGCACTGTCAGCGTCGCACCCAGGTCGCAGGCCGGCGAGTCGAGCGCCAGTTCGCGCTCCTCGAAGGCGGACTCGTCGGCGTACGTGGGCGGCGAGTACGCCCCCTGGAGCGGCACGAACTGCAGCCCCTCGATGGACGCCTGTTCGAAGGCCAACTGCACGCCGAGCACGCCCGCCTCGAACTGCGCCTGCACGACGAGCACGTCGTAGCCGCCCGTCGGCTCTCGAGTCGTCCCCGAGATACCCTCGAAGCGGCCGTAGTCGGCGGTCGTCTGCGTCCAGTCGGTCTCCAACCGCGCGGCGGAGTACTGGCTCCGAATGTTCTCGGAGAGCATCCCGAACGCCGTCTCGTACTCGCCGGCCGCCAGCGTCTGCACGAACTCGATTGCTTTCTCGCGTTGGTCGGCGTCGCTGACGGTCGTCGGCGTAGTCGTAGTCGACTCCGCCGTCGTCTGGGTCGGCGCGGTCGTGGCTCCGTCGCCGTCGCCGCCCGAACAGCCCGCGAGGCCGGCAAGCGCGACTGCGGCCGCGGACTGGAGGACCCGACGGCGACTGTGGTTGGTCGACGTGTCGTTGGAGGGCGTGGTCACGTGGCCCGCTTCGACCACGCGCGGCTTGAACGTTTCCCGCGTTCTCGCTGACTGACTCGCTGACACGTTCAGGCGGCCGAGCGCACCTGTAAACCGTTAAGTAGCGAGGTGCCCGAGGGCCAATACGTAATGAGCGACCTCCCGGACGAGTTCAAGTGTACTATCACCAACTGGGAGTACATCTACGGTCTCTGCCGCGACGTCAGCGACGACGTCAAAACCTCCGAGTTCGAGCCCGACGTCGTGGTTGCGCTCGCCCGCGGCGGCTGGTTCGCGGGCCGGTGTCTCTGTGACTTCCTCGGCCTCGACGACCTCACGAGTCTCAAGATGGAGCACTACGTCGGCACCGCCGAGAAGGCCGACGAGCCCGAGGTCCGGTACCCGATGCCGGAGGGCTCCGTCGAGGACAAAGACGTCCTCATCATCGACGACATCGCCGACACCGGCGGCTCCATCGAGCGCGCCCACGAGTACGTCGCCGAACGGGACGCCAACGAGATTCGGACCGCCACCCTCCAGTTGCTCGGCACCAGTGAGTACGACCCCGACTACGTCGGCGAGTACCTCGACGAGTGGGCGTGGGTCGTCTACCCCTGGAACTTCATCGAGGACATGATCGACCTCATCTCCGGCGTCATGGAGAAGGACGGCGACGGTCCCTACACGCGCGAGGGCATCCAGAACCTCCTCGCGTCGTACCACGACGTCGAACGCATCGAGATGGAAATCGCCCAGCCCGACCGCCTCGACGAAGTGCTGGAGGAGATGGTACGCCGCGACGTGCTCGTGAAGGCCGGCCCCGAGGAGTGGAAGCTCCGCGTCGACGCCTGAGCCGGCATCGTTTCGTTTAGGTGCGTCCGCCGCCCACGTCGTCTCATGATTGGCTTCATCGGCGGTTCCGGCATCTACGAAGCGCTCCCGCTGAACGACGTCCGCGAGGAGGACGTGACGACGCCGTACGGCGACCCGAGCGCGCCCGTCACCGTCGGCGAGTTCGGCGACACGGGGACGGAAGTCGCGTTCCTGCCGCGCCACGGCCCCGACCACCAGCGCTCGCCGACGAACCTCCCGTACAAGGCGAACATCTACGCGCTCAAGCAGCTCGGCGTCGAACGCATCCTCGCGTCGAACGCCGTCGGCAGCCTCAAAGAGGAGCTGCCGCCGCAGACGCTGGTCGTCCCGGACCAGATTTTCGACCGCACGAAGCACCGCGACTCCACGTTCTTCGGCGACGGCATCGTCGTCCACCAGCCGTTCGCGGACCCGTACTGCCCGCACATGGTCGAACACCTCCACGAGTCCGCGGAGGAAGCGACCGACGCGGAGACACAAGAAGGCGGCACGTACGTCTGTATCGAGGGTCCGCAGTACTCGACGCGCGCGGAGTCTGAGTTCTACAAGGCCCAGGGCTGGGACCTCGTCGGCATGACCGCCATCCCGGAGGCGAAGCTCGCGCGGGAAGCCGAGATGTGTTACGCGACCGTCGCGGGCGTCACCGACTACGACGTCTGGAAGGCGGACAGCGAGGTCACGCTCGAAGAGGTGCTGGAGAACGCCGCGGCCAACGAGGAAGCCATCAAGCGCACCGTCGAGCACGCCATCGAGACGCTGCCCGAGGAGCGCGACTGCGACTGCGGGCACGCCCTCGACGGCACCGTCAACACGCCCACCGAGGCCATCCCCGAGGAGACCCGCGAGCGCGTCGACGCGCTCGTCGGCGACTATCTCTGAGGCCGGGCGCTGAGGCGGGTAACGCGGTAAGATTCGCGGCCGCGGACCCAAAATGTAAATACCATTCCCGCGTTTGTTAGGTCGACTATGGGGGAGCACGCGGACGCCGAAGCATTCTCGACCGAGCTCGCGGCGCTGAAGCGCGACGGCTGCAACGTTCTCGTCGTCAGCGACGCCGCTGGCCGCGACGCCGCCTGCGAGCGTCTGCTCGGTGCTCCCGAACTCGACCGCCGCCACGTCTTCCTCGAGACGTCGTCGGACGTCTCGACGGTGCTGGACCGCCACAGCCCGCGCCGCACCGACCCTTCGACACTCGGCGTCGTGGACGCCACGCCCGCGACGGGCGCACGTTCGGCGGCCGCCGCGTCCTCCGGTACGAGCGACCTCCCGACGCCGCTCGGCGAGTGGTACGAGCGCGTCGACGACCCCACCGACTTCGCGGCGCTCACCACCGCCGTCACCGACGCCTTCGACCGCGTCGCCGAGTCCGCCGACAACCCCAGCGAGCTCCGACTCTGCGTGGACGGCCTCGACCCGTTCTTCGACACCGTGCGCTCGGGCGATGTCTCCGAGGAGCGGCTGTTCCGCTTCCTCCACCTCCTCACGAGTTCCGTGCGCAGTGTGGACGGTATGGGCCACTTCCACGTCTCCACGAGCGCCGACGACGCGCTCCTCGCGACGGTCGAGCCGCTGTTCGACGCGACGCTCTCCGTCGAAACCGGCGCAGAAGGAACCGTCCGCCAGCGCTGGCGGCTCCACGACTCCGGCCGCGTCACCGACTGGTTCGCGTTCTAGTTCGGCGTCGGCGCTTCCGTCTCCGCGTTCTCGCAGACCCAGAGGTCGCCGAACAGGTCGTCCTGTTCGAGCGTGACCGAGCCGCGGTGCGCGAGAAACAGGAGCGCGAGGAACGTCTGCACGCGCGACTCGCCGGCGTCCGCGACCTCCTCGTAGAGCACTTCCGTGCGGCCGCCGCCGTACTTCTCGTCCAGTACCGTCCGGACGTCCGCGATGGTCGCCTCGATGTCCTCCTCGTGGGCGTTCCCGAGCGCCTCCTCGGCGGTCGGCTCGTCGTCCATCCGGAACTCGTCCCCGGAGTGGTAATCTAACTCCTGGACGCCGCGCCGGAACCCCTTCGGGGAGTCGCTGGTGTCGTACTCCCTCGACTCTTTCCACCACGACCCGCGCTCGGCCTCCCGGAGGTCGCGAACGAGCTCGTCCAGTGTCTCCGGGTTGCCGCGGGCCTGCTTGCGCTCCAGCCGGCGGTCCATCTCGGATTCGAGCGCGTCCACGGGGTCGTAGGCCGGGCGACCGTCCTCGTCTGCCTCGGCCGGTGGTGCTTCCCACGGCGGTCGCTCGACTTCCTCCTCCTCGGGTTCGTCGTCGCCGTCGTCGAGCATCACGTCGCTCTTCATCCGCAGGAGGACGCTCGCGTAGAACAGCGCGCGCCCGGACGTCCGCAGGTCGGCCTCGTCGAGCGCCTCGAGGAATTTGTCCGTCACCGCGACGATGTCGATGTCCCACGGCTCGATTTCCCCGTTCTTCGCGAGCTGCACGAGCAACTCCACGGGCTCGACCTCGTCGTCGGGGTTCGCCTCGGGTTCGGCCGGCGACTGTGCAATCAACTCGGCGGCGCTGTCGGGCGTGTCGTCGGTGTCGTCTCCGGGCGCGTCCGCAGTCGTCAGTCCGCCGTCGGGTTCCGCGTCGCTGGACTCCCGCTCGGCCTTCCGGTCCTCGTGGCCGGTGATGTCGAGCGGGACGTCGTCGGACCCGCCGTCGGTTCGCGGCTCCCGCCGGTCGTCGCTCACCTTTTCCGCGGACTCGCTCCGCTCGTCCTGCTCGCGGGTCGCAGTGCTCCCCGCTCGCTCGTTCGCGGACTCACTGCGTTCGTCCGGGCTGTCCCTAGTCATTCGCTGTCGCCCCCGGCGCGGAGAGGTCGATACCCGTGACGATGCTGCGGTTGTCCTCCTGCATCGTGACGCCGATGGCGCGCTCGGAGCGGTCTAGCATCGCCGAGCGGTGGCTGACGACGACGAACTGCGCGTCCCCGGCGAGTTCGTCGACGAGTTCGCCGACGCGGTCGGCGTTGACGGCGTCGAGGAACGCGTCCACCTCGTCGAGCGCGTAGAACGGCGCGGGGTTGTGCCGCTGGATGCCGAAGATGAACGCCAGCGCGGTCAGCGACTTCTCCCCGCCGCTCATCGCGTCGAGGCGCTGCACGGGCTTGTCCGCGGGCTGAGCCTTCATCGTCAGCCCGCCCTCGAAGGGGTCCTCGGGGTTCTCCAGTTCGAGTTCGCCCGTGCCCGCCGAGAGTCGCGAGAAGATGCGCTGGAACTGGTCGTTGATGGCGTCGAAGGCGTCCATGAACGTCGACTTCTTCTGCTCGTCGTACTGGTCGATGCGGTCCTGGATGCCGTCGCGCTCCTCCACGAGCGTCTCGCGCTTGGCTTCGAGGTCGTCGAGGTCGGCTTCGACGTCGTCGTACTCCTCGATGGCCTTCATGTTCACCGGTTCGAGCGCCTCCATCTGGCGTTCGAGGCGCGCGACGTTCTCCTCGACTTCGTCGAGGTCCGGAATCTCCTCGGGGTCGTAGTCGCCGACGGCCTCTTCGAGGTCGTCGATTTCGTCGGCAAGCCGCGACTCCGCCCGGCGCAGGCTCTCTAGGCGGTTCTCGACCTTCTCGACCTCGTTGGCCTGCTCGTCGCGGGCCGCCTTCGCCTCCTTGAGGTCGTCCTTGAGGTCCTCGCGCTCGCTCTTGAGGTCCGCTAACTCCTCCTCCAACTCGGCGACGGCCTCCTCCTTCTCGGCGAGCGTCTCTTCTTTGGCCTCGATTTGTTCCCGGAGGTCGCCGATGCGTTCCTCCTGTTCGGCCTTCTCGTTCTGCGCCTCCTCGATGTCGTCGTGGAGGTCCTCCACGGCGTCCTCGGCGTACTCTTTCTCCAACTGGAGGCTGTTCAGTTCGCCGTCGAGGTCATCCACGCGCGACTCGAGGTCCGCGATGTCCGCCTCGATGTCCTCCTTCTGCGAGGTGAGTTCGGGAATCTTCGAGTCCGCGAGCTCGCTCTCCAACTCGGCGATGTCGTCCTCTAAGGCCGCGAGCTCGTCCTGCTTCGCGGAGATGTCGGCCTCGATTTCCTGCATCTCCTCGTCGACGTCCTCGCGCTCGCCCTGCAGCTCCTCGATTTTCGCTTCGAGGTCGTCGATGCGCTCTTCGACGTCCTCACGCTCGCTCTCGGCGTCCTCCACGTCGTTCTGGAGCGAGCGTACCTGGTCGGTGGCGTCCTGCCGGCGGTCCCGGGCGTCCTCCAGGCGGTCGTCGATTTCGCGGACGTCCTCCCGAATCTCGGCGCGTTCGTCTTCGAGGCGCTGGATGCGCTCGGCGACCCGTTCGAGTTGGCCTTTGCCGGACTTCGAGAACGAGTACCGCGAGCCAGAGCGCGACCCGCCGGTCATCGCGCCGGACTTCTCCACGAGTTCGCCGGAGAGCGTCACCAGCCGGAAGTCGCCCATCAGGTCGCGGGCGGTCTCCATGTTCTCCACGACGAGCGTGTCCCCGAGCACGTACGAGAAGATGGGCTCGTACTGCTCGTCGAAGTCCACGAGGTTGTACGCGAAGTCCACCACGCCCGGCATCTCCGGCGTGCTCGGGAGCGAGCGGTGGCGCATCTTCGTGATGGGGAGCATCGTCGCGCGGCCGGCGTTGCGCTGCTTGAGGTACTCGATGCAGCGCTGGCCCGTGCCATCGTCGTCCACCACCACGTTCGCGAGGCGGCCGCCAGCCGCCGTCTCACAGGCGGTCGCGTACTGCTCGCTGACGCCGCCGAGTTGCCCGACCGTGCCGTGGACGCCCTCGACGTCGCTGTTCAGAATCGTCGTGACCGCCTTCCCGTACGAACTATCCCCGGACTGGTCGGCCTGCGCCTCGAGGCGCGCGTACTCCTCCTGCGCGGCGGAGAGGTCGTCCTCGACGTCCTCGAGGTCGTCCTGGCGCTCCCGCTTCTCCTGCTTGAGGTCCTCGACAACCTCCACGATTTGCTCGCGGTTGCGCTTGGCCTTCGCGAGTTCGTCCTCGAGGTCGTCCAGCACCGCGTCCAATTCGGGGAGGCGCTCGCGGGCGTCCTCGAGGTCGGACTTGGCCTCGTCGACGGCTTCCGAGCGGCGCTTGGCCTCGTCCAGCAGGCGGTCCTGCTCGCGCTGGAGGTCGTTGCGCTCGCTCTTGGCGGCCTCCAACTCCTCTTTCTTCTCGGCGAGTTCGGCTTTGAGTTCGTCGAACGCGGTGTCCACGGACTCGATTTCCGCCTCGACGTCTGCGAGGTCGGACTCGCGCTGCTGGATGTCCGCCTTCACGGACGCCTTCTCGACTTTCAGGTCCTTGATGTCGCCCTCCAGGTCGTCGATTTGCTCCTGCTTGCGGTCGATTTCCACGAACGACTGCCGGCGCTCGTTCTCCGCGGCCTCGATGCGCTCTTCGGCGGCCTCGACCTTGTCCTCGAGGCGCGAGATGTCGCCTTTCACTTCCTCCATCTCGCGCTTGATGGCGAGCTGCTCGTCCTCGCCCTTCCGCTCGATTTCCGCGTTCAGGTCCTCGAGGTCCTCCTCCAAGCGGAGGACGACGCCGCGGCGCTCGTCGAGTTCCTCTTGAAGTTCGTCGAGTTCGTCCTCGCGCTCGCTGATGTCCGTGCGCGTGGCGTCGAGGTCGTCACGCTTCTCTTCGAGTTCGGCGGCCTTCGCGTAGCTCTCGTACTCCTGTTTCTCGTCGCGGAGTCCCTGGTACTCGAGCGCGGTCTCGCGCTCGTCTTCGAGCTGCTCGAGGCGCTCGCGCTTCTCGTCGATACGCAGGTCCGCCTCGTTGATGCGCTCCTCGACGACCTCCAGTTCCGCGTAGGCGTCCTCCTTCTTCGCGTCGAATTCGGCGACGCCCGCGATTTCGTCGACGATTTCGCGGCGCTCGCCCGGCGTCATGTTGATGATGCCCGTGACGTCGCCCTGCATCACGACGTTGTACCCCTCGGGGGCGACGCCCGCCTGCGCGAGCAGGTCGCGGATGTCCGAGAGGTTCACCGAGCGGCCGTTCAGGTAGTAGTACGAGTAGTAGTTGTCGTCCGTGCGCTTCACGCGGCGCTTGACGGTGATGGTGTCCACGTCGCCGACCTTCTCCGAGCCCGCGGCGGCCTCGACCTGCGAGCGCGAGAGCGTCCCGTCGCTGTTGTTCAGCACGACCTCGACGCTGGCCTCCTTCGGGCCGGCGGTCGCGTCCTCGCCCTCGTGGCTGGGGTTGTAGATGAGGTCCGTGAGCTTCTCCGCGCGCATCCCAGAGGTGCGCGCGAGCCCGAGCGCGAACAGCACCGCGTCGATGATGTTCGACTTCCCGGAGCCGTTCGGCCCGCTAATCGTCGTGAAGTCCTCGTAGAACGGGATGCGCGTCGTCCCGGCGAAGCTCTTGAAGTTCTGGAGGACGATTTCGTCGATGTACATGCTGGGGAGGGGAGCGGCCTACGCGACGATGATGTCGTCGAGGCCCGACTCCTCGTTGTCGTCAGCCTCGCCGTCCACAGGTTTAGTCGCTTCGTCTGCCTCGGTGTCGGGGTCGTCGTCGGGCTCGATGACGCCGCCCTCGCGGGATTCGCGGAGCTCCTCCGTGCTCGGCGTGCGGTCGAGTTCGGCTTCCAGCGTGCGGATGCGCTCGCTGGCGTCCACGAGTTCCTCGGTGAGGCCGCGGACGGTCGCTTCCAGTTCTTCGACGCGCTGTTCGAGTTCCTCGACATCGGTGTCGTCAGTCATACGTCCTGAAGGGGACGCGAGACGGATAAGTATAGGTCGGACGTGCGTCAGACAAATTCTGGTTGGTTGCGTGGGGCCGCCCGCGTGGCCCCTTCGTTAGTCCTAAGCGGCCACCCCTCGAATCGTGGCGTAATGAGTACGCAGGCCGCCACGCAGGACCTCGCCGCGGTCATCGGCCTGGAGGTCCACGTGCAACTGGAAACGGACACCAAAATCTTCTGTGGGTGTTCGACCGACACCGGCAACGCGGAGCCGAACACGCACACGTGTCCGGTGTGTCTCGGGCTGCCGGGCGCGCTCCCCGTGCTGAACGAGGGGGCCGTCGAGGCCGCCGTGAAACTCGGGAAGGCCATCGACGCGGCCATCCCCGAGCGCACCCGCTTCCACCGGAAGAACTACTTCTACCCCGACCTGCCGAAGGGGTTCCAGATTACGCAGTACGACGCCCCAATCTGCCAGGACGGCGAGCTCGTGGTGACCGTCGAGGACGAGCGCCACGAAATCGGCATCGAGCGCGCGCACCTCGAGGAGGACCCGGGGAGCCTGCAGCACGTCGGCGGCAGCATCGACACCGCCGACTACACGCTCGTGGACTACAACCGCGCGGGCACGCCGCTGATGGAAATCGTCACGCGGCCGGACTTCCGGAGCGCCGACGAGGCGCGCGCGTTCCTCGCGAAACTCACGGACGTCCTCGAGTACCTGGGCATCTTCGACGCGGAGCGCGACGGCAGCCTGCGCGTGGACGCCAACATCTCGATGGTCGACGCCGCCACGCTCGAGGGCGGCATCAGCGACGAGGCGCTCGAAGCCGCGAACCGCACCGAAGTGAAGAACATCTCCAGCCACAAGGGCGCACAGAAGGCGCTCTCCTACGAGATTACGCGCCAGCGCAACCAGATTCAGCGCGGCCGCGAGGTCGAACAGGAGACCCGCCACTGGGACGAGAGTCGTGGCATCACGGTGTCGATGCGCTCGAAGGAGGAGGAGAAGGACTACCGCTACTTCCGGGAGGCGGACATCCCGCCGCTGGAGGTCTCGGACTGGAAGGAGCAGATTCCGATTCCGGAACTCCCGGACGCGCGCCGCGAGCGGTTCCGCGAGGAGTACGACCTCGGCGCCGAAACAGCCTCCAAACTCACGTCGCGGAAGGCCGTCGCGGACCTCTTCGAGGAACTCGCGGAGGAGTACGACCCCGGCCTGGCGGCGACGTGGGTCGCGGACAACGTCCTCGGCGAACTCAACTACCGCGGCATGGAGGTCGGCGACATCGCCGACCGCATCGACGAGTTCGCGCGCCTCGTGGACCTCGTCGCCGAGGACGAGATTACGGCGAAGAACGCCGAGGAGGTCGTGTTGCGGGAGATGCTCGACGAGGGGCGCGAGCCCGACGAGGTCGTGGAAGCCGAGAACCTCGGGAAGACCACGGGCGGCGAGGTCGAGGCCGCGGTCGCGGAAGCAATCGACGAGAACCCCGACGCCGTCGAGGACTACTACGCGGGCGAGGGAGGTGCGCTGAACTTCCTCGTCGGCCAGGTGATGCAGAAGACCGGCGGGAGCGCCGACCCCGGCCAGGTGAACGAACTGCTGCGCGAGCAGTTGGAGTAGCGACGCGCGCTGTCGGCACCGACACGGCTTTCTTCTCGCTGTCGTCACTCCCGGTATGGCGTACGAACTCCGCGAGCAACTCCCGACGCCCGAGCGCTTCCGGGAACTCCGCGCGGCCGCCGGGATGGCCGAGCGCTCCCGCGAGGGCGTCGAGCGCGGCCTCCCGAACTCCGTGTACGGCGTGACGATAGTCGAGGAGTCGTCCGGCGAGACCGTGGGAATGGCGCGCATCGTCGGCGACGGCGGCTCGGTCTACCACATTTGCGACATGGCCGTCCACCCCGACCACCAGCGACAGGGCCTGGGCTCCCGGATGATGGACGCGATAATGAGTTACGTCGACGAGCACGCGCCGGAGAGCGCGTACGTGAACCTGATGGCGGACGTCGACGGCTTCTACGAGCAGTGGGGCTTCGAGGAGACGCGGCCCGCGTCGAAGGGAATGTTCTACCGGGCGTAGCTACGCGGTGTCGAAGGCGTCGTGCTCGACGACGTAGAGCACGCCGATGGCTGCGAGCGTGAGGCCGCCGACGCCGACCGCGACGGCATAGAAGTAGTCGCTGGTCTCGGCGTCGTCGAGCGTCGTGACACCGGAGACGACCAGCGAGGCGCCGAGCGCGACGTTCCCGACGCCCGCGAGCAGCGACCAGCGCACGCGATCCGTCACGCCGGCCGCGACGAACAGCGCGCCGGCGACCGCGAGCAACGCCATCTGGACACCGAGCAGCAGCGACGGCGGGAACATTAGGGCGAAGCCGCCGACGCCGACGACGAGGAGGAAGACGCCACCCAGCGATTCACGCGTCGTTAAACCATGCCGCTACTCGAACCGCGGCGGGGTTAGTCGTTGCGCGTGCTCGCACGCCGCGCGAGTACCCGCACTCGTGGGCAGGCGCGAGCGCGCCTTGTCCCGTCGCTTGCTTGCGGTTCTCGGTCCCGAAATCTTTACCCGCGGTAGCGGCGTATCCGTCTCCAAGACCACCCCGGCAGGTGGAGGTACACCGTGGAACTCATCGTCACAGAGAAGAACAACGCCGCGCGACGCATCGCCGACATCCTCTCGGAGGGAGGGGAAAGCACCGACACGACCGCGGGCGTCAACGTCTACGAGTGGGGGGGCCGCCGCTGCATCGGACTCTCCGGCCACGTCGTCGGCGTCGACTTCCCGCCCGAGTACTCCGATTGGCGGGACGTCGAGCCCGCCGAACTCGTGCACGCCGACGTCGTGAAAGAGCCCACGCAGGAGGACATCGTGAACGCGCTCCAGCGCCTCGCTCGCGAGGCCGACAGCGTCGTCATCGCGACGGACTACGACCGCGAGGGCGAGCTCATCGGGAAGGAGGCCTACGAGCTCGTCCGCGAGGTCAACGAGGAGGCGCCCATCCAGCGCGTGCGCTTCTCCTCGATTACGGACAACGAGGTCAAGTCCGCGTTCGCGGACCCCGACGACGTGGACTTCGACCTCGCCGCGGCGGGCGAGGCCCGCCAAATCATCGACCTCGTGTGGGGGGCCGCGCTCACGCGGTTCCTCTCGCTGTCCGCCCGGCAGATGGGAGAGGACTTCATCTCGGTGGGTCGGGTGCAGTCCCCGACGCTGAAACTCATCGTGGACAAGGAGCGCGAAATCGAGGCGTTCGAGCCCGACGACTACTGGGAGCTGTTCGCTGACCTCGCGAAAGACGACACGACGTTCGAGGCGCAGTACTTCTACGAGGGCGAGGACGGTAACGAGGCCGAGCGCGTCTGGGACGAGGACGCCGCCGAGCGCGCGTTCGCGGTGCTCCGGGAGGCCGGCGAAGCGGTCGTGCAGTCGGTGTCGCGGCGCACCCGCAGCGACGACCCGCCAGCGCCGTTCAACACCACGCAGTACATCCGCGCTGCTGGCTCCCTCGGGTACTCTGCGGGTCGCGCGATGAGCATCGCCGAGGACCTCTACACGGCGGGCTACATCACGTACCCGCGGACGGACAACACCGTCTACCCCGAGGACCTGGACGAGCGCGACCTGCTCGGCGAGTTCGAGCAGACGATATTCGGCGACGACGCCGAGATGCTGCTCGAGCGGGACGACCTCTCGCCGACGGAGGGAGACGAGGAGACGACCGACCACCCGCCGATTCACCCGACGCCGGACTTCCCCGACCGGAACAAGCTCTCCGAGGACGAGTGGGAGGTGTACGAGCTCGTCGTGCGGAGGTTCTTCGCGACGCTCGCCGAGCCCGCCGTCTGGGAGCACCTGCGCGTCGTCGCGGACGCCGACGGCGAGTCGCTGAAGGCGAACGGCAAGCGCCTCCTCGAAGAGGGCTATCACGCGGTCTATCCGTACTTCAACACGACCGAGAACTACGTGCCGGACGTCGACGAGGGCGAACACCTCGACCTCACCGACCCCCGGATGGAGGCCAAGCAGACGCAGCCGCCCCGCCGGTACGGGCAGAGCCGGCTCATCGAGACGATGGAGGACATGGGCATCGGGACGAAGTCCACGCGTCACAACACCATCGAGAAGCTCTACGACCGCGGCTACATCGAGGGCGACCCGCCGCGGCCGACGACGCTGGCGAAGGCGGTCGTGGAGGCCGCCGAGGAGTACGCCGACCTCGTGGTCAGCGAGCAGATGACCAGCGAACTGGAGGGCGACATGACCGCCATCGCCGAGGGCGAGAAGTCCCTCGACGAGGTCACCGCGGAGTCCCGCGAGATTCTGGACCGCGTCTTCGACGAACTCACCGACTCCCGGGAGGAAATCGGCGACCACCTCCGCGACTCCCTGAAGGCGGACAAGACGCTCGGGGAGTGCCCCGAGTGCGGCGACACGCTACTCGTGCGGCGCTCCCGTACGGGTTCGTACTTCGTGGGCTGCGACGGCTACCCCGAGTGTCGGTTCACGCTCCCGCTGCCCTCCACGGGCGAACCGCTCGTCCTGGAGGAGACCTGCGACGAGCACGGGCTCCACGAGGTAAAGATGCTCGCGGGCCGGGACACGTTCGTCCACGGCTGCCCGCTCTGCGCGGCCGAGGAGGCCGAGGAGAGCGAGGACCGCGTCATCGGCGCGTGCCCCGAATGCGGCGACGAGGAGGGTGGCGAACTCGCCATCAAACAACTCCAGACCGGCAGCCGGCTCGTCGGCTGCACGCGCTACCCGGACTGCGACTACTCGCTCCCCCTGCCGCGTCGCGGCGACATCGAGATTACCGACACCTACTGCGACGAGCACGACCTCCCCGAACTCGTCGTCCACGACGGCGACGACGACGAGCCGTGGGAATTGGGGTGTCCCATCTGCAACTACGAGGAGTACCAGGAGCGACAGCGCAAGCAGGGCGTCGAGGCGCTGGACGGCATCGGCCCCGCGACGGCGGAGAAACTCGAAGAAGCGGGCATCGAGGACGTCGGCGACCTGGCGAGCGCGGACGCCGACGAGCTCGCCGAGACGGTGTCGGGCGTCAGCGAGGAGAACGTCCGCGAGTGGCAGGCGCAGGCGGACTAGCGGTCAGGCTTCTCTGAACTCGCCGCTCCCGCACGCGGGGCAGTTCAACCGCTGGCGCTCGTAGCGGGCCGCGCAAATCCCGCACTCGAATTCGGTGGGCGAGTCCTCCACGCGTTGCCGGAGCTGTTCCACGACGCTCATGATACACGTTACCACACATCGAAGGCATAAATAGATTTTGGCGAGCGTTGGCAATTCGAGAATAGAATCGTACGTACTACTGTAAATATGGATATTGTTGCTCGTATGGAGTCCTTTTCACGCTATTACCGGAACGACTGATTACTATATCTGTAGCTGCCTGGGGGATGTTTCGTGTGCGCGGCGAAGCGGGTAAGTAGACGCCCGCGCAAGTAGCAGTCGTGCGTCTCGACGACTACATCGAGGGACTCCAGCCCGACGAGTCGGTCCAGCGACGCCAGCTCGCCGAGGAGAAGTCCTACGAGGTGCTGGACTACCTCGACGACGTCGAATCCGGCTTCGAGTCCGCCGTACAGGGGGACACGCTCGTCGGCGCGACCGCGCCGTCGGTGTTCGTCGGCAGGTCGTCGTATCCGAACGTCTCCGCGGGGATTCTCTCGCCAGTCGCGGGCGGCGCGGACCCCGAGGAGTACGCGACCAGCGGCGAGTGGTACCAGCAGGGTCTGGACATCGACAACGTCCTCCAGTACCGGACGGGCCTGCTGAACTCGCGGCGCTCCGCGAACGTGAACGTCCACGACGTCTGGGACGGCTTCGTCGGCACGCAGCGCGAGGTCGCGATGGCCGACCGGCCCGTGGACGTCGAAATCGGGCTCTCCGACACGCCGGACTTCGACGCCAGCGAGTACACGAACCCCGCGGCGAACGCTCCCTCTGGGCCGAACGCGAGCGCCGAGTCCGCGGCGCTCACCGAGAACCCCCACGTGCCGCGCTACGTCGAGAAGACCCTCGAGGACGACGACTGGGCGGCGGAGGGCGCGATGACGTACCTCTACCGCCGCGGCTTCGACGTCTACGACATCAACCGCGTGCTCTCCGTGGGCGCGCTCGGGCAGGCCGACCACCGCCGGCTCGTCCCGACCCGATGGTCGATTACGGCCGTCGACGACACGATTGGGCAGTTCCTCCGCGGGAAGATTCGGGACAACCCGAGCGTGAACCGCGTCACCGTCCACGTCAACGAGTACATGGGCAACCGCTACTGGGTGGTGCTCGCCCCCGGCTCGTGGGAGTACGAGCTCGTGGAGATGAAGGCCCCGGGCAGCATCTGGAACCCCGACCCCGCGGGCGACATCTGGATGGCGTCCGCCAGCGAGGGCTACGAGGGGCGCTCGGGCTACGTCGACGAGACCGCGGGCGCGTACTACGCGTCCCGGCTCGGCGTGCTCGAACACCTCGACAGCATCGGCCGGCAGGCGAAGGCGCTCGTGCTCCGCGAGGTCAGCGACGACTACTGGGCACCCGTCGGCGTCTGGCAGGTCCGCGAGAGCGTCCGGAACGCCTTCGACACCGAGCCGGGCGAGAGCCAGTCGTTCCACGGTGCGGTCCGCGAGGTCGTCGACCACCTCCCCGTCTCGCTCGGGGCGCTGCGCCGCAAGTCCAGCATGGTCGCGGGCGTCCAGAGCGACCTCTCGGAGTTCTCGTAGCCCGCGATTCGGGGGTTCGTTTATCCCGCAGCCGGGCGAACAGTCCCACCATGATCCCTGCATTCGTCGGCGGCCTCCCCGGTGGTATGGAGTTCGCAGTTATCTTCCTGAACATCGTCGTACTCGTCTCCGTCGGCTACGTCGTCCTCGCCGTCGTTCGCGCCCTCAGCCGCTCCTCGACGAGCAACCTCGAAGACCGCGTCGCCAACCTCGAAGGGCAAGTCGACGCGCTCCGCGAAGAACTCCGCGACCGCGACGAGGAGTAGCCGGCCAGCGCGCCGCCGCGCGCGGCTACAGCCCCGGGGTTTTTCGACACCCGCGACGAACGGCCGTGCATGGATTCGCTCTCCACTAACGCGGACGCGTCCTCGCCGTCTCCCGACGACGGCGACGCGACACCGTCCGGGTCGAAACTGCGCGCCGTGCTCGTCGCGTTCGGCGTCGCCGTCCTCGGGTTCGTCGTCGGTCTCGCCGTCTCACTGGTCCTGATGGGCGTCTGGGTCGCGCTCGGCTTCGAACTCACGACGTCCGCGCTCCTCGTGCTCGGGCTCGTCGGCTTGCAGGGCATCGGGTTCGGCCTGGTCGCGTACGCCTACATCCGGTTCTCGGGGCTCTCCTTCGACTTCGTGCCGGTCTCCGTTCCGTCGCTCCGAGACCTCGGGTACGTGGTGGGCGGCTACCTCACCGCGTTCGTCCTCGTGCTCGCAACGCTGGTCGTCATCACGTCCGCCTTCGCGACCGAACCGGCGACGAACGAGGGCGCACAAGCCGCCGCAGAGAGCGGCTTGCTCCTGTGGATGATTCCCGCGTCCCTGCTGCTCATCGGGCCGGGCGAGGAGCTGCTGTTCCGCGGCATCATCCAGGGGTCGCTGCGCCGGCACTTCTCCGCGGCGGGAGCAATCGTCCTCGCCACCGCGATGTTCGCGCCCGCCCACATCCTGTCGCTGTCCGGGAGTCCGCAAGCGGCCGCGCTCACCATCAGCATCCTCACGGTGCCGAGTCTCGTGTTCGGGTTCGTCTACGAGCGCACCCGGAACCTCGTCGTCCCCGCGCTCTGCCACGGGCTCTACAACGCGACGCTGTTCACCATCCAGGCGTTCGCCCCCACCGGCGGGGACACTGGAACCGGACTATTCGCCGTGTTCGCCGCTCTCCTGTAGGTTCGAGAACGCTTCCTCGACGTACTCGCCGGTCTCCGCGACGATTTCGTCCCACGTCTCGTCGTCGGGCGCCATCCCGAGCAACCGCGCGATGCGCATGATGGAGACGTGGTAGACGCGCTGTTTGCCGGGTTCCTCCTGCCAGACGACGACGTTGCACGGGAACAGCGCGCCGATTCTGTTGTCGCTTGCGTCCAGCGCCTTGTCTGCGACCTCGGGGTTGCACGCGCCCAGCACGTAGTAGGGGTCGCGGTCCGCGTCGACCTTCTCGTTGAGGAGGTCCGACGGCGAGAACTCCGCGGGGAACCCGAAGCCGGCCTCGGAGAACGCCTCGCGGACGTGCTCGACGGCTTCCTCGTGGTCCATCGCCAGCACGGCCTGCTCCTCGCCGTAATCCTCGGGGTCGATGTCGCTGGGGTCGATTGGCAGCATGCCCGGAAGTCCGAGCGCCGCGAAAATAAAGCCCGGCGAGCCGTCGGCCGTCGCCGGTTTCGTCCGTGACTACTCGGTCGGCACGGGACCGGTGCCGACGACCTCGCGGACGGCGTCCTCGAACTCGCGGCGCGTCTCGAAGTACGTGATGTCGACGTCTTCGAGGAGCGCTTCGAGTTTCTGGGGGCCGTCGGGCGTTCGGACGACCGAATCGCCCTCCTTGCGGGCGACCTCGCTCTTCTGCTGGGCCCACGTCAGTCGGGACGCCACGCGCGACAGCGGCGCGCCCTCGACCGGCTCGCCCTCGCCGAGTTCGACGGCGGGTTCCTCGTCCTCGTCGGTCTCGTCAGCCATACACGGCGATTCGAGGGGGCGTGGATTCAACCTTTCGGAGCGTGGCCGACCAGCGGGAGGCCACGTTGTGGCGAGCGGGGAACGAAGTGACCCGCGAGCAGCGTGCTCGTCTAGCGACCAGACCGACCCGCGAGCAGCGTGCCTCCAACGACCAGAACAACCCAGGACTAGCATCCCGCTTCCACTCGCTCGCGCGGTCGAACGTCTGACGTACTGTTTTTACCCTGCACGTCTAACGGGCACGCATGACCAGCCTGGGGGAGACCTACGACCGGCGCGCGGGCGAGGCCAGCCAGCGGCGCGTCTACCTCGGCACCGGCCTGTTCGCCGCGGGCGCGCTGCTCGTCGTCGGGGGAATTCTCGCGGGCGCGACGGGGCTCCTCATCAACAACGGCTTCGGGCAGTACGAGAGCCGGGAAATCGCGGGCATCCTCGCGGGGTTGGGCGTCCCCGCGGTGTTCGTCGGCATCTTCACCGTGCTGCCCGCGAGCCGCGTTCAGCGTGCTGCTGCAGCCGTCGGTGCGGGGCTGACCGTCCTCGGCGTGATGTTGTTCCGCGCGACGTACCCGTATCTCTACGTCCCGAATTCGGGCGGCGTCCCGTCGACGGCGACGCTGGCGTTCGTGCTCGTCTACGCGGCCGGCGTCGTCACGACGTTCTGGTGTCTGTTCACCGCGGTCGCGACGTTCAAGACGCGCAACGACCCGGGCGGCAGCGTCACGCTCACCGTCACGAAGGACGGCGAGACGCACACCGTCGAGGTGCCCGCGGACGACGTCGAGAGCGCCCGCGAGAAACTCGCGTCCGGGAGTTTCGGCGGCGTCGGCGTCTTCGGCGGCGTCGAGGACCCCGACGAGCGCACTCGCGCGAACGCCTCCGAACCGAAGCCGTCGTCCCCGGCCACGCAGACAGAGTCGACGGCCGGCGCGTCCCCCTCCGTCTCGGACGGCGGCGCGGCCACCGACGACATCTCCTCGCCGCTCGACGGCGACGCCTCGCCCTCCGCGGGCGGCCCGACGCCGGACAAGTACTGCGGGAACTGCGGGCACTTCGAGTACGCCGGAAACGACGGCATGCAGCCGTACTGCGGGCTCTACGAGGAGGAGATGGACGACATGGAAGCCTGCGAGTGGTGGGAGCGCAACGACCAGTAGTTACAGTGCTGCGAGCCGCTTCTCGACGTCGTCCCAGTGACTGCCCTCCCAGAAGTACTGCCCGCAGTCCTCGCACCGCCAGACGGGCAACGCGTCGTCGGGGACGTACTCCGGAATTTCTGTCTCTCCTTCGACCTCGTGGAGTTCGCCGTTGCACGCGCCGCAGCGCTCGCCCGGCGTCGGTGTCAGGTCCACGCCCGCGGCGGCGACTTCGCGGAGTTGGTCGTCGACGTCTTTGGACTCGACGAGGATGCTCTCGGGCGCTCGCTCGGCGAGTTCGCGGTCCCGCGTGACGAGCACGCGGTCCTCGCGGGCGGCGAGGTCACGAATCGCGTCGTCGGCCTCAACGCCCCGGTCCAGACAGTACGCGGCGTCGTGCCCGCACATTCGCAGCATGCGCGCGAGGCTGCCGAGCATCGCGTCCAGCAGCAGTTTCACGAGTCGAGGAACTCGCGGACGCCGTCCGCGTCCCGAGTATTCAACACGTCGCTGGCTTCCGCCCAGCCGCGGCGCGCTGTGTGGACGCCGTACTCGATGTAGTCGTACTCGCTGGTGGAGTGCGCGTCCGTGTTGACTGATATCGTCGCACCCGCGTCGACGGCCGTCTGGACGACGCTCCCCCAGAGGTCGAGGCGGTGTGGGTTGCTGTTGATTTCGAGCGCGGTACCGGCCTCGGCGGCGGCCTCCGCGAGCGCTTCGGGGTCGAACTCCATCGCTGGGCGGTCGTTGATGAGCCGTCCGGAGGGGTGCCCGAGAATGTCGACGTGTGGGTGTTCGACGGCCGCAATCAGGCGCTCGGTCTGGTCGCCGCCGTCCTCGCCGAGGCCGCTGTGCGGGCTCGCGACCACGACGTCGAGGTCCGCGAGCACGTCGTCGCTGACTTCGACGACGTTCCCGTCAGTGTCGACGTTCGCTTCGATGCCGTGGAAGACGGTGATATCCGTCTCCTCGCGTGCGGCCTCGATTTCGTCGACCTGCTCGCGGACGTCCGCGTCGGAGAGCCCGCTATCCCCGAACACGCCCGGGCCCTCCGCGTGGTCGGTGATAGCGACGTAGTCGTGGCCGAAGTCGGCGGCTCCCTCGACCATCTCGCGGACCGTGAGGTCGCCGTCCGACCAGTCCGTGTGCGCGTGCACGTCGCCGCGCACGTCGCCCTCCTCGATTAAGTCCGGGAGGTCGCCGCTGGCGGCGGCGTCGACCTCGCCGCGGTCCTCGCGCACCTCCGGCGGAATCAACGGCAGGCCGAGCGCGTCGTAGACGGCTTCCTCGGTCTCGCTGGCGAGCCGCTCGCCCACGCGCTGGCCCGCATCCGGGTCGTCGACGTCCGAGACGTCGAAGACGCCGTACTCGTTGACCTTCTTGCCCTGGTCGATGGCGTGGTTGCGCAGCGTGATGTTGTGGTCCTTGCTGCCCGTGAAGTACTGCAGCGCCGCCCCGAACTCCTCGTCGACCACCACGCGGAGGTCGATGCGGAGCTGGTTCGACCGCACGCTCGTCTTCGTCGGCCCCAGATCGAGCGTCTCGTCCACGCGGTCCCACTCCGTCAGCGCCTCCCCGACCGTCTCGCCAGCGTCGCTGGCGACGAGCACGTCCACGTCGCCGATGGTCTCGCGCCACCGCCGCGTCGACCCCGCGACCTCCACGCGCTCGACGGCGTCGAGGTCCGCGAGGAACGACCGTACGTCCTCCGCGATGGGGCGGCCGTTCCCGAGGAGTTCGCGTTCCTGGGCCTGCCGCGCGAACCCGATGTGGTCGAGGATGTTCTGCTCGGTCTTCGGCCCGAACCCCTCGACTTCCTGAATCTCGCCCGCGCGAGCCGCCTCCTCGAGGTCGTCCAACGTCTGCACACCGAGCGCGTCGTAGAGCTTCTTGACGGTCTTCGGCCCGACCCCCTCGACGGACGTCAACTGCTCGATGTCCACCGGGAGTTTCTCGCGTTCCTCCTCCAACTCCTCGATTTCGCCGGTCTCGACGTACTCCACGACCTTCGACGCGATGGACTCTCCGACCGCGTCGATCTTCTGGACCGCGTCCGTGCCTTCGGCCGCGAGGTCCTCGACGGCTTCCGGGTAGTCCCGGATGTTCGACGCCGCGCGCCGGTACGTGTTCGGCTTGTAACCGACGTCCTGGGCCTCCAGCAGGTCGGCGTACTCCTCGAGCACGCTCGCGACCTCGTTGTTCCGGCTCATCGCTTGATGCCCTCCTCGTTGTCGTGGCCCAGCGCCTCCTTCAGGAACGAGAACCAGCGCTTCTTGTCCGCGCGCTCGCTCGCCTCGATTTCCGCCTCGATGCTCGTCGTCCCCAGCGACTCCAGGGCGTTCAGCGCCCGCTCGATGCCGATGATGGCGTTCACGACTTCCTCGCCCTCCTCGCGCGTGATGTACCCCTCCTCGAGGCGCTCGCGGCGCTGCAGGCGCTCCCGCCGCAGCAGCTTCTTCGCTTCCTCGACGTCCTCGCGGCGCTCGGCCGGCACCGAATCGAGCTTCTTCACCTCGAAGACGAACTCCCGTAACTCGAACTCCTCGCCCTGCACGTCGAGCGTGTCCGGAATCGACGCCCCCACCGTCGCCGCCTCCCGGTCGACGCGCTCGAGGAGTTGCTTCCGCTCGAACTCGCGCATACTCGTGTTACCGCCGGCTCCCGCAAAAGCCCCCCGGCTACTTCGACTCGAATTCGAACTATTCGGCTCTGGGCTTGCTTCCACCCAGGTATAGAAAGCCCCGAGGCTGTAGACTCGGGAGGCTCGTTGCGCTCCTCGGTCGCTTCGCTCCCTGTGGTGCTTACTTCGCCTGCCTTCGTCTACAGCCTCGCCCCTTTCAGTCCCACCCGTTACCGGCTGTCCAACCGGCTACGGGAGGACTGAGCGAACGCGGGGCGTTCGCGAGGGTCGGAAGACGAACGTAGTGAGTCTTCCGGGACTGAAAGGGGCGGCTCGCTGAACCCGGCCCCGGCGAAGCAAGCACCTACTGGAGCGCAGCGAGCCGCGGACGGTTCAGCGAGCCGGGGCTTTCGAGGTGTCGTCGACAGAAAAGCCGTTGTAGACAACGAAATCCTCGCAGGTACCGGAGCCGTCGTACGTAACAAAGCCGTTGCCCGCGAAACAATCCGTACGGAAGCCCGAGACCCAAAACGATAACCACGCGCCCACCCAACCGCCGGTAATGGCGACGTGTGACCGGTGTGGCGAGCAGGAGTCGATGCCGTACCAGTGTCGGCTCTGCGGCGGCACGTTCTGTTCGTCCCACAGGCTCCCGGAGAACCACGACTGTCCGGGCCTCGACGAGTGGAACGACCCCGGCGGCGTCTTCGACAGCGGGTTCGACGACAGCGTGAGCCAATCCCAGAATAGCGGCGGGCTCGCGGCGAAGGTGCCCGTGGACACGGGACCGGGTGGCGTGCTCGGCTACTTCCGCGGGAACGTCTCGTTCGCGCTGCTCGCAGTGATGTGGCTGACGTTCGTGCTGCAGTACGCGGTCGCGCCCGCGCTCGGCGTGGAGGCGTACAGCCAGCAGTGGTTCAACATCTTCACCATCAACACGACGGAGCCGCTGGCCGTCTGGACGTGGGTGACGTCCGTGTTCGCGCACGGCGGCTTCGGCCACATCGTGTTGAACAGCATCGTGCTGTACTTCTTCGGCCCCGTGGTCGAGAAGCGCATCGGCTCCACGAAACTCGTCGGCTTGTTCGTGGTCGCAGGCGCGCTCGCGGGCCTCGCGCAGGTCGGCGCGACGCTGCTGATGAACCCGGACGTGCTCGGCGTGCCGCTCGTGCTCACGCAGAACGGCTCCGCGGTGCTCGGCGCGAGCGGTGCCATCGCGGCGCTGATGGGCGTGCTCACGGTACTGAACCCGAACCTCCGCATCTACCTCTACTTCATCATCCCGATGCCGCTGTGGCTCGCGACCCTGCTGTTCGCGGGCTACTCCATCTTCGTCTCGACGGTCGGCGGCGGCATCGGCGCGGGCGGCGTCGCGCAGTTCGCGCACCTCGCCGGCCTCGGCATCGGCCTGCTGTACGGCGTGAAGCTCAAGCGCGAGGGCGAGCGGGCACCCAAGCAACTCCAATTCGGCGGCCCCGGTGGGCCGGGCGGCCCGGGCGGTCCCGGCCGCCGGCGTCCCTGACATGGAGGTCGTTCGCCCCGAGTTCCTCCCGGACCCGGACCGCTCCCACGAGGCGATGGAGGCCCTCCAGCGCGAGATAGCGGCGACGGCGTCCTTCGAGGACGACTTCGGCTTCGACGTCGCAGACATCGAACTGGACGAGTCGCCGACGGACGCGCCGACTGCTGCGGGGAGCGTCGGCGAACAGGTCACGCTCACCGACAGCGACGCGCCCGTGGTCGTCGGCGTCGACCAGGCGTTCGTCGGGGACGACTACTCCGTGAGCGCCGCGGTCGCGATTCGGGACGGCCGCGTCGTCGAGCGCGCCGCTGGCCGCGCGGAACTGGAAGTGCCCTACATTCCGGGACTGTTGGCGTTCCGCGAGGGTGACGCCATCGTGGACGCGCTCGAGTCGCTCTCCGTGGAGCCGGACGTGCTCGTGCTCGACGGGAGCGGCCGCATCCACTTCCGGCAAGCCGGGCTCGCGACGCACGTGGGCGTGCTCTTCGACGTGCCCGCGGTGGGCGTCGCGAAGAACTTGCTCTGTGGGACGCCTCGCGAACCACTGGACGAGCCGCTGCCGGAGGGTGCTCGCGTCGCCATCGAGGCCGACGACTCGATGGACGCACCCGACGGCACCGTCGTCGGATACGCCTTCCAGTCCCGGCAGTACCCCAACCCCGAGAAGCGCCACGTCAACCCGCTCATCGTGAGCCCGGGCCACCGCGTCAGCGCCGAAACCACCGTGGACGTCGTGGAGGCGACCTGCACGGGCTACAAACTCCCCGCGCCGACGCGGCTCGCGGACGCGTACGCCGACGACCTGAAGGACTGACTGCGGCGACGACTCGACCCTTTAACTGCCGGGGCCACGACCAATCGGGCATGGAGAAGGTCGCACTCGTGACGGGGTGTTCGTCGGGCATCGGCGCGGCGACCGCCCGGTCGCTGCTCGCCGAGGAGTGGACGGTCGTCGCGACCGCCCGGGACACCGACGACCTCGCGGCGCTCGCCGACGAGGGCTGTGAGACTGCCGAAATCGACGTCACGAAGCCCGCGCAGTGCCGCAACGTCGTCGACGAGGTCGTCGAAGAACACGGCCGGCTGGACTGTCTCGTGAACAACGCCGGCTACGCCCAACTCGGACCGCTGGAGGACGTGCCGACGCGGGAACTCCACCGGCAGTTCGACGTGAACGTCTACGGCCCGCACCGCCTGATTCGCGCCGCGCTCCCGCACATGCGCGAGCGAGAGGACGGCACCATCGTCAACGTCTCCAGCGTCGCCGGGCGCGTCGCGACCCCGGGGATGGGCGCGTACAACGGCTCGAAGTTCGCGCTCGAAGGGATGAGCGACGCGCTCCGCGCGGAAGTCGCGCCCTACGACGTCGACGTCGCTATCGTCGAACCCGGCCCGGTCGAAACCTCGTTCTCGGAGCGCGCCGAAGCAGAAATCGAGGGCCTGGACCGCAGCGGCGCCTACGAGAAGCTCTACTCGTTCTTCGAGGACGCCAGCGCGGTCAACGGCGTCGGTGCCGTCCCACCGGAGAAAGTTGCAGCAGTAATCACGGAAGCCGCGGTCAGCCCCGACCCCAAGTCCCGGTACCCCGTCGGGACGCCGGGTCGCGTCGGCGTGCTCGCGCGCTTCCTCCCCGACCGCTGGCTGGACGCCGGCTACCGGCTGCTCCAGCGGTTCGCCTGACTACTCGTCGAGACGGGCAACGGGGGACTCCTCGGCGACTGGTGTCCGGCAGTCGTCACAGCAACCGGAATCGTCTTGCCCGCGTGGCCCCGCGTCAGAACTATCCTGATGATACGGAACCGGGAGGAGCTGGCGACGACCGAGGGCCGGGACACCGCACTCGCGTGTGTCGAGGCGGGGATTCGAGCGGCGCACCCGAAGTCGGTCGTCCGCGAGGCCGTCACTCGTTCTGGAAACACACTGTCCGTACTCGACGACGAGTACGACCTGCGCGAGTATACCGAGGTCGTGGTCGTCGGTGGCGGGAACGCCGCCGGGTACGTCGCGGCCGCCCTCGAGGACGTGCTCGGCGACCGGCTCGACCGCGGAGCTGTCGTCACTGACGACCCGACTTCGACCGAGTACGTCGACGTCCTGCCGGGCGACCATCCGGTACCGAGCGAGCGCGGCGTCGCGGGAGCGAGCACCGTCCTCGATCTCGCCGAGTCTGCGACCGAGGACACGCTCGTGCTGGCGGTGGTCACCGGTGGCGGGAGCGCCCTCCTCCCGGCGCCCGCCGGAGACGTCACGCTCGCGGACCTCCAGGCGACGACCGACGAACTGCTCGCGTCCGGCGCGACCATCCACGAGATAAACGCCGTCCGGAAGCACCTCTCCGCGCTGAAGGGCGGACAGCTCGCTCGCGCCGCCGCGCCCGGAACGGTGGTGGGGCTGCTGTTGAGCGACGTGAACGGCGACGACCAGAGCGTCATCGGTAGCGGGCCGACCGCACCGGACGACTCGACGTTCGCGGACGCCGTCGAAGTCCTCGAAGCCTACGACGTGGCGGTCCCCGAACGCGTGGAGTCGCGACTCCGTCGCGGCGCTGACCGGGGCGACCGCGCGGCCGACTGTCGAGACGCGCAGGCATCGACTGACGGTCCTGTAGACGTCGCGGAGACGCCGACGAGTGGCGATTCCGTGTTCGACCGCGTCACCAACTACGTCCTGGCGAACGGGTCCACCGCACTCGCCGCCGCCCGCGAGGTCGCCGCCGAGCGGGGGTACGAGACGATGATTCTCTCCGCGAGCGTCCGCGGGGAGGCCCGCGAGGCCGCCAAGACCCACGTCGCGGTCGCCGAGGAGGTGGTCGCGACCGACAACCCCGTCCCGGCGCCGGCGGTCGTCCTCTCGGGCGGTGAGACGACGGTGACGGTCAGCGGCGACGGCGAGGGCGGGCCGAATCAGGAGTTCGCCACCAGCGCCGCCGCAGAACTGGACATCGACGGCGTGACGCTGGCGGCCGTCGACACCGACGGCATCGACGGTGCGACCGACGCCGCGGGCGCCGTCGTCGACGCCGACACGGTCGGCGAGAAGGACGCCGATGCAGCCCGCGCGGCGCTCGCCGACAACGACGTCACACCGTTCCTCCGGGAACGAGGCGAACTGATTCAGACGGGCGCGACTGGCACGAACGTCAACGACCTCCGGGTGCTGGTCGTCGAGGACGACTCCTGACTGAGCCGACTAGCTGGCTTTCTGGTTATGGCGCTGCCGTCGGTGGCGCTGTCGTCTGGTTGCCAGCTGTGTGCTGAGACGCGTTTGGCCCCCGTCGACTGGGGACGGTTGCACGAATCGCGTGGTGAACGCCGGCTGAGTGGTGGCCGCTACAGCACCAGGCCGACGATGTTCTGGACGACGAGAATCCAGATGATGCTG
This sequence comes from Halobacterium sp. KA-6, assembly GCF_021029015.1. Classification (NCBI taxonomy): domain Archaea; kingdom Methanobacteriati; phylum Methanobacteriota; class Halobacteria; order Halobacteriales; family Halobacteriaceae; genus Halobacterium; species Halobacterium sp. KA-6. The sequence continues at coordinate 280,990 of NZ_JAJJZH010000001.1, forward strand.
GCGACGCCGAGCACGAGCGTCCCGAGCGTCCACGCCTGGTAGGCGGTCGCCGCCTCCATGTCCGTGAACTCCGTGATGATCCAGAAGTAGGAGTCGTTCGCGTGACTGACGGTCATGCTCCCCGCACCGATGGCGAGCACCGCGAAGACCCGCCCCCACTGGGTCGCGAGACCGAGCGGGTCGAGCAGCGACGCGATGAGGCTGGCGGTCGTCAGGATGGCAACCGTCGAGGAGCCGAGCGCGGTCTTCATCGCAGCCGCGACGACGAACGCGGCGAGCAGGCCGATGCCCAGGCCGCCGAACGTGTCCGTGACGAACTGTTCGAGCGGGAGCGCGCCGAGCACTTCGCCGAACGCGCCACCGGCACCGGTCACGGCGAGGATGACGGCGGCCTTCTTGATGCCCTCGCTCACCCACTCGTCGGTGATGTCGGTCGTGAATTCGGGAACCACCACGAACGAGATGAACACGCCGATGAGGAGCGCGACCGCGGGGTCGCCGATGAACAGCAGCCAGCGCTGGAGCGCGCCGGTGACGAGTTCCGGATTCTCGGCTTCCGGATACGCCGCGATGCTCCCGAGCGCGATGAGCGCGATGGGGACGACCAGCGGCGCGAACGACGCCGCGGGGGACGGCAGCGAGCCGTACTCCGCCTTGATGTCCTCCATGGTCATCTCGGGCGCCGGGTCGATGTGGAACCGAGACGCGACCCGGTTGGCCCACGCCGACGCGACGAACACGATGGGGGCGCTCACGACGAGTCCCGCGAGCATCACGAGACCGATGTCCGCGCCGAGAATCCCCGCCGCGGCGATGGGTCCGGGCGTCGGCGGGACGAACACGTGAGTGACGTAGAGGCCGCCGGCGAGCGCGACGCCGAGCGTGGACAGTGAGAGCGAGGAGCGCTCGGCCAGCGAGCGGTTCAGCCCGGAGAGGATGACGAATCCGGAGTCACAGAACACGGGGATGCTGACGATGCTCCCCGTGATCGCCATCACCTCGGTCGTGTACTCCTCGCCGACGACCCCGAGAATCGACTCCGCGATGACGATCGCCGCGCCGGAGCGTTCGAGCGCGGTGCCGATGATGGTCCCCGCGAGAATCACGATGCCGATGTACCCGAGGACGCCGCCGAACCCGTCCGTGACGAGGGAGGCAGCTTCGGCCGGGTCGACGCCCGCGACGAGCGCCGTGCCGTACGCCGCGATGAGCAGCGCGAGAAACGCGTGCAGGTTCAGTTTCGCGGTGGCGACGATGATGAACGCGACTGCCGCCAAGAGCAACAGTACCAGCGGAATTCCTGACAACATGCAACCGGTCTCATACAATTAATACGTATAAAATTACCTCCCCCGGCATCGTTCAGAAATCGACGTAGGAGCCGGCCGTCAGTCCAGACACGCCGCGACGACGCGCAGCGGGCGCTCGCCCCGCACTTCGTCGGCGAGCAGCGGCACGCGCTTGACGTCGTAGTCTCTGAACAGGTCTTGTGCGTCCGCGAGCGCGGCCTGCTGGACGTCCCAGCGGCGCGCGCAGAACTCGCAGTCCTCGTGGTTCGGCGCGACGAACGCGTCGCCGGGGACGTCCGCGGCGTCCGCCAGCGGCTCCATCACGCGGTTGACGACGACGGTCCCCACGGGCACGCCGAATTCGTCGAGGCGGTCGGTGAGCCGCTGGGCTTCCAGCACGCTCATCTCCTCGGGCACGAGCACGACGCGGAAGTCGGTCCGCGTCGGGTCCGTGAGTACGTCGCGGAGTCGCTCGACGCGCTCCTCGACGGCGTCGAGGTTCCCGAAGCCGGCTTGCTCGTCCTCGTCGTCGCCCTGCCCGAACATTCCGGTGAGGCCGTCCATCATTCCGCCGAAGCGGTCGCGCATCTGCATCATGCGGCCGACCATCGAGTCCAGCACTTCGGGGAGTTCCAGCAGCCGGAGCGTGTGGCCCGTCGGCGCGGTGTCGACCACGACGCGGTCGAAGCGCTCGTCGTCCATGTATTCGAGGAGGAGCTGGACCGCGGCGGCCTCGTCGGCCCCCGGCATCATCGCACCGTCGTCGCCAGCACCGCCCGCGCCGCCGAGCAGTTCGTCGAGGCCGCCCGCGAACCCGCCGTCCTGCCCGAACATCCCGGCTTGTGAGAGCGCGTCGTCCGGGTCGATTTCGACCGCCCACAGCGGGCTGTCCTCGCGCACCTTCGCGGGCCGGCTCGGCACGTCGAACTCCAGCGTGTCAGACAGCGAGTGCGCGGGGTCCGTCGACACCACGAGCGTGGCGGTGCCGTCGTTCGCGCTCGCGAGCGCGGTCGCCGCCGCCATCGTCGTCTTCCCCACGCCACCCTTCCCGCCGTACAGCACGTACTCGGCGGTGTCGCTGACTACCCCGGGGTCGAGGGAGTCGACCGCCTCGACCTCGATTTCGTCCATACACGGAGTGGGCGACCCAGCGGGGTCAATCCGTCGGTCGCGGTCCTCGCGGGCGCGTCCCGAACGTTTTGGCCGGAGCAGTTTTCCGCGCAGAGCGTGTCACTAGCCCGCATGGAGGGCGTACTGAACGAGCGCACCGCGACCGTGCACAAGAAGGGGGTGGAGAACCCCTACAGCCGGACGAAGTGTGGCGCGACCAACGACGTCAGCCACGACGACATCCGGACGGTCGCGGTCGAGCGCGCGCTCGACGACTTCGACGCCTGCCGCTGCGGGCGGTGTTTCTCGAATTCGGACGCGGGCGGCTACTGACTACCGTTCCGCGAAGTAGGCCGCGAGCCGGTCGGCTGCTTCTTCGACGCGCGGCGTGACGAGCGCGAACCGCAGCCAGTCCTCGCGCGCGGTCCCGAACCCGGAGCCCGGCATCCCCGCGACGCCCGCCTCGTCGATGAGTTCGTACGTGTTCTCCAGCGTGCCGGGGAAGTCCGGGAAGCGCGCGAGCACGTAGAAGCTGCCGTCGGGTTCGGTGTACTCCGCGCCCGCGTCGTCCAGCGCCGACGTGAACGTGTCCACGCGCTCCTTCAGCGTCTCCCGGGTCTGCTCGTAGTACTCCGGCTCGGTCTCGCGGAGCGCGTGCAGGACGGCGGCCTGGCCCGGGCGCGTCGTCGCCACGTTCGTCAGCATGTGCCGGGACTTCATCGGGTCGGCGTGGCGCTCGGGCGCGATGCAGTAGCCGACCCGGAACCCCGTGATAGCGAGCGACTTCGAGAACGCGTTCACGACGATGCGGTGCTCGGAGTCGAACTCCAGCGCCGAGGTGAACCGCCCGGAGAAGTCGAAGTGGTCGTACACCTCGTCGCTGACGAGGACGGCGTCGTACTCCTCGGCGACGGCGACGAGTTCGCGCATCGTCTCCTCGCCGTACACCGCACCCGTGGGGTTGTTCGGCGTCGTCGCCATGATGCACGCGGTGTCCTCGCCGGCGGCGGCGCGCACGTCGTCGGGGTCGAGGCTGCCGTCCTCGGCCGTCTCGACGAACACCTGCTCGCCGCCGAGCATGTCCGTCTTCCCCGGATAGTAGGGGTAGACTGGGTCGGTCATCACGACTTCGTCGCCCGCGCCGCGTTCGAGCGCGCGCCCCATCCCGAGGTAGTTCGCCTCCCCCGCGCCGTTCGTGACGATGACCTGCTCGACGGGGACCTGCCGGCGCGCCGCGATTTCCTCGCGGAGCTCCCGGAGCCCCTCGCTGGGCGGGTACTGGAACTGGCGGCCGCCCGTGTCGGCGTACTCGTGGAGGCCCTCCGCGAGCGCGGGCGGCGACCCCCAGTCGGGGTTCCCCGAGACCATGTTCACCACGTCGCTGTCTGACTTCGCCGCGTACTCCATCACGCGGAAGAACAGCGGCTCCTCGTACTCCATACACCAGCGTTTCCGTCCCACCACGTGGCTCTTTCGCCCGCGGAAACGAGCGGCGCTTGCCGGTACTGTGCGGTTGATTCGCCGGCCACCCGACAGTCCATCCATGACCGACTACACCGAGCACGTCCACGAGTACTACGACGCCGTGGACGCCGACCGCATCGACGACCTGCTCGCGCTGTTCGCCGACGACGTCGTCTACGACCGGCCCGGCCAGCCGCCGATCGAGGGCAAGGCCGACCTCGAAGCGTTCTACCGCGAGGACCGCCCGCTCGAAGACGGCAGCCACACCGTCCACGACGTGCTCGTGGACGGGAATCGCGCGGCCGTCCGCGGGATGTTCTCGGGCGTGCAGGACGGCGAGAACGTCGAGTTCGGGTTCGCTGACATTCACGTCTTCGAGGACGGTCGCATCGCGAAGCGGTACACGTACACCGACCGCGACACCGTCTGACGCCACCACCTTCTTGCTCGCCGGCGCGGTAGCCCGGACCATGCGCGAGTACGCCGCCGACCCGCCGATAGAGGAGGAACTCAACGACGTGCTCCCCGAAGCCGGCCACACCGTCGCGACCGCCGAGTCCTGTACTGGCGGGCTCGTCGGGTCGCTGCTGACCGACGTCTCGGGCTCCAGCGACTACTTCGACCGCGCGCTGGTGACATACACGTACGACGCCAAACTCGACACCGGCGTCTCCCGGGAAGCGCTGGACGAACACGGTGCCGTCAGCGAGCCCGTCGCCCGGCAGATGGCGCAGGCGACCCGCGACGCCGCCGGCACGAGGTGGGGCGTCTCCACGACCGGCATCGCCGGCCCGACCGGTGGGAGCGAGGAGAAGCCCGTCGGCACCGTCTACATCGGCGTCGCGTACGCCGGCGAGTGGGGCACGCAGTCCAGTTACACGACCGTCGAGCGCCGGGAGTTCGACGGCACGCGCACCGAAGTCAAAGAACAGATTGCGCGGCGCGCGCTCCGCAAACTCCGCGAGGAAGTCGAGTCGGTCCGGACGTAGCGGCCGTGTGCCGAAACGGTGACGTGGCCGCGTGCTCTCGGCCCCGATAATGAACAAGGGCGACCACATCCTCAACGGCATCCTGCTCGCCATCGGGCTGGGCTACGTGCTCTACCCCTCCGGTGGCGTCGAGACGCTGCGCACCATCGCCGCCGTGCTCATCCCCGTCGTGCTGGGCGCGCTGTTCCCGGACGTCGACACCGACTTCGGGAAACACCGCAAGACCCTCCACAACATCCCGATACTGGCACTGTTGTACGTCTTCCCGATGTACTTCGGGAACCTCCAGTACGTCTGGATCGGCGTCGCCACCCACTACGTGCTCGACGTCGTCGGGAGCAAGCGCGGCATCGCGTTGTTCTACCCGCTCTCCGACCAGGAGTACGGGCTGCCCGTCGGCGTCACGACGGTCTCGAAGTACGCCAGCACGGTCACCGTCGTCATCACGCTCGTCGAACTCGCGGCCATCGCGGTCGTCGTCCACGTCGCCCCGCAGTACGTTCCGACCGACGCCGTCAGCAGCCTATTCTAGTAGATGGCGACGTCGTCGAACTCGCCGCCGTACGCGATGTGACGGGGGTGGGTGGGCTCCATGCCCGAGAGGAGGAGGCGGTCGACTTTCTCCCACGTGTTCTCGTACGCGAGGTGGGCCTTCTCCACCAGTTCGCGCGCCCGGAACCGCGGATTGCGCTGGTGGTAGGTACGGCGCGCCACGCCCGACTTGAGCGCGTCCACGAGGTCCGCCTCCGACTGGATGTCGGCGTCGAACTCCGTCCAGACGCCGCCCACGGTCGCCGCGCGGTGGGCGTACGAGGACGCGAACCCGGGGATGTCGTAACCGTCGGCGAGCGCTCGCGCGCGGTCGTTGTCCCACGGGAAGTGCTTCGGGTTGTACGTCTCCACGGCGTCGACGTCCTCGCGGAACCGCTCGATTTCCGCGGCCGTCAGGCTCACCGTGAGGTACTCCGGGTGGGGGGCGAGCACGGCGGCGTCCTGCTCGCGGAACGCCGCGAACGCGCCGTCCAGCGTCACGAAGTCCGGGATTGGGTCGTCGAGGCCGACCGCGAGCACGTGCTTGCGGTCGCGCCACGACCCCGTGAACACCTCGCGGCCGGGCACCACCAGTAGCTCCTCGTCCGAGTACTCGGCCGCGCGCTCGCGGGCGTCCGGCAGCCGCGTGAAGTGCGGGGCGTACACCAGCACGTCGATGCCGGCGGCCTTCGCGCGGCGGACCGCCTCGTCGTCGAGCACCTTCGCGTGGAGGTCGACCCGTGTCGTCGGCACGTGCCCGGGTTCGTCAGCCGAGGATTAGCGGCTTACGGTTCCGGCCGATAAACTCCGTGCCCGCTGTTGGGCGTTCGCGGCCGTTTATGTCCGTGGCGCCCCAACTGCCGGTATGAGCCTGAATCTGCTCTCCGAGGACCTCGTGCCCGAGCACGCCCGCGACGTCAAGCGGGAGGCCCGCGACTTCGCCACCGAGCACATCGCGCCGAACGCCGAGGAGTACTACCGAACCGGCGACTACCCGTGGGAGGTTCTGGAGGCCGGGATGGACGCCGGCCTCGTCGCCCAGGACATCAGCGAGGAGTACGGCGGCCGCGGCCTCGACCTCGAACAGATTCTCGCCGTCGCCGAGGAGTTCTATCGCGCGGACGCCGGCATCGCGCTGACGCTCCAGCTCGCGAGCTTCGGCGCGGAGATGCTCGAACAGTACGGCACCGACGAACAGAAAGAACAGTGGCTCCGCCCGGTCGCGGAGAACGACCAGATTACCGGCCTCGCGGTCTCCGAGCCCGAAATCGGCTCCGACCTCGCCGGCATGCAAACCACTGCGCAGAAGGACGGAGACGAGTACGTGCTGAACGGCGAGAAGTACTGGATTGGCAACGGCGTCGAAGCCGACTGGGTGACGGTGTACGCCAAGACCGGCGACACCGACGACCGCTACATGAACTACTCGCTGTTCGTCGTGCCCACGGACACCGAGGGATACGTCGCCGAGCACATCCCCGAGAAGATGGGGATGCCCGCGTCCAAGCAGGCGCACATCGTCTTCGACGACTGCCGGATTCCCGCGGAGAACCTCATCGGGAGCGAGGGAGCCGGGTTCATGATGCTCGCGGACTTCTTCAACCACGGCCGCGTCGTCGTCGGCGGGCACGGCCTCGGCCTCGCCGCCGCCGCGCTCGAGGAGGCGTGGGACTTCGTGCACGAGCGCGAGGAGTTCGGCCGCCACGTCGCGGACTTCCAGGCCGTCCAGCACGGCCTCGCGGACATGCGCCTCGAATTCGAGGCCGCACGCGCGCTGAACTACCGCGCCGCCCGCAAAGTCGAGGCCTACGAGAACCCCGGCCTCTGGGCGGCGATGGCGAAGACGAAGTCCACCGAGGTCGCCGTCGACAACGCCGAACAGGGGATGCAGTTCCACGGCGGCCGCTCGATTCTCACAGACCGCCGCATCGCCCGCGTCTACCGCGACGCCCGCATCCCGGTCATCTACGAGGGCGCGAACGAGATTCAGCGGAACCTGATTTATCGGCAGTCTGGCGAGCAGTAGCGAGGCAGACGCTGCCCTGTCTACCGACCGCCAGTAAATTCGATGCTTTCCACTCGCCCGAATCGAGAAACGGACGGGAGACCTCTCGAAGTGCCCGTATCAGGCTTCGATTGCTGGGCGTTAACACCCGACTAAACGGCGTTTCGCTGGCGATAATTTGTCTGACGGAAGACAGACGAACGGCGGACGGAGCGGGTTCAGTGGTCGAAAAAGCGACACAAGGTTTATTTGCGCGCTAAGGTTACAGAGGCGTATGTCTGCGTGGGAGTGCGCGATTGTCGGTTGTGGGTCGACGTTCGGGAGCGTCGAGGCGCTGTTGGCCCATCAGGTCGCGGACCACGACGCCCACGAGTGCGAAATCTGCGGGGAGACGGTCCCCGAGGGCTTCTTCGCCATCAAGCACGGGCTCCGCGAGCACACGCGCGCCGAGTACGTCCGGTTCTACGACGGCGACGCTGAAGCCATCCGCGAGCGCGAGCGCGTGCTCGACGACGTCGCCGAGGCACTCGACCCGTCGGTGCTCGAAGACCTCCTGAGCGACGAACCCATCGACGTCGCCGAGGCCACCGACGCCGCGCACGCCACCACGAGCTAGCTTCTCGCCGCGTTCGTAAGCGATTTGCCGCGCCTCCGTGACGTTCAGCCATGCGACTCGCACGACTCCGGACCGACGACGGCCTCGTCGAAGGCGAGTACCGCGACGGACGCGTCGCCACCGAGGACGCCGAGTACGTCGTCGGCGAGGACGGCACGCTCGCGCCGCCTTGCGACCCGTCGGCGCTGTACTGCGTCGGACGCAACTACGCCGAGACGCTCGACCAGATGGACTACGAGCGCCCCGAGCAGCCCGACTTCTTCATCAAGCCGCCGGTCTCCGTGGTCGGACACGGCGACGACGTGCCGTACCCGACATTCACGGACGAATTGACGTACGCGGGCGAACTCGCGGCCGTCGTCGGCGAGCGCTGCCACCGCGTCGACGAGCGCGACGTGCCGGACGTGCTCCGCGGGTTCACCATCATGAACGATCTCGACGCGCTCGACCAGCCCGGGCGCACCGCGCGCAAGGCCTTCGACGGCTCCGGGCCGCTCGGTCCGTGGATAGAGACCGACGTCGACCCGCGCGGCATCGACATGCACACCGACGTCGCGGGCGAGCGCCGTCAGGAAGCCAATACCGAACTCATGCTGTTCGACCCCTACGAGGTCGTCTCGTTCCTCTCCGAGCGATTCACGTTCCAGCCCGGGGACGTCGTCGCGTTCGGCAGCCCCGCGAATCCGGGGCTCGTCGAACCCGGCGACACCGTCGAAATCACCTACGAGGGCGTCGGCACGCTCGAAAACACCATCGCCGAACCGACCGCCGAGAACTGAGTCGAAGCACGACCGGCGAGCACCGGCTCGTCACGCCCGCTGGAGCTCGCTCTCGATTCGGTTGTGGAATTTGTCGTCGGTCAGCTGGACGTGCTCGACGATTCGGTCGTGGGCGGACTCGTCGGAGAGCTCCTGGTCCTCACGCAGGTACGCGCACCTCGGGTCCCAACCACATGCCGGGCACTCCGCGAACAGGTGTTTGGGCATAGATAACACGACTCGTCACTAGGTGATGAGTACTGTTGCCGTTCGCTAATATTTTCACGAAGATACGAACAACAGCCGGCCACCGTCGGCGTGTTCGTGGCCGAAAAACGGGGGTGGAAGGAGCGTGTGACTCTTCCTTCCGGTGGTGGCTGCGGCTGCCTCGAACGTAAGGATTTGGGCCGCGAGGCGCTGAACGTCGAAAATTGTGGAAACGTCGACTGGCGATTCGAGGAACGCTTGGCTGCGCTCGCTGTTCCTCGCTGGTCGCGTTCGCTATCGCTCTTCGGAGTCGAGCACGCGAATCTGGTCGCCACGGACCGTCACACGCCCACTTTTTGCTTCGTCGGGTCGCCGACGGCGACCACTCCTCGCAAAAACGTGGTGAAAAACGACCTGCTCGCGTCCGACGGACGCGAGCAGTGAACCGCCTCGCTCCGCTCGGCGGACGTTACCGCTCTTCGGAGTCGAGTACGCGAATCTGGTCGCCACGGACCGTCACCGGAATCGGGACGGTGGCCTCGTACAGTTCGACGGTGACCTGGTCTTTGCTCTCGTCGATGCGCTGGACCTGGGCCTTCTCGCCCTTGAACGGGCCGGCGATGAGTTCGACGATGTCGCCCTCCGCGATGCCCTCGACGTCGGGCTTCGGGGAGAGGAAGTGCTCGACCTCGCTGATGCCGGACTCGCCGGGGACGAGGCTGCGCGCGTGGGGAATCTCTTCCATCACGCGCTCGATGATGTTGTGGTCGTCTGCTTCGACCATCACGTAGCTGGTGAGCGCGTCGGGTGCCAGCACCGCGTGAATCTCGTCGGCTTCGCGGTTGGCAATCATGCTGGCGACGGTCTGTTCCTGGCTCGCGGTGGTCTTGACGGCGTACACGCCCATCTTATATCACCGACGTGACTGCTTCCATCACCAGGAAGATGACGAAGCCGAGCAGGCCGACCAGCAGGATGCCGGCACCGGCGATTTTCGAAATCTGGGAGAACTCCTCCCACGACGGCGTGCTCGCCAGTCGGAGCACGCGCGTATACGCGGAAAGCTCTAGGGGAACGTCCATACACGTGTAGAGTCGGCGAGCGCTCTTTTATCTATTGATGCCGTGCGAGGGCAACGGCCCGCTCGTTTATCGGTGCGGGCGACGTATCGCCCACTCGCATGCCAGAAGAACTCCTCTTCGAGTCCGAGAGCGACCGCAGCCGCGAGGAAATCGCGTCGTACCTCCGCACGATTGCCGACAACCTCGAATCCGGGAGCGCAATCACGCTGAAAGCGGGTGGTGACGAGGTCACGCTTGACCCGCCGAGTCGCCCGACGTTCGAGGTCAAAGCCGAACGCGAGGGGCCGGCCGACGGCGCGAAAGAACTGAGCGTCGAGTTCGAACTCGAGTGGCCCGAAGACGGCGAGGCAGCCGGCGAGACTGGCGAGCTCGAAATCGAATAGCGTAGCGGTGCGGACTGGCTGTACGGAGCAGGAGCGTCCGCGAGCGAAGCGAGCGGTTCACTGCGCGAACGAGCGTAGCGAGGCGCGAAGCGCCTCGGAACGTGCGAACGGCGAGCAGCGCGAGCCGTGAGCAGCGAGTGAGCGCAGGACGTTTTTAGCGTAGATTTTTGCGAGGAGCGGTGCGCGAGCGGAGCGAGCGCACCCGACGAAGTAAAAAGGTCCTTCTACTCGACGTAGTCGATGTCGTCGATTTCGCTGTCGCCGCCGTCGGGCTCGGGTTCGGGCTCGGGGGCGTCGTTGCGGCCGTAAATCTGCGGGGAGGCGACGCCGGTGACGACGACCATGGTGCGCATTTCGCCGTCGAGGTCTTCGTCGATGCTGGTCCCCCAGATGATGCGGGCGTCGGGGTCGATGCGGTCGTAGAGCTGCTCGACGACGCCTTCGGCCTCTTCGATGCTCATGTCCGGGCCACCAGTCACGTTGACGAGCGCGGAGTTCGCAGAGGAGATGTCGACGTCGAGCAGCGGAGAGCGGAGCGCGCTCTTGACGGAGTCGGCGGCTTTGGCGTCGGAGTCGGCTTCGCCGAGGCCAATCATGGCGACGCCACCCTTCTCCATGACGGTGCGAACGTCGGCGAAGTCGAGGTTGACGAGGCCGGGCTTGGTGATGAGTTCCGTGATGCCCTTCACGGAGCGCATGAGGACTTCGTCCGAGACTTTGAACGCTTCCCGGACGGGGAGCTTGCCGACCGAGTCGAGGAGGCGGTCGTTGGGGACGACGATGACGGTGTCGGCGACGTCGCGGAGGCGTTCGAGGCCGGCTTCGGCGTTCGTGCGGCGGACCTCGCCCTCGGCCGTGAACGGCGTGGTGACGATGGCGATGGTGAGCGCGCCGGCTTCGCGGGCGGCCTTCGCGACGACGGGCGCGGAGCCAGTCCCAGTGCCACCACCGAGGCCGGCGGTGACGAACACCATGTCCGAGCCCTCGATGGAGTCCCGGATTTCGTCCTGTGATTCGAGGGCGGCTTCCTCGCCGACCTGCGGGAGCGAGCCGGCACCTCGGCCCTGGGTCTTCTGCTGGCCCATGAGAATCTTGGTGTCGGCCTCGATTTCGACGAGGTGCTGGACGTCGGTGTTGGCGGCGACCAGCGATGCACCGTGGATGCCCTCCTCGAACATTCGGTCGATAGTGTTCGAGCCCGCCCCGCCACAGCCCACGACGGTGATGCTCGTCTGGAGCTCCTGGAGGACGTCCTCGAGTTCGTCGTCAGTCATCTCGCCGGTGGGGACGCTGGCGCTCGTCCCCTCCGCTGGGACGTCACCTGCCTCCGAAGCCGAGTCCTCCTCGGCTTCGTCGATGGCGTCCTGCACAATCGAGTCCATGTTGCGTAACGGGTAGCGTGTGAGGCTTAATTACCTTTCCCCTCCGCGTCGGACGGGCGTCGCACGCGCTCACGCGTCCGCTCGCGGAATCCGACCGAAACGGTGGTCGTCTCGGTGCGGGTGACGTCGGCCGGCCGGATTTCCGCGTCGTCGACGGCCACGGGTTCGCCGGCGGCGAGTTTCCCGAATTTGGGGCCTTCGGGAACGCCGAGTTCGCTGGCGGCGGCGGGGTCGAACGCGTCCCGCGTCGCGGTCAACGCGCCGTCATCGCGGGTCACGTCGTAGTCACGTTCGAGAATGTTCGCAACGCGAGCGAGGAACGCGTCGTAGGCCTCCTCGTCCGCGAACGCGGCGGGGCCGGCGAGCCGGTTGCCGTTCTCGTCGGTGGCGTAGGCGAGCGCGGTCTCGGCGGCGGCGTCGACGGCCGCCTCGGGGTCGGTCGCGTGGACGGTATCGAGCAGGTCGGCGGGCAGGTCGACGACCGCGTAGCCGTCTTCGTAGCCCACAGCAGGCGAGCCGAAGCGGAGGCCGTCGTCGACTGTGCCGACGCGTTCTTCGACGCTGTCCACGAGTTCGAGGTCGACCCCGTCGGTCTCCCGGACCCACGTCTCGCTGACGACGCGGTAGCCCAATCCCGAGACGACGCGCTCGACTGCGGGCTTGTCGCCGTCCACGACGGCGTGCTCCGCGCCGCTCGCCTCGAACATCCGCTCGATAACGTCTTGGTGGTCCTCGGGGTCGCCGAGGTCGTCGAGACACCAGTCGGCGGCGACGTGGCCGACGCCCCAGTCGGTCTCCCTGACGATGCGCGTGGGGCGGGGGGCGTAGTGGCCGCCGCCGAACGCGACGAGCGCGCGATCCGAGCGCGCGTCGACGCCGCGGAGGTCGAGGACAGCCTGCGCGACCGCTCGCGCTCCATCCGGGTCGTCCCACTGCGCCTCGTCGCTGCCGAGTTCCACGAACATCGACGGCGCACTCACCTCGGTCGGGCCGTGGTGCGTGCACTCCATACCGACCTCGTAGCCGTCGGGCGCGTGCTCGCGGAGCGCGTCGACGACCTCGCGGTGTGCGTTCGGGCAGGCTTCCGCGAGCGCGCGGTCCTCGCCGCCGTACTCCGCGTCGCCGAAGTTCCCGGTGTGGTGGGCGGTCAGCAGTGCGCCGGTGTCGCCGGCGTGCCGGGACACGACCACCACGTAGTCGGGGTCGTCGAACGCCGTCGCCGGGTCCTCGAGGTCGATGTGGAGGTCGTCGAACTCCCGGAGCTCGAACCCCTCCCGACGATAGACGCCCTCGCCGGTCTGCTCGAAGCCGCCGAGCGCCAGCAGCTGCTCGCCGATGTGTTCGGACGCGCTGTCGGCCCGGCTCACGACGATTCCAATCACGGCCTGCGGTACGCAGTGGGCCGTAAAACGACTGCCGTTCCCCGACGAACCGACCGCGTCCTGCGGCGCTACTCGAACGCCGACCGAGCGCCCCGTGCGGTGACTCGGAGCAGCCGGGCGACGGACTCGCGGCGACGCACGAGCAACACCACGGCGAGCGCGAGGTAGACGACGGTGTAGGCGTAGAGCACGAGGATGCTGAGTTCGGTCGCCCGGGGCTCCGCGACCAGCCGGATGATGCCGAACTCCACGAACACCTGCGTGAGGAACAGCACCAGCAGCGTGATACCCTCCCAGACGGCGATGTTGAAGTTCGCGAGGATGGCGATGGCGAAGAGGCTCTGGGCGGCGGTAATCCAGATTTCGGCGGCCTGCTTCTCGTCGAACGGGAGCGTGGCGACGCCCCCGTACGCGATGCTGTAGACGACCGCGAGCGTCCCGATGAGCAGCGTCCACTGGTTGAGCTTCGAGGAGATGAGCGCGTTGAATCCGGCCGTCGAGCGCGCCTTGTTCACGAGGTAGACGACGACGATGAGTTCGGGTGCCTCGGAGGCCAGCGGCGCAATCCACTGAATCATGAAGAACGGCGGGATGCCGGCGCCCTCGCCGAGCACTTCGAGGCCGTGCGCGAACGGGTGGACGGCGGTGTAGATGACCGCGCCGGAGAACGCGAACAGGAAGAGGACGGTGGCGACGCGGGCGGGCCGCCGGAACTCCTGGAGGTACGCGGGGACGCCGACGTGTTCGGTGTCGTGGGAGACGTCGCCCCGAATGATGATGGCGATGTAGGCCGCGAACAACCCCACGAGCACGACCGTGTCGACGATGTCGATGCCGCCCCGGAGCGGCACGAGGAAGGCGTAGGCGGTCGCCGCGAGCAGGAACGTGATTTCGGTGGCGATGGCGGGGTCGAGGTTGACGACGCTACGGAGGCCGCCGCGCTGCTCGACCGCGGGGTCCTTCGAGGAGCGGGCCTTGTAGACGGTGAACAGCGCGACGCCGGACCACCCGAGCCCGATGAGGATGCGGTTCGCGCCGGTCATGTTCGCGACCGCGAGGTTCGCGGCTTCGATGCCGCGTGCGGTCCCGGCGTTCGCGCCGGCAGTCCACGCGTACAGCGCGTCGACGGCGTACTCGGGGGCAACTGCGAGCACCGCGAGTACGGCGATGGCGAACGCGGGTGGTACGTCCTTCTCGGCGGTCTCGGCACCCCACGCCAGCAGGAACGCCGCGCCGAGGACGGCGATGCCGCTGACCGCGACGGTCGTAACTTCGCCGAACCCGTACGCGTCGGGGCCGCCGGTGAGGAAGACGCCGACCCATGGCGCGGTCAGCAGCGTCGCGAGCGCCAGCGCCGTCAGTGGGTGCTGTAGCCGCTCTCGTAACATACCGACACTGTCCGCGAAGCGCTCCCTAACGCTTGTGGTTGGGCGACGGACTCCGGGTTACGGCAGCAGGAAGTAGACGAAGCCGACGTAGCCGACGACCAAGCCGGCGCCCTCGACGCGCGTGATGCGGTCGCCGAACGCCATGATGGCGAGCGCAGCGACGGTGAACGCCAGCATGACGGGGAACTCGTAGCCAATCGTCGACCCGGACACCGAGATGGGGACGGCGACGGCGACGACGCCGATGACCGCGAGCACGTTGTAGATGTTCGACCCGACGACGTTCCCGATGGAGAACTCGGCTTCCCCGCGAATCGCGCTCACGAGCGACGTCGCCAATTCGGGGACGGAGGTGCCGAACGCGATGATGGTGAGACCGATGAAGAGGTCGTCGAAGCCCCACGCCGTGAGGACGCCGCGGCCGCCGTCGATGAGCGCGCGGGAGCCAGCCAGCAGGAGGACGATGGCGCCGACGAGCGTGACGTACTCGCGGACGCCGGCGGTCGTGGCGTCTTCGTCCATCTCGACCTCTTCGGGGAGCGCGACGTCGTCCTCCTGTCGAGACTTGTAGTAGAGGTAGCCGGTGAAGCCGGCCAGTAGCGCGAGGAGGACGACGCCGTCGAACGTGCCGATGCTGCCGTCGAGCCCGAGGACGACGAGCGCGACGGCGGCCGTGAACATGAACGGGCCGTGCTGGTAGAGCGTCTTGTCGTCGACCTCCATCGGGCGGACGAGCGCGGACGCGCCGAGCACGAGCCCGATGTTGGCGATGTTCGACCCGACGATGTTGCCGAGCGCGATGCTGTCGGAGGCGGTCAGGGCGCCGGTGGCGCTGACGAACAGTTCGGGCGCGGTGGTGGCGAACGCGACGATGGTGACGCCGACCGTCGCCGCCTTCACGCCGTGGGAGAGCGCGAGCGCGGACGCCGCGGCGACGAGGAACTCGGCGCCCACGTAGAGCAGCAGGATGCCGACGAGCAGTATCGCGCCGTCGGCGAGGAGTGTGCCGGCCATACGCCGGGAAACTGGCTCGCGGGCAAAAACCGTTCGGAGTGAGTATCAGTTATAAACGGGCGGCGAGTGGGTCGAGGCGTGCAGGTATTCGGACTCGTCGGGAACCCGGTCGAACACTCGCTGTCGCCGCCGATGCACGAGGCCGCCTACGACGAAGTCGGGCTGGACGCCCGCTACGTCACCTTCGAGCCGGCGCGCGACGAAATCGCGGCCGCAGTCGAGGGCGCGGACGCGCTCGGTGTCGCCGGCTTGAACGTCACCATCCCGTTCAAGCAGGCGGTCCTCGACGTCGTCGACCCGGACGACCTCGCGGCCCGCATCGGCGCGGTCAACACTATCGACTTCTCCGGGGACACCATCACTGGCCACAACACGGACGCGGAGGGCGTGCGCCGCTCGTTCGCCCACCACGACGTCGAACTGGACGGCCGCGACGCGGTCGTCGTTGGTGCGGGCGGCGCGGGCCGCGCGGCGGCGTTCGCGCTCGCCGACGCGGGCGCGTCCGTCAGCATCGCCAACCGAACCGTCGAAACCGCGGAACTGCTGGCCGACGACGTCGGAGCAGCCGCGTCCGCCCACGGCCTCGACGCACTCCCGGAGCTGCTCGCGGACGCCGACGTGCTCGTGAACGCGACGAGCGTCGGGATGGAAGCGGACGAGTCGCCCGTTCCGGCGGCCGCGCTCCACGCCGACCTCGCGGTGCTGGACGCGGTGTACGCGCCGCTGGAGACGCGGCTGCTCCGGGACGCCGACGCCGCGGGTGCTACGACCATCGACGGCGCGTGGATGCTCCTCTTCCAGGGTGTCGCGGCGTTCGAACTGTGGACGGGTCGAGACGCGCCGATAGCCGCGATGAACGACGCGCTGCGCGCGAAACTCTGACCGTCGGGCACGGCTTTAAGTGCAGTCGGGGGATATAGCCAGCTAATGGGACTGCTCTCGACACTCAAATCGCTGCTCGGGATGGAGGAAGAGGGCCGCTCCGCCGGGAGCGGCGTCGACGTGACCGTCGAACACGAAGCCTCGGCGGAATCCGAGCGAGCGGTGAAGGAACCGGAGGCGGAGCACGAAGCCGAAACTGAAACCGAGGCCGAAGAGGAAGACGTCGACGAGCCGGTCGCGACGGAGACCGACGCTGCCGCCTCCACGGAGTCGCTGGTCGACGAGGAGCACACCGACGACCCGACGCGCGCCGCCGAACCCGCCGAGGCCGCCAGCCCCGGCGAGGAGGAGACGCCGACGTCGGTCGACGGCGACCCCGTCACCGTCCTGAAGGGCATCGGGCCGGCGTACGCCGACCGCCTCGAAGACGCGGGCATCGAAACTGTGGCGGACCTCGCCGCGGCCGACCCCGAGGAGCTCGCGGAGCGCGTCGACCTCTCCGCGAAGCGCGTCGGCCGCTGGGTGGACACCGCCCAAGACCACGCCTGATGGCCGCACACGGCCTGTCCGCCTCCGACACGTGTACTACCACGTAGACGGCGAGGTCGTCGCCGCCGAGGACGCCACGGTGAGCGTCCGCGACCGCGGCTTCCAGTACGGCGACGCCGCCTTCGAGACGCTGCGGGCGTACGGCGGGCAGGTGTTCGCGTGGGACGCCCACGCCACCCGCCTCCAGGCGACCTGCGACGCGCTCGGCATCGAGCACGGACTCTCGGACCGCGACCTCCGCGGCCGCGTCCACGCCACGCTCGCTGCCAACGACCTCGCGAACGCGACTATCCGACTGACGATTTCCCGGGGCGTACAGGACGGCGCGTTCGCGCCCGCCGACGACGTCGACCCGACCGTGGTGGTCGTCGCGAAGGAACTCCCGCGCGGCGGCGTCGACGGCGAACGCGTCTGGAGCGAACCCGCGACGGTCGCGACCGCCGCGGTCGAACGCGTCTCCGACGACGCGCTCCCCGCAGTCGCGAAGACTCACAACTACCTCAACGGCGTCCTCGCGCGCATCGACGCCGGCGACGCCGACGAAGCCATCCTCCTCGACGCCGACGGTCGCGTCACCGAGGGCGCCACGAGCAACGTCTTCTTCGTCGACGACGGCACGCTCCACACGCCCAGCCTCGACCTCCCGGTCCTCCCCGGTATCACGCGCTGGGCAGTCGTCGAACTCGCGGACGAACTCGGCATCCCAGTGGAGGAAGGCCACTACATGCCCCGCGATTTGCGCGCTGCCGACGAACTGTTCCTCACGAACACCACGTGGGAGGTCCGGCCCGTCGCCACCTACGACGACACCACCTACACCACGTGCAAGGTCGGCGCCCGCCTCGCCCGCGCGTTCGCCGAAGAGATTGAACAGAGACATTACTAACGCACTTTTTGCTGCGCTCACGCGCCAGCGGCGCGTTCGCTTGCAAAAACTTGCGGAAAAAGCACTCCTCGCTCCCTGCGGTCGCTCGTCGGCCTCGCGGCTTCGCCGTGAGTGAACCGCTCGCGCCATAGGCGCTCGCGGATGCTCGAGGAACACTGGCTGCTTCCGGTACGCTCAAAGCCACCGAACCGGTAGCCGGAGTCGATGGGAGACGAGCGCATCGCTGCGGTCGACGAGGTGCCGGCGGACGGAACGCTGCTGTACACGCTCGCCGACGACGGCGACGAGCGCGAGGCCATCCTACTGAAACTCTCGGACGGCACCGTCACGTCGTTTTTGAACTACTGCATGCACTGGACGGACGTGAAACTCGACACGGGCGACGGTGCGCCCGTGCGGAACGGCGACGTGGTCTGCCGCAAGCACGCCGCGACCTTCGAGAAGGACTCCGGGGTCTGCACGCACGGCCCCTGCGAGGGCGCGCAACTCGACCCTGTCGCGGTCGAGACGCGGGACGGCGAGGTCTTCCTCGCGGACGACGACTACGAATTCGTGCGGGCGGGCGTCGAGGACGACGACCCCGCGGACCTCTCGACGTCCCCTGGCGCGCGCCTCGGCTTCTAGACGTCCTCGACGACGAACGCGGGCTCCTCGATGCTCTCGCTCTTGCACTCGGGGCACCGCGACGGCACGTTCACGGGGTCGTCGAAGTCGTTGAACCCGCAGTCCTGGCACTCCGGCGGCTTCACGAGCAGTTCCTCGTCGGTCCCTTCCAGCGTCTTCGAGAGGTGGCGGACGTGCGTCAGCACCGTGCCGCGCGAGACGCCGAACTCCTCGGCGAGGCCACTCGGCGTGTCGGGGCGCTCGCGGAGCGTGTCGAGGATGCGTTCGCGGGTGGTCTGGTCGTCCATGCTCGAACAGGGAGACTGGATGAAAAAGGCCTTATCGGACGCGGAGTACCGTCGGGGTATGAAAGCCGTCGTCCTCGCCGGCGGGTACGCGACCCGGCTGTGGCCAATCACGAAACATCGGCCGAAGATGTTCCTCCCGGTCGGCGACTCGACAGTCATCGACGAGATTTTCGCGGACCTGGAAGCCGACGACCGCATCGAGGAGGTGTTCGTCTCCACGAACGAGCGCTTCGCGGAGGACTTCCGGGAGTACCTCGCGGACAGCGACTTCCAGAAGCCGACGCTCACGGTCGAAGACACGTCCGAGGAGGACGAGAAGTTCGGCGTCGTCGGCGCGCTCGCCCAGCTCGTCGACCGCGAGAACGTCGACGACGACCTCGTCGTGGTCGCCGGGGACAACCTCATCAGCTTCGACATCGCCGAATTCGTGGACTTCTTCGAGGCGAAGGGGACGCCCGCGCTGGCCGCCTACGACGTCGGCAGTCTCGAACGTGCGAAGTCCTATGGGCTCGTGGACCTCGACGGCGACGAGGTCGTCGACTTCCAGGAGAAACCCGAACACCCCAAGAGCACGCTCGTCTCCATCGCGTGCTACGCGTTCCCCCGTGAGACGCTGCCCGACCTCCAGACGTACCTCGAAGAGGGCGAGAACCCCGACGAGCCCGGCTGGTTCCTCCAGTGGCTGCAGGCCCGCCAGTCCGTCCACGCGTTCACCTTCGAGGGCGCGTGGTTCGACATCGGCACGCCGGAGTCGTACCTCGACGCCGTGCGCTGGAAGCTCGACGGCGACAACCTCGTCAGCGACGACGCCGTCGTGGAGAACACCACCATCGGCGAGAACGTCCACGTGATGGCCGACGCCGAACTCCGCAACTCCAGCGTCGACAACTCCGTCATCTTCCCGGACGCGACGCTGCACGACTGCGACGTCCGCGACTCCATCATCGACGAGCAGACTCACCTCGAGAACATCGACTTCGCTGGCGCGCTCATCGGCGCGCACACCACGATATCCAACGGCGAGTAATCAACAGACGGACTTGGCGTTCACGCCCATCGATTCGAGCGCCTCGACGTACTCTTCGTAGGCGACGTTCACGACCTCGACAGCGGCGGCTCTCGCGCGCTCGACGTCCGTTTCGTCTGCTGCCGCGTCCGCGAGCAGGGAGAGCGCAGCCTCGGTGTCCGCGTCGGTGTCGGTGCGTAGTTCCCGGAACAGGTCCGCGCGCGCTTCGTCGGCGCTGTTCACGAAGTAACTCACGAACTGCGCGAGCGTGCGTTCCGCGACGAGGCCGCGGCCGACGACGCCGCCCGCGCGCTCGACGGTGTCGTCGAGGTCGCGGAGGTAGTCGTGGACGGCGCCGGGGTCGGCGTCCGGGTCTTCGTCGAGTTCCGCGGCGACGCGCTCGTAGTGCTCGCGCTCGCGCTCCGCGAACGCGGCGAACGTCTCGGCGGCGTCACCGGTCGCGTCGGCCGCCCACGCCGCGAACACGTCGGCTGCGGCGGCCTCGCTGGCGGCGGCCGCGCGCAGCACCGTCTCGTCGTCGAGTGTCGCGTCCGTGAGCGCGACGAGGCGCTTCGAGGAGCCGAGGCGGTCGAGTTCGGTCTCCACGGCGGCCGCCACGTCGTCGCGGAAGTCGTCGACGTTCATGACTCCCGATTCGCGCGCGGTGCACGTGAGCTTTTGCCACTTCCAACCCTACGCACGGGTGTGACTTCGCCAGCCATCACGCCGCGCGACCTCTACGACCGCATCCGGAGCGGCTCGGTCTCCGTGCTGGACGTCCGCGACCGCGACGAGTTCGATGCGTGGCACGTCGACGGCCCCGACGTGACCGCCGCTCACGTCCCCTATATGCAGTTCGTCTCGGCGCAGGTCTCGGGCGACGCGGCCGACCTCGTCCCGGACGAATTGGACGAGCCAATCGTCGCCGTGTGTGGGGTCGGCGAGGCCAGCGACGAGGTCGCGGCGGCGCTCCGCGAGGAAGGCGTCGACGCCGTGAACCTCGACGGCGGAATGGAGGCGTGGGCGGACCTCGTGGTCGCCCACGACCTCGGAGAGGGGGTCGTACAGTACGAGCGACCGTCGTCGGGCTGTCTCTCCTACCTCCTCCACGACGCCGACGAAGCCGCCGTTGTCGACCCGCTGGCGGCCGCGAGCGAGCGGTACGCCGACGACGCGGCCGACCGCGGCCTCGAACTCCGGTGGGCCGTCGACACGCACGTCCACGCCGACCACTTCTCCGGAGTCCGCGCGCTCGCCGACGAGACGGGTGCCGAGCGCGTGCTGCCCGCGGGTGCGACCGAGCGCGGTCTCGATTACGACGCGACGCTGCTCGCGGACGGGGATTCGCTCCAAGTCGGCGACCGCGAGCTCGTGGCGCGGCACGCGCCCGGCCACACCACCGAACTCGTTGTGCTGGAGTGGGGTGAGGCGTTGCTCACCGCGGACTGCCTGTTCCTCGACGGCGTGGGCCGTCCCGACCTCGAGGACGCCGACCGCGCCCGCGAACTCGCTGGCCACCAGTACGACACGCTCCACGACCTGATTTTCGCGTACCCGGACGACACCCGCGTGCTCCCCGGGCACGTCGAGGCGACGACACCGCTCGCGGACGACGGTTTCGCTCGGAGCCTCGGCGCAGTTCGGGAATCGCTGGACGTTACGGATTTGTCGCGTGAGGCGTTCGTGGACGCGCTCACGACGGACCTGCCGCCGCGACCGGCGAACTACGAGACAATCGTCGCGACGAACCTCGGACGGCGAGACCTCGACGCGGAGACGCTAGAACTAGAGCGTGGGCCGAACAACTGCGCGGTGTCCTCGACGTGACTCAGTCGTCGTCGGCCGCGGCCGCTCCCGCGGCGGCGTCCTCCTCGATGCTCGGCGGGTACTTCCCGCGGTCGAGTTTCAGGTCCGACTGCGGGCGCGCCATGCACGTCAGCGCGTAGTTCTCGGCTTCCTCCTCGGTGAGTCCGCGCGCGGCGGGCTGGGTGACCTCACCCGCCTCGATTTTCGCGGAGCACGCCAGACACATCCCGACGCGGCAGGAGTACTCCTGGGCGATGCCCGCTTCGAGGCAGGCCGACAGCACGGTCTCCTTGTCGGAGACCTGAATCTCCTCGCCGGTCCCGACGAACTCGACGGTGTACTCGGTCATGGCTGGCGGTTGCAGGAGAACGGGTAAAACTCTTCCTTCGCCCGTGTCCGCGCCGAGAGGACAGATTGTACGTAAAGAGTTTTCCTCGCGGGCGCGAATCCGAAGCGTATGACCACTCACGAGTACGACGTCGCCGTCGTCGGGGCCGGCACCGCGGGCTGTTACACGGCCGCGACCGTGGCCAACGCCGGCTACGACGTCGCCGTCGTCGAGCGAAAGTCCGCGGAGGAAGCCGGACACATCGCCTGCGGCGACGCCCTGAAGGGCGCGGACGCGTTCCCCGAAGCCATCCCGAAGGAGCGCCTCGAGCCCGCGTTCACGAACACAGGCGTCGACCACGGCCGCTTCGAGATTCCCCAGGAGGACACCGTCCTCGAAATCCCCGTCCCCGGCGAACTCGCGGTCATCGACCGCCGGGAGTACGGCCGCCGCATCATCGAGGCGACCGAGGACGCGGGCGCGGACTTCTACTACGACGTCGTCGTGCAGGACGTGCTCCAGGACGACGACGGCACCGTCACCGGCGTGAAGGGCACGCGCCGCGGCGGCGTCCACGAATTCGACGCCGACGTCGTCATCGACGCGGCTGGCGCGCTCTCCATCCTCCAGGACAAGACCGACTTCTCCGAGGCTACCTTCGACACGAACGTCTCCTACTCGCAGTTCTGCTCGGCGTACCGCGAAATCGTCGAAGTCCCCGAGGAGGTCGAGTGGGACGACGCGCTCGTGTTCAAGCCCACCGAGCGCGCCGCTGGCTACCTCTGGTACTTCCCGCGGACGAGCACCGAAATCAACGCGGGGCTGGGCTTCCAGATGAACGAGGAGCCGATGGAACTCGTCGACGACCTGAAGCAAGACCTCCGCCAGCGCGAGGAGTTCGAGGGCGGCGAGGTCACGGACAAACTCGGCGCGGCGCTGCCGACGCGGCGGCCGTACGACTCCGCGACCGCGCCCGGCTACATGGCCGTCGGCGACGCCGCGGCACACGTCAACCCGACCACGGGCGGCGGCATCGCGGGCGCGGCGTACGCCGGCAAGTACGCCGCCGAAGCAGCCATCGACGCCATCGAAGCCGGCGACGTCTCCGAGTCGATGCTCTGGGAGTACAACGAGCGCGTGATGGACCACTACGGTGCGCGCTACGCCGCGCTCGACGTCTACAACATCCTCTCGACGGCCGTCGACGTCGACGACCTGATGGGGCTGCTCGCGTCGCTCCCCGGCGAGAAACTCGCGGAAGCGCTCTATGGCGGCAGTACGGAGTTCAGCCTCCAGTTGAAGGTCGTCACCGCGCTGAAGTCCTTCGGCTACTGGTCGAACATCTGGGAGTTCTACAAGACCAAACAGCAGGCCGACCGCCTCCTCGAGCACTACGAGGACTACCCCACCAGCCCGGACGCGCTCGCCGACTGGCAGGCCCAGCGGGACGACATCATGGAGGACGTCTACGAGGTCACCGGCGCGGACCCGAAGTACTGACTACGGCTGCTCGCTGGCGACGCGCAGAATCGCTTCTGTGAGACTCTCCACGCCGATACTAATCGAGGTCTCGTCCACGTCGAACGTCGACGTGTGGTGGCCGCCGGGGTGGTCGGTACCGACGCAGACGTAACACGCCAAGCCACCCTGTTCTTGGACGCGCTTCATGAGGAACGTGGCGTCCTCGCTGCCGCCGAGGTCGTCGCGGTCCATGACCGAATCGACGCCCGCCACGGCCGCGGCTTCCGCACCGAAGACGTCGCGGAGTTCGTCGTCGCTGGTGGCGCTCGGCGCTTCGCCCTCCGTGGAGAGTTCGACCTCGCACTCGTGCATCTCCGCGGCCGACTGCAGCACGCGGTCGGCCTTCTCCTTCATGTAGCGCATCAGTTCGGTGGTCTCGCCGCGGACCTCGCCCTCGACGAAGGCGTCCTCGGGGACGATGTTCGTCGCGGTGCCACCGCCCGCGCGCCCGGCGTTCACGCGCGTCGCGCCGCCGTCGTGGCGCGGAATCGCGTAGAGGTTCTGGATGGCCGTCGCCATCGCCTGCACCGCGTTCCGGCCCTGCTCGGGGTGAGCCCCGGCGTGCGCGGGCTCGCCCTCGAACTCCGCGAGCAGGTGGCTGACCGCGAGGAAGCCGTCGATGCCCGCGACCACCTCGCCCGTGGGGTGGTCGAGGCCGAGGTGGACCGCGTAGAGGTAGTCGACGTCGTCGAGGTGGCCGCTCTCCGCGACCGCCTTCCCGCCGCCGACGCGCTCCTCCGCAGGCTGGAAGACGACCTTGAACGTGCCCGCGAAGTCGCTGTCCGCGATGGCTTCGAGCACGCCGACGCCGATGGCGGCGTGGCCGTCGTGCCCGCAGGCGTGCATCTGCCCCTCGTGCTCGGAGCGGAACCCCTCGCTCGCGGGGTGGTGGTCCGGTCTCTCGGACTCGGTGATGTGGAGTGCGTCGATATCCACGCGCAGCGCGACGGTCGGCCCTTCGCCACGTTCGAGTACCGCGACGGCACCCGTGTGGCCACCCTCCAGTTGTTCGAGAATCGCTGGGTCCACACCCTCGTCGTGGGCGCGCTCGAACCAGGCCGCGAGTTCGTCGTCCTCGGGTACCGCCATCCGTGCCTCCGGGTCGATTGCGTCGCGGCCGACGTGGAGTCTGTCGACGCCGATTCGGCGGCACTCCTCTACGATGCGCGCGGTCGTGTAGAACTCACACCACGCCGGCTCCGGGTGACGGTGGAGGTCCCGGCGCAGGGCCACCAGCCGCTCGGCCGTGTCAGCACTCATACTGCTGCGAAAGCGCGGCTGCCACATAAACCGTCACGTCCCACGGTGTAGGTTTTTAATACGTGCGGCGAAGTGAGGGAAACACGTATGGCAACCGACGACAGCGACGTAGCGGACGAATTACACGAGCCCGGCGAGGGCGGCGGCCACGACATCGAGTTCTACGGTGGCCGCATCGCGAGCGCGATACCGCTCGCGCTCTTCGTCGCGTGGGCTATCTTCCAGAGCGGCGTCCTGCAAGTCAGTGACACGACTGGCCTCGTCATCGGCATGCTCGCGGCGCTCGTCGTGGGCATGTTCTTCACGAAGGGGTCGTGGGCGTCGTACGCAAACACCATCTTCGAGGGGATGACCCAGCGGGTCGCAGCCACCGCCATCGTCGCGTGGCTGTGGGCCGGCATGTTCGCACAACTGCTCCAGGACGGCGGCTTCGTGCAGGGACTCGTCTGGGCCGCAGACGTGGCCAGCGTCTCCGGGCCGCTGTTCCCCGCGGTCACCTTCCTGCTCGCCGCACTGTTCACCACCGGTATCGGCACCGGGTACGGGGGCACTATCGCGTTCACGGGGCTGTTCTACCCCGCGGGCGTGCTGCTCGGCGCGAACCCCGTGCTACTGTTCGGTGCCATCCTCTCCGGGGCCGTCTTCGGCGACAACCTCGCACCCGTCAGCGACACCACTATCGTCTCCGCGGTCACGCAGAACGCCGACATCGGCGGCGTGGTCGCGTCGCGGTTCAAGTACGCCATCCTCGCCGCGGTGCTAGCGTTCGCCGGCTACGTCGTCGCCGGCCAGGTGATGCCGGGCTCGGACGTCGCAGCGGGCGCGACCGCGTCCCTCGACGGCCAGCCGCTCGGCCTCGTCCACGTGCTCTCGATGCTGACGGTTATCGGCCTCGCGGTCGCCGGCCGCCACATCATCGAAGCCATCTCGTGGGGTATCATCGTCGCGCTCGTGTTCAACGTCGGCTCCACGCTCCTCGCGTCGTGGGGCGTCATCGAGAGCGGGCTCCAGACCGCGCCCGCGCTGCTGTTCCGCGCGCCCGCCAGTTCCGGGCTGGCGCAGTCGCTGGACTGGCTGCCGTTCGTGGTCACCGTCGAGGAAGGCACGGGCGTCGCGGGCAGCCTCTACGGCGGCGCGTCCGGGTTCTTCCCGCTCATCGTGCTCACGCTGCTCATCGTCGCCGGCGCCCGCATCATGATTCAGGGCGGCGGCTTCGAGGCGATTCAGGCGTTCCTCCTGAACCGCGTCGCGACCAACGTCCGCCGCGCCGAGACCACGATGGTCCTCGGTACGGCGACCGTCAACGCGATGATTACCATCAACACCGCCGCCGAAATCGCCATCGCGCCGTACATCGCGCGCATCGGCGAGCGCTTCAACATCAACGGCTACCGGCGCGCGAACATCCTCGACGCCAACACCAGCGCGCTCGGCTACATCTTCCCGTGGGCGGGCGGCGTGCTCGTCGGCTACGAGACGATGCGCGGGCTCGGCGAGAACATCCCCGTCGTCAACCCCATCGACGTCTGGCCGTTCGTCTTCCACGGCTGGCTACTCTTTTTCGTCTTCCTGGCGGCCGCCGTCACGGGGTACGGCCTGGAGTACGTTAGCGACCGCGAGTCCGAGGAGGTGAGTCGCGCATGACGCTCGGCTCGTTCCTCGCGGGCGTCGGCTTCCGCACGAACACGCCGTCGTTCGAGGCCGGCGACGAGATTACGGCGTTCGTCACCGGCGTCGAGGACGGGACGGCCGTCGCGCGCGTCGGCGACTCGAAACTCCGCATCTCGAACGCGCCCGCCGACGCCGTCGACACGCTCGTGCGCCTGCGCGTCGAGGGCTTCAACGAGGACACCCACGTCGGGCAGGCGGAGTACCTCGAAACCGTCGGCGAGAGCTCGTTCTAACTCGCCGGCGCCGTCGCTGTCGCGTTTCGACGTCGGTCGCAGAGAGAAGACCCAGCTACGAGGAACCCAGCGGCTTCACTTGCTCCAGTTCGGCTTCGACGTGGACGCTGTCCGGGAAGTCCCGCTCCATGATGTCGCGGGCGAGGTCGTCGTGGCCGTACAGTTCGATGCGGCGGCGGTAGACCGTGTAGT
The DNA here is from genome assembly GCF_021029015.1 of Halobacterium sp. KA-6. Classification (NCBI taxonomy): domain Archaea; kingdom Methanobacteriati; phylum Methanobacteriota; class Halobacteria; order Halobacteriales; family Halobacteriaceae; genus Halobacterium; species Halobacterium sp. KA-6. Next base: position 307,835 of record NZ_JAJJZH010000001.1, read on the forward strand.
GCCACGCGCCGGTCTTCTCGTCGTCGCGGCCGCCGAGACCGCTGTACAGCGGGACGGACTGCTCGTCCGGGCTGTCCGAGTGGGGCCCTTTCATTTCCGCGCCCTTCCGGCGGCACGTCGCCTTGATGTCGGAGACGACGCCGTTGAGGGCGGCTCGGTCACCGCTCTTCAGAGAGAGTTTTGTGACGAAGGTCATGGCTGGGGGTGCTGTACGAATCCACGCGCTCCACCGTGAAAAAGCGTGTGTTTAGCCGGACGGTGCGTGTCAGTCACCCACCCACTCCGACATTCTCTTAACTGGTCGTCCACTACTTCGTGTTAATGACGGTCGAAGCGACCAGCGCCGGAGCCATCTTGTTCCGCGACACGCGGGACCGGCGCGAATACCTCCTCCTGAAGAGCCGGCCCGGGGACTGGGAGTTCCCGAAGGGCGGCGTGGAGGGGGACGAAGAGCTCCAGCAGACGGCTATCAGAGAGGTACAGGAGGAAGCCGGCATCGAGGACTTCCGGCTCTTGGACGGCTTCCGAGACGACTACGACTACGTGTTCGAGGCGAACGGTACTCGCATCCACAAGACGGTCCACCTGTTCGTCGCCAAGTCCTTCGAGGCGAGCGCCGAACTGTCGAACGAACACTCGGACCTGCAGTGGCGCGACTACGAGCAGGCCATCAACACGATTACGCAGGACGGCCCGCGGGACATCCTCCGGGACGCCCACGACTTCATCGACCAGCAGCTCGAAGAAGCCTGACCGGCCTCCCACCGGTCGCTATTTTACCGCCACGTAGCGGCGGCGACGCCGGTGCTACTCGACGGAGACGACGACCTTCCCCTGATGGTCGCCAGCCTCGACGTAGCGGTAGGCCTCCCGTACTTCGTCGAAGTCGAAGACGCGGTCGATTTCTGGTTCGACTTCGTCGGCGGCCATCGCGGCGAGCATTCGGTCGAACATCGCGCGGCTGCCGACGCCCATCGACCCCTCCACGCGCAGCGCCTTCCCGAGAATCGGGCCGGGGTGGACGACTGCTTCCTGGTCGGCGAGCACGCCGATGACGTGGACGTGGCCGCCGAACCCGGCCGCCTGTAGGGACTGTTCGAGCGTGCCGGCGCCACCGACTTCGACGACGTGGTCGACGCCGCCCGTCTGCTCGGCGACGACGTCGCCCCACTCCGGGGTCTCCTCGTAGTTGACGGTGACGTCCGCGCCGAGGTCGCGGGCGCGGTCGAGTTTCTCGTCGCTGGAGGACGTGACGACGACGTCCGCGCCGCGGGCGGACGCGAACTGCGTCGCGAACGTGGAGACGCCGCCCGTGCCGAGCGCCAGCACCGTTTCGTCGGCGGTGAGGTCTCCTTTCTCGACGAGTTCGCGCCACGCCGTCAGCCCCGCACACGACAGCGCCGCGCCCTGCTCGTAGGAGAGGTAGTCGGGGAGCACGGGGAGGCTGTCGGCGGGGAACGTGGCGTACTCGGCGAGCGCGCCGTCGACGTTCCCACCCGTGGTCCGCTGGATTTTCTCGGGCTCCGCGGGGCCGTCCACCCAGTCGGGGGCGAACGGCGTCGCCACGCGGTCGCCCTCCGAGAGCCGGTCGACGTCCTCGCCGACCGCCACGACGTCGCCCGCGCCGTCCGACAGCGGCACCACGGGAAGGCTCGCGCCGGGGTAGGTCAGGTCGCTGTTCGCGATAGCGAGGTCGCGGTAGTTCAGCGACGCCGCTCGCACGCGAACGAGCGCCTCGTCGCTTTCCGGTTCGGGGCGCTCGCGTTCGACCTCGACGACGCCCTCGTACTCCGGGTCGCCCTCCTGCACTTCGTATGCTCGCATACCCGTGACTCGGTCCCGTGCGGTACTTCGGTCCCCTGCTCGTCGCGGGACCCGCCGCTTCTCCGGAGCCCCAGCGAAAGACGTAGGTGGGTCGGCGGCCCCACGTTCGGCGTGGTCGACTCCGAGTTCGCGTTCGAACTCCGCGTCTGCGCGTGGGCCGAGCAGCACTGGCACCCCGACGGCGAGCGCCCCTGCATCGTCGCGCGCCAGCTCGGCACGAAGCGGCGGCGCTGGGACACCGTCGTCGTCGAGGTCGACCCCGAGGCGCTGGCGGCGCGCGCGAACTTCGGCACCGACCGGCTCGACTCGGACCTCCTGCACGTCGTCAGAAACGCGCCCGAGGACTGGGCGTTCTACCGGGACGCGCTCCCGCACCCAGGCTACCCGTGGCGTTACGTCCGCGAGGCGATTCACGAGGCCGCCGACCGCGGCGTCGTGGAGACGCGGCGGAACGGCAACAGGATAGAACTCAGGCGGAAGTGGTCGTACCCCGACTGGGTCGAGCGAATCGTCGCCATCGAGAACAAGCCCGACCTCGACGCCTCGGCGGCGGACGCGCTCGCCGACCAACTGGAGCGCGACGTGGCGCTCGGGCTCGCCGACGAGGTGTGGCTGGCGACCGAGTCCAGCGACGAGCGCGGCGCCGAGCTCGCGCTGTTCGCGGAGATGCCCGTCGAAGCCGGGGTCCTCACGTTCGCGGACGGCGAGGCGTCGGTCGCGTGGCACCCGCGGTCGCTGTCCCCCGAGTCGGTCGGCACCAGAATCACCGAGCGGCCGTCCAGCAGCGAGTTCGACCAGTCGCCCGCGAGCTTCGAGTACGTCGACGCGGACTGGAAAGCAGAGAAACGGCTCGCCATCGCCGAACGCGCGTACGAACGGGGCTGGCGCTCTTACCTCGACACGATGCAGCCGGACTGCCGGCACTTCGCGGTCCAGCGGGATGCACACGGCTACGTCCCGTACTGCGCGGCGAAGGGACGCGAGCAGACGGCCGCGGAGTGCTCGGGGTCGTGTCCCGAGTACGAGCCCGAACCGCCGACGTGGCGGCAGGGCGGGTGGCCAGTCAAGGGCGGACCGGGCGCGACGATTCGCCGCGTCCTCGACGAACGTCGGCAGCGAGAGCGGTAGCTGGTCGGGTTCGTCTCGGACGTCGGCGGCGCGCTACTGGACGAGTTCGAACTCGATGACGTGTTCGTCGCCGTACGTCGCCTGGTGTTCGTCGCGGAATTCGAAGACGTCGTCTAACGCCTCCATCTCGCGCGTGAAACTACACAGTGTGCAGGTCACCGTGTAGGGCATGGAAAACCACTACTCGAAGATACGGCCTCCAGGTGGATAGTGTCCCACGTTCACCCACATAATCAACAGCGACAGTCGGCGCGAGCGGCCGTCAGGGTCAGGCTTCCGAGGCGGCGGACTGCTCGCCGTCCCGCTCCGCGATGTTCACGTCCTCGCGCGGGACCGCGAGCTTGTACGTCGGGACGGTGCGGTGTTCGACGGTCACGATGCCCTTGCGCTTGAGCGTCTGGAGCGCGCGACGGACGTCCGCGGATTCGAGGTCCGGCACGTCGAACTCGTCGCGAACCGCGTGCAGCACCGAGACGACGCTCTCGGCGCGCTCGTCCGGGCCGGCGATGACCGCGAACACGCGGCGCTCGTTCTCGGACATGTGGACGGCGGGTGCTTCGCCGCTCTCGGGCGCCTTTCCGACGATTTCGGCGGCTTCCGCGGTCGCGCGAATCAGGCTGTTCTCGTCGCGGTAGTAGTAGTCCCGCAGCTCCGACTCGAGGTACTGGTGGACGTCGCTGCCGCTTTCCATGTCCCAGCGGTCCTGGAGCACGCCGTTTTTCGTCGGCTGGAGTTCCACGATGTCCGCCAGCCGCTCGCGGTCCTCCTCGGAGAGGGTCATGGGAGTCGGTACTCAGCGCCAGTATTTCGGGCTTGCGAAGACCCCGGCCATTATTTGCGCCGTCTACGTCCACACGCGCATGGCAGACACAGTCCGCTCCGACTTCGAGGACGGCGTCGCGACCGTCACTGTCGACCGCCCCGAGCGCCTGAACGCGCTCAACGTCGAGACGCTGCACGCGCTCCACGACGCCGTCGACGAGGCCGAACGGCGGGACGCCCGCGTGCTCGTGCTTACGGGCGCCGGCGACGACGCGTTCGTCGCGGGCGCGGACATCTCCCACATGGCCGAGATGAACTCCCAGGAAGCCCACGAGTACGCCGAACTCGGTCACGACCTCGCGGACGCCATCGAGTCGTTCCCCGCGCCGGTCGTCGCCGCCATCAACGGCTACGCGTTCGGCGGCGGGATGGAGCTCGCGCTCGCCTGCGACCTCCGCGTCGCCAGCGAGACCGCGGTGATGGGCCAGACCGAAATCGACCTCGGCATCATCCCGGGCTGGGGCGCGACCCAGCGGCTCCCCCAGCTGGTCGGCGACGAGACCGCGCGCCGGCTCGTCTACTTCGGCGACCGCCTCGACGCGACCGACGCCTACGAGGAAGGCCTCGTCGGGGAGGTCGTCGCGCACGACGAACTGGACGACCACGTCGCCGACCTCGCGGCCGACCTCGCGGAGAAATCGAAGACTGCGCTCGGCGCCGCCAAGGACGCCATCAACCAGAGCCACGAGACGCCACTCGACGCCGGGCTGGAGTACGAACGCCGGACGTGGGCGAGCCTGTTCGGGAGCCACGACCAGCGCGAGGGTATGCAAGCGTTCCTCGACGACCGCGAGCCGGACTTCGAGTAGTCCGATTAGAGGGGCAACAGTTAGGGACGTACGTCTGGTACGTTCGAGCATGGCACCCGACGTGAAACTCAACGAACTCCGGGCCGAACTCGACTCGCTCACCTACCCCGCGACCCGCGAGGACGTCCTCGCGGAGTTCGACGACGTCGTGTTGCGGTACGCGGACGGCGAAGAACACCTCGGCGACGTCGTCGGCCGCGTCACCGAGGACGTGTTCGTCAGCCCCGACGACCTCGAAGCCGCCCTCTACAACAACCTCCCGACGGAAGCCGTCGGCGAACCCGGCCAATCGGAGGGCGACGGGTGAAACAGGGGGCTTAACTTACACGACGGCCTTCACGTTGTATGGAGTTCTGCGACGAGTGCGGCTCGATGATGAAAGCGGAGGACGGCCTCTGGGTCTGCGGCGGCTGCGGGAACAAACAGCCCAAAGACCCCGACGCCTCCTTCGTCGTCACCGAAGGGCAGGAAGAGACCGAAATCGTCGACGTCAGCGACGCCCAAGACCGTGGGCTCCCGACGACGGAAGTGGTCTGCCCGAACTGTGAGAACGACCGGGCCCACTGGTACATGCAACAGATTCGGTCCGCCGACGAATCCGAGACGCGCTTCTTCATCTGCACGGAGTGCGAGCAGCGCTGGCGCGAAGACGACAACTAAAAGGACCTTTTTACTGCGGAGGGCGCGCCGCAGGCGCACCCCCGCTTGCAAAAATCTACGCTAAAAATTCCCTGCGCTCACTCCGTTCGCGCAGTGAAACGCGCGGCGAGGCCGCGCGTATGCTGGTGCTTCTGGACCCGCTCGCGAACGTCTAAATACCGAAGCGCGACCAGCGACGGCTATGCAGTAATCGAATGTGGGGCGGTGGATGCAGCGAGGCGGCGAGCCGTCCCCGAGAACGAGCCGTCGGACAGCTACGGGTTCCGCGCGAACGTCAAGTAGCCGGTGTGGCCGACGCCCGCTGTCGACGGCCGCGAACCGCGCTCGTCAAGGTCCATCTCCCGCTGAATCGTCTCGACGGTCTCCACGTTCGCCAGGCCCGCGTCCTCCGCGGCGAGGTTGACCTCGCGTGCGTCCTCCACGAACGGCGAGTAGACGGCGGCGTAGCCGCCCGAGACCAGCAGGTCGTCCGCGCGCTCGACGGCCGTCGGCGCGTTCGCGGTGTCCAAGGTCAGCAAGTCGAACTCCGCGAGGTCGTCGAGGTGGTCGGTCACGTCGCCCGTGCGAACGTCGACCGTGTCCGCGACTTCCGCGAGTTCCATGTTCTCGCGTGCGACCTCCGCGAAGTCCGGGTCGCGCTCGTAGGTCATGACGTCCGCACCTAGACGACCGAGGTAGGCGGCGAGCACTCCGGTGCCCGTGCCGGCGTCGAGCACGCGGTCGCCTCGCGACGCACCCGTGTGGCCGACGACAAGCCCGATGTCCTTGGGCATCATCGGCGCGCCCGTCCGGTCGAGGTGGTTGAACAGGTCCGGGCCGCGTAGCTCCCGGACCGTGAACGGCTCGCCGAGATGCGTCTCCACCCTCTCACCGGCTTCGACGCTCTCGGGGACGTCGATGACGCCGAGGTCGGTGTGGACCTCGTCGCCCGGTGCAGCGAGGAACTCTCGGTCCTCCCGAACGAGCAGAATCACTCCAGCCGGGAGATGGCCGCGGCGAGGTCGCCGTCGGTCGCCTCCAGCGCAGCGCGCGCGTCGGCCTCGGTGGCGCCGGTCCGCTGGACGACCAGCTCGATGTCGTCTTCGGGAATGCCGCCGCCGCTCTCGCCCGGTGCCTCGACCTCGGCCTCGGCTTCGATCTCGCCCGCGCTCTCGACGGTCTCGGGCTCGCCGATAATCTGGTAGGTCTCCTGCCCGCGGGCGTCCATCTTCGTGACGTCCGGGTTGTCGAAGACGAGCTGGTCGCCGTCGGCCCGCTTGATGACGACCTCGGTGGCATCGATTTCGTCGACGTCGATGCCCATCTGTTTCATCATCTGCTGCATCTTCTGGGGGTTCATGCCGCCTCCGCCAAACATGCCCGAAGCGTAGCGTCGCGGCGTGAAAAGGATGACGAACGACCGGTTGCGACGAGGACTCGCTTCGCTCGTCCGGTCGCTACTTCTCGACGCTGTCCCGAACCATCACTGCCATCCCGGTATCGAAGTCGAGTATCGAGCCGGCGTCGAGTTCCGCGCGGCCGACCGCGAGCAGCGCGCCGCGCTCGTGGACGACGGCGACCTCGTCGCCGGCGCGGACGTCCGGATCGACCGTCTGGACGAACTTCGCGAAGACGTTCTTCCCCTCGCGGACGAACGGCTCGCTGTCGTCACCGACGACCACGCGCGCCGCGGGGTGCGCGAGGTTGTCGACGAGTCGACGGCCGCCCGCCGCGCCGAGCGTGAAGCGGCCGTCCATCCCGACGGAGACGAGGCGCGTGCCGTCGTCGCGGGCGACCTGCTGGGGGCGGCCGGTGGTCGAGCGCTGCACCTCGAAGCGTTCCTCCGGCGGGAACAGCGCCGCGCCCGCGCCGGCTCCGAACTGGTAGTCGGCGACGGTGCGCAGCGAGTGCACGTCCGCGTCCTGCATGCGTCGAGGGTCGGCTGGCGGGCGTAAAGCCACTTCGGGTCGCTGGCGCGGGCGCCCGGAAAGTGGATGCGTTTATGTGGTGTGGGCCGCAACCCAGAGGCATGAACGAGACCGCGAAAATCGGGATTGCGGCGGTGCTGCTCGCTGTCGGCGCCGCGATGTTGGTGTGGGCGAGCTTCGACCCCTCGGGGACGACACTGCTGCTGGTCGTGGCGGCCGTCGCGACGACGCTGCTGGCCGCCGGGTCGCTGTTGATGGGGTCGACCGGCACCGACGGTCGGATGGTTTAGAGTAGGAACGTCTCTTCTCGCTCGCTGAGGTCGACGAACGCGTCGGCGACGTCCACGAGTTCCTCCGCGGTGGACTCCTCGAAGGCCATTACTTCCACGCGGACGCCCTCGTGGCGGAGGTGGTTGCAGAGCCGCGAGAAGTCGCCGTCGCCCGTACAGAGCACGACGGTGTCGACGTGGTCGGCGAGCGTCACCGCGTCGAGGCTCATGCCGACGTCCCAGTCGGCCTTCTTGGAGCCGTCGCCGAACGTCTTGATGTCCTTGATTTTCGTCTCGAAGCCGATGTCCCGCAGCGCGTCGAAGAAACTGTCCTCGTCCTCGGACTGGGCGCGGATGACGTACGCGATGGCGCGCGTCAGTTCGCGTTCCTGGACGGCCTTCTCGAGGAGCGAGGAGTAGTCGATGTTCCGAGAGTAGACGCTCTGCGCGGAGTGATAGAGGTTCTGCGAGTCGGCCAGCACGGCGACTCGCTGCCCCGGTTGGATTGGAGCCATACTGACCGTACGCGCCGGCGCCGTAAAGAAGGTACGCGACCCGCCCGGTCAGGCAGGCGGCGTGTCGTGGCGCGTCAGCGACAGCGAGTCGGGGTCGAGTTCGTAGTACGACTCCCACGCGGGCGCCAGCGAGACCACGTGCGTGGGGCCGAACTGGGTCTCGGCGTGCTCGTGGTGGTGGCCGACCAGACAGAGGTCGGGTTCGAGGGTCTCGAGGATGTCGTCGATGTGCTTGCAGCCGACGTCGTACTCCTCCGTGACCGGGAGCCCGTGCGGGGCTTCGTGCGCGAGGAAGACGTCCACGTCGTCGAGCTGCTTGGCTCGCTCGACATCGTCGCGGACGAAGTGGCGGCGGCGGTCGTCGTAGAGCTGCTCGCGGGACTTCTCGAACTGCGTGGGCGCGTAGTTCCCGGAGAGCCCGGCGACGCGCAGGCCGTCGACGGTTTCGGCGGTGCTGTGGAGGAGGTAGGCGTTCGAGACGTCGTCGCTCTCGATGCGGCCGTGGCGCAGCGCCTCGACGACGTCGAAGTCCTCGTTGTTGCCGCCGATGAAGTAGGTCGGAATCGGGAGGTCGTAGTACATGAGGTCCCCGGCCTGGAGCGCGACGTCGGCGTCGGCCGCGCGGTACGCGGCGAACAGCGACTGCCGTCGGTCGGTCGTGCTCGCGTGTGCGTCCCCGAGGACTAGCATCTACACGGACCTGTGACTAGACGCGGCAAAAACCTCCCGGTGCGCGCTCGGCGGGTCGGCAGTCCTTGCGTGCGGCGACAACTCTTTGTCCCCCGCTGCCCACACTTGAGCGTATGAGTGGTGCTCTCGGCACACGGTTCAGCGCCGTCGAGAGTGCCGTCTCCTTCTCGGGTAAACGCAAACGCAGCACAGCCGACACGTACGGCTCGCTGCGGGCGTAGCACTCCCGTGCCGGGCCGCCGACGGACGCACGGCCCGCACACCGACTCCGACGCGACACCCAAACCCAGATGGACCACACAACATTCGTGAACGGCGTCTTCCCGGCGATGACGACGCCGTTCACGGCCGACGGTAGCATCGATTTCGACCGACTCCGAGCACACGCGCGACGCCTCGTCGACAGCGGCGTCGACGGCCTCGTGCCCGTGGGTTCGACCGGCGAGAGCGCGACGCTCACCCACGACGAGCACGTGGAGGTCGTGGAAGCCGTCGTCGCCGAAGCCGGCGACGAAGTCCCGATTATCGCGGGCGCCGGCAGCAACTCCACGCACGAGGCGCTGGGGCTCTCCCAGCGCTCCGTGGACGCGGGCGCGGACGCCCTGCTGCTCATCTCCCCGTACTACAACAAGCCCGAACCCGAGGGCATGGAGGCACACTACCGGGAAATCGCCGACCGCGTAAACGTGCCCCAAATCATCTACAACGTGCCCTCGCGGACCGGCCGCAACATCGCCATCGAGACCGCCGAGGCGCTCGCGAGCCACGAGAACATCGTCGGCTACAAGGCTGCCAGCGGCGACGTCGGCCGCATCAGCGAGGTCGTCGAGCGCACACGCGAGGAGGACTTCGGCGTGCTCTCCGGCGACGACGGCCTGACGCTGCCCGTTCTCTCGGTCGGCGGCACCGGGACCATCAGCGTCACCGCGAACGTCGAACCCGAGCGCGTCAGCGACCTCGTCTGGTCGGCCCACGACGGCGACTACGAGGCCGCGCGCCAGCGCCACCAGGAACTCGAACCGCTGAACCGCGCGCTGTTCGCGGAGACGAACCCGATTCCCGTGAAGGCCGCTCAGGAGATTCTGGGTCACGGTCCCGCGAACTACCGCTCGCCGCTCACCGATGCCTCCGAGGAGACGCGCGAACGGCTCCGCGCGGCGCTGGACGCGCTCGACGACGCGGAGGTACCCGCATGAGAATCGGGGTCACTGGCGCGACCGGGCGGATGGGCCGCGAGGTCCGCGAGGAGGCCGCCGAGCGCGGCGTCGAAGTGGCGTTCGCGACGACCCGCGACCCCGGCAGCAACCTCGACCCCGACAGCGAGTTCGCGTCACTCGTCGAAGCCGAGAATCCTGACGCGGTCGTGGACTTTACCGTGCCGGAGGCGAGCGTGGAGTACGTGACCGCCTGCGCGGCCGCCGGCGTCCCCATCGTCGTCGGCACCACCGGCTTTGACGACGACCAACTGGACGCGCTCCGGGACGCGGGCAGCGACGCGCCCGTGCTGCTCGGCGCGAACTTCTCGCGGGGCATCCAGGCCCTCCTAGACGTGGTCGAGCAGGCAGTCGGGTCGCTCCCCGAGTACGACGTGGAGGTCACCGAGACCCACCACAACGGGAAGCGCGACGCGCCCAGCGGCACCGCGAACGTGCTGCTGGACCGTATCGAAGACGAGCGGGGCGAATCTGAACGGGTCCACGGTCGCGTGGGCGACCAGCCCCGCGAGGAGGGCGAAATCGGCGTACACGCGCGCCGAGCCGGCGACGTCACCGGCGAGCACGAGGCGCTGCTCGCCGGGAACGGCGAAGTGCTGGAACTCACACACCGCGCGGGCGACCGGTCGGTGTTCGCGGCGGGCGCGCTCGACGCCGCCGCGTGGCTCGCCGACCAGCCCGCGGAGTTTTACCGATTCGAGGAGGTTGCTTCCGAACTATGAGTCTGGAATCTGACGTACGAGACCTGTGGCACCGACACGAAGACGGCGACCTGACGGCAGAGACCGCGAACGCGGACGACGCGGACACGCTCGAAGCGTTCCTCGACGCGCTCGAAGCCGGGGACGTGCGCGCCGCCGAGCATTCCGGCGGCGAGTGGGAGGCCGTCGAGTGGGTCAAGCGCGGCGTGCTCCTGAACTTCGCGCTCCGCGAGACCGAGCCCCGCGAGTACGGCGACGTCACCTACCACGACGTGCTCCCGCTTCGCGACACCGACGACCTCTACGAGCGCGGCACGCGGAACACGCCCGACGGCACGGTGCTCCGCCGTGGCGCGCACCTCGGCTCGGACTGCATCGTGATGTCCCCGGCGTTCGTGAACATCGGCGCGCACGTCGGCGACGGCACGCTCGTCGACTCCTGTGACACCGTCGGCTCCTGCGCGCAAATCGGCGAGGACGTGAAGCTCGGCGCGAACACGCTCATCGGCGGCGTGCTCGAACCCGTCGAGAGCGCGCCCGTCGTCGTCGAGGACGGCGTCTCGCTGGGCGCGGGCTGCCGGGTCACCTCCGGGTTCGTCGTCGGCGAGGGCTCCGTCGTCGGCGAGAACACGCTGCTGACGCCGCGCATCCCCGTCTACGACCTCGTCGAGGAGGAGATTCTGTACGGCGAACTGCCGCCCGAGCGCCGCGCGTTCACGCGCTACGTCGAGTCCAGCGTCGGCGACCACGACCTCTTCGACGGCGGCGCGTTCAAGCCCGCCGTCGTCGCGATGGACCTCGAAGCGGAGACGCTCGACGCGACCCAGCGCGAGGAGGTTCTGCGGTCGTGACGCGCGTCGAGGCCCCCGCCGTGCGGCGGCTCGCGGACTGGTCGGCGGCCGACCTCCGCGACCTCGCAGCCGAGTACGAGACGCCGCTGTACGTGCAGGACCTCGACCGTGTCAGGGAGAACTACGACCGGCTCGCGGCCGCGTTCCCGGACGCCGACGTCCACTACGCCGTGAAGGCCAACGCCGGCCGCGCGGTCCTCGAAGCGCTCCGGGACGCGGGCGCCGGCGCGGAGTGCGCGTCCGCCGGCGAAGTGTACCGCGCGCTCGACGCCGGCTACGAACCCGACGAGATTCACTACACGGCCGTCAATCCGCCCGCCCGCGACCTCGACTACGTGCTCGACGCGGCACCTGCGGCGACGTTCGTCGTGGGCGCCCGCGACACAATCGACCGCCTCGAAGAGCGCGGCTTCGACGGCCGACTCGCGGTCCGCGTCCACCCCGGCGTCGGTGCGGGCCACAGCGACGAGGTGGCGACCGGCGCGGACGCCAAATTCGGCATCCCCCACGAGCGCGCGGCGGACGTACTCCGCGAGGCCGACGCCCGCGGCTTCGACGTGGTCGGGATTCACGCCCACGTCGGCAGCGGGATGCTCTCCGAATCGGACGTCGACGCCCACCGCGAGGTCGTCGAACGCCTCGCCGCGGTCGCACGCGACGCGCCCGTGGCCCTCGAATTCGTGGACGTCGGCGGCGGCTTCGGCGTCCCGTATCGCCCCGAGGAGGACCCGCTGGACCTCGACGCAGTCGCGGACGCGACCCGGGACGCGCTCGTGGACGTGGACGCCGAACTCGTCGTCGAACCCGGGCGCTTCCTCGTCGCGGACGCCGGCGTCCTCCTGACCGAAGTGAACACCGTCAAGCGCACCGACGGCCCGACGCTCGCTGGCGTCGACGCCGGCATGACGACGCTGCTCCGTCCCGCGCTCTACGACGCCCACCACGAAGTGCGCACGCTGACCCGCGACAGCCACAACCGCCCAGACCGTACAGTTACGGTCGTCGGGCCCATCTGTGAGAGCACAGACGTACTCGCGGAGCGCCGACGGCTCCCACGACCGGAGCGCGGCGACCTGCTCGCAGTCGGGAACGCAGGTGCGTACGGCGTCGAGATGGCGTCCCAGTACAACTCCCGACCGCGACCCGCCGTCGTCGCCGTGGAGGGCGGCGACCACCGGCTCGCCCGCGAACGCGACTCGCTGTCCGACCTCGCCACCCCAGAACGATGATTCCCGTACACAGCCCACACCCCGCCCCAGAACGATGATTCCCTACGAACGATACCACGGCACCGGCAACGACTTCGCAATCGTCGACGCGTCGAACTACGTCCCCGACCGCGGGGCGTTCGCCGAGCGGCTCTGCGCCGACCTCGGCATCGACGGCGTCCTGTTCCTCGCGCTGGAGGACCGCTACACGCCGCCGCGCGCGGTGATGACGCTGCGCCAGCCCGACGGCTCCACCGCCGACATGTGCGGGAACGGGGCGCGCTGCGCGGCCCGCTGGGTCGCCGAGCAGACCGGCGCGGACGCCGTGATGCTGGACACGCAGGCGGGGACGCGGCGCGCGGACCTCGACGGCGCGGAGGTCACCGTGGAGATGGGCGAGCCGTCGTTCGCGCCCCGCGACGTGCCGGCGTTCCGCGACGAGCCGATGGAGCGCGAGGAACTGGCGGACTACGAGGTCACCGCCGTGAACACGGGCGTCCCCCACGCCGTCGTGTTCGTCGACGACGTCGACGACGTGGACATCGAGGCGGCCGCGCCCGACATTCGCCACCACGAGGCGTTCCCGGACGGCGCGAACGTCACGTTCGCGTCCCCGGACGGCGAGGACGCGTTCCGCCAGCGCACGTTCGAGCGCGGCGTCGAGGGCGAGACCGACTCCTGTGGCACGGGCGCGGTCGCGGTTGCCGCCGTCGCGCGCCGCGAGGGCCGCTGCGGGGACCGGGTCGCGGTCCGACCGCCGGGTGGCGAACTCCACGTCGACCTCTCGGATACCACCGCGACGCTGCGCGGCCCGACCGAGCACGAGGTCGACGGGGAAGCCGAGGTCGTCTCCGCGCGCCAGCTCGATGCCTGACTCGTTCTCCGTTCTGGACTTCCACGAGCGCGCAGTCCGTACGCCCTCCCACGAGGACGTTACGGAGATGCGCGAACTGCTCGTCGCGACGCTGCGCGAGCACGGCCACGACCCCGCGGTCGACGACGCCGGGAACGTCCTCGCGTCGAAGGGAACTGGGGAGCCCCACGTCGTCCTGAACACGCACATCGACACCGTGCCGCCGCACGTCGACTTCGCGCGGGACGGCGACGTCGTCGAGGGCCGGGGGGCCTGCGACGCGAAGGGGCCGCTGGCCGCGCTGCTCGCCGCATTCTTCGCCGTCGACGCCGACGAGGGGAAGGTAACGCTCGCGATTACGCCCGACGAGGAGACGGACTCGATGGGCGCGGCAGCGCTCGACCTCGACCCGGACGGGTTCGTCGTGGGCGAGCCGACTGACCTCGACGCGTGCACGAGCGCCCGTGGCCGCTTCCAGGGCACCGTCGAACTCGCGGGCGAGGGCGCACACGCCGCCGAGCCCGAGACGGGCGCGAACGCGGTCGCCGCGGCCGAGCAGGCGCTCGAAGCGGTCCGGACGTACGACGCGTCCCGTGGCGCTGCCGAGCATCCGGAACTCGGGCCGCCGACGCTCACGCCCACGCGCATTGCGGGCGGGGACGCCGCGAACCGCGTGCCCGACGACTGTACAATCGTCTTCGACCGGCGGACCGTCCCGCCGGAGACGCAGACGGAGTTCTTCGACGGCTTCGCGGCGCACGTCCGGGACGAGGTCCCGGAGCACGTCGGCGTCGCTGTCCAGCCAGCGGAACGAGAGACGCCGTTCCTCGAAGCGTTCGACACGGCCGACGACAGCGCCGTCGTCGAAGCGCTCGTCGACGCGGGCGCTGGCAGCCCGCGGCCGTTCGGCGCTGCGACGGAAGCTTCCTACTTCGCCGCGGACGCACCAACGGTCGTCTTCGGGCCGGGCGTGCTCGCCGACGACGAGGGACCGGTCGCCCACGCCCAGCGCGAGTACGTCCACCGGTCGGACGTGGAGCGCGCCGCCGAAATCCTCACGGATGCGCTGGACGCGCTGGTCTAACCGAAGAAGACGTCCGCGAGGTCGGTGCCGCGCGAGGCGACGTCCGCGTACAGTTCGGTGTACCCGCAGGACGTGCAGGTCACGGTCTGGAAGTTGTTCGTCTGGATGTCGAAGAGTTTGGAGAGCCCGGAGCCGGTCGCCGAGATGGAGCCGACGTCGACTTCGTCGTGACCACACTTCGGGCAGCCGTCGTGTTCGTTCGGGGACACGCGTGGCCGGTGCGCGGCGCCGCGGCATAAGTTTTCAGGGCCACAACACACTTCGGGCGACGAGCACTCTGCTGCCACCGTGACACCGCTCGGGCTCTCGCGGTTCTTCCTCGGCGTCGCCGGCGTCGCCTACGGCACGGCGATCCTCGTCGAGCCGCGCGTGCTACGGGACGCCGTAGGCCGCGTGTTCGACGTCGAGTCCCGGGAGTTGTCGGCGAGAGCGGCGCGCTGGCGGCGCGTCGCGGGCGTATCACTCGTCGCCGCCGGCATGTTCCTCCTCGTGTTCGCGTAGTCAGGCGTCGCGCGCGATGTCGCCGGCGACGCCGGTGTACGACGCGGGCGTGAGCGCGAGCAGTTCCTCGCGCACCGACTCCTCGACGTCCAGTTCCGCGAACAGGTCGTGGAAGTCCTCGAGGGTGACGCGCTCGCCGCGCGTGAGTTCCTTCACGCGCTCGTAGGCGTCGCCGTGGCCCTCGCGGCGGAGAATCGTCTGGACGGCCTCCCCGATGACCTCGGGGTTGGCTTCGAGGTCCTCGCGCATGACTTGCTCGTTGGGCGTGACCTTCGCGAGCCCGTTCTGGAGTTTCGTGTACGCGAGCAGGCAGTACGACAGCGACGCGCCGATGTTGCGCTTGACCGTCGAGTCCGAGAGGTCGCGCTGGAGGCGGCTCGTCGCGAGGTACTCCGAGAGGAAGTCGAGGTCGCTGTCGGCCTTCGAGAGGTTGCCCTCGGCGTTCTCGAAGTCGATTGGGTTGACCTTGTGCGGCATCGTCGAGGAGCCCGTCTCGGACTTGGCGGCTTCCTGCCCGAGGTAGCGCTGGGAGACGTACAGCCAGACGTCGCGCGAGAGGTCCAGCAGGACGCCGTTGACGCCCGTGAGCGCGCCGAACAGCGCGCCGAAGTCGTCGCTCGGGTTCACCTGCGTCGTGGGTTCGACGTACGACAGGCCGAGGCCTTCCACGAAGTCGCGGGAGAACGCGCGCCAGTCGACCTCGGGGAACGCGGCGTGGTGGGCGGCCCACGTACCGGACGCGCCCGCGAGTTTCCCCGCGAGGTCGCCGCTGGCGGCCTCGACGCGCGCGATTGCGCGGCCGAGCCGGGCGGCGTAGACGGCCATCTCCTTGCCGAACGTCGTCGGCGTCGCGGGCTGACCGTGGGTGCGCGCGAGCATCGGGAGGTCGGCGTAGTCGTGCGCGAACTCCACGAGCGCGTCCCGCACCTCGCGGAGTTCCGGCACGAGCACGTCCTCGACGGCGGGCTTGACGAGCAGGCGGTGCGCGAGGTTGTTGACGTCCTCGCTGGTGAGCGCGAAGTGAATCCACGGATGCGCGCGCTCGGGGGCGTGCTCGCGGACGAAGTACTCGACGGCCTTCACGTCGTGGTTGGTTGCGTCGTAGCCCCGCGCGCCCTCGGTCTCGATGGCCTTCACGAGCGCCGCGTCCTCGTCGTCGAAGCCCTCGTAGGCCGCGCGCAGCGTCTCGCGCTCTTCGTCGGTGAGGTCGAGGTCGACCTCGTCGAGGTCGGCGAGCGCGAGCAAGTACTCGACTTCGACGCGGACGCGAGCGCGCATCAGCGCCGCCTCGCTGGCGTACGCTCGGAGCGGTTCGGTGCGGCCCGCGTAGCGGCCGTCCAGCGGCGTCACGGCGTGGAGGGCGTGGGTGTCGGTCATGCCTCGGAGTGGCCGCGCTCGCGGCAAAAGCCTGCCGGTCGAGCGAACCACGAGCGTGCATACACTCGAGGGAATAGCGGCAACAGACGCATATTTCTATGCTAGTTCGTGCATACCTCCTGGGCGCGAACCGCAACCACTTTGCCCGCGGACGCCGGTCGGTGGGACATGACGAACGTAGCCGGTCTGGCCAGCAACCGCGGCCGAAACCTCCTGCACATCGACGACCTGCGGCCCGGCGGCGCCGACCTCGCCGTCGTGCTCGCGGACGACCCGGACGCGCCGGTCCTCGACGCGGCCGACGCTCGGGGCATCCCCACGGAAGTCGTCAAGCACCGCGACGACGAGTCCCGGCGCGACCACGAGCAGCGCGTCGTCGACGCCCTCGACGAGTACGACGTCGACCTCGTCTGCCTCGACGGCTACATGCGCGTGCTCTCGGAGGTGTTCCTGGAGGCGACGCCGCTCACGCTGAACGTCCACCCGAGCCTCCTGCCGTCGTTCCCCGGCGCGGACGCCCACGAGCAAGTGCTGGACGCGGAGGTCTCCGTGACGGGCTGCACGGTCCACGTCGTCACGAACGCCGTCGCCGACGACGGTAGCGTCCGCACCGAGGACGTCGACGCCGGCCCCGTCGTCACGCAGGAGCCGGTTCCGGTCTACGCGGACGACGACGAGAGCGACCTCAAGGAGCGCGTGCTCTACGAGGCCGAGTTCGAGGCGTACCCGCGCGCCGTGCGCTGGGCGGCGAACGGCGACCTCGACGTCACCTCTGAGGGCGTCACCGTCGACGCTGACACGGGCGGCGACTTCCCGGTGCGCCGGCTCGTGAGCAACGACCGCGACAGCGACCTGCGCTACGGCGAGAACCCCCACCAGGACGCCGCGCTCTACCGCGACGACACCTGCGAGGAGGCCAGCGTCGTCCACGCCGACCAGCTCAACGAGGGCGCGAAGGCGCTCTCGTACAACAACTACAACGACGCCGACGGTGCGCTCAACCTCATCAAGGAGTTCGACGAGCCCGCCGCCGCCGTCATCAAGCACACCAACCCCGCGGGGGCCGCGGTCGCTGACACGCTCGCCGAGGCCTACGCCGACGCGCTCGCCACCGACGCCAAGAGCGCGTTCGGCGGCATCGTCGCGCTCAACCGCGAGTGCGACCCCGAGACCGCGGAACTCGTCGTCGACTCCTTCAAGGAGGTCGTCGTCGCGCCCGGCTACACCGACGCCGCGCTCGACGTGCTCACCGCCAAGGACAACCTCCGCGTGCTCGAAACCGGCCCACTCGGCGAGGTCACCGAGACCATCACGGAGAAGCCGCTGGTCGGCGGCCGCCTCGTGCAGGAACGGGACCTCTGGGCGCCCGAGCGCGACGACCTCGAAGTCGTCACGGAGCGCGAACCCACCGAGGACGAATTCGAGACGATGCTGTTCGCGTGGCGCGTGCTCAAGCACGTCAAGTCCAATGGCATCCTGTTCGCGGACGGCACCGAGACGGTCGGCCTCGGCGTCGGCCAGGTCTCTCGCGTGGACGCCGTCGAACTCGCCGCGAAGAAAGCAGAGCGGGACGCCGACGGCAAGAACGCGGAGGGCGCCGTGATGGCCTCCGACGCGTTCTTCCCGTTCCCGGACGGCATTGAGGCCGCCGCCGACGCGGGCGTCGAAGCCGTCATCCAGCCCGGCGGCTCCGTCAACGACGAGGACGTCATCGAGGAAGCGAACGAGCACGGGATGGCGATGGTGTTCACCGGCCACCGCACCTTCAGACACGACTGAGTAGCCTCGGTTTCGAAGGAGAGTGGAGCGCCAGCGGATTGACACAGGTGAAGGGGGCAGTTGGGGTGGGGATTGGGGGCCGGTGACGCTCCAGTTGCGTCGTCGCCCGCCGGTATCAAGTCCTTTCTGGAGAGTCAAACGGCTCTTTGAGAGACGCCCCAGTCCCGGGTCCGACAGCCTAAAGCGGGCCGCCGCGCTCGATTCGGGTATGCGATACGACGAGGCGGCGAACTTCCTGCTGGACCTCCGCCGCTACCGGCCCAAGCCCGGGACGGACTCGACGGCGGACCTGCTGGCCGCGCTCGACGACCCCCACGAGGGCCCGCAGTACGTGCAGGTCGCGGGGTCGAACGGGAAGGGGTCGACGGCGCGGCTGCTCGAATCCGTGCTCCGGGAGGCCGGCCTCGACGTCGGCCTGTACACGTCCCCACACCTCGACGACGTGCGCGAGCGCGTCACCGTCGACGGCCGCCGCATGTCCGAAGCGGCGCTGACGGAGTTCGTCGAGGCGATTCGACCGCGCGTGAACGAGCGCGCCGCGAACGGGAACGCGCCGACGTTCTTCGAGGTCGTGACCGCGATGGCGCTGTGGCAGTTCGGCCGCGAGGACGTCGACGTCGCCGTCCTCGAAGTCGGCATCGGCGGACGCTTCGACGCGACCAGCGTCGTCGACCCGGTGGCGAGCGCGGTGACGTCGGTGAGTCTCGAACACACGAGCGTGCTCGGGGACACCGTCGAGGAAATCGCCCGCGACAAGGCCCACGTCGCGCCCGAATCGAACCCACTCGTCACGGCGACGACCGGCGACGCCCTCGCCGCAGTCCGCGACCACGCGGGCGACGTGGTGACTGTCGGCGACGACGGCGACGTACGCGCGACCTACCAAGGACGCACGAACCACACCGAGGCGGCGGTCTCGCTGTCGGGGGATGGCTGGTCGGTGGACGCCCAGATTCCGCTGCTCGGCTCGTTCCAGACCGAGAACGCGGGCGTCGCCGCGACGCTCGCGCGACAGGTCGCGGACGTGGACGAGGACCTCCTCGAACGCGGCCTGCGGAAGGCGTACTGGCCGGGGCGCTTCGAGGTGATGAGCGCGGCTCCGGTGACCGTGCTGGACGGCGCGCACAACCCGGCGGCCTGCGACGCGCTCGCGGGGACGCTCGCGGAGTTCGACTACGAGAACCTCCACTGCGTGTTCGGCGCGATGCACGACAAGGACCACCGCGGGATGGCCGACGCGCTACCGACGCCCGACCGCGTGTGGGCGTGCGAACCCGACTCCGAGCGCGCCGAGGACGCGGACGTGCTTGCGACTGTCTTCGACGAAGCGGGCGCTGACACGACGGTCACGCGCTCGGTCGAGGCGGCGCTCGACGACGCGCTCGACGCCGCCGGCGAGGACGACCTCGTGCTCGTCACGGGGTCGCTGTTCGCAGTCGCCGAGGCCCGCAAGCGCTGGACGCGCACGAACGTCCAGAAGGACGTCGGCAACCTCGACGACTCGCGGGACGTGCTGGAGGGCGCGCACGTCACGCCGCCGGGCGTCTGGCGGATGCGCGCGAAGGGCGTCCACCGCGTCGTGGAGACGCGCGTCCAGAAGCGCCAGGCGCAGTACCTCAAAGAGGAGATGCTGAGCCTCGGCGGCGAGTGCTCGCTCTCGGGGCTGAACGCCCAGCCGCGGGGCTACCTCGACGCCGTGCTGATGGGGACGCTCGCGCAGTTCAAGCGCCTCGCCGAGAAGCTCGACGGGCAGCCGTACGGCCTCTCCGTGTACGCCGACGAACTCCGGGAGACGCTGGGCATCCAGACCGAGCCCGCGACCCACGGCTACCCGTGGGAGGACGGCACCGCCGTCATGGGAATCCTGAACGTGACGCCGGACAGCTTCCACGACGGCGGCGAGTACGAGGCCGTCGAGGACGCTGTCGCGCGCGCCGAGGCGATGGTCGACGCGGGCGCGGATGTCATCGACGTGGGCGGTGAGTCCACGCGGCCCGGCGCCGACCCCGTCCCGCTCGAAGAAGAACTGGACCGCGTCGTCCCCGTCGTCGAGCGCATCGCGGACCTCGACGCCATGATTTCCGTGGACACGCGCAAGGCCGAAGTCGGTCGGCAGGCCCTCGAAGCGGGCGCGGACATCCTGAACGACGTGACCGGCTTGGAGGACCCAGAGATGCGCTTCGTCGCGGCCGAGTACGACGCGCCGCTCGTGGTGATGCACTCCATCAACGCGCCCGTCGAGCCCGGCGACGAGGTCCACTACGACGACGTCGTCGACGACGTAATCGACGAACTCACCGAGCGCGTGCTGCTCGCGGAGAAAGCGGGCCTGCCGCGGGAGAAAATCATCGTCGACCCCGGCCTCGGCTTCGGGAAGTCGACGGCGGAGAACTTCGAGGTGCTCGACCGCACCGACGAATTCCACGCGCTCGGCTGCCCCGTCCTCATCGGGCACAGCCACAAGTCGATGTTCGGCGCCGTCGACCGCTACCCCGACGAGGGCGGCTACGCGACGGTCGCGGGCACGGCAATCGCGGCCGAACGCGGCGCGGACATCGTCCGCGTGCATGACGTCGAAGAGAACGTCGCAGCAGTCCGCGTCGCCGAACGGACGCGCCGCGGCGCGGACGACGAGTAATCAGAGCAAGCCGGCCTGTTCCTGCGCTTCGCGGTAGACGTCGAGGTGCGCTTCGAGGAAGTGCTCGTGGTCGTACTCGGCGAACGTCTCGTCGACGGCCATGCGTTCGAGGTCGCCGGCCGCGACCAGACACTCCGTAATCTCCTCGTCGTTGGTCGCGCGGAACCCCCGGTCGTACGTCTCGACGAGTTCGTGGGCGCTGGACTCGGCGTGGTACTCGACGATGCCGACGCAGCCGCAGGCGAGCGCGCGCAGCAAGTCGAGGCCGAAGGAGGTGCGTTCGGCGGTGTGGACGTAGACGTGGGCGTCCTTGAACAGGCGGACGCGCTCCTCGACGCTCTTCTCGCCGACGAACTCCACGCGGTCGTCGATGCGGAGGTCCCGGGCCTGGCGCTCGTAGCCCTCGCGAGCCGGGCCGTCGCCCACGATAGTGCAGTTCCACCCGTACTCGCGGAACTCCGCGAGCGCCAGGAACAGGGATTCGAGGTTGGCGTCCTCGTCGAGGCGGCGGCTGAACACGATGTCGCCGGCGTCGGCGGGTTCGACGGTTCGAATCCCCGTCATGTCGATGCCAGTGGGGACGACGCGGACCTCGTCGCCGTTCGCGCCACACTCCCGGGCGCTCGTCTTCACGGTCCGCGACGGCGTGACGACGGCGCTGGGCTTCCGCGCGGCGTAGCGGTACGCGCGACCGCGCAGGCCCTCGGTGGTGTCGTGTGGGTCGTACCAGTCCAGAATCAGCGGTGCACCCGCGAGGAGCGCGCCCCAGCGAGCGCCGTAGACGTGGCCGGGCGTCCGACTCGTGCCGTGGACGACGTCCGGGTCGAGGTTCCGGAGGGTGGCGGCCGCCTTTGGCGAGAACCAGCGCTGGCCGCGCTCGGCAGTGACGGCGTGGTACGTCAGGTCCTCGTGCTCGAACGTGTCCGGTTGTCCCTCCCACCACTGCGCACAGCAGACGTGGACGTCGTGACCGCGCGCCGCGAGCAAGTCCCCCAGCAGGCGCAGGCGGTCGACGTCGTCGGCGTCGACGTGGTGGGCGGTCGTCTCCGAGACGAACGCCACGCGCATACTCGCCGGGACGCAGTACGCCGGTAAAAACGGTTCTGTTCTCGCGGCCCCCGGTTCCGCGACCAGAAGCGCTATCGGCGCTCCGGTGGCTGTCTGGAGCATGGCCTACGACATCGAGCGGTATCTCAACATCCGGAGCGCGGGCGGGCCGACGTTCGGGCCCGCGGGCGAACTCGCGTTCACGCTGGACGTCACGGGGTCGACCCAGGTGTGGCGCGTGGACGCGCCCGAGGCGTGGCCCTCGCAGTTGACGTTCCACGACGAGCGCGTGGCGTACGCGTCGTTCTCGCCGACCCGCGACGAACTCGTCTACGCGAAGGACGTCGGCGGCGACGAGTTCTGGCAGCTCCACCGGCTCGCCGCGGACGGCAGCGAGGACGTCGCGCTCACCGACGACCCGGACGCGAAACACCAATTCGGCGGCTGGAGCCACGACGGCGACCGCGTCGCGTACGCCGCGAACCGCCGCGACCAGGGTGTGTTCGACGTCTACGTACAGGGCCGCGACGAGACGGGCGAAGACGCCGACCTGCTCGTAGCGGGCGACGACTACGACATGCTCGCGGCGGCGGGCTGGAGCCCCAGCGACGACCGGCTGTTGCTCCACGAGAGTCACTCGAACTTCGACGCCGACCTCTACGTGGTCGACGTCGCCTCCGGCGAGGTCACGCACGCGACGCCCTTCGACGAGGACGTGCAGTTCTCCTCGGTCTCGTGGACGCCCGACGGCGACGGTATCTACGTCTGCACGAACTACGGCGCGGACACCCACTACCTCGGCGTGCTCGACCCCGAGACCGGCGACGTCGAGGAGGTCGCCAGCGGCGGCGACTGGCCGCTGGAGTCCGTCGCCGTCGACCACGACTCCGGGCGGCTGGCGTACGTCCGGAACGTCGACGGGTACAGCGAACTCACGCTCGCGGATGCCGACGGCGCGAGCCTCGACGAACATCCCGAACCCGACATCATCGACGGCGTCGTCTTCGGGCTGAGCTTCGACAACGACGCCGAGCGCGTCGCGGTGTCGG
Organism: Halobacterium sp. KA-6; assembly: GCF_021029015.1. NCBI lineage: Archaea > Methanobacteriati > Methanobacteriota > Halobacteria > Halobacteriales > Halobacteriaceae > Halobacterium > Halobacterium sp. KA-6. Next base: position 330,761 of record NZ_JAJJZH010000001.1, read on the forward strand.
CCTCCTCCCCGACGGAGAACGGGAACGTCTACGTCGTGGACGTCGCCAGCGGCGACAGCCGCCGCTGGACCGACGCCGCCACCGCGGGCATCCCGAAGGAGACGTTCCGCGAACCCGAACTAATCCACTACGAGAGCTTCAACGCACTCGAAATTCCGGCGTTCCTCACGCTCCCCGAAGGCGACGGTCCCCACCCCGTCGTCGTGGACTTCCACGGCGGCCCCGAAGCCCAGCGCCGGCCATTCTTCTCGTCGCTGCGCCAGTACTTCGTGGACAACGGCTACGCCGTCTTCGAGCCGAACGTCCGCGGCTCCTCCGGGTACGGCACCGAGTACATGAACCTCGACAACGTCCGCAACCGGATGGACTCCGTGAAGGACGGCAAGGCGGGCGTCGAGTGGCTCGCCGGCCGCGAGGACGTCGACGAGGACCGCGTCGTCGCCTACGGCGGCTCCTACGGCGGGTTCATGGTGCTGGCGTCGCTCACCGAGTACCCCGAGTTGTGGGCGGCGGGCGTCGACGTCGTCGGCATCGCGAATTTCGTGACGTTCCTCGAAAATACGGGCGACTGGCGGCGCGAACACCGCGAGGCCGAGTACGGCAGCCTCGCCGAGGACCGCGAGTTCCTCGAAGCCATCAGTCCCGTCAACAACGCCGACCGCATCCGCGCGCCGCTGCTCGTGCTCCACGGCGCCAACGACCCCCGGGTCCCCGTCGAGGAAGCCGAGCAAATCGTCGAACAGGCCAGCGAGCACGTCCCCACGGAGCAACTGATTTTCGAGGACGAGGGCCACGGTTTCACCAAACTGGAGAACAAGCTCACCGCCTACCGCGCGGTCGTGGACTTCCTCGATGAACACGTCTAACTACTTACGGCGCGGCCGTCACCGCCCACCATGGAAGTCGACTTGACGAACCCGTGGCTGTTCGGCGCGCTCGTCGTCGCGCTGTGGGTGGCGATGTTCGTGGCAGCCGAACTGCTCGTCCTCGACGGCGACGTCGCCGGCGCGGTCGTCCGCGGGGTCGCCGGCGGGCTCGCGTTCGCCATCGTGTACGCGTACATCCAGCGAGAGTGACCTCCCCCCGCGACAACTGTTAGTGGGAGCCCGAGTTACCGCCACGTGATGCACGCTGCCGTGGTCCTCGCCCTCCCCGTCGTCGCGTACGTAGCGAGCCGACTCGCTGGCGTTGCTGCCGTCCGCGCGACGGACCGCGTGACGGCCGCGTCGCGGCTGCGGCGCGCGAACCGTCTCCTGCAGGCGAGCGCCGCACTCTTCGGCCTATTCACGGTCACTGATTCACCGCTCGACGACGCGTTCGCGGCTGCGCTCCCCGTGCCGGACGCCGTCGGCGCGTTCGGCGCGCTCGCCGTGACCGTGCTCGTCGGTGGCGTCGTCCCGGCGTTCGCGGTCCACCTCGGCACGCGGCCCGCGTGGGCGAGCGTCACCGGGAACGTGACCGACTACGCGGCGACAGTCCGGCGGTTCCTCGGACTCGCTGCCGTGCTCGTCGCGCCCGCGCTGTTCGTCGTCGGCGTGTGGCTGGCTGCTCCGAGCGGGACCACGAGCCTCGTCGCCGTCGTCAGTGCCGCTGCGCTCGTCGCCGTCGCGCTCCCGCCGCTCGCCGCGTGCTTCGGCCCCGTGCGAGCGCCGACCGACGCCGAAGCCGCCGTCGTTCCCGCGTGCGCCGACGGCCTGCGTGTGCGGGTCGTCGAGACTGGCAGCCACCCGGTCGCGAACGCCGTCGCCGCGGGCGTGCTGCCCGGTTCCCGGTACGTGTTCGTGACGGACGCGCTGTTCCGCACGCTCGACGCCGACGCCACGACCGCCGTCATCGCCCACGAGGTCGGCCACCACCGCCGCGGCCACGTCGTCGCGCGCTTCCTCGCTACTGGGCTCGCGCTCGCACCCATCTTCCTCGTCGCGAACGGCGTCGTGGACGCGTTCGTGCCGGCAGTCGTGCTCTCGTTCGTGTTGCTGCTCGCGGTCGGTCCGCTGGTGCGGTGGACGGAGTTCGACGCCGACGCGTACGCCGCGGCTCACATCGGCGACGCCGCGATGGAGCGCGCGCTCGCCACGCTCGCCGACCGCGGCCTCGTCCCCACGGAGCACTCGCGGTTCGCGCGTTTGGTCTCGTTCCACCCCGCGGTCGGCCGGCGCCGCAGCCGGCTCCGGTGACCCAACCGTTTTTCCTGACTCCCCGCGAGGTGCCACCGTGGACTTCGACCGCCGACGCGTCGCGTTCCGGGTCGTCGTCGCCGTCGCCATCGCCGCCCTGCTGGTCACCGGGGTCGGCTGGGACCGCGTGCTCCGGAACCTCCGCGACGCCAACCTCGCTACCTACGCGTTCGCGCCGCTCGGGGCCGCGCTCGCGCTGCTCGCCGGCGGCGAGGGGACGCGCGTCGCGCTCGGCTTCCCCGTGTGGAGCGTCCGGGGCGCGCTCGCGCGGCGGGCGTTCTACGGCGCCGCCATCGTCCGGAACTTCCTCCCGGCCGGGAACGTCGGCGGCGGCGGATTCGTCGCGTACACGGTGAGCCGCCACGGCGACGTCACCGTCAGCGAGGCCGTCGCTGGCGTCACCGGCTGGGAGTTCGTGATGATGGTCGCGTCCGCCGTCGTCGGCGGCGTCGGCGTGCTCGGCGTCGTCGTCGCTGGCCAGGACCCCGCGGGAACGGTCGGCCTGTTCGTCGCGTTCGGTGCGGTGCTGGCCGCCATCGCCACGGCCGGCGTCGTCCTCGAAGCCTACCGCGAGGCCGTCGCTGCCGTCGTCACTCGGCTCGCACTCGCGTTCGAGCCCGTGTTGGCGCGCGTCGTTCCCGGCCACGACGTGCGCCTCGACGCCGGACGCGTGCGCCGCGGTCTCGACGAGTTCTTCGCGACGCTGAGTCGGCTCACCGCGGACCGCTCGCGGTTCGTGACCGTGCTCGCCGCGGCCCACGCCGCGTGGCTCTGCTGGATAATTCCGCTGTTCGTCAGTCTGCTCGCGGTGGGCGTGGTGGTGTCGCCCGCGGTCGTGATGGTCGCGGTGACGGTCTCCGGGTTCGCGCGCGCCGTCCCGCTGCCCGCCGGTATCGGCCCGGTGGACGTCGCGCTCGGCGGCGTGCTCGTCACGCTCACGCCGCACTCGCTGGGCGAACTCGCCTCCGCGCTCGTACTCTACCGGTCGAGCATGGTGCTCGTGCAGGTGATGGCGGGCGGGCTCTCCCTGTGGACGCTGGACGTCGCGGCGACCGGCGAACTCGCCGACTAGATGACGCCCGTCCTCGTCGCGGCCTCGATTGCGGCATCCTCGCTGATGCCCGACCCCAGAATCGTGTAGCGGTCCCGAATCTCGTGGGCGGACGTCAGCGCCTCCAGCACTTCCTCGTCGGTGACGCCGAGCCCGTCCGCGGTCGTCGGCGCGTCCAGACTGGCGAGCGCGTCTCGGACGGACCGCCACTCGCCCTGCTCGCCCGAGTGCAAGTACTCCGCGAGAATCGAGCCGACGCCGACCTGGTGGCCGTGGAGGGCCTTCCCGGGCGCGATGCGGTCGAGTTGGTGGCTGAACAGGTGCTCGCTCCCCGACGCGGGCCGCGAGGAGCCCGCGATGGACATCGCGACCCCCGAGGAGACCAGCGCCTTCATCACCATCCACGCGGACTCCTCCAACTCCGGTTTGATGGAGTCCGCGCTGTCGACGAGCATCTCCGCGGTCATCTGACTGAGCGCGCCCGCGTACTCGCTGTACGGCACGTTCTGGAGGCGGTTCGCCAGCCGCCAGTCCTTCACGGCGGTGTAGTTGGAGATGATGTCCGCGCAGCCCGCGGTCGTCAACTCCCACGGCGCGTCCGCGATGACGCCCGTGTCCGCGACGACCGCGACCGGCGGTGCTGCCGCGACCGAGTGCCGGGTGTCGCCCTCCGGCACCGACCCGCGCCCCGAGACGATGCCGTCGTGGCTCGCCGCCGTCGGCACGCTCACGAACCCGACGTTGAGGTGGTCACTGGCCATCTTCGCGATGTCGATTGGCTTCCCGCCGCCGACACCGACGAGGTAGCCGACCTCCATCCCGCGCGCGACGTCGAGCACGTCCTCGACGGCCTCGAAGGTCGCCTCCTCCACGACGACGATTTCGGGGTCGTCGCCCGCGGCCTCGAACTGCGCGACGATGCGGTCGGCGGCCACCTCCCGGGGCGTCTCGCTGGTGACGACCAGCGGCCGCCCGGTCAAGTGGGTCTCGACGACGACCTCCCGGGTCTGCGAGAGCACGTCGTGGCCGAGCACGACGCTCCGCGGGAGGCGTATCCACTTCGACTTCTCGAACATGTCCAAGCCTCGCCCGGGGACGAGTAAAAGTCTACTCGTCGTCGATTCGCCCACGATAGCTCACGTACGTCCGCTCGAAGCGGTCGTCGTACAGCTCGACAGCGGGGTCGTTGGCGACGTGCGCGGAGACGCCGACGTACTCGCAGCCCCGGTCGGCAGCCCACGCCTCGATGCGGTCGAGCAGGCGGCTGGCGAGCCCGTCGCGGCGGTACGCGGGTTTCACGTAGAGGCCGTCGACGTTCGTGTACGTCCCGCGAGCGTAGATTGGCGGGCTTTCGTGGCGGCCGTCAGAGACGTAGCCCGCGAGGTCGCCGTCGGTTTCGGCGACGAACAGCACGCGCTCGTCGTCGTCGAGCCAGCGGTCCACACTCGACGCCGCGACCCCATCCTCGTCGAGTTCGCTGTACTCGGGCGCGACCGCGGCCGTCTCGCGGTATCCCGGCACGAGCAGTTCGTCTTCGACGGTCTGTGCGTCCTCTGATGTGGCTTCTCGTATTCGCATGGATTTCGTGGCTGTCGGTAGTCAAAAGCGGTCCGAGCGGCGACAGCCCCCCACGAACGGGGAGCCGTCACGTGACGAGAAGCCAGGTCATCGCGCTACGCCGTGGTTCGGCGCGCCACAAAATAAGCGTTCGGCGGGTGTGCGAACTGTTCTCGTCTCAGACCGTGCCGAGCACGTCGAGGAGGCGCTCCTCGTCCTCGCGGTCCGGACCTTCCTCTTCGCCGGTGCGGCCGTGCTCGCGGTGGGCGTCGACGGTCTCCGCCATCGCTTCCTCGACGGGCGTGGACTCGTAGCCGAGTTCTTCGACTTTCGACGTGTCCAGCAGGTGGGGGTAGTCGCGGTACAGCGGGAAGCCCTCGAGGTCGAGGTCGACGATGTCGACTTCGCGGGGGCTCGTGTACACGCGCTCGACGTCCGTCCCGAGCGCGTCCGCAATCAGGTCGAGCATGCGGTCGAGGCTGACCGCATTCCGGTCGCCGACGTTGTACGCTTCGCCCGGCTCGCCCTCCTCGGCGACGAGGCGGAGGCCGCGGGCGACGTCCTCGACGTAGACGCGCTGCCAGAGGTTCGTGCCGTCACCGGGGACGACGACCTCGTCGTGCTCGGCGACGCGGTGGACCCAGTACGCGAGGCGCTCGGTGTAGTCGTGGGGGCCGTAGACGACCGGCGGCCGCACGCTCATCGCGTTCACGCCGCGCTCGGCCGCCTGGAAGACGATGCGGTCGCCGGCGGCCTTCCGCGGGCCGTACGTCTCCATCGAGTCGTCGGTCGCCTGCTCGGCGGTACAGCTCTCCAGGGTCGTCTCGTCCTCGCGCTTCGGGACGTCCTCGTCGGCGTACGCGGCGCCGCTGGAGACGTAGACGTAGGCGTCCACGCCGCCGAAGATGTCGATGGCGTGCTCGACTTCCCGTGGCTTGTACGCCACGCAGTCGAAGACCACGTCGGGCTCGACCTCCCGCTTCGCCGTCAGCAGGGCCTTCCGGTCGGTGCGGTCGCCCTGCACGTGGTGGACGCGGTCGTCGTCCGCGAACGGGTCGTCGTGCTTCCCGCGGTTGAACGTCGTGACGCGGTAGTCGTGGGCGAGCAGTTCCTCCACGAGGTGGCGGCCGATGAAGCGCGTGCCGCCGACAACGAGCGCGGAATCCATACTGGCGGGTTGGGTGGCCGCCACAAAAGCGGTGGCTATTCGGAAGTAAACCGCACGAGAAATACCGACGAATTCGGGGCTACGGCGTCAGTCGGCGCTGCCGGCGAGCGAGCCCTCGATGGCGCTGGCGGGCAGCGAGCGGCGCGCGTCCGCTTCCGGCCGCTCGTCGATGGCTTCCTGGTAGGCGTCCGGCATGACGACCGCGAAGTCCGAGACCGCCTCCTCCCAGTTCCCGAGCAGTTCGGCCGCGCGGTCGCTGTCGGTGCGCGCGGCGTGGTTCTCCACGAGGCGGCGAATCGCGGACTCGTCGCGCTCCGAGAGGTCGCGGGAGACCGCGACCATCCCGGTGTTGCAGCGGTCCTCGAAGTCGCCGTCGGGGTCGTGGACGTACGCGACGCCGCCGGACATCCCCGCGGCGAAGTTCCGGCCGACGTCGCCGAGCACGACGACGATGCCGCCGGTCATGTACTCGCAGCCGTGGTCGCCGACGCCTTCCACGACGGCGTGCGCGCCGGAGTTCCGGACGGCGAAGCGCTCGCCGGCGACGCCGTTGACGTAGCACTCGCCGTCGGTCGCGCCGTACAGCGCGACGTTGCCGACGAGCGTGTTCTCCGCGGGCTCGAAGCCCGCTTCCGGCGGCGTCTCGACGGCGAGCGTGCCGCCCGAGAGCCCCTTCCCGACGTAGTCGTTGGCGGCCCCGGTCAGCGACATCGTGACGCCGGACGCGAGGAACGCGCCGAACGACTGGCCGGCGTTCCCTTCGAGCGTGACGTTGAGCGTGTCGTCGGCCAGTCCCTCGACGCCGTGTTCGCTACTGACGGCGTGGGAGACGCGCGCACCGACGGTGCGGTCGCGGGTCGTAATCTCGCGGGTCAGCGAGACGGACTCGTCGCCCGCGATGGCCGCCTGCGCGTCCGCGATGATGCTCTCGTCGAGTTCCATGTCGGGCTGGTCCTGCTCGACGGTGTGCGTGCGGCCGTTGCCCTCGGGTTCGGCGAGCACGCGCGAGAGGTCGATGTGCTTGCCCTTCGGGTGGGTGCTCTCCGGCTGGGAGAGGTGTTCGACGCGGCCGACGGCGTCCTCGACGCTCGTGTAGCCCAACTCCGCGAGCAGTTCGCGGAGTTCGCGCGCGACGAACGTGAGGTAGTTCGCGACCTTCTCCGGCGTGCCGTGGAAGCGCTCGCGGAGTTCGTCGTCCTGCGTCGCGACGCCGGTCGGGCAGTTGTTCGTGTGGCAGATGCGCGCCATCACGCAGCCCGCCGACACCAGCGACGCGGTGCCGAACGCGAACTCCTCGGCACCCAGCAGCGCGCCGACCGCGACGTCGCGGCCGGTCTTCAGGCCGCCGTCCACGCGCAGCGTCACGCGCGAGCGGAGGCCGGTCTCCACGAGCAGCTGGTTCGCTTCCGCGAGCCCGAGTTCCCACGGGAGGCCGGCGTGCTTGATGCTCGTCTTCGGGGACGCGCCCGTCCCGCCGTCGTGGCCGGAGATGTGGATGCAGTCCGCGCCCGCCTTCGCGCAGCCCGCCGCGACTGTGCCGATGCCCGCCTCGGAGACGAGTTTCACGTGGACGCGGGCGTCCGGGTTGCCCGCGCGGAGGTCGGAGATGAGCTGCTTGAGGTCCTCGATGCTGTAGATGTCGTGCTGGGGCGGCGGGCTGATGAGGCCGACGCCCGGCGTCGAACACCGTACGTCCGCAATCATCTCGTTGACCTTCTTCCCGGGGAGGTGGCCGCCCTCGCCGGGCTTGGAGCCCTGCGCCATCTTGATTTGGAGGTCGTCGGCGGCCGAGAGGTACGTGCTCGTGACGCCGAACCGACCGGACGCCACCTGCTTGATGGCGCACTCCTTGTCGGTGCCGAAGCGCTCGGGCGGCTCCCCGCCCTCGCCCGTGTTCGCCTTCGCGCCGAGTCCGTTGGCGGCCTCGGCGTTGGTCTCGTGGGCCTCCGGGCTGAGGCTCCCGAGGCTCATCGCGGCCGTCGAGAACCGCTCGACGATGTCCGCGGCCGACTCGACGTCCTCGACGGGGACGCTCTCGCGCTCGTCGGTGTCGATGTCGAGGAGGCCGCGCAGCGTCTGGAGCTGTTCGGCCTGGTCGTTGACCTGCTCGGCGTAGTCCTCAAACGCCTCGTAGTCGCCGTTGTCCACGCCCTCCTGGAGGCTGTGGACCGTCTGGGGGTTCCACTGGTGGAACCGCCCGGAGGTACGGTTCTCGAATTCGCCGATGCGCTCGACGTCCGGTTCGTCGTCGAAGCCGGCGGCGTGGCGCGCGCGGATGTCGGCTTCGAGTTCGTCGAGGCCGACGCCCTCCGTGCGGTTCGGCGTCCCGGAGAAGAACCGGTCGACGACCGACGAGTCGAGGCCGACGACCTCGAAGATTTGGGCGCCCTGGTAGGACTCGACCGTCGAGATGCCCATCTTCGCCATCACCTTCAGCAGGCCGTCTTCGTGGGCCTTCAGGTACGACGACACCGCGTCCGCGGGGTCGGGGCCGTCCGGCCCGGCGACGATGTCGCGGGCGGACTCGATGGCGAGGTAGGGGTTGACCGCGCCCGCGCCGTAGCCGACCGTCGCCGCGAGCTGGTGGACGGTGCGGACGTCGCCGGCTTCGACGACGAGGCCGGCGCGCGCCCGCAGCCCCTCGCGGGTGAGGTGGTGATGGACGGCACCGGTCGCCAGCAGGCTCGGCACCGGAATCGCGTCCTCGCCGGCCTCGCGCTGGGAGAGGACGAGTAGTTCGACGCCGTCGTCGACCGCGTCGGCGGCCTCGCGCTGGACGCGCTCGACGGCGGCTTCGAGGGACTCCTCGGGCCCGAACGAGAGGTCGATGGTCGCCGACGACAGGCCCGCGTTCACGACTTCGTTCAGGTCGCTGTCGGCCAGGACGGGGCTGTCGAGGACGACCTGCTCGGCGTGCTCGGGGGACTCGCCGAGGAGGTTGTTCTGCCGGCCGAGTCGCGTCTCCATGCTCGTCACGAGGTCCTCGCGGATGTAGTCGATTGGCGGGTTCGTGACCTGCGCGAACAGCTGGCGGAAGTACGACGCCAGCGGGTGGTTGAACTCCGAGATGCCCGGGAGCGGCGCGTCGTCGCCCATCGAGCCGACGGGGTCCTTGCCGTCCTGGACCATCGGCGCGACCAGTTCGTCGAGTTCGTCGCGCGTGTATCCGAACATCGCCTGCTCGGAGCGCAGGTCCTCGGTCGGGTCACTGGGCAGCACGTCCTCGCCGGTCTCCGGGCGGAGCTGGTTCTGCTCGACCCACTCGCCGTACTGCTCGTCGGTGAGTTCCTCGAAGACGTCCTCGTCGTCGACGACGCCCTCGCCGGGCTCCGCGAGGAACAACTGGCCGGGGCGAAGGCGGCCGCGCTCCTCGACCTCGCTGACGTCGCCCTCTAAGGCGCCCTGCTCGGACGCCATCACGAGCGTGCCGTCCGAGCGCTTCTCGTAGCGGCACGGCCGCAGGCCGTTCCGGTCGAGGACGCCGCCGATGCGGTCGCCGTCGGTGCCGATGACCAGCGCGGGGCCGTCCCACGGCTCCACGAGGCTGGCGTGGTAGTCGTAGAACTCCTTGCGCGCGTCGCTCATCTCGTCGTCGCCCTGCCACGCCTCGGGGACGAGCATGCGGAGCGCGTGCGGGAGCGAGCGCCCCGTCTGCATCAGCAGTTCGAGCGCGTTGTCGACGCTGGCGGTGTCGGACTGCTCGGGGTCGTCGATGACCGGGAGCACCGTCTCGAGTTCGTCGTCGGTGAACCCCGCGGCGTCGAGGTCCGACTCGCGGGCGCGCATCCAGTTGACGTTCCCGCGGATGGTGTTGAACTCGCCGTTGTGGATGATGTTCCGGTAGGGGTGCGCGAGGTGCCACGCGCCGAGCGTGTTCGTGGAGAAGCGAGCGTGCACGAGCGCGAACCCGGTCTCGACGCGCTCGTCGGTGAGGTCGGGGTAGTAGGAAGCGACCTGGTCGCCCTTCAGGAGACCCTTGTAGACGACGGTGTCCTCGTCGAGCGAGCAGACGTAGAAGCGCTCGTGGTCGACGGCTGCTTCGACGGCCTGCCGGCCGACGTACAGCGCCTTCTGGAAGTCCTCGGCACCGTTCGGACGTACTACGGCCTGCGCGACGTGGGGTTCGGAGTCGACCGCAGTCGCGCCGAGGTCGTCGTTGTTCGTGGGGACGTCGCGCCACGCGTCGACGGCGAGGCCGTGCTCGGCGAGCGCGGCTTCGACGGTTTCGACCACTGCGGCGCGTTCGTCGGCGTCCTGCGGGAGAAAGAACGAGCCGACGGCGTAGGTCTCGGGGAGGCCGCCGAAGACGTCGGCGAAGAACCCGTCGGGCGTCTGGATGAGCGCGCCGGCTCCGTCGCCGGTGTTCTCCTCGGCACCGGTGGTGCCGCGGTGTTGGAGATTCTCCAGTACGTCGAGCGCGTCAGAGAGAACGCGGTGGGACTGGCCACCGTCGAGGTCGACGACGACCCCGACCCCGCAGTTCGACCGTTCGTCGGTCGGGTCTGCGAGGAGGCGGTTGTTCGTGCTGTCGGACTGGTGCATGTGCCAGCCTGTGGCACGACCGAGTAAAACCCTACTCCTGAATCACTAAGGGTAATATAGATGCGTATAAGGAAAACTAAGGTGCCCGAACGCGGCGTCCGTTCCGCCCGCAAACCGTATTCTCGGTGCCTGTCGGCACCGTATTGGGGTTGGACTCGTAGCTGTGGTTGCTTCTGCCTTCGACCGCATCCACCATTAAATAATCGACCGTGACAAATAGTCGCCGGCTCAGTACGACTTCGCGAAGAACGCGGTCTCCTCGGCGGGCTCCCCACAGACCGCACACGCTTTGCCCTCGTGGTCGGGGGTCGGGAGGTGCTCGTCCTCGAACTCCGAGGCGGCGCGCGCGGCGCTGTCCTCGGCTAGCGGCACGAGCACGATTTCGGCGTGAATCTGGTCTTTGATTTCGCCCTCACAGGCCTCGTCGCCGCACCACGGCGCCTTCACGTAGCCGCCGTGCTGGCCGATGGTGCCCAGAATCTCCTCGCGGCTCTCGGCCTCCCGCACGTTCTCGTCGAGGCGCTCGGCGGCCGCGTCGTAGAGCTTCTCGTAGACGTCCTCGAGGTGGTCGTGGACGGTGGCCGTGATGTCCGCGCGGTCCTCGACGGCGTCCTCGCCGTCGGGCCGGTGGACGACTGTGACTTCCTCGTCCTCGACCTCGTTCGGGCCGATTTCGAATCGCACGGGGACGCCCTTCAACTCCCACTCGTTGAATTTGAAGCCGGGGTTGCGCTCGTCGCGGTCGTCGAGGTGGACGCGCACGCCCTGCGCCTCCAGTTCCGCGGCGATTTCCGAGGAGTACTGGAGCACGTCCTCTTTGGTGTCCTCCTGCCAGATGGGGACGATGACGACCTGCTTGGGCGCGACCGTCGGCGGGAGCACGAGCCCCTGGTCGTCGCTGTGGCTCATTACGAGCGCGCCGATGGCGCGCCACGACAGCCCCCACGACGTCGTGTACGCGGTGCGCTCTTCCTCGTCGACGTCCGAGAACGTGATGTCGAACGCTTCCGCGAACGACTGGCCGAGGTGGTGGCTCGTGCCGCCCTGCACGGACTTCCCGTCTGGCATCAGCGCCTCGACGGTCGTCGTGGTGTCCGCGCCCGGGAACTTGTCGTGGTCGGGCTTCCGGCCGCGCAGCACGGGCATCCCGAGGACGTCCTCGTAGAGCCGCTGGTACTGGTCGAGGCGCAGCGTCGTCTCGGCCCACGCCTCCTCGTCGCTCTCGTGGGCGGTGTGGCCCTCCTGCCAGAGGAACTCCTTCGTGCGGAAGAACGGCTTCGTCTCCGTGGCCTCCCAGCGCACGACGGAGTTCCACTGGTTCAGGCGCAGCGGGAGGTCGCGGTGCGAGCGCACCCACTGAGCCATGTACGGCGCGACGATGGACTCGGAAGTCGGCCGGACGGCGAGGCGCTCCTCGAGCTCCTCGTGGCCGCCCTGCGTGACCCACGCGACCTCGGGGTCGAACCCTTCGACGATGTCCTTCTCCCGCTCGAGGTACGACTCGGGGATGAACATCGGGAAGTAGGCGTTGTCGACGCCGGTCTGCTTGAACCAGCCGTCGAGGTTGTCCTGAATCGCCTCCCAGAGGGCGTACCCGCGGGGTCGGGTGACGATGAACCCGCCCATCGGCGCGTAGTCGGCCAGCTCCGCCTTCTGGACGACTTCCGCGTACCAGTCGCCTGGACTGTGCTCTTTGGACTCGGTGATGCCGAGCTCCTGTTCGTCGCTCATTACCCCAACTGTGGCCTGACTCGCTCTTAAAACCCGTGAAGGTGTGCGGGCGCGCCTCGAACCCCGAGAGGATTGGTTATCGCTAACTCCCGGAGGAGAGATACGACGGAAATACGCACAGTCCTCGTGGCACGCCCAATTCGTCAGAACCACGAGATACTGAGGAGTTAGCAGTAACTAATTAGTGGCCGGGCGCGTACGAGTGGGCGTGCGCGAGTTCGAGTTCACAGTGACGTTCGAACCGGGGAGCGACGCCCTCATGGACTGCTTCATCGAGCACGACAGTCTCACAGCGTGGACCTCGGTCTGTTTCACGACCCGCGAGCGGATGTGGCGCATCGACCACGCCACCGGCACGGAGGAAGCCTTGGATGCTTTCGACGACGTCTTCCTCGACGAATCGCGGTGCAACGAGTGCCTGGACCTCCCGGACTGTGACACGTACCGCGAGTACCACGTCCTCGACGAGTCCACGAATTCTCGGACCGTCTACACGTTCCGCGAGGAGGTCCACGGCTGCCACTCGGTCCCCCACTACGTCCACGAGCACGTCGGCGACGGCGTCGTCTTCGAGGCGCGACGGAGCGACGACGAGTACCGGTGGCGCGTGCTCCACCCCGACGAGCAGCCGGTCGGCGGCGTCTACGACGCCATCGAAGCCCAGCTGCGCGACGGGCTCTCGCTGTCGCTGTCCCGGCTCTCCAGCGCCGGGAATTGGAACGCCGAGTCCCGGGTCGCTGCCGAGTTGACGCCCGAGAACCGCGCGGTGCTGGAAGCCGCAGTCGAGCACGGCTACTACTCGCGGCCGCGGGAGGTCACGGTCAGCGACCTCAGCGACGAACTCGACATCCCGCGCTCGACGGTCCAGTACCGGCTGCGCAGCGCCGAGGACCTCGTCGTCTCCCAATTCGTCGACGACGCGCTGTCGTGAACCGCGAAAATTCGGGGTCGTTCCGCGTCGCTCGTGCTCGGCGAGAGAACTAAGTGGTATGGGAACGTCCCCCACTGTATGGGCGACACGAAACGCGGCCGCGAACGGCAGGGTCAGAAGAAGCGCGAACAGCTCCGCGAGCAGGAAGTCGAGCGCACGCTGACAGCCGCCGACGACCCGCCGGACCCGCAGGAAGACGAAATCGAGTTCGAAGAGTAGCGACCCGCGGCCGTCGACCCTTCTCTGGCGACCGAACCCCGTAGCCGCGGCTATCGTCGCGCGACGTCGAACGGGCTCTCGGTCTCCGTCCACGCCCAGCCCGGGAGCCGCGTCTGGACGCCGGCCGCCAGCGCCGCGTCCAGGTCGTCCGCGCCGGCAGCGTCGTCGCCGTCGCCGCTGGTGTGGACGTCCGCGTAGTGGAACGTCGACTCCGCGAGCAGCCGGAGCGGCTGCTCGCCCGCAATCATCGCGGCGAGCTCGCGGCCGAGCAGTTCGTCCACGACGAACCCCGGGTAGTCGTCGGTGACGTCGAGGTCGCGGAGCAGCGCAACGAGTGCCGCCACGTTCACCGCGCGGTCGCCGTCCGCGAACACGTCCTCGACCGCACCCCGGTACTGCGCGTCGGTCACGGGGGCGACGTCGGTGTCGAAGGCGTCGCCGAGTGCGTCCCGGACGTCGTTGATTAGCGGGACGACGACGTCGGCCCGTTCGAGCACCCACTCGCGCTCCCGCGCGACCGCGTCTGCTGTCAGTTCCATGCACATCGTCGTGCGTCAACGACTACCAACTTTGCGAAGGCTTTTATAACCGGAACCGCATACTGCCGAGTAAGCGGGTTCTCCTGTAGTATCCCCGCGGCCCGGCCGTCTTCGGCCGGAACACCGGTCTCCATACTGGAATGACGACAGAGTGTGTCTACTCACCACGTTCTACGGTCCACTCCTCACCCCGCCTACGGCGGGCCGCGAGTGGTCCTAACGGAGACGCGGACGCAGGAGGCCTCATTCACTGACTATGAGCACTGTAGACCAGCAACTCGAAGAGTTACAGGACCAGATTACGAACGAGATTCCGCCGGACATCTCGGTGACCGACGTGAAGTACGAGGGCCCCGAGCTCGTCGTCTACACCCGGGACCCCAAGCAGTTCGCCCAGGACGGCGACCTCGTTCGGCGGCTCGCGAGCAAACTCCGCAAGCGCATCACGGTCCGTCCCGACCCCGCGGTGCTCTCCCGCCCGGAGACCGCCCGCGAGAAGATTCTGAACGTCATCCCCGACGACGCCGGCGTCACCGACCTCGACTTCCACGAGGACACCGGTGAGGTCGTCATCGAGGCCGAGAAGCCCGGGATGGTCATCGGCCGCCACGGCTCCACGCTCCGCGAAATCACGGAAGCCGCGGGCTGGACGCCCGAAGTCGTGCGCACGCCGCCCATCGAATCCTCCACCGTCTCGAACGTCCGGAACTTCCTCAAGTCCGAGCGCGACGAGCGCCGCGACATCCTAGAGAAGGTCGGCCGCCAGATTCACCGCGAGGAGATGAGCGACGACGAGTACGTCCGCATCACGACGCTGGGCTGCTGCCGCGAGGTCGGTCGCGCGAGCTTCATCCTCTCGACGCCCGAGACGCGCATCCTCGTCGACTGCGGCGACAAGCCCGGCAGCGAGGACGAAGTCCCCTACCTCCAGGTCCAGGAAGCACTGGGTGCGGGCGCGAATTCTATCGACGCGGTCGTGCTCACGCACGCCCACCTCGACCACTCCGCGTTCATCCCGCTGCTGTTCAAGTACGGCTACGACGGTCCCATCTACACCACGGAACCGACCCGGGACCTCATGGGGCTGCTGACGCTGGACTACCTCGACGTCGCCGCCAAGGAGGGTCGAACGCCTCCCTACGACTCCGAGATGGTGCGCGAAGCCATCAAGCACTGCATCCCGCTGGAGTACGGCGACGTCACGGACATCGCGCCTGACGTGAAGCTCACGTTCCACAACGCCGGCCACATCCTCGGGAGCGCGGTCTCGCACTTCCACATCGGCGACGGCCTCTACAACGTCGCGTTCTCCGGCGACATCCACTACGAGGACACGCGACTGTTCAACGGCGCGGTCAACGACTTCCCGCGCGTGGAGACGCTCGTCCTCGAGTCCACGTACGGTGGTCGCAACGACTACCAGACCGACCAGGAGGACTCCGAGGAGAAACTCAAGCGCGTCATCAACGAGACGTACGAGGACGGCGGGAAGGTCCTGATTCCGGCGTTCGCGGTCGGCCGCTCCCAGGAGATGATGCTCGTCCTCGAAGAGGCGATGCGGAAGGGCGACATCCCCGAGATGCCCATCCACCTGGACGGCATGATTTGGGAGGCGACCGCCATCCACACCACCTACCCCGAGTACCTCCGCGACGACCTCCGCGACCGCATCTTCCACGAGGACGAGAACCCGTTCCTCGCGCCCCAATTCAACCACATCGACGGCGGCGAGGAGGAACGCCAGGAGGTCGCCGACGGCGACCAGTGTATCATCCTCTCCACGTCCGGGATGGTCACCGGCGGCCCCATCATGTCCTGGATTCAGCACATCGGTCCGGACCCGGACTCGACGATGACGTTCGTCGGCTACCAGGCCCAGGGAACGCTCGGCCGCCGCATCCAGTCCGGCTGGGACGAGATTCCGATGCCCGACTCCCGCGGCAGCGGCCGTACGGAGCGCCTCCAGCTCGAGATGGACACGGAGACCGTCGACGGCTTCTCCGGCCACGCCGACCGGCAGGGCCTCGAAGACTTCGTGCGCACGATGAACCCGCGCCCCGAGAAGGTGCTGTGCGTGCACGGCGACGAGTCCTCCACGCAGGACCTCTCCAGCGCGCTCTACCACGACTACAACATGCGGACGTTCGCGCCGAAGAACCTCGAGACGTTCCGCTTCGTCTAGCCGTCTCGGACTGATTCTAGTCGTCTTTCGCCGTGTCGTTGCAGAAGCCGACAGCACTATACTCCACGTCGCGGTACTGTACGGTGTGAGGCACACGCGAGGAGTGAGCCTGTTCGTCGTGGCGCTGCTGGTGTCGACGGCGTTCGTCGGCCCCGCCGTCGCCGCGCAAGCCGCGCAGGTCGCGCAGCCCGGCCAGCCGGTCGAAGGCGACGGCGGCTACCGGTTCGACGTCGGCGGTAACGAGACCAACATCACGTTCTGGCTCCACATGGACCTGTTCACGAACCTCGGCGCGGCCGGCGACTTCGGGTTCAGCGCAGTCGGCCACGCGATGGACACGCAGGTCGTCGCCATCGACGTGCAACTGCGCTTCGACGGCGTCGGCGACCTGAGTAGCTTCCTCTCGAACCCCTTCTCGCGGTTCTCCGTCGTCGCGGAGTGGGAACTCGACCTGCCGTTTCTCTCGGCGGGGCCGGCTTCGGGCGACGACTTCAGCTACGAGGGCAACGAGACGATAAACGGGAGCAGCCCGTAGCGCGGAGCCGAAGTTTCAAACCTGCGGGATTGTTATGTCAACCCATGCCAGAGGGCGACGAACTCGTCGCGGAGCTCCAGCAGCAGGCCGGAGACGCACTGCGCGTCGTCGCCGAGTACGACAGGGAGGGGTACGAGATACGCTACGTCCGCGAGGACGTCGGCGCGCGCCTCGACGAGCGCGCGGACGCCATCCACCGGAACCTCGTGCTCGAGGGCATCAGCCGCGAGCACCTCGAAGACCTCTTCGGCGCGGGCGACCTCCACTGCTCGATGCACCGCTTCGACGAGATGACCGCGTTCCACTTCGCCGAGGAGGAGTACACGGGGCTGTTCGTCAGCGTCGAGTCCGACGTCGACCTGCCGCTGGCGTCGTTCGCGGACACCTGCTGGCGGAGCCTCTAATCGGCGGCTTCGGCGGGGTCGACGACTTCTTCGGCGAGTTCGTCCACACCGACTCTATCGCAGAGGTCGTACAGCGGGCAGGCTTCGGGGCCGTCGAGGCACGCGGGCTTGCGAGCGGAACAGTACTCGCGGCCGAACTGAATCATCGCCGTGTGCCCGAACCCGCACTTCTCTCCAGGCACCTCGGCCTCTAGGGCCTCGCGGACGTCCTCGTGGTCGGCGTTTGGGGCCGCGAGTCCGAGCCGGCGCGCGATGCGGTGGACGTGCGTGTCGACCGGGAAGACGCCGTCGCGCCCGCCCGCGAACAACAGCACGCAGTCGGCGGTCTTCGGGCCGACGCCCTTCATGTCCAGCAGCGCCGCCCGGACGTCGTCGGGGTCGCCCGTACGCACGAACTTGTCGAACTCCTTCTCGCCACCGTACTCCTCGCAGATTCGGTCGGCGATGCGAATCAGCGTCTCGGATTTTTGATTGTAGAGCCCGGCCGAGGAGATGGTTTCGGCGAGTTCGTCCTGGTGGGCGTCCGCGAGCGATTCCGCGAGGTCCCCTCCCGAGTTATATTTCTCCATCAGCGCGTCGTGCGCCGGCTGGCTGGCGACGTCGCTGGTGTTCTGGCTGAGAATCGTCCGGACGAGACACTCGAAGGCGTCGCGGCCGCCGTAGGCCTTCTGCCAGTACATGTCGCCGAGCCGGTCGACGACGGCTTCCGCGCGGCTCGTGCCGTCGCCGGGTTCGAACTCGCTGAAGCGGCCGGCCGCGGCGTCGCCACCCGAGATGTTCTCTGCTGGCTCGTCGTCCATGTTCGGAGGTGTGTCGGGGACACCAAAAAGCACCGCGACGGCTCCCAGACGGCGGGCTACTCGACGCGCAGCGTCGCCGTGAGGTCCGCGCCGTCCGCGAGCGCGGCGACGAGGTCGCGGTCGAGGTCCGTCGCGGCCTTGTCTGCGTCCACGAAGATGGTACGGTCGTCGACGTACGTGCTCGTGCGTCCGACCATGCTGCGCTCGTTCGTGTACTCGAGGTCCGGGTGGCCCGACCCCGTCACTTCCTCGCGGTGGCCGTCGGCTTCGAGCACGAGCGTAATCGTGGCGTCCTCGTCCTGGCAGGCGGCGACGAAGTCGCGGTCGAAGTCCGCGGGCGCGCGGTCGGCGTCGATGCCGACGATGCAGTCGCCGGCGGGCGTGAGGTAGTCGTCGGTCGTCACTTCCAGCGTGGACGCGTGTTCGGCGGTGACGTGTTCGTGGCCGGTCGCCCGCACGACTTCTTCCATGCGCTGGGGTTGCCGGTAGCCGCACTTGTGTGCGGCGTTCCACGCCCGCTCTTTAAGTGCAGCCACCCGTCCCCGTGGGAGCCGTTCGCACTCGCTGAACGGGGTCTGACAACTGCTTGCACGCGACGCCCCGTCGGAAATTTTAAGTGGCGTGGAGGAGTATTACCCGTTACCAGAACGCTGCGTGCGTTCGTGCACAGCCCGAGAGAATGACAGGACGTTCTCCTTCCGACCGGGAAGTAACACGCTCCGAGCGACGGCTGTCTCGAACACCCAGCGGGTATGGCATCGAGGTTTGAACAATGGCTGAGGAAGAACAAACTATCGAAGTATCGAGCGCAGACGAACTCATTACTGACGAAGAACTTCAAGAGAAGTCCAAGGGTCAGCTCATCAAGAACGCCGGCCAGTTCCGCGACCGCCGGAACGAGCTGAACCAGCTCGCCAGTTCCCGCGCCTCCGACCGCGACGAACTCAACGCGAAGACCCGCGAGAAGGTCGACGAGGCCCAGGAACACCGCGAGAAGCGCGACGAGCTCAACGAGCGCGTCCAGGAACACAAGGAAGTCCGCAACGAGCTCAACGCCGAGGCGAACGAGCTCTTCGACGAGGTCGAGCAGCGCAAAGAGGACCTCGAACTCGACGAGGGCAAAGACCTCGAAGAGCTCAAGGAGGAAATCGAGCAGCTCGAGTTCAAGCAGCAGACCGAGGTTCTCTCGACGGAGGACGAGCGCGAACTCATCGAGAAAATCGAGGACAAGCGCGAGGAGTACCAGGACCGAAAGGAGAAACTCGACGCCTCCGGCGACCTCGAAGAACTCGTCGACGAGGCCGAGGAAGTCCGCGCGGAAGCCTCCGAGCACCACGAGAAGGTGACG
The DNA here is from genome assembly GCF_021029015.1 of Halobacterium sp. KA-6. Classification (NCBI taxonomy): domain Archaea; kingdom Methanobacteriati; phylum Methanobacteriota; class Halobacteria; order Halobacteriales; family Halobacteriaceae; genus Halobacterium; species Halobacterium sp. KA-6. The sequence goes on from NZ_JAJJZH010000001.1 coordinate 349,945, forward strand.
GAGCTCGCGGACAAGGCCCAGGAGCACCACAACGAGATGATCGAGGCCTACCGCGAGGCCGACGACATCCGTGACGAGGCCGACGAGATGCACGAGAAGTTCGTCGAGGCCCAGGAAGCCGCCGACGCCCACCACGAGGCGTTCGTGCAGGTCCAGAAGCGCCTCCGCGAGCTCGACAAGCAGGAAGAAGAAGAGCGCGAGGACGAGCGCGCCGCCGAGCAGGCCGAAGCCCGCGAGGAAGCCGAGGAAATCTACGAGCGGTTCAAGGAGGGCGAGACCCTCGACACCGAGGACCTTCGCAAGCTCCAGAAGTCCGGTCACCTCTAAGCTGTCTACTGCTGATTTCTCCGTATTTTCCCGCGCGTAGCGACAGCACTTCCACGACTGCGGCCCGCGCCGTGTCGGCCGCGTGAATTACGGGCCCGGCCGCCGACGCCGTAGCCATGGACACGCTCCCCAAACGAGTCGGCCGGTTGACCGTGCTGGCACTCGGCGTGGTCGTCGGCGTGGTCGTCGGCTGGGTGTTGTTCGTGCGGACGCCGGCCGGCGGCCCCACGATTCTCGGCGTGCTGTTGACGCTCCTCACCGGCGTGGTGTTCCTCCAGTTGGGCGGGAACGCCGCGGACACCGTGTTCGGCGCGTACGACACCGCCGAAGTCCGCGTCGAGGGTCCGATAGCACGGGACGGCGGGCAGTCGCTACCGACCGACCCGCGACAGATTCCCGCGGACGCCGTGGTCGACCAGATCGAGCGCGCAGACGACGACAGCAACACGAACGCGCTCGCCGTCCGCCTGAACACGCCCGGCGGCGAGGTCGTCCCGAGCGACGATATCCGGCGCGCAGTCCTCGACTTCGACGGGCCGACAGTCGCGTACGTCACCGACGTCTGCGCGAGCGGCGGCTACTGGATTGCCAGCGCCTGCGACCACGTGGTCGCCCGCGAGAACAGCCTCGTCGGCAGCATCGGCGTGCGCGGGTCGACGCTGAACGCCTCGGCGCTCGCGGACGACCTCGGCGTCGACTACGAGCGCTTCGTCGCCGGCGAGTACAAGGACGCCGGCAACCCGCTGCGGGAGATGCGCGAGGACGACCGCCGCTACCTCCAGGGGCTGGTCGACGACTTCTACGAGTCGTTCGTCGAGCGCGTCGCCGAGGGCCGGGACCTCTCCCCCGAGCAGATTCGGGACACGGAGGCCCGCGTCTACGTCGGCCGGGACGCCCACGAGCGCGACCTCGTGGACGAAGTCGGGACCCGGGACGACGCCGAAGCGTACCTCGAAGCCGAAGTCGGCCACGAGGTCGAAATTAGAGAGTTCGAGCCGCCGCGCGGGATGTTCGTGCGGATGCGGCGGACCGCCGTCGGCGCGGCGTACGCGTTCGGCGCGGGGCTGGCCGACGCAGTCGGTGACGGCGACGGGACGAACGTCGACCTCCGGTGACCCGAGCGCGGGGTTTTTATCACGGCAGCGCGACGCTGTGGACGATAGATGCGCACGCTGGTCGTCTGTGTGGACCGGACCGGGGACATCCCCCGACAGACCGGGTTGCAGACGCCGGTCGCGGGCTGGGAGGCGGTGCAGTCGCTGGTCGTGGAGATGGGCATCGCCGACCCCGAGGACTCCGCCGTGAACACCCTGCTGGAGGCGCTTCGGGTCACCCGCGACCTCCGGGACGGCGAGGACGACGCCGTCGTCGCCGCCATCTCCGGGAGCGGCGACACCGTCTCCGCGGACCGCTCGGTCGCCGACCAACTGGACGACCTCATCGAGCGCTACGACCCCGACTCGGCGGTCGTCGTCATCGACAGCGCCGAGGACGAGCGCGTCGTCCCCATCGTGGAGAGCCGCCTTCAGGTGGACGCCGTCGACCGCGTGGTCGTCCGGCAGGCCCGCGACCTCGAGTCCACGTACTACCTCCTCAAGCAGTTCCTCGCCGACGAGGAGCTCCGACAGACCGTGCTCGTGCCGCTGGGCATCGTCCTGCTGGTGTTCCCGGCGCTGATGATGGTGACCGGCAGCCTCGCGGTCGCGGTCGCCGCCATCACCGCCGTCATCGGCCTGTTCGTCCTCTACAAGGGCCTGAGCATCGAGAACTACCTCGCGGAGGTCCCCGCGCAGGCGCGGGACGCGCTGTACTCCGGCCGCGTCTCCATCGTCACGTACGTCGTGGCGGGCGGCCTCGCGCTCGTCGGCGTGTTCGCGGGCGCGCTCGGCATCTCCGACCTGCCCTCGGAGACGCCGCTGTTGTTGACCGCGATGGCGTTCACCTACTACAGCGTGCCGTGGATAACACTCGGTGGCCTCGCGGCCAGCGCCGGCCGGCTGTTCGACGAGTTCATCCGCCACGAGGAGGTCCGCACGTCGTTCCTCAACCTCCCGTTCGGCGTGCTCGCGGTGGGGCTCGTCGTCCGCGGGTTCTCGGCGTACTTCATGGAACTGGCCGGCGAACTCGACGCCGTCGCGGTGCCTGCCGCGGAGGTCGGCGCGCTCTCCATCGAGGGGTTCGTGCTCTCCCCCGAGGAGCGGCTCGCGGCGTTCGTCGTCGCCGGCGTGCTCGTCAGCGTCATCGGCCTCCGCGTCGCGACCCGGTTCAGCGACGTCGACGAAGTCGACGTGGAGGACGGCGAGGAGCCAGTGGAGCCATAGAGTGGAGTATTTCAACGCCGCGCCGCAAGCACGAGTATGACTGACGGCCAGTGGGTGAGCCTGTTCTCCGGCGGCAAGGACTCCTCGTGGGCGCTCTACCGCGCGCTCGAGGAGGGTCTGGACGTCGCGCGCCTCGTCACCGTCCACCCCGAGGGCGACTCGTACATGTACCACGTACCCGCGACGCGCCTCGCCAGCCTCGCCGCCGAGAGCATCGGCATCCCGCTCGTGGACGTCGAACCCGAGGACTTCGAGGCGGCAGCCGCAACCGAGTCCGGCGAGCAGGGCGACACCGAACTCGAACCGCTGGAAGCCGCGCTCGCCGACCTCGCCGACGACCTCGACGGCGGGCTCGCGGGCGTCACCGCGGGGGCCGTCGAGAGCGAGTACCAGACCTCACGCATCGAGGCGATGGCCGAGCGGCTCGGCTGCGAGGTGTTCGCGCCGCTGTGGCAGCGCGACCCCCGCGACCTCGCCGACGAGATGCTCGCCGCCGGCTTCGAAATCACCATCGTCCAGGTGGCGGCGTACGGCCTCGACAAGTCGTGGCTCGGCCGCACGCTCGACCGCGACGCGCTCGACGAACTCGAAGCCCTCAACGAAGAGTACGGCGTCCACGTGCTCGGCGAGGGCGGGGAGTTCGAGACCTTCGTCACCGACGGCCCGCACATGTCTCGTCCAATCGAGTTGGAGTACGACACCGTCTGGAACGGCGACCGCGGCCACATCGAGGTTACGGACGCACGGCTGGGCGAGTAGGGGAGGAGTGGCCAGTACCTTATTCCGGGTTCGTGTCGGGAATCCGGTATGGGAACGGCTGGCGAGAACGGCACGAACGTGGCGGGCGAGACGCCGGAACCGGTCGCGCCGCCCACGGCGGCGGACGGCGAGACGACCGTCACCGAGGAGGGGACGGAACTCGAACGCTCCATCGGCCTGAAGGGCGGCGTCGCCATCGGCGTCGGGACGATGATTGGCGCGGGTATCTTCGTGTTCCCGGGGCTGGCGGCCGGCAACGCCGGGCCCGCGGCCGCGGGGTCGTTCGCCATCGGCGCGGTCATCGCGTTGCTCGTCGCGCTCCCGGCTTCGGAGTTGGCGACCGCGATGCCCAAGTCCGGCGGCGGCTACTACTTCATCTCGCGGGCGCTCGGCGCGCTCCCCGGCGCGGTCGTCGGCATCAGCATCTGGCTCGGGCTCGTGTTCGCGACCGCGTTCTACCTCGTCGGCTTCGGGAACTACGCCGCCGCCTTGCTGCTCGAAGCCGGCGTCCCCGTCGGGAACATCCCGGTGGTCGTGCCGCTGGCGCTGGTGTTCGGCGTGGCGCTCACGGCGCTGAACCTCTTCGGGACGGAGAACGCCGCGAAACTCCAGAACTACGTCGTCGGCCTGCTGTTGACGATTCTCGTCCTCTTCCTCGGCTACGGCGGCCTCGACGCCGTCGGCGTGTTCGGGACCGCGAGCACGCCCGAGACGTTCATGCCGTTCGGGCCGATGCCGATGTTCACGACCGCGGCGCTCGTGTTCACCTCGTATCTGGGATTCGCGCAGGTCGCGACCGTCGCCGGCGACATCAAGAACCCCGGACGGAACCTCCCGCTGGCGATGGTCGGCTCGGTCGTCATCGTCGGCATCCTCTACGTCTCGACGATTTTCGTGGCGACGAGCGCGTTCGGCAGCGACCCGCTGTCGCGGTTCGGCGAGACCGCCATCGTCGAGGTCGCACGAGCGTACTTCGGTGACGCGGGCGCGCTCGCCATCCTCGTCGCCGGCCTGCTCGCGACCGTCTCCAGCGCGAACGCGTCGATTCTCTCCACCTCGCGGGCAGTGTTCGCGGTGAGCAAGGACGCGCTCGTCCCGCAGTATGCGAGCCGCCTCAACCTCAAGTACGGCACGCCGCACGTCGCGCTCGCGATGGCCGGCGGCCCGGTGCTCGTGCTCGTCGCGCTCGGCGAGGTCGAAGTGCTCGCGGAGGTCGCGTCGTTCCTCCACCTCGTGATGTACGGGCTGATGTGCGTCGCGCTGATTTCGATGCGCCGCGACGAACCCGAGTGGTACGACCCCGACTTCCGCGTGCCCGCCTACTGGCTGGTCGCGGGCGTCGGCGCAGTCGCCAGTTTCGCGCTCATCGGGTTCATGCAGCGCGCCTCCCAGATAATCGGGCTCGCCATCATGGCCGCGGCCGCCGGGTGGTACAAGTACTACGCGAGCGACGTGCAACTCAAGGGGGTCCTCTGATGACAGCCGACGAATCCACGCCGTTCGAGTCCGCGCCAGCCGACGAATCGCTGCACATCCGCGAGCCCCCGCGCGTGCTCGTGCCCGTGGAAGTGCTGGAGGGCGAGTCCATCTCGGAGTCGCTGGCTGCGTTCCTCGCGCCTGCGAACGTCGTCGTCCTGGGCTACCACGTCCTCCCCGAGCAGACGCCGACCGAGCAGGCGAGCATGCAGTTCGAGGACCGCGCGCAGGAAGCCGTCGAGGACCTCGCGGAAACGTTCCGCGCCGCTGGCCGCGACGTCGAAACCCGAGTCGCGTTCACGCACGACCGCGACCAGACCGTCGAACGCGTCGCCGAGGAGGTCGGCGCGACTGCCGTCCTCCTCCCGAATCCCGTCGGCGACATCGAGGACGTCGTCGTCCCGATTCGGGGCACCGTCGACGCCGACCGCCTCGCGGACCTCGTCGGTACGCTGCTCGCGGGCGGCGAGGGCACCGTCACGCTCTGGGGCATCGAGGAGAGCGGCGTCGACTTCGACGCCGACGAAGCCGTGGAGTACGTCCGCGAGACGCTCGCCGACCGCGGGCTCCCCGCCGACCAGATTACCACCGAAGTTACTGAATCGGAGTACCCCATCCGCAGCATCGTCGACCGCTCCGGCGAGTTCGACGTCATCGTCATGGGCGCGGGCGGCGAGTCGGTGTTCGCGGCGCTGTTCGGCGACGAGACCGAGCGCGTCGCGGAAGGCGCGGTCGCACCCGTACTGGTCGTGCGGGACCGCGAAGTCGAGGAATAGTAGCGGTTACCGAACCGACGGGTCGACTTACGCCTCGTCGAACGTAGTGAGATGGTCGCTCACTGCGTTCGCGCTGCGACTCACTCGCTCGGCCCCGCTATGCGGGGTCGAATAGGGTCTCGCCTTCGACCATGTGCTCCTCGACGGTGTCCATGTCGAGGGTGAGGCCGAGGCCGGGCTTCTCGGGGATGGTGATGGAGCCGTCCTCGATGACGTCTTCTTCGACGAGGTCGCTCCACCAGCCGAGTTCGTAGGAGTGGAACTCCACGGCGAGGCTGTTCGGGATGGCGGCGCCGACCTGGGCGCTCGCCATCGTCGCGATGGGCGAGGAGACGTTGTGCATCGCCACCGGCACGTAGTACTGGTTGGCGACGTCCGCAATTTTCTGGGTCTCGCGCATGCCGCCGACCTTCGGGAGGTCGGGCGCGACGATGTCCACGGCCTGGTTCTCGATGAGGCGGCGCTCCTCGGTGACGCGGTAGCGGTTCTCGCCGACCGCGATGGGCGTCGTCGTGGACTTCGTGACCTCCTCCTGCACTTCGAGGTTCTCCGGGGGGACGGGGTCTTCGAGCCACCAGACGTCGTACTCCTCGAGTTCGCTGGCGAGGCGCTTCGCCGAGCCACCGGAGAACGTCCAGTGGCAGTCGAAGGCGACGTCCGCGCGGTCTTTCACGCGCTCGGTGACCTGCTCGACGATTTCGGCCTTGTGGCGAATCTCGCCCGGGCGGAGGTGGCGGTTCGCGCGGTCCTTCTCCAGGCCGCTGGGCACGTCGAGGTCGAATTTGAGGGCGTCGTAGCCGAGTTCCTCGACGACGCGTTCGGCTTCCTCGGCGCACGCCTCGGGGTCGGCTTCCTCCTCGGTGTGGCAGTCACAGTAGACGCGCACGTCGTCGCGGTACTTCCCGCCGAGCAGCTGGTAGGCGGGCACGTCCAGCACTTTCCCGGCGAGGTCGTGGAGCGCGACCTCGATGCCGGAGATGGCCGTCACAGTGACGCCCTCGACGGAGCCCTCGCCGCTCATCTTCTGGACGAGGTGCTCGAAGAGGCGGTCGATGTCGAGGGGGTTCTCCCCGATGACGAACGGCTTCATCCGCTCGATGAGTTCGGGGACGCCCGCGCCCCAGTAGGCTTCGCCGGTGCCGACGACGCCCGCGTCGGTGTAGACGCGGACGAGCGTCCACGGGAAGTTACCGTCGACCATCGTCGTCTGTACGTCCGTGATTTCGAGGTCGCGGGGTGCGGGCCGCTCCCGGTCGGCTCCCATCGTCTCCGCGGAGAGCTCGCGCATCGTGTACTCCGCGTTCGGGTCGTGGAGGTCGCTGTAATCTATCCCCATGGTCGAAGGTTCACTCGTTTCGGTGTAAATCTATGGTTTCGAGGAGACCGAGTTCGTCCAGGCGGACTTCGAGGGCCTCGCGCTGGTCGTCGTCCATCGTCCGTAACGGCGAGCGCAGCGGGCCGGCGTCGAACCCGCGCAACTGGAGCGCGGTCTTCACGCCCGCCATGTACGGCCCCTGCTTGAGCGCCGTGCGGACGTCGTAGACCGTGCTCTGGAGGTTGCGCGCGTGCTCGGTGTTCCCCTCGTCGTAGGCCTCGTAGAGGTCCACGACGAGTTCCGGGAACGCGTTCGCGACCGCCGACACCATGCCCGTGCAGCCGAGGTCGAGGCCGGGCACGAGCAGCGAGTCCGAGCCCGCGACGAAGGTGAGCTCGGGGTGGTCGTCGATGGCCTGCCCGAGCCACGGGACGTCCTTCGAGGAGTCCTTGATGCCCGCGAGGTTGTCGATGGCCGAGAGGTCGTCGAGCACGTCCAGGGACAGCGAGTTCCCCGTCTTCGAGGGGATGTGGTAGACGTACACCGGGAGGTCGACGGCGGCGGCGACGCGCTCGTAGTGCGCGACTGTAGCCTCGTCGTCCAGCGGGTAGTAGTACGGCGTGACGACGACGACGCCGTCGACGCCGGCTTCCTCGGCGTGTTCGGCGTGTGCGACCGTCTGCCGGGTGCTGGGCGCGCCGACGCCGGCGATGACCGGGACCTCGCCGCCGACCTCGTCGACGACGGCTTCGACGACGCGCTGTCGTTCGCCGCCCGTCAGCAGGGGGAACTCGCCGTTCGTCCCGAGCGGGAAGACGCCGTCGACGCCGCGGTCGACGACGAACCGTGCGTGTTCGGCGGTGCGCTCGAAGTCGACCGTTTCGTCGTCGTGGAACGCTGTCACGGTCGGCGGGACAACCCCGTGGAGGTCGAGGGGGTCGTCCGCGCCGGGGGCTGGTGCGTGGTCTGGCACGTGCGGCGGGTCGCCCGCCGCCAGCATAAGCGCCGTGGTTCCGACGACGACTTTTCCACACGTGAGTAAACTTTTTGCCGCCGCGATCGGTACGTGCTCGCATGGACGTCGAGGTGAAGCTCACGGGAACGCTCGCCGCTCGTACCGGCACGCACAGCGCCCGCGTCGGCGTCGCCGCCGACGCCACTGTCGCCGACGTCGTGGACGCGCTCGCCGACGAACTCGGGTCCCACGTCCGCGCAGGTGTCCTCGAAGGGTCGCGGCTCCGCACGGACACGGTCGTCGTCCGGGACTCCACGGACAGCGAGCCGCTCTCCGCCGGTAGCCGCCTCCACGAGGGCGACACCGTCCGTTTCAGCCTCGCCAGCTAACCTACTGTTCTGCGAGCCGATTCAGCGCCCACGCGGTCCTGAGCACCTCGTCGGCCGCGCCCTCGTCGAAGACGAGGTCGTCGGTCTCCCAGACGTGCTCTAGGACGCGCTTGGAGGCGTGGTCGGGCGCTGCCGCGATACCCGCGTCCTCTTCGGCGACCCACTCCATCACGCGCAGGTCGCTCTTGCTGTCGCCCATCACGAGCGCGAACGGGTCGTCGACGTCGAGCACGTCGAAGGCTCCCTGCACGCCCACGACCTTGTTCAGTTCGCGGGACGCGATTTCGGCGGCGTCGGCCTCGTAGTACGCTACGTCGATTCGTTCGAGCACCGCGCGCACGTCCTCGGGGACGGTGACGTCCTCGGGCTGCTGGTCGGCGTCGGCGAGGACGCCCGCGATTTCGGGATCCTGGTCGGCGTAGAACGCGCGCACGTGGTCGGCGGTCGCGCCCGCCACGCAGTCCGCCAGCAGTTCGAGTTCGTACCGGAGCGCGTCGTCGATGAGGCCGCGGGCGCGGTCGCTGCCCGTCTCGAAGTTCGGCTTGAGCGTGACGTTGAACTCGTTGCCCTGGAGGTGACAGCCCTGCCGGATACCCTCCGGGGCGTCGGAGAGCACGCGGGCGCGCACGTCGTCGAACACCGTGCGCACGTCGTCTTCGAGCCCCTCGTAGAGCAGTTGTTTCGTGTCGGGGCCGTGGCCAGGCGTGAACACGCCCGTCCCCGCCTCGTAGACGATGGAGACGTTCCCCGAGTGGACGAGTTCGTTCCCGAGCCCCTGAATCAGGAAGCCCTTGACGTTCTCCAGGGTCTGCCCCGTACAGATGACGATGGGGACGCCGGCCTCGTGGAACTCCGTGAGCAGGTGTAGCGTCTCGCGGGGAATCTCGTTGTCCGTGTGGCCCGCCGAGCGAAGCGTCTCGTCGACGTCGAGCACGAGCACGTTGACGCCGCGGTCGTACTTCGCGTGGAGGTCCAGCGCCGCGAACGCCTGCTCGCGGGACGCTCGCGCGACCAATTCGGCGTACGTGTCGCCGTCGTCGAACGCCGCGCGGACGTCGTCCTTCCGCGCGGCGAGTTCGTCGCTGGCGGACTCCCAGTACTCCAGGGCCACGCGGGAGTCGACGGGTGGGAACAGGTCCACGAGGTCCTGGTAGGCGCGTATCGTCTCCGCGTCGAACTCGTCGTAGAGTGCGTACAGTCGGTCGTACCGTTCCATACCGGCTGGACGGACGGCACCGGTTTAGGTGTGGGTGGGAGCCGGCGCGCGGGTGGGGTTCGTCCGCGACGACTTACTCGATACATAATAAATATTTAGTCGGTGTGGGTGTGAGAGGTAGGCATGGACGCAATCGCCGTCACCCGCGACGACCGGACGCCGCGCGTCGTCGACCTGCCGCGGCCCGACCCGGCGCACGGGGAAGCGCTCGTGCGCACGCTCCGCGTCGGCGTCGACGGCACGGACCACGAAGTCATCGCGGGTAGCCACGGCGGCTTCCCCGAGGGCGACGACCACCTCGTGCTCGGCCACGAGGCCGTCGGCGTCGTCGAGGACCCGAACGGCACCGACCTCGACGCCGGCGACGTCGTCGTGCCGACGGTCCGCCGGCGGCCGAACGGCGCCAACGACTACTTCGAGCGCGGCGAGCCCGACATGGCGCCCGGCGGCGAGTACCACGAGCGCGGCATCGAGGGCGCGCACGGCTTCATGGCCGAGTACTTCACCAGCCCCGCGGAGTTCCTCGTCGAGATTCCCGCCGACCTCGCGGCGCGCGGCTTCCTCGTCGAACCCGTCAGCATCTCCGAGAAGGCCTTCGAGCACGCGTTCGCCGCGCGGTCGGCCTTCGACTGGCAGCCCGAGACCGCGCTCGTGCTCGGGAACGGCTCGCTCGGCCTGCTCACGCTCGCGATGCTCGAAACCGACGACCGGTTCGAGCGGACGTACTGCCTCGGCCGCCGCGACCGACCCGACCCCACAATCGACGTCATCGAACGCCTCGGCGCGACGTACGTCGACTCCCGGGAGACCGCGGTGCCCGACGTTCCAGCCGCCCACGAACCGATGGACTTCGTCTACGAGGCCACCGGCTACCCGAAACACGCCTTCGAGACGATAGAGGCGCTCGCGCCCAACGGCGTCGGCGCGCTCCTCGGCGTGCCCGAGAACTGGGCGTTCTCGGTCGACGGCGGTCGCCTGCACCGCGAGTTCGTCCTCCAGAACAAGGCGCTGGTCGGCAGCGTCAACTCCGGCGTCGAGCACTTCGAGGCTGCCGTCGACACGCTGCAGGCGCTCCCGGAGTGGCTGTTCGACGACCTCGTCACCGGCGTCTACGACCTCGACGACTTCGACCGAGCATTCGTCGACGACGAAACGACCATCAAGACGGCGGTTCAATTCGACAGTAGATGAAGAACGTCGACGACCTCATCGACAGCGCCTCGGAATTGGCGGCCCGCGGGCTGTCGCGTGGCGAAATCGCGGACGAACTGAACGTCTCCCGGGAGACTGCGAGCTGGCTCGTCGAGCGCGCGGGCGGCACCGCGTCTCCCGTCGACGAAGAACCGTCCGGTGGCCCCCAGGACGTGCACGTGGACTGGAGCAACATCGGCGAAGCCGGCGCGCGCCTCAACGCCATCGGCATGGCGCTGGCCGACGCGCTCCGCGAGCACAGCCACGACGTCGACCTCATCGTCGGCGTCGAGAAGGCTGGCGTGCCGCTGGCGACCGCCGTCTCGAACGAACTGAAGACCGACCTCGCGACCTACACCCCGCGCAAGCACCAGTGGGAGGAAGGCGACATCGAGAACCTCGGCGGGAGTTTCAGCCGGAACTTCGCCAGCGTCGAGGACCGCGAGTGCTTCGTCGTCGACGACACCATCACCTCGGGCACCACCATCTCCGAGACCGTCGACGCCATCCGCGACGCCGGCGGCAAACCCGTCGCCTGCGGCGTCCTCGTGGACAAGCAGGGCATCGCGGACGTCGACGACGTCCCCCTCGAATCGCTGTTCCAGGTCATCCGCGTCGGCAACGACGACTGACCCTCGGCTCTCGAGGTAGTCTCGAAAACCATCCTGCGGTCGAGCACGCGGCTCGCGGGTCGCTTTAACGTGGCCTCCCTGCGGTCGGCCATGCGGCTCACGGCTCCCGCTGGTCGCCGTTCGCTCGTTCCGTGGCGCGCCGCCAGCGCGCCACGCGTCCCAAGGCATTTCTCTGTCCTCGCCGTAGGACGGGTATGGCTTTCGACCCGATGGACTCCGCGATGGAGCAGGAAGCGGTCGACGAAATCGTCGCCGAGGCGATCGAGAACAACGACGTGGTGCTGTTCATGAAGGGGGACGCGCGGATGCCCCAGTGTGGGTTCTCGAAGCGCGCGGTCAACCTGATTTCGCAGTACCGACCGGACGTGCACACGGTGGACGCGCTCCAGAGCCTCGACGAGTTCCGCGTCGCGCTCGAGGAGCGCAGCGGCTGGGAGACCATCCCGCAGACGTTCGTCGACGGGGAGTTCGTGGGCGGCAGCGACATTCTCGCTGAACTCGAAGAGCGCGGCGAGCTCGCGGACGAACTGAACGCCGACGACGCCGACGTCGACGAGGACGCCGCAGCGACGAGCGCGGACGACGGCGTCGAGTCCCCGTTCTGAGCCGCACCGAGGCACTTTTCTTCGACGCTCGCCGCGTAGCGGCGGGTATCGCTATTCGACGGGGACGCCGCGCGTCGCGGTGGCTTTGAAGGAGACGACGACGTCGCGACCCGTTTCCAGCGAAAGTCGCTGACGGCTGTCCTCGGTGACCAGCGCGAGCACGGGGTCGTCGGCGCCGACGTCGACGGCGACGCGCGCGATGCGCTCCCCGGTCTCGACGCTCGTGACGGTGCCGGAGAAGCGGTTCCGTGCGCTCGTGTGCTCGGGCGTCGGCGTGTCCGCGGGGTCGGTCAGCGTGACGGCGTCCGCGCGCAGCGTGAGGTGGACGTCGCCGTCGCCCTCCGGGACGAGCGCGCGCACGCGCCCCGCGGCCGTCTCGACCGTCGCGAGTTCGCCGTCGCGCTCGACGACTGTCCCCGAGAGCACCGTCTCCGCGACCTTCGTGACCCCCTCGAAGCTCGTCTGCAGGCGCTCGAACGTCGCGAGCAGTTCGGTCGCGGTGTCCGTGAGTTCGCTGCCGCCGCCGCCGGAGCCGCCGCGCTGGCGCTCGACGAGCGACCCGAACGCGTCTTCGAGTTCGACGACGCGGCGCTGGGCGTGCGCGTACGAGCGCCCCAGCGACGCCGACGCGCTGCTCAGCGAGCCCTCGTCGTCGATGGCGCGCAACAGCGCGACGTCCCGCGTGTCCAGAGTTACCCCGTCGCTGCCGACGTAGGCGTCGAACTCGGGGTGGGTGTCCATGCGTCGCTGTACCCCGAGCACGCGCAAAAGGATTGGGTCGCGTCAGTAGATGAGCTCGTCGTCCTTCTCGACCATGTAGACGGTGCGCGCGGCGACGTTGACCGCGTGGTCGCCGACGCGCTCGAGGTCCCGCACCGTCAGCAGCATCCGGGAGACGTCGTTCATCAGGGCCTCGATCTCCGCCTCGCTGGACTCGGCGTCGATTTCGGTCTCGATGAGGTCCCGCATCACCGTCTCCGAGGCCTGCCGGCAGGCCTCGTCGAGGTCGTCGTCGCGCTCGGCGATTTCGTAGCAGGCGTCGACGTCCTCGTCGGCGTAGGCGTTCATCGCGTCCTCGACCATCTCGATGGTGGTGGTGCCGATGGCCTGGATGTCGACCTCGGGGAACATGTCGCGGTCCGCGTCGAGGGTGTACTCCGCGAGGTTCGTCGCGAGGTCGCCGATGCGTTCGAGGTCCGTCGTAATCTTGAACGACGACGCGATGAGCCGGAGGTCGCCGGCGACGGGCTGCTGGAGCGCGAGCAGGTCGATGCATTCCTCCTCGAGGTCGAGGTAGAGTTGGTTGACCTCGTCGTCGCCCTCGATGACGTCCCAGGCGGCCTCCTCGTCTTTCTGTTCCATGGCTTCGAGCGCCAGCCGCAGGCGGTCGACGACCACTTCGCTCATGTAGAGGACGTCGCTGCGGAGCGCCTCGAGTTTCTCTTGGTAGCTCTCTCGTGGCATGGTTGTTACCCGAACTTGCCCGTAATGTAATCTTCGACCCGGTCGTGCTCGGGGTTCTCGAAGATTTGGTCGGTGTCACCGAATTCGACGAGCTCCCCGCCCGTAAGGAATACGGCCGTCTTGTCGGAGATGCGGGCGGCCTGCTGCATGTTGTGCGTGACGATGACGACCGTGTAGTCCTCGGCGAGCTCCTCGATGAGGTCCTCGACCTGGCTGGTCGCGACCGGGTCGAGCGCCGACGCCGGCTCGTCCATCAGCAGGACCTCGGGGTCCGGCGCGATGGCGCGCGCGATGCAGAGCCGCTGTTGCTGCCCGCCCGACAGTTCCAGGCCGGAGCTGTCGAGCTGGTGGCTGACCTCGTCCCACAGCGCCGCGCGCTTGAGGGACTGCTCGACGATTTCGTCGTGGTCGCCCTCCACGTCCTGGATTTCGAGGCCGTAGGCGACGTTGTCGTAGATGCTCTTCGGGAACGGGTTGGGCTCCTGGAACACCATGCCGACGCGGCGGCGCAGCGCCACCGGGTCGACGTCGGGGTCGTAGACGTTCTTCCCGCGCAGGGAGAGCTCGCCCTCCACCCGGCAGGCCTCGATGCGGTCGTTCATCCGGTTGATGCAGCGCAGGAACGTCGACTTCCCGCAGCCCGACGGCCCGATGATGGCGGTGACGCGGTTCTCCGGGATGTCGATGTCGATGCTGTCGAGGGCCTGTTCCTCGCCGTAGAACACGTCGAGGTCCCGCGAGCGGATGATGGGGTCGGGGGTGGTCGTCGTCTCGCTGCTGGACGTCGCGCTCGCGACGTCGGTCTCGATGACCATGTCGTCGGCCGTCGGGTCGGCGGTCTCTCCGTCGCCCGCGTCGGCGCTGAACTCTGATGTGTTGTCGCTCATAGTGAATCACTCCGTGGACTGGTACTTGTTCCGCAGGACGATGGCGATGGAGTTCATCGCCAGCAGGATGGCGACGAGCACCACGACGCCAGCCGGGACGGCCTTCTGGTAGAAGTCGTCGCCGGCGTAGAGACTCGACCACGCGTACACCTGCAGCGGCATCGCGCTGGCGGCCTCCGAGAGGCCGGCCGGCAGCGAGTACTTGACGTTCGGCGCGCCGATCATGATGAGCGGCGCGGTCTCGCCGATGGCGCGGCCGAGCGCGAGAATCGTCCCGGTGAGGATGCCCGAGAACGACCGCGGTAGCACGACGTTCTTGACGGTTTGCCACTTCGTCGCGCCCATCCCGTACGACGCCGCCCGCGTCTCCTCGGGCACCGCGCGGATGGCTTCCCGCGCGGAGATGATGACGATGGGGAGGATGAGCAGGCCGAGGGTCGCGCCGCCGAGCAACACCGTGCCCGGGGGCTGGTTCAGGTACGTGACGAACAGCCCGAGCCCGAGCAGCCCGTAGACGACCGACGGCACGCCAGCGAGGTTCGAGATGTTCACGTCGATGATGCGCGTGAACCGGTTGTTCGGCGCGTACTCTTCGAGGTAGACGGCAGCGCCGATGCCCACGGGGAACGCGAGCACGGCGACGGTCAACATCAGCAGAATCGAGCCGCCGATGGCGGGGTAGAAGCCGGCTTCCGCGGCGGTGCTGCTGTGCGAGTTCGTGAGGAACGCCCAGTCGACCCACGACTGCGGGCCGGCGAACCCGACGACGTCTACGGCTACGGCCCCGACGAGCGACCCGACGACGACGGTCGCCGGGACGAGCAGGCCGACGCGTTCGGTCGGGCGGTTCACGGCGGTGCCGGCCGCGTAGACGAGCGGCGGCGCGATGCCGACCGCCGCGACGACGACGCCGGGAACGGGGTCGACGCCCGCGAACGGGGCGAGCGCGCCGCCGGCGAGCACGACCGCGAGGATGCCCGCACCGACCAGCACGTGGGTTCGTCGGTCGCGGTCGCCGGCGACGTACCGGCTCCCGATGTACGCCACGGGTGGCCCGAACGTCATGGCCATCATCAGCCACGGTGCCGGTGCGAACGGCAGGCCCGCGACGAAGCCGAAGAGGCTCGGGACGATGGTCGGGACGCCCGCGAGCGAGCCCAGCGGGCCGGGTACGCCGAACAGCGAGAGGTAGAACGCGGCGACGGTGACGACGAACTGCGCGACGAACGAGACGCGGTGGTCGTAGCTGACGACCGCCATCGTGACCGCGGTGGGGACGGCGAGCGCGAGCAGGAACGCCAGCCACGTCAGCGGCTCGACGATGTCCACGAAAATCATCGCCGCGCCGCCGCTGAACATCAGCGCGACGACGACGAAGCCGATGGTGAACACGCCCGTGCGGAGCGCAGCGATGTCCCGTCGGTTGGCGTACGCGCCGGCCGCCAGCGTCGGTATCACGAGCGTGAGGAAGAACGTCAGGTGCCAGCCGGGGTCGGCGGTCAGCGGCCGGATGGCGTCGTTGGCGACGTAGACCAGCAGTATCGTGACGAAGACGAGGCCGAACAGCGTCGCCGCCAACAGCAGGTAGCGGAACAGCGTGCCCGCCGTCCGGCTGACGCGTCCGAACCCCTCGATTTCGTTGTTCGTGGCCATCTCAGTACTCCTCCCGGTAGCGCTGTGCGACGTAGTCGCTGATGACGTTCATGGCGAGCGTGATGACGAAGAGGGTGATGCCGATGGCGAACACGCTCCGGTACGCGAGGCCGCCGCCCGTCACGTCCCCGCCGATGAGTTTGATCATCGCGGCGGTCATCGGGAGCGCGCGCTCCGTGTACGTGGCGGGGTTGAACGGGTTGAGGAACTGCGCGGTCGAGCCGGCCGCGATGGTGACCGCCATCGTCTCGCCGATGGCCCGCGAGAGCGCGAGGATGAACGACGAGAAGATGCCCGAGAGCGCCGACGGGACGACGATGTCCGTCGAGACCTCGAATTTTGTCGCGCCCATCCCGTAGCCCGCCTGCCGGAGTTCTTCGGGGACCGCGGACATCGCGTCCTCGCTGATGGACGCGACCATCGGGATAATCATGATGCCGACGACGATACACGCCGACAGCATGTTGAACGTCCCCAGTCCGGGGACGAACGGCTGGAGCATCGGCGTGATGTAGATGATGGCGAAGAAGCCGTAGACGACCGTCGGGATGCCCGCCAGAATCTCCAGGCCGGGCTTGAGAATCGAACGCACGCGCGGGCTGGCGTACTCGCTGAGGTAGATAGCGGTGCCGACGCCCAGCGGCAACGCGATGATGGAGGAACCGATCATCACCATCAGCGTCGCCGTCACGAGCGCGAGCACGCCGAAGCGCCCGCTGGTTGGTTGCCACTCGGTACCGGTGAGGAACTCGACGACAGTCGCGGTCTCGCCCTCCACGCCGACCAGCGGCGCGGAGAACGTGAAGAACTTCGCGGCCTCCGTCGTCAGGAGGACGATGAGACCGATGGTCGTGGCTATCGAGAGCGCGGCACACACGAAGAAGAACGTCCGCGAGAGTAACTCCGGTGGCGCGTTCTGGGTCCGACGAGTGAGGTCGTCCGCCAGGCTGTCGCCGCTCATTAATTTGTTCCGGTCATGCTGAACCTATAAGCTCTTTGTTCGGCCGTGTGGGCGGTTAACTCTGCGCTTCCTCGATGGCCGTCTCGAGGACGTCGAGCTGTTCTTGCTTGGCTTCCTCGCTGAGGGGAACGTAGCCGACGTCGTTGGCGACGATTTCCTCGCTGGTGGAGTTCTCCACCCAGAAGCGCGCGAACTCCGCGATGTGCTCCTCGGCCAGCGAGGACTTCGCGGGGTACGTGAACAGCGGCCGCGACAGCGGCTGGTACTCGCCGGAGCGAGCGGTTTCGAGGCTCGGCTCGACGGGCTCGCCGTCGCCGTTGTCGATGGCGAGGGCCTTCACGCGGTCCTTGTTCGTGGAGTAGTACGCGAAGCCCATGTACCCCATCGCGTACTGGGAGCCCTCGACGCCCTGGATGATGGTCCGGTCCTGCTCGGTGCCGGAGTAGTCCTGACGGTGACTGAGTTCCTCGTCGCCGCTGTGGAGGACGGACTCGATGAAGTAGTCGTAGGTACCGGAGGCGTCAGAGGGGCCGTACAGTTCGAGGGGTTCGTCCGGCCAGTCGGAGTTGACGTCGCTCCACAGTTCGGGCTGCTCCTCGGCGGACCAGATGGTCGCCAGCTCCTCGACGGTGATGCTGTCGATGTCGAGGTCGTTGTTGACGATGACGGTGAGCGCGTCCGTCGCGACGGTCAGTTCGACGGGTTCGACGTCGTTGTCGGCGCACTGCTGGCGTTCCTGCTCCCGAATCTGGCGGGAGGCGTTGTTGAAGTCGGTGTTGCCCGGACAGAAGTGGTTCGCGAAGCCGCCGCCGGTGCCCGTCGACTGGAGGTTGAAGTCGACGCCGTCGTGTTCGGCGCGGAACTCCTCGGACATCGCCGTCGCGAGCGGGAAGACGGTCGAACTCCCGGCGATGTCGATGGAGCCCGAGAGTCCGTCACCCGAACCGCTGTCGCCGGTGCTCTGACAGCCGGCGAGCGCTGCGGCCCCGACGACACCGACACCGGTCAAGAACTGGCGACGCGTACGAACAGCCGACTCGTTGCGAGTCATCAACTGTTGGTGAGGGAGATGTAGATAAATACCCTACTATGTTATCTATATAGGTATACCCATTCAGACGTTACCACGGGTATTCCGTGGCTCGGGCGGAAGACGAAATATCGCCGATAATCAATCTATCAGTCGATATACCGCCCGTTCTGGACAACTCCTGTCTGCGAGTGCGAGATATATATGGGTGGAAGAATTTATATTGGTACACTCTCAACGACGAAGTATGGAACGCAGGAAGGTCCAAGTCACGGGCGGGTCGACGTTCACTGTCTCGATTCCGAAAGACTGGGCGCGAGACCACGACGTCGAAGCCGGCGACGAGGTCGGCTTCCACCCCGACAGCGGGTCCCTGCTGTTGACGCCAGTCTCCCCCACAGAGACTGAAGAGGGGACGCTGGACATCTCCGGGATGGAGGGCGACGAACTCATGCGCGCGGTGATGACGATGTACGTCAGCGGCTTCGACGTGCTCGCGCTCGAAGCCGACCGCATCACCTCCGACCAGCGACGCGTCATCCGCAACGCCACGCAGGGTCTCGTCGGCCTCGAAGTGCTCGAAGAGACCGGCAACCGCGTCGTCATTCAGGACCTCCTGGACTCCTCGGAACTCTCGATTCACAACGCCGTCCGCCGCATGCACCTCATCTCCACCTCGATGCTCGGCGACGCCGTCGACGCGCTCGGCAACCGCGACCTCGACGTCGCCACCGACGTCATCGAGCGCGACGACGACGTCGACCGCCTCTGGTACGTCGTCTCCCGGATTTTCCGCGGCGCCCTGCGCTCCCCGAAGGTCGCCCAGGAAATCGGGCTCGGCCGCGAGACCGCCTTCGACTACCACTCCAGCGCCCGCCAGCTCGAACGCGTCGCCGACCACGCCGCGAAAATCGCCAACGTCACCCACGAACTCGACGCGGACGTCCCCGGCGAGGTGGCCGACGCGCTCGCCGACCTCGAAGCGGACGCCACCGACATCGTCGGCACCGCGATGGAGGCACTGTTTACCGACGATCCGGAGGAAGCGACCAAACTCGCCAACGAAGCCCGCGCGGACGTCCGCGCAATCGACGAACACACCCGTGCCATCGACGACCTCCTCCACGACCTCGACCCACACCACGCCCAGCACCTCGGGCTCGTCGTCGACTCTCTCTCGCGGAGCGCGGACTACGGCGGCAACATCGCCGAGACCGCGCTCCAGAAGTCCGCGCCCACGCCCGACCCGTAAGTTCTGCCGGCGTCCGCGACTACTGACACCGGTACTCGATATCCACAAACCTATACGTGACAGCGTCGATTCCGAGCGTATGAGCGAGGAATTCCCCGACTACCTCGACGTCGACTACACGGATGGTGAAGGCGAAACACCGGAGGACTACCCGACGCTCGAAGACAAAATCGAGAAGGCGATCGAAGTCACGCGCAAGGGCCTCGAAGAGTACGAGAACCCCGCCATCATGTGGACCGGCGGGAAGGACTCCACGCTCACGCTGTACTTCGTCAAGGAGGTCGCCGAGCAGTTCGACCTCGAAGTGCCGCCGACCATCTTCATCGACCACTTCCAGCACTTCGACGAACTCCACGACTTCGTCGACCACTGGGCCGACGAGTGGGACCTCGACGTCGTCTACGCCCGCAACGAGGACATCGGCGACTACGTCGACGAACACGACCTCGAACCCGGCGACGACATCCCCATCGACGCGCTCAACGAACAGAACCAGCACCACGTCCGCGACCTCCTCGAGTACGAGGACGAGTCGTTCCCGTTCCTGCTGGACACCTACGTCGGCAACCACCTCCTGAAGACGGTCGCGCTCAACAACGCCCTCGAAGAGCACGACGTCGACGGCATCCTCTCCGGCATCCGCTGGGACGAACAGGAAGCCCGCGCCGACGAGACGTTCTTCAGCCCGCGCCACGACCCCGACGTCTACCCGCCCCACGACCGCATCCAGCCGATTCTCCAATTCGACGAAGCCGCCGTCTGGGACGCCTTCTGGTTCTACGTCGTCCCCGAGACCGTCGAGGAGTTCCCGGACGACGGCTACGTCCCCCAGGACTACGACGACCTCCCGAACGGCCTCACCCACGAGGACATCCCCGTCTCCCCGAAGTACTTCAAGGGCTTCCGCTCGCTCGGCAGCGAAATCTCCACTGACAAGTCCGCCGACGAGCCCGCCTGGCTGCAGGACTTAGAGAACACGACCGAGCGCGCAGGCCGCGCCCAGGACAAAGAAGACCTCATGGAGCGCCTGCGCGACCTCGGGTACATGTAGTACCTTTTTGCTGCACTCGCTCGGGCGCTGACGCGCCCTCGCTCGCTGGCAAAAATCTACGCTAAAAAGCGCCGTCGGACCCCGCTACGGGGGTCCTCGGCGCCCGCGCTCGCTGCTCACGGCTCGCTACGCTCGCCGTTCGCACAGTCCGAGGCGCTTCGCGCCTCGCTCCGCTCGCGCGGGGGAACGGCACGCTCCGCGCGCCGATGCTCGTTGCTATGATTTCTTGCGAATTCGGGGAAAGAACGAGTCCGACGGCGTAGCGACTGTGCTAGTTCAGTTCCACGGCGCGAAGCCGGGGTCGACCTGCCGCTCGCGGGCGTCGCTGCCGTCGATTTTCGCGACGTCCTCGTCGTCGAGGTCGACCGCGAGGCTCTCGAAGTTGTCTACGATGTGGGACTCGCTGGTGGCCTTCGGGATGGCGGTGACACCCTTCTCGCGAACCCACGCGAGGCTGACCTGGGCTTCGCTGACGCCGTGTTTCTCCGCGACGGCCTGAATCTCGGGGACGTCGAACACCTCGCCGCGCGCGAGCGGCGAGTACCCGACGAGTTCGAGGTCGCGTCCTTCGGCGTACTCCCGGAGTTCCTCCTGGGGGAGCAGCGGGTGGAGTTCGACCTGATTCGCGAACGGGTCCTCGCCGAGGACGTCGCGAGCCTCGTCGAGGTGTCGCGGTTCGAAGTTGCTCACGCCGATGTCGTCGATGAGCCCGTCCTCGCGGAGCTGCTGGAGCGCCGACAGCGTCTCCTCGGCGTCGTACTCGCCGGCCGGCCAGTGGACGTACAGCAGGTCGACGGAGTCGACGCCGAGATTCTCCAGGCTCTCCTCGGTGGTCGAAATCACGTCGTCGTGAGCGAGGTTCTCGATCCAGACTTTCGTCGCCAGGAAGACGTCCTCGCGAGGGACGTCGGCCTCCTCGATGCCGCGGCCGACGGCTTCCTCGTTGCCGTACGCCTGCGCCGTGTCGATGTGCCGGTAGCCGGCTTCGAGGGCAGTGCGGACGCTCTCGGCGCACTGTGCTGCATCGTCGTTCTGCCACGTGCCGAGGCCCAGCATCGGCATCCCGTTCGCCAGCGGTGCGCGTCGCTGCTCGTTCTGAGACATGGTCGAATCGAGGGGCGCCGCGTGGTTAGTGCTTGGGAAGGCGGCGAGGTCCCAGACTTATCGCTCGGCGAGGCGCTGTTTCGCGAACCGCGCGAGCAGCGGCAGGTCGTCGAGGTGGACGAGTTTCGAGATGCCGCGCAGCCCGCCCTCGTTGGCTTCGCCGAGGGTCTCCACGTCCATCGCGTTGAGGTCGTCCATCAGGCGGTCGTAGCGCTCGTTCGGCGCGAGGTACAGGAGTTGGGTCATCGTGAGCCGGCGGCGCATGTCGGGGGCGACCCGGCTCCGCCAGAGGTCGTCGTAAATCGACATCGCGTCCGCGGACGTGTCGGTCTCCGTCCCCATCAGACAGCGGTCGGCGGTGATGGCCGCGGCGCGCGCGGACTCCATGCCCTTGTGGATGCCCTCCCCCCACAGCGGGTCGATGGTAGGGACGGTGTCGCCGATGGCCATGAAGTTGTCCGTGCTGAAGCCGTCGGGCATCTGGATGTGCGCGGAGCCGCGGTGCTGTTGTTTGTCCGTGATGCGTTCGGCGTTCTCGAAGCGGGGGTCCTCGTCGAGCCACGCTTCGAGGTGCTCGTCGATGCTCCGCGTCGTGTCGCCGTACTGCTGGTAGCGCTCGCTCTGGATGTAACAGAGGCCGACCTTCGCCGTGTCCTCGCCCGTGTGGAAAATCCACGAGTAGCCGCCGGGGACGACGTCGTGGTCGAGGCGCAGCATCATCGCATTCGAGAGGTCCGCGAAGCCGGGATGGTCGACGTCGACGCCCTCCATCTCCCACTCGATGCCGACCGCCTGGTGTTGGCGCTGGAGGTCGCAGACGCCGAGTTTCTTCGCGAGCGGCGCCGCCGGCCCCGTCGCGTCGACGACAATCTCGGCGTAGACCTCCTCGTCGCCGGCGTACTGTACGCCGACGATGTCCCCGTCCTCCATGATGGGGTTGTTCACGCGCGCGTCGAATCGGTACTCCGCGCCGTGCTCGTGGCCCTCCGCGACGAGCCACTGCTTGAACTCCGCGAAGTCCAGCACTGCGCCGGGCTGGGTCTGCACGAAGTGCTCGTTCGGGGATTCGAGAACGACCTCGTCGGTGTACTGCATCACGACGTCGTCGGGAATCCCGAACGCGCCCGTCATCGACGCGAACGTGCCCGCCGTGGACTTGTTCGACTGGCGCGGGAACCCGTCCTCGGGTTCGGCTTCCAGCACGAGGACGTCGTAGTCCCGCTGGGCGAGGTCTCGCGCGCACTGTGCTCCTGCCGGACCGGCGCCGGCGACGACGACGTCGTAGTGCTCAGACATGGCGTAGAGGGTCGGTGTGTGGGTGCGGCGCTCGGGCCGCGATAGTCGTGCGGGCGCCGGGCTGTGGGCGTCGGCGCGCGGGCGAGTGCCCGTCCCCGTAGCCGGTCGTGTCGGCGTCCGCAGTCACTGTTACTCGACGTAAGTCGCGTCGCAGGTAAAAAACACGCGGGAACGTTCTTGACGCCCGCGAGAGGGCGGAATTGGGTTACTCGGCTTCCTCGCCGTCGCCCATCCACCGCAGGCCGAGCAGCCGGTAGCCGTCGAACTCGCCGGCCTCGATTTCGCGCTCGATTTCGGCGTGGGTGTCGGCGTCAATGCGCGCGAGGTGACAGAGAGGGTGGCCGGGCGCTGCCACCGGATTCTCCAGGATGCCGACGAGAATCCCCGTGAACGGCGCTTCGACGACGTACTCCTCGGTGCTGAAGTGGTCGCTGATGGTGCAGATGGTCTCGCCCTCGTGGACCAGCGGCGTCGGCCCCCACTGCATGTCCACGAGGCCGCCGGCGTCCGCACGCAGCCACCGCTTCTCCTGATTGCCGCCGAGTACTTCCTGCCACTTCGGGCGCAGAACCT
This sequence comes from Halobacterium sp. KA-6, assembly GCF_021029015.1. Taxonomy (NCBI): domain Archaea; kingdom Methanobacteriati; phylum Methanobacteriota; class Halobacteria; order Halobacteriales; family Halobacteriaceae; genus Halobacterium; species Halobacterium sp. KA-6. Next base: position 373,178 of record NZ_JAJJZH010000001.1, read on the forward strand.
CGCCGTCCGGGAGCACGTCGTACGCCGCGAGCACGCTCTCCACACCCTCCAGCGCTTTCTCGACGAGCGGGCGCTGGAACCGGTGGGCCTTCCCCATCTCCACGGTGATGGTGGGGATGCCGTCCCGCGTCGCGACGGCCCGCAGCGACCCGTCGTCGCCCGAACCCGTGAGAATCACGTTCGCGCCGAACGCCGCCGCGAGGCGCTCGACGTCCGGGTTGGTGGTGTCCGCGCGCACGTGGTACATCGTCGTGCGGTTCCGCGTCGAGGTGTGGAAGTCCACGGCCACGTCGCACTTACTCACGAACCGCCGGTACACCTCGTGAGCCATTCGCTCGGCGGTGTTCGCGCGCTCCCGGCCAGGGAACGAGCGGTTGAGGTCTTGGTCGTAGATGGGGATGTCGCGCTGCTGGGCGAGGTAGCCCGGGACGTTGACGACGTGCAGGCAGACCAGCGTTCCGTGGAGGTCGCTGGGGTCGTACTCGGCGGCGACCTCCTGGAGTACTTTCACGCCGTTCAGTTCGTCGCCGTGGATACCCGCGATTAGGCAGACGGTCGGCCCGCCGGCCTCGCCGTTCACGACGGTGACGGGCATCTCCACGAGGTCGCCGAGGTACGTCTCCCCGATTTCGTAGCGCAAGTGGCGCTTCTCCCCGGGTGGCACCTCGCTGTCGTACCGGAACGGCTCCGCCGGAACGTCTGACATGCCCGTACGCTCGCGGCCACCGACGATAAACACGGCGGCGCGACAGCGAAAAAGACAGAATATAGCGAGCATTCGCGAGCGCCGTGAGGCGCGAGCGGGTCACTCGCGGCTTCGCCGCGAGGCCGACGAACCCCCGAAGGGGGTGAGGACGGCTTTTTAGCGTAGATTTTTGCCAGGGAGCGCGCCGAAGGCGCGCGACCGCAGCAAAAAGGTACTAGTAGAACTCCCGAACGAGGTCGGTCGCGCCGTCGGGGGCGCCGTCGGGAATCTCGGCCATGTTCTCGTGGACGCCGTGGGCTTCGTGGTACGGCGTGGAGTTCTCGTCCTGGTAGAGGACGCCCATGTACTCCTTGTCGGCGTCGAGGATGGCGTCCTTGGCCTGGTCGTAGTTGTGGCGGTCGTAGTCGTCTTCCTCCGAGAGGTCCACAAGGGAGTCGCGGAAGTAGTCGTAGGTGTCGACGTCGTTGAACGTGACACACGGACTGAACGTGTTGACGAGGCTGAAGCCGTCGTGTTCGATGGCCTCCTTGACAATCTCCGTGTGACGCAGCGCGTCAGAGGAGAAACTCTGGGCGATGAACGACGCGCCGGCGGACATCGCGAGCGCGAGCGGGTTGACCGGCGGCTGCTTCGGGCCCTCCGGGGTGGTGGAGGTCTCGAAGTCGGGTCGGCTGGTCGGGGACGCCTGGCCCTTGGTGAGGCCGTAGATGCGGTTGTCCATCACGACGTACGTGATGTCGACGTTCCGGCGGACGGCGTGGATGAAGTGGCCGACGCCGATGGAGTAGCCGTCGCCGTCGCCGCCCGCGACCATCACTTCGAGGTCGGGGTTGGCGAGCTTCGCGCCGGTGCCGACCGGGAGCGCGCGGCCGTGGACGCCGTGGAGCGCGTACGAGCGCATGTATGTCCCGATTTTGCCGGAGCAGCCGATGCCCGCGACGACGAACGTGTCGTCGGGCGTGTTGCCAGTCTCCGCGAGCGCTTTCATCATGCCGTTCATGGTGCCGAAGTCGCCGCAACCCGGGCACCACGTCGGCTGTTTGTCGGACTTGAAGTCGGTGAATCGGACGTTCTCTGAGCTCATGGGTTAGGCCTCCAGTGTCTGCTTGATTTCGTCGGCGAGTTCGTCAGCCTTGAAGTCGACGCCGTCGTACTTGTTGATTCGGTCGACGCGTTCGAGGGTGTCGTGTTCGACGACGTTCGCGAATTGGCCGGTGGCGTTGGCTTCGATGACGACGACGTCGTCGGCGGCCTGCACGTCGTCGGTGAGGTCGGGCCGCGGGAAGATGTACGGGACGGAGAGCACGCGCACGTCGAGGTCGTCGAGGTAGTCGAGCGCTTCGACGATGGTCCCCTCGTTGGAGCCCCACGAGATGACGAGGCTGTCCGCGTCGGCGTCGCCGAATTCGCGGTAGTCGAAGTCCTCGCGTTCCTCGGCGGTCTCGACTTTGCGGTTGCGCTTGTCGACCTGTTCGACACGGACGTCCGTGTCCTCGGTCCGGCGGCCGAGTTCGTCGTGTTCGAGGCCGGTGGACATGTGGACGCCACCCTCGGTGCCGGGGACGGCGCGCGGGCTGATGCCGTCGGCGGTGACGGCGTGGGCCTTGAATTGGTCTTTCTCGTTCTGCCACGCGGAAATCTCGTCCTCGTCGACGAGCTTCCCGCGGTCGATTTCGACCTCGTCCATGTCGAACTCCTCGGGTTCGTAGGTGCGCTCGGTGACGGCCATCGAGAGGTCGGCCGTGAGGTAGACGGGGAGCTGGTACTTCTCGGCGAGGTTGAACGCCTCGACGGTCTTGTGGAAGCACTCCGCGACCGACGTGGGCGCGAGGACGAACCGCGGCACTTCACCGTGGCCGCCGTACAGCATCATGTTGAGGTCGCCCTGCTCTTGCTTCGTGGGCATCCCCGTGGAGGGACCCGAGCGCATGACGTTCGTGATGACCAGCGGCGTCTCGCTGGTGGCGACGAGGCCGAACGTCTCGCTCATCAGGTCGATGCCGGGACCGGAGGTCGCGGTCATCGCGCGAGCGCCGGCGCGGGCGGCGCCGAGCGCCATGTTGATGGCGGAGAGTTCGTCCTCGGCCTGGACGACGTGGCCGCCGAACTGCTCGATGCGGCCGGTGAGGTACTCCATGACGTCCGTCGCGGGCGTGATGGGGTAGCCGGCGTAGAACCGGCAACCGGCGGCGATGGCGCCCATGCCGATGGCTTCGTCGCCGTTCAGCAGGACGTAGTCGTTGTCGGTTGTCTCCAGCTCGTAGGGGTTCTCGACGTCGGCGTACTCGTCGTTGACGTACTCGAAGCCGAGCCGGGCGGCCTGTTTGTTGTTCTCGACGATGCTCTCGCCTTTGCTCCCGAAGCGCTTCTCCAGGGACTCGTCGAGGTTCTCGATGGGGAAGTCCGTGACCGCGCAGACGGCGCCCAGCGCGACGATGTTGCGCATGATGGCGCCGCCGGCGTCCTCGGCCAGCGACTTCAGGGGGATGTCGAGGCCGACGGTGTCGGCGGGGGCCTCGAAGTCCGAGAACTCCGTGCGGTCACCGTCGAAGATGATGACCGACTCCTCGTGGAGTTCGTCGAGGTTCTCGTCGACGGTGCGCTCGGTGAGCGCGATGAGGACGTCGAGTCGGTCGACGACGCTCTGCACCTCGTCGACGGACGTTCGAATCTTGTAGGCGGTGTAGCCGCCGCGGATTCGGGACGCGAAGTCCTTCGAGGTGAAGACGTGGCGACCCGCGCGGGACAGCGCCTGCGCGAAAATTTTCCCGGTGGACGCGATTCCATCGCCGGCTTCGCCGCCGATGGCCCAGTTCAGGTCGTCGTGCATGTGAGTGGGGGTAGCCGTGCCCCTTGCAAAAAGCCTTCTGAACCCGTACGTCCCTCCGAAACGGGTGATTCTCGGCGATAGGTCGAAATAATTGGGCATTCGTCCATGATAGACTAGGGGGTCGTGATGGACGGCCGTTACACGCGCGCGTTACGCCCGCGTGTCTACCGGAAAATTCCGATTCCCGAGTTGTCGTTGTGCCGTGATGACAGCTCACTCGAGGTCGGCTGGCCGGGAAGCGAATCCATTTGGGTCGCGGGCGCGAACCCGTCGTATGGACGAGACAGCAGTTTCGGTTCGGGCGGTCCGCGACGCGGGCCCCGACACCGTCGCCGTGGTGTTCGAGAGCCCCGAGGGGTTCGAGGCCGAGCCCGGCCAGTTCGTACAGGTCTTCGGCGAGTTCGACGGCGAGCGCGAGGGCCGTTTCTACACGCTCTCCTCGCCGGACGTCGCGGAGACGTTCGAGATTACGGTCGAAGTGGACCCGGAGGGGACGCTCGGGCCGTGGCTGGCCTCGCGCGACCCCGGCGACGAGGTCGTCGTCTCCGGGCCGTTCGGCGACGACTACTACGAGGGCGAGGCCAGCGTCGTCGTGCTCGCGGGCGGGCCGGGCGTCGGGCCGGCGGTCGCGGTGGGCGAGCGCGCGCTCGCGGACGGCGCGGACGTCACCGTCGTCTACCAGGACGACGAACCGGTCCACGAGGACCGCCTCGCGGCGCTCGCGAACGCCGGCGCGCGCGTCGTCTTCGTCTCGGACGGCGTCGCGGCCGCGGTCCAGTCGCTCACCGGGCCCGCGGACGCCGTGCCGTTCGTCTACGGGTTCGCGGGCTTCTGCGAGGAAGCCGTCGAGGCGCTCGAAGCCGCCGGGTTCGACGTGGACGCCGCGAAAGTCGAGAGCTTCGGGCCCGCGCCGTAGCGCAGTCGCGGATAGTCCCGTGGACGGGACCGTGCGCGTCTCTCGAAGCCAAACGAACTAAACCCGAGGATTCCTTTGGTCGTTCCGTGTCGTCTAGTGGTTGGGACGGGGTTCGGCAACGGCTCGCCGGCCTCGAACGAGACTACGGGGCGTTCGACGTCGTCGAGGAGGAGACGGTCGTCCCGCGCGCCGTCTACACCGACTGCCTGCAAGCGGCCGAAGCAGGGTCGCTTGGCGGCGCGCGCGTCGTCCTCCGCCACGACGACGAGGTGTTGCTCGTGCGCTACCACGACCACCCCGAAGCGTGGGACTTCCCCGGGGGGTCGACGGAGCGCGGCGAGTCCCACACGGACACGGCGAAGTTCCGCGTCCACGACGACGTCGGTTCGACGTGCACGCTGACGGGGGTTGCGCGCGTCATCGAGCAGTCGTTCGCGCTCGTGGAGGGCGGGGACGGCGTCACCGGCCTGTGGGTGTTCTTCGAGGGCGAAACCAGCGACGCGGAGCTCTCGCTGTCCGAGGAGATTCTGGAGGCGCGGTGGTTCGACCCCGCGGACCCACCGGACGCCGTCGGCCCGCACGTCAGCGCGATTCTCTCCGACTAGTGCTGGACGAACTCCACGAGCGCGCCGCCCGTGTCGCTCGGATGCAAGAACGCGATTTCGTGGCCCCACGCACCTTCTCGGGGTTCCTCGTCGATGAGGTCGACGCCCATCTCGCGTGCCGTGGCGAGCGCGGCCTGGATGTCCTCGGTCGCGAGCGCGACGTGGTGGATGCCAGGTCCCTCGCGGTCGAGGTACGCGCCGATGTCGGTGTCCGCGTCGACCGGTTCGAGTAGTTCGAAGTAGCTGTTCTCGTCGAGTTCGAGAAAGACGACCCGGAGGCCGTCGAGCGTCTCTTCGTGGACCGCGGGCGCGTCGAAGAGCGTCTCGTACAGCGCCGCGAGACCGTCGGCGTCGTCGGTGGCGACACCGATGTGGTCGACGTGCATGCGGAGAGGTGGCTGGCGACCCACCATCAAGGCTCCGGCGCGTGCCCGGCCGCGTCAGTCGTCGCTCGGCGCGGGCAGGTCGACGGAGACGCCGGTGAGGTCCTCGGAGACCGACCAGAGCCGGCGCGCGGTCGCCTCGTCCCGCGAGCGCTCGCTGGACTGCTGTTCTTCGGGGTGGCCGCGCATATTCAACAAACCACCGGGGCCGACGTACTCCCCGCCGTCGATGGACGGGTGCGTGGCGGCGTACAGCAGCGGCCACGCGCCCGCTTCGGCGCTCTGCGCGAGCACGGCGTTGGCGGCCTTCATCCCGAGCAGGCGCAGCCGCGACCCCTCGGCTTCGGGGCCGCGCAGTTGGAGGTTCGTCGCGGCGAACCCGGGGTGGCAGGCGACGCTGGTGACGCTCGCATTCGCAGCGCGTAGCCGGCGGTCGAGTTCGTACGCGAACAGCACGTTCGCGAGTTTCGACTGGCCGTAGGCTTCCCACTTGTCGTACTCCTGTTCGTGCTGGAGGTCGTCGAAGTCGATTTCGCCGCTCTCGTGGGCCATGCTGGATTGCGTGACGACGCGCGCTTGGCCGCTCGTCCGCCGCAGGACGCCCAGCAAGTGGCCGGTGAGCGCGAAGTGCCCGAGGTGGTTGACGCCGAACTGCGTCTCGAAGCCGTCCGTGGTCTCCGAGCGCGGAATCGCCATCACGCCCGCGTTGTTCGCGAGCACGGAAAGCGAATCGTACTCGGTATCGTACCAGTCGGCGAACGCCGCCACGGAGTCGAGGTCCGCGAGGTCGACTTCGTGGACGGTCAGCGACGCGCCCGGATACTCGGCCTCGATTTCCCGTTTGGCGTCCTCGCCGCGTTCGACGCTCCGGACGGCCAGCACGACGTGCGCGCCGTGTGCCGCGAACGCCTTCGTGGCCTCGTAACCGATGCCGCTGTTCGCGCCCGTCACGACGACGTTCCGCCCGGACTGGTCGGGCAGCTCGTCGGCGGTCCAGCCGCTGTCGTTGAACATGTGTTCAACTCCGCGCGGGAGCTCCATAATACGGGGCGTCGCGGCGACGCCAGCCGCGTCTCTACAGCGCGGCGCCGGGCTGGTGCTCGCCGAAGACGTCCCGGAGCGCGTTACAGATTTCGCCGACGCTGGCGTACGCCTTCACCGCGTCCACGATGTACGGCATCACGTTCTCCTCGCCCGCCGCGGCGTCTTTCAAGTCGGCGAGCGCGGCTTCGACGGCCTCCTCGTCGCGGTCGGCTTTGACGGACTCGACCTGCTCGACTTTCTGCCGCTCGTCCTCCGCGGTGACCTCCTCGATGTCGACCTCGGGTTCGTCCTCCTCGACCTCGAATTCGTTGACGCCGACGATGATGCGCTCGCCGTCCTCGATTTCCTGCTGGCGCTCGAACGCCACGTCCTGAATCTGGCGCTGCACCCACTGGTCCTCGACGGCCTGGCGCATCCCGCCGCGGTCGTCCACGTCGTCGAGAATCTCGCGGGCTTCGGCCTCCACTTCGTCGGTGAGGTTCTCGACGTAGTAACTCCCCGCGAGCGGGTCGATGGTGTCTGCCGCGCCGGACTCGTGGGCGAGAATCTGCTGGGTCCGGAGCGCAGTCCGGACAGACTCCTCGGTGGGAATCGAGAGCGCCTCGTCTTTCCCGTTCGTGTGGAGGCTCTGCGTGCCGCCGAGCACCGCGGCGAGCGCCTGGTAGCCGACGCGCACGATGTTGTTGTCGATCTGCTGGGCGGTCAGCGTCGACCCCGCAGTCTGCGTGTGGAACTTCAACTGCTTGCTCTTGGGGTCGGTGGCGTCGAAGCGCTCCTCCATAATCGACGCCCACATGCGGCGCGCGGCGCGGAACTTCGCGACCTCCTCGAAGATGTTGTTGTGGGCGTTGAAGAAGAAGGAGAGCTGCGGCGCGAACTCGTCGACGTCCAAGCCCGCGTCCAGCGCCGTCTCGACGTACTCGATGCCGTCGCCGAGCGTGAACGCGATTTCCTGGGCCGCCGTCGCGCCCGCCTCTCGGATGTGGTAGCCCGAGATGGAGATGGTGTTGAACTTCGGCGTCTCCGCGGCACAGTACTCGAAGATGTCCGTGATGACGCGCATCGACGGCTCCGGCGGGAAGATGTACGTGTTCCGCGCGATGTACTCCTTGAGGATGTCGTTCTGGATGGTTCCGCGGAGCTCCTCGCGGTCGACGCCCTGCTGGTCGCCGACCGCGATGTACATCGCCAGCAGGACGCTGGCGGGTGCGTTGATGGTCATCGACGTCGACACCTCGTCCAGCGGGATGCCGTCGAAGACCTTCTCGAAGTCGCGGAGCGTGTCGATGGCGACCCCGGACTTCCCGACCTCGCCCTGCGCCATCGTGGCGTCGGAGTCGTAGCCCATCTGCGTCGGGAGGTCGAACGCCATCGACAGCCCGGTCTGGCCCTGGTCGAGGAGGTAGTGGAAGCGCTCGTTGGTCTCCTCGGGCGTGCCGAAGCCGGCGTACTGGCGCATCGTCCACAGCCGCCCCCTGTACATCGTCGGGTAGACGCCGCGCGTGTACGGGTCCTCGCCGGGAAAGCCGAGGTCCTCCTCGTAGTCGAGGTCCGCGACGTCGTCGGGCGTGTAGAGCGGGTCGACGGACTGCCCGCCCGTGTCCGTTCGGAACTCGTCCTTGCGCTCCCCGAACCGGTCGAGCGTGGGGGAGAGGGAGTCTTCCTCCCACTCCTCGCGGGACTCGCGAATCGCTGCGAGGTCCTCGTCGTCGAACATGATTGGAGCGAGGCGGGACTGTGCCTTAGTTCGTGCGCTCCCCGAAGCCCTCCGTCACCCGCCCGTGTCGTACTTGTACGTCGCCGAGTCCGAGTCGATGCCGAAGTCCTCGGCGGACTCCTCGGGTTCCGATTCCTCGTCGCTCTCGCGCTCGGTGAAGCGCTTCCGCAGGCGTTCGGGAATCTCGAAGTCCACGAAGTTCAGGCGGACCGGCACCGCGTCGGGCTGGTACTCGCGGGTCGCGTCCAGCCGGTCCGGGAGCGGCTCGGGCAGGGAGTCGGCGGGCACGCGCTGGAAGCCGAACTGCGCGAGGTACTCGGGCTCGTCCGTGAGCGCGTACGCCGTCTCGAAGCCCTGGTCGCGGGCGTCCTCCACGAGATGTTCGAGGAGGTGTGCGCCGACGCCGCGGCTGCGCCAGTCCTCCAGCACGCCGATGTTCGTGAATTCGCAGACCTGCTCGTCGTCGACGGCGTGCACGCGGAGGCGCGCGAACCCCGCGCGCTCGTTGGTCTGCTCGTCGATGGCGAGCACGTAGTCCCGCGAGCGGAACGCCGGGTCCTCGAACCCGAACTCGTCGAGGCGGTCGAGCAACCACACCTCCTCGTGTTTCTTCGCGTCGCGGGCGTACATACTCCTCCCTTGGACGCCCCTCGGAAAAGCGTTTGCGGGGCCGTCGGGATACTGTTTAGTTACGGAGGGGACAGGACGGGAGAATGGTGACAACGTCTTCTTCGAAAGCCCCCTCCCGCTCGCGGGCTGCGCCTCGCTGTCGCCGAAAGAGCGCGTAGCGCTCTTTCGAGATGACGAGAGACGCCGCCGGCGTCTCTCGAACCATGCTCCTCGGCCGTCGGCCTGCGGTGCTTACGTCGGCTCGCTCCGCGAGCGCTCGGCCCCTTTCGATTTCCCGCCACGAGAGCGGTTGAGCGTCCGGCTTTCGCTCGACTAAACATGGCCGCCGTCGGTCACCGACGCGACAGCACACCGGCAGCGAGCGCGACCGCGAGCAGCGCCGCGACGACGCCGAACCCGGGGACGCTCGTCCCCGTCGTGTTCGTCGTCGCCGTCGCGTTCTCGGCCGAGTCGCTGGTCGTCGGTGTCTGTGTGCGCGCCGTGGTCGTGTTCTCGGAGACCGACGCGCCGAACGCCTCCGCGAGCCGGGTCGCGTTCGACTCGGTGGCGGTGGCGAGCAACAGCTGCGGGTCGTCCGCGAGCGCGCCACCCTCGATGGCGTCCGCCAGCGACGGCGAGAGCGCCGCCGCGTAGACGACTTCACCGTCGAGGACGGTGAGCAGGCAGTACCCCTCGTCGTTCCGCTCCGCGCCGTCGGCCGGACAGTTCCCGGTGGCGTTGTCGGACGTGAATCCTGCGTCGACGAGCGTGTCGGTGAACGACTGTGCGCCCTCGTCGGTCAGCGTGACGGCGACCCCCGGCTGTCCGTGCTGCGTCGTTGTCGGTTCGGCCGAGGCGATGTCGTCGGCGGTCACGACCGGCGTCTCGGTCATCGAGCCGTTTTCCGCCGGATAGCGCGCGACCAGGCTGGCGTCGGCGTCCGCAGCCACGGCGCTCCCGGCGACGGCGCCGGCGACGATGCTGGCGAGGACCAGGGCTGTGAGGAGGGCTCGGGTCACTCGCGGACGTTCGCAGCCACTCGACTAAAATATCACGCCGACGACCCTTCGCAGGCGACCGAGCGCGCGACCTCCACGAGCACCGACGCGGGCACGTCCTGCCCGCGGACCGTATACCGGTACTCCTCGCAGTTCCACGACACCGACGCCGTGGGGCCGTACGTCACCGCGGCCTCGTGGTCGCCGACCAAGACTGTGCGATCGCCGTCCGCGGGGAACGTCCGATTGTACTTCGCGACCGTGATGCGCCCGGTCTCGTTGACGTACCGGAGGCCGACGCCGTGCACGTCACCCGTCGTTTCGGAGGTGTACGTCGGCCGGAACGACGCCGGTAGTTCCGGGGAGGGAACGGAGACGTTCGTCGCCTCGCGGAGCGCCGCTGCGCTCTCGTAGGTCGTCGTCTCGGGCGTGTCGACGTGCTCGACGGTCGCGTTCGCGGGCGGGTCGAACGTGAACGCGTCCGCGCTCAGCCCGGGGTCGAAGGAGACGTTCGTGTACGTCGTACGCACGGAGACGCGCGTCCCGTCGTCGACCCACTCGGTGCGCTGTTCGAGCACGAAGAACCGCTGCGTGTCCACCAGTAGCGTCTGCTCGTAGGCCGCGCCGTCGGTCTGCGGCGCGACGTGGAGGACGTACGCTTCGCGGTCGCCGACTGTCGTCGTGCCGCGGTACTCGACGCCGAGCGCCGTGTCGGTGGACGCGTTCGGCTCGCTGGCGGCGTCCGGGACAACGGGCAGCGGCGCGACTTCCGGCCCAGACGCGCTCGTGGACGCGTCGCTCTGCGTGACGTTCAGTGCAGTGAACAGCCGCTCGATGCGGTCGGCGCGGCTGGCCGCGTCGCCCGGCGTCGGCGAGAGGGGCACGCGCTTCGCGCGGTTCGCGTCGCCGTCGTAGAACCACATCGTCGACCCGTTCGACACCGTCACCTCGTAGCGCTCGCTCTCGTTCACGACCACCTCGCGGCGCTGGTCCGTTCCGGGCCGGAGCGCCACCTCGGCGACCGTCCGGCTCGTGCGGCTCCCGCGCTCGACGACGGTCGTCTCCGTCGCCGTGACGCCGCCGATGCTGGCGTACTGCTCGCTGGCGTCCGTGCCGATTGGCTGGCTGGTCGCTTCGGGCGCGGCGACCAACCACAGCGCGCCGGCGACGACCACGGCGGCGACGGCGGCGACCACCACTACCGTGGTGACGCCCCCGCGGTCGGTGGAGGGGCCGCTCGGCATCATTTATTAACCGAACGAACGGTGGATATTTTAATAACGTTTGTGATGCGTGTGCGGCCACACATCCGACGCTCCCGGCGTCAGCCCGCGCGCCGGGGACTGCGAAACACCTTTGACGGGAACGCAAGAGTTGCCACGTATGGATACGCTCGACGAAGTGGACGAGATCGTCCACCGACCCGACGACGAGTTCGTCGAGTCCACGAACGTCTGGGACTTCATGCAGACGTACGCCATCGCGGACTACGACGAACTCGTCGAGCGCACCACCTCGGACCTCGACTGGTTCTGGGGGGAGCTCCCGGGCTACCTCGGATTGGAGTTCTACGAGGGCTTCGACGAGGTCCGGGACGACTCCGAGGGGCCGCAGTTCACGGAGTGGTATCCGGGCGCGACACTCAACGTCGCGCACAACACCGTCGACCGCCACGCCGCCGTCGACTCGGGCACCCGCAACCACGTCGCCTGCATCTGGGAGGGCGAGGACGGCGAGGTCCGCCAGCAGACCTACCACGACCTCCACCGGCAGGCCAATCAGGTCGCGAACGCGCTGACCGAGCGCGGCATCGGCGAGGGCGACACAGTCGGCCTCTACATGCCGATGGTGCCGGAGGTCCAGAGCATCCTCTACGGCATCTTCAAGGTCGGCGCCATCGCCGTCCCCATCTTCTCCGGGTTCGGCGTCGACGCCACCGCCACCCGGATTTCGGACGCGGAGTGCTCGGTGCTGTTCACCGGGGACGGCTTCTACCGTCGCGGCGACGAAATCACGCTCAAGGAGACCGCCGACGAGGCCATCGAACAGGCCGGCCACGTCGAGCACACCATCGTCTACGACCGGCTAGACGCGGACATCCCGTGGGACGACGACCGCGACGAGTGGTGGAGCGAGGCCGTCGAGACGCAGGCCGACGACTTCGAGACGCGCGAGATGGACGCCAGCGACCCCTGCATGCTCCTGTACTCGTCGGGGACGACGGGGAAGCCGAAGGGCATCGTCCACACGCACGCGGGCACGCTCGTCCAACCCACCAAGGAGATTCACTTCGGCTTCGACCAGAAACCCGGCGACCGCTTCTTCTGGGTCAGCGACATCGGCTGGATGATGGGACCGTGGACGCTCGTCGGCAACCACGCGTTCGGCGGCACCATCGTGATGTACGAGGGCGCGCCCGACCACCCCGAACCCGACCGCTTCTGGGAGATGATAGACCGCCACGGCGTCACCCAATTCGGCATCTCGCCGACCGCGATTCGCGCGCTCCGGAAATACGGCGACGAGTGGCTGGAGGGCCACGACCTCTCGAGTCTGCGCCTGCTGGGGTCGACGGGCGAGCCGTGGGACCCCGAGAGCTGGGAGTGGTTCTACGAGCACGTCGGCAACGGCGAAGCCCCCATCATCAACATCTCCGGCGGCACCGAGGTGTTCGGCTGCTTCCTCATGCCGATGCCCATCCAGCCGCTGAAGCCCTGCACGCTGGGCGGCCCCGGCCTCGGCATGGACATCGACGTCGTCGACGAGGACGGCAACTCCATCAAGGACGCCCACGAGCGCGGCTACCTCGTCGCGCGCTCCTCGAACCCCGCGATGACCAAGTCCCTGTGGAGCGGCGACGAGCGCCACCTCGAGGAGTACTGGTCGCGCTTCGAGGACGTCTGGAACCACGGCGACTGGGCGCAGGTCGACGAGGACGGCTTCTGGTTCCTGCACGGCCGCGCGGACGACGCCATCAACGTCGCCGGCCGGAAGGTCGGCCCCGCCGAAGTGGAGGGCGCGCTCATCGACCACGACGCCGTCAACCAGGCTGCCGCGGTCGGCGTTCCCGACGACACCACGGGCGAGGCCGTCGTCGCGTACGTGATTCTGGAGGACGATGTCGAACCCAGCGACGACCTCCGCGCGGAACTCCGCGAGCAGGTCGGCGCCGAATTGGGCAAGCCGTTCCGTCCGCGCGAGGTGCTGTTCGTCGACGAGTTCCCGAAGACCCAGTCCGGGAAAATCGTCCGCCGCGCCATCGAGGGCGCGTACACCGGCGAGGACATCGGCGACCGCTCCAGCATCGAGAACCCCGACGCCATCGACGCAATCGAGAACGCCCAGTAGTCAGAGGTCGGCCAGCAGCCCCTCGGGGCGTAACGTCTCCCCGTACTTCTCGAAGTCCTCACGGTGGAGCCACGCCAGCCGCGTCGTCTCTCCGGTCTCGGGGTCGTAGACCGTAATTCCGGTCTCGTCGTACAGCCAGTTCTGGTCGGCGCTCGCCTCGAAGACGCGCACGCCGTCGTACTCGCCCAATTCGGTCACCCATGAGAGGTCGACGCCGAGCGTCTCCCGGAACGCTGCGCGGACGGCCGCCTCGGGGGACTCGTCTGGTTCCACCTCACGGCCGAACGGCCGGTAGACCCGGCCCTCGTCGGGGTCGACGACCTCCTCGACGAACAGTTCGTCGAGCTCCCGAATCAGACAACGCGCGGTCGTCTCGGTCACTGCCGGCACCGACCGAGCACGCGCAAAAAAGAATTACTGTTCGGCCCACTCGCGGCGCAGCAGGTCGTAGCGCACCTCGTCGTAGTAGTCGCCGTCGATGTACCGGGACTCGCGGCGGCGCGCGACCTGCGTGAACCCCATCGCCTCCAGCAGCCCGCGGGAGGCGTCGTTGAACTCGTAGGCGCCCGCGGTGATGCCGTGGACGTCGTAGTTCTCGAAGACGTAGTCGATACCCGTCTCGGCCACGTCGCGGCCGTAGCCCTCGCCGTGGTACTCGGGGAGCAGCCAGTACGACAGCCAGACGCGGTCGCCGTCCACGTGGCGTGCGTTGAAACTCCCGATGGGCGTGGTCTCCTCGTCGTCGGGGTGGCCGCGGGGCGCGTCTTCTTCGTCTGCACACGCGACGAACGTCACGGTGCCCTCGCTCTCTATCCACTCCTCGATGCCCTCCTCCTGCTGGGCGCGCGAGCGGTGGTGAATCGAGCCCAGCGAGTAGCGAATGCGGGGGTCCGTGCAGGAGCGCTGGATGAACGCCGCGTCGTCGCGCTCGACGGTGCGGAACGTGACGCGCTCGCCCTCTGTGACGACTGGCCCGGGCATCATCGACCCTCCCACTCCTCGCGGAGCAAGCCGTACTCGATGGCGTCCTGGTACTCGCCCTCCGCGAACCACACCTCGCGGCCGCGGCCCTCGTCGGTGAAGCCGACAGTCTCGAACGCGGTCCGCGTGTAGTCGTCGCCCTCGAGCACTTCGGCGCCGACGGTGTGGGCGTCGTACGTCCGGAACAGCCCCTTCAGCGCGAGGTCGACTGCGGCAGCGCCGTAGCCCTCGTCGCGGTGCTCTTCGGGCACCCAGAGCACGAGGCCCGGACGGTCGCGGTCGACGTGGCTCGCGAACACGAACGCGACCGGCGTCGTTTCCTCGTCGTCCGGGTGGTCGTAGGGCGCGTCGTCCTCGTCCACGCACGCGAGGTAGGCCGCGTTGGAGTCGTCCTCGACTTCCTCCTCGACGAACTCCTCGACCTCCGCCTCGCTCTTGTGGCCGCCCGCGTGGAGGCCGAGGCGCGCGTACGGGTCCGTGAACAAGCGCTGGAGGAACGCCGCGTCGTCGCGCTCGACGGTCCGCAGGACGAGGTCGTCGCCGACCTCGAGTATCGGTCCGGGCATCACTCGCTCACCACGTCGCCGCTCGATTCGCTGCCGCTCGCTCCCACTGTTCGATGCGTGCCGCACTGGGTGCCTCCGTCGCGCTCGTCGCCCTCGGGGGCGCCGTCGGCGCGCTCGGACTCGGCCGCGCCCGTGGAGGCTCGGCCACCCCAGCTGATTACTGCATCTGGCATGTGTCCCCCATTTCACCCCCGGATAATAGCGGTTCCGCGAGATTGGTACTCATTCACGGACAGTCGCCTACGGCGCGGCGTCGCCCGGCGCGACCACGCGGTCCTCGGGCGCGTCCCCTGTCGCGACCGCGACCGTTCCCGCGCCCCCAGCGGGCGGTAGCACTATCGACGCACCCGCGAGCAACGGCGCGAGCACGCCCGCGATAATCGTCCCCGGCTCCGCGAGCGGCGCGCGCACTGCGACCCGGTCGTCCGCGTCGTACTGCTCGGCGACCCGTTGCGCCGCGTCGACCGCTTCGCCGTGCGTGACGCCGGCGAGGAGTTCGGTCTCCGGCGTGACCGACGGCTCCGGGAACGTCGGGTTCTCGCTCCACACGTCGCGCTCGAAGTACATCCACGACGGGTCCGCGGGCGGCTCCCCCCAGCCGACGCGCTGGCCGCCCGGCGGCAGGTCGTACTCGCCGAGTTCCGCAGTCGGCCCCGCGAGCACGCGCGCCTCGACCACGCGGTCCGGCTCGAACTCCACGGTCGCGCCCAGCAGCGCCGCGCCGAGGAACGTCTGTAGCGCGGCGGGCGCGGGCACGTCCAGAATCGCGACGCCAGCTTCCTCGCGCACGCCACAGTGCCGCAGCGCGTTCCCGGTCTTGTACGTCTGCGACCGGAACTCGCGGGCGTCGTGGACGCGGTCGGCGCGCACGACCGGCCGGTCCGGGTCGTCGAGACTCGCGACGACGTCGGCGACTGTCTCCATGAGAAAGGCTCGCGCCGGCAGCGACTAACGCGTTCCGGGTTCAGGCCAGCGACTGGCTCGCGATGCGCTCGCGCAGCCGGTCCAGCGCCGTCCGGTCGAAGTCGTCCGTGACGCGCGCCAGCACCGCGTGCACCTCGGCGCGCGAGACCTTCACGTCGCCGTCCACGACGACATCCCCGGGTCGGTCCCGGAGTTCCCGCATCGTCCCGACCGCCAGCAGGTACGGCACCGTCCACGCCGCCAGCGTGTTCCCGCTGGTCGTCGGCATCGCCTCCAGCCACCGCTGCGCGCCGTCCGCGTACCCCCGTGCGCGGTCGACGACGCGCTCGACGACGCTCCCCACGCCGTCGGCGTTCGACGGGTCCGCGACCGCGTCCGGGTCGACACCCGCCTCGTCCAGCCACGACGCCGGCAGGTAGACGTTGTTCTCCTCGTGGTAGTCCGGCCGGACGTCTTTGGCGACGTTCACCAACTGGAGGAGGAGCGCGAACGACCGCGCGTGCTCGCGCATCGTCGCCGCCTCCTCGCGGGCCGCGTCCGCCGCCAGCAGCTCCGTGACGAGTTCCCCCACTGTCCCCGCCACGTACCAGCAGTACTCTTCGAGTTCTTCCACGGACTGGATGCGGAGGCCGCCGTCCTCGGCGTACCGCTCCACGAACGACGCCATCCCCGTCGTCATCTCGCGGACGGTCGGCCGAATCGAGGCCTGCGCGTCCGCGTCGAGGCTCTCGAACGCCCGCAGGACCCGCGAGGCCTCCGCGACGACCGTCCAGTCGGCGTCCAGTTCGGCCGGCAGGTGTGGCTCCACGTCCTCCTGGAACGCCGCGATACCCGTCTCGTCGCCGGGGTCCAGTACGCGGTCGTACGTCCGCAGGAGCGCGGCCTGCTCGGCGGGCGGTATCGACGTGGCGTCCTCGACGGTGTCCGCCACGCGGCACAACAGGTAGCCGACGCAGATGCGCGTCGCCATCGGCTCTTCGAGCGCGTCGATAGTCAACGCGAACGTGCGGGAGACGTCCTGCACGGCGTCGTGGCACCACGCGCGCTCGTCGGCCGCGGGCTGGGGGGACTGTGGGTGGCCTCCGACCATCGCTATACCCCCGTTACGGGGACCACGCGCAAAAAGGGACGGGGGACGGTTTGGCGAACCGACGGATTCCTAGTCGCGGTGCTCGCGAGGCGGACAGTGGCTCTCGACCACGCGGCTCGCGGGTCACTCCGTTCCCCGCTCAACGTTCCGCGCTCTCCGCCGTCGAGCGCGTGCTCCGCGTTCGCGGAAATGTGAGATCGCGTTGTTCGGCCACGCTGCTCGCGGGTCGCGGTGCTCCCCGCTCGCCGTAACGTGGCCTCCCTGCGGTCGGCCACGCTCATAGGAAAACTAAAGGAACGACCCGGCAAGATTCGCGTATGGACTTCAGCCTCAGCGACGAACAGCGCCAAATCAAGGAGATGGTCTCGGAGTTCGTCGACGAGGAAGTGATTCCGCGCGCCGCGGACATCGACCACGACGACGAGTTCCCGCAGGACCTCGTCGAGGAGATGAGCGACCTCGGCCTGATGGGGATGCCGTTCCCCGAGGAGTACGACGGCGCGGGCCTGGACTACCACTCCTACGCTATCGCGCTCGAAGAACTCTCCCGGGGCAGCGGCGGACTCGGCACGGTCGTCGCGGCGCACACGAGCCTCGCGGGGAACATGCTCTACCAGTACGGCGACGACGACCAGAAGGCCGAGTACCTCGCGGCGATGAACCGCGGCGACGAAATCGGCGCGTTCGCGCTCTCGGAGGCAGGCGCGGGCTCGGACGTTCCGTCGATGGAGACGACCGCCGAACGTGCCAGCGGGCACGCAGGCGACGAATACGTGATAAACGGCGAGAAGCTCTGGATTTCGAACGGGAGCGTCGCGGACACGGTTACGCTGTTCGCGAAGACCGACCCCGACGCCGGCCACCGCGGCATCTCGTCGTTTGTCGTGCGTCCTGACGAGGACGACGGCTTCCACGTCGAGGGCACGGAGGACAAGCTCGGCGACAAGGGCTGTCCGACCGCGGAACTACGCTTCGACGACATGCGAATTCCCACGGACCGCCTGCTCGGCGAGGAAGGCGAGGGCTTCCAGCAGGCGCTCGAAACGCTCAACGGCGGCCGCATCACCATCGCCGCGCGCTCCATCGGCCTGGCGCGCGCGGCCCTCGACGACAGCCTCACGTACGCGCAGGCCCGCAAGCAGTTCGACCAGCCCATCAGCGACTTCCAGGCGATTCAGCACAAGCTCGCGGACATGGACACGAAGATTCAGTCCGCGAAACTGCTGATGCACCGCGCCGCGGACAAGAAGATGCGCGGCGAGGACTTCATCAAGGACGCCGCGCAGGCCAAACTCTACGCCTCCGAAATCAGCCGCGAGGTCACCAACGAGGGCATCCAGATTCACGGCGGCTACGGCTACACGAAGGACTTCGCCGTCGAGCGCTACTACCGGGACGCGAAGCTCAACGAAATCTACGAGGGCACCAGCGAAGTGCTCCGAAATACGATTGCGCAACGGTTGCTGAAGTAGTCAGTCGATTCGTAGCGGCTGGCGCTCGCCGTACGTGAGCGTGCGCCAGAGCCACTCCATCGGCCCGAAGCGGAACCGTTGCAGCCAGAGCATCGAGAGGGCGGCCTGCACGACCCAGATGGCGGCGACGATGCCGAGCGCTTCGAATCGCGTCACGCGGCCGAACAGCCCGAGGCCGTGGCCGTAGAAAACCCACGTCGCGAGCACGCTCTGGAGGAGGTAGTTGCTGAAGGCGGTGCGGCCGATGCCCGCCAGCGTGCGCGTCAGGATGCCGTCGGGGCGCCGGCGCGCGTACAGCATGACGAGCGCGACGTACGCGCTGGCCAGCGGGAGGCTCCCCCAGTAGTTGAACTGCCGCCAGAGCAGGCCCGCGGCCGGGGTCCAGTTGCTGGCTTCGACGTACCAGACGCCGGCGAGCGCGACTGCGAGCCCAGTGACGCCGCCGACGGCTGCGAGCTGCCGGTAGAACCGCCGCGAGCGGTCGTTCGTCAGGACACCCCACTCGAACAGCGCCATCCCGAGCAGCATCGACCCGCTCACGCGCCAGCCCGTCGACGCGAGGTAGCCGGCCGTCTGGCGCTCGAACGAGGTCGGCACGCGGTGAGCCATCTGTGCGAGCCAGCCGCTCCGGTACGTTTCGACTTCCGCGCGGAGCGCTGCCTCGGCTGGTCGCCACGTCTGCACGAACGCCGAGAGGTCCGAGAACAGCGCGGACAGCACCTCCGTCGCGGACGGCACGAGGAGCAGGCCGAGCCCGAGCACCGCTTGCCGTCGTGCGGTCTCGTGGCGCGCGGAGACGACCCAGAGCGCGGTGACGCCGTACGCGACGAGCACGTCGCCGTACCACAGCAGGTAGGCGTGCAGGAGGCCGAACGCGACGAGCAAGCCGGACCGCCGGAGGTGGAGGCCGAGCACCGGGTCGCCGCGGCGCTCGCGATTGCGGGTGAACAGCGCGATGCCGCCGCCGAACAGCAGCGTGAACAGCGTGATGAACTTCTGCTCGACGAGCACGTGACCGGCGAACCACGCCCAGTAGTTCGCGCCCGCGAAGTCGCCGTACGCCGTCGGGTTGAGCAACACGACTTCGGGCATCGAGAACAGTCGGACGTTGACGACCAGGATACCGAGCAGCGCGAACCCGCGGAGCGCGTCGAGGCCGACGACGCGCTCGGACGGGGGCGTCGGTCCACCATTACCGCTCATCGGTCGCGCTCCAACTCGCGTCTCACGTACCGGTCCGCCGGGTGGTCGCCCATCACTCGACTGGTTCGTTAGGCAGCCGACACAAAAGGTGTGGTGCAGGCGCTGGTCTGCGGCTACAGCACGTTCCGGACCGCGAGCACGACCGCGACGCCGAGCGCCAGCGACACCAGCAGGTTTCCGGTCTTGCGCGCGACGGCGACGGTTGCGACGGCGGCGACCCACTCGGGAACTCCACCCTCGGCGAGCGCGGGCGCGACGAACGCGACGACGACCGCGCCCGGGAGCACGTCGATGCCGGCTTCCGCGCGCTCGGAGAGGTCGACGCGGCCGAGTAGCCAGAAACCGCCCGCCTTCGTGGCGTACGTCACGGCGGCCATCGCGAGAATCACCCCGACGACGGTCGGGTCGAGGTTGAGCGCGTCAATCATCGTAGGTCACCACCTCCGTCGCGGCACCGGCGAGCGCGCCCGCGAGGATGTACCACTCGCCGGGGACGACGGCGTGCACGGCGAGCGCGGCGGTCGCCGCGACGACCCACGGCCGCAGCGACTCTGTCCCCTCCCAGAAGCCGGCGGCGAGCGTGAGGAACAGCGCCGTCGCGACGAAGTCCAGACCGTACGTCGCGGGGTCGCCGACGAGGTCGCCGGCGGTCGCGCCGACGACGGTGGAGGCTATCCACAGCAGCCAGAGCACGACGCCGCTCCCGAACAGGAACGCGCCGTTGCTGCTCCCGGCGCGCAACGTCCCGATGGACAGCGCCCAGTTCTCGTCGGCGAAGAAGAACACGCTCGTGTACGCCTGCGGCACGGTGACCTGCTGGAGCCACGGCCGCAACGCCGCGCCCATCAGCACGTATCGGAGGTTCACGAGCGCGGTCGTCGCGACCACCGCGACCACGGGAATCGGGGCCGCCCACAGTTCGACGGCGACCAACTGTGCTGCGCCCGCGAGCACGGTCGCGCTCATCAGCCCGGCTTCCGCGACGCTCAACCCTGCACGGCGCGCAACTACGCCGAAGACGACGCCGTAGCCCGCGACGCCGACTGCCACGGGGAACCCCGAGACGAACCCCTCGCGGACGCCCGCCGCGGTGAACTCCACGGACTGCACGCCGTCCCTATCGCTGTGCTCGGTGGTCGGTTCGCCTTCAGCCAACGCTACCCCTCCGCGTGGCGACTCGCATCGCTTCGAGACACGTCCCCCGCGCCGTTAACGATTTGGAGAACGAACGTTCTCCCGACTACGGTCTCCCTCCGTCGCGTCGAGCGCGCCCTCGACGAGCGCACGACCGCGCGCCGACAGCGAGTAGCCGGCCGACGAGTGGTCGACGAGGTCGTCGAGGCGTCGGAGGTGATAGTTCAGGCGGCCGTTATCCGGGACGTCGGCGGCAGACGCGAGGGCGGAGTACGACAGTGGCCCGCTCGCGTCGAACAGCGCGCCGAGAATCGCTGCGCGCGTCGGGTCCGAGAGCGCGTCGAACGCCGCCGTCGCGTCCCGAAGTTCGGTGGCGGTCGCTGGGTCGTCGGTGTCTGGCCACGTCCAACGTGGAATCGCCATCGGACGGTCGTGGTCGGGGCGACACCATAAGTCCCTCCATCGTGCAGACCCGTCGTGTTTTTCCCGTGGCCGGCCGAATCGCCGACGATGACCGAGGAGACCGCCGAGGCCGACGGCGTCACCGCCCGCTACTCCGAGACCGACACCGAGCGCGTGCTGGCGTTCGAGCGCGACGGCCGGACGGCCGCCGTCGCGCAGAACGTCGAAGGGTACGCGATGTTGAAGGTGCGCCCGACCGCGGACGGCGACGAACTGGAGCGGTACTACGGCTTCGACATGGCTCTGGACCACGCCGCGGAGCTGCTCGGCGTGGACCCCAACGACCTCCCGGTTCCTGACGCCGCCGCGGACATGGGGATGTAACCCGGGGTTCCCCACACCTTTTGACCCCGCTCGAACAATCGTGAGCCATGACCAAGGTTCGCGTGGCCGGTGCCGGGATCACGAAGTTCGGCCGCCACCCCGAGCGCACGAGCCGCGACCTGTTCGCGGAGGCGGGGGCGACCGCCATCGAGGACGCCGGCGTCGCCCGCGACGACGTCGAGGGCGTCTACTACGGCAACTTCATGGGCGAGTTGAGCGAGCACCAGGGCCACCAGGGCCCGCTCGCGGCGGAGGCGCTGGGCGTGCAAGCGCCCGCGACGCGCTACGAGAGCGCGTGCGCGTCCAGCGGCGTGGCGCTCCGGCAGGCCGTCCGGGACGTCCGGAACGGCGAGGCCGACGTGCTCGTTGTCGGTGGGTCCGAGCGCATGACGAACCTCTCGACGGCGGGGTCGACGGAGGCGTTGGCCATCGCCGCGGACGAACTGTACGAGGTGCGCGCGGGCGTCACGTTCCCCGGCGCGTACGCGATGATGGCGACGGCGTACTTCGAGCAGTTCGGCGGCACGCGCGAGGACCTCGCGCACGTCGCGGTGAAGAACCACGCCAACGCTGTGGGCAACGAGCACGCGCAGTACCAGCGCGAAATCACCGTCGAGGCGGCGCTGGACTCGCCGCCGGTCGCGGACCCGCTGCACCTCTACGACGCCTGCCCCGTGACCGACGGCGCGAGCGCGGTCGTTCTCGTTAGCGAGGAGTACGGGGAGTCGCACGACCTCGACGCGGGCGTCGCGATTACCGGAACGGGACAGGGCGGCGACCGGATGGCGCTGCAGGACCGCGAGAACGTCGCGACGTCGCCCGCCGCTACCGAAGCCGCTGAAGAGGCGTACGCGGACGCCGGCATCGCGGCCGACGACGTGGACGTCGCGGAGGTCCACGACTGCTTCACTATTGCGGAAGTGCTCGCGTTGGAATCGCTGGGCCTCTTCGAGACTGGTGAGGGAATCACGGCCGCCCGCGAAGGCGTGACCACGCAGGACGGTGACCTCCCCGTGAACCTCTCCGGGGGGCTGAAGGCGAAGGGCCACCCGGTCGGCGCGACGGGGACGAGTCAGGTCGCCGAACTCACGAAACTGCTGCGCGGCGACCACGTCAACAGCGAGCACGTCCCCGAGGCGCGTGTCGGCGTCGCGCACAACGCCGGTGGGACGGTGGCGAGTGCCGTGGTCCACGTCTTAGCGGAGGTCGCAGAATGACTGAAGACGACGAATCCGTGCGCGACGCGGGCTTCGACGAGTTCCTCGACGCGCTCGCCGAGGGCGACGGCTACTACGTGGAGTGCGCGAACGGCCACGGGAGCCTGCCGCCGCGGCGCGTCTGCCCGGAGTGCGGGAGCGCCGACCTCGACGAAGTGTTACTCCCGGAGTCCGGTGCGGTGGCGACGTACACGAAGGTCCACGTCCCTGCACCGTCGTTCGCCGAGGACGCACCCTACGTCACGGCCGTCGCGGACTTCGGCCCGGTGCGGCTCACGGGGCAGGTGCTAGCAGACGTAGCGGACGTCGAAATCGGGCTGGACGTCGAACCCGGTATCGGCGAGACGGAGACGGGGGGCGAGCGGCTAGTGGTCTTCGAGCCGCGGTAGGTCCTCGCGGACCGCGTCGAGGAACACCTCGGGCTGTTCTGCGTGGGGGAGCAGGCGCGTCTCGTCGACGACGACCAGCCGCGTGTCCGCGTCCTCGGCGACGTCCCGGCCGGCGGCGAGCGTCGAGACGGTGGCTTCCCGGCCCCAGACGAGCGTCACCGGGCAGTCGCGCTCGCCGAGTTCTGCACCGAGGTCGACGTCCGCGTCGAGATAGCCGCCGACGAACGACGCGGGCGCGAACCGCGCGCTTTCCTGGTGGGCGGTCCGCCACTGGTAATCCAGGAGGTCCTCGGGGATGCGCTCGGGGTAGTAGAAGGCGTCGCGCTCGTCGAAGAACCGCAGCGACGGCTTCGCGGTCAGCGCGTCGAACGCCGCCGCGCCGAGCACGGGCGAGCGGAACAGCGCGCGCAGCCACGGCCGGCGCGGGCTGGTGTCCGCGGTCGGACAGACGAGCAACAGCCCCGAGACGTCCGTTTCCCCGGCGGCAATCGCCGCCCACGCGCCCGAGAGCGAACTCCCGAGGACGACCGGGTCGTCGGCAACGTCCGAGACGAAGTCCGCGACGAACTCCTCGTACAGCGAGGACGTGTACGCGACCGGCGGGCGGTCGGTCCGACCGAACCCGGGAAGGTCCGGCGCAATCACGTGGTAGTCCTCGGCGAGCGCGTCGAAGATGCCCTCGAACTCGCAACTCGACGCGGCGGCGTGAATCCCGTGCAGGCAGACCACGTCCGGCCGGTCGGGCTCGCCGGCCTCGGTGTAGGCTACGTCGAACCCGCGCCACCGGTAGGTGTCCTGTGCGCCCGCGAGCGTCGGCGGCAACTCCCCGGCCTTCGCGCGGAGGCCGCGGTCGAGGAGGTCCGCGGCCGCGACGGTGCCGACAGCGCCAGCGAGGAGTCTACGAAGTCGCATACGGGACGGTTCAGCCGCCAGTCGCTTAGCCGTTGTGACGGGCTCAGTCGCGCTGCTGGTCGAGGCAGTCCGCGAGGGGTTCGACCACGTCGTCGGCGATGTCGTACGGCGTCGTCTCGCCCGCGTCGATGCGCTCGACGAGGTCGTCGATGCCGCCGCGCGCGTCGAGTTCGTCCTCGATGAGTTCACTCGCGTCCTCCCGGAGGAGGTTCCGCAGTTCCTCGGCGTGGCGCTGGTGGCGCTTAGCCTCGCGGCGGCCCGACTCGTCGAGCCAGTCGGTGTGGGCGTCGAGCACGTCGAGGAATTCGGTTACTCCCTCGCCGCTGTTCGCAATCGTCTCGACGACCTCGGGGTTCCAGTCGCCGGGCTCGCCCTCGCGCATGTCGAGCATGTTCTTCAGTTCGGTGACGGTCTTGTCCGAGCCGGCGAGGTCGGCCTTGTTCACGACGAAGACGTCCCCGATTTCGAGGATGCCCGCCTTCAGCATCTGGACGTCGTCGCCGGAGGAGGGCGGCACGAGCACGGCGACCGTGTCCGCGGTCTTCACGACGTCGACCTCGTTCTGCCCGGCACCCACCGTCTCGATGATGATTTTGTCCTTCCCGAACGCGTCCAGCGCTTTGACGGCGTCCGTGGTCGCCGTCGAGAGGCCGCCGAGACTGCCGCGCGCGGACATCGACCGGAAGAACACGTCCATGTCAGTCGCGGTGGAGGCCATCCGGATGCGGTCCCCGAGCACCGCGCCACCCGTGAACGGCGACGACGGGTCGACCGCGATGACGCCGACGGTGAGCCCGCGGTCGCGGTACGCCTTCGCCATCTTGTCCACGAGCGTCGACTTCCCGGAGCCCGGGCTGCCCGTGATGCCGATGACGTCCGCGTTCCCCGTGTGCGGGTAGAGCGCGGCGACGAGGTCGCGGTAGCCCGGGGACCGGTTCTCGATGCGCGTGATGGTGCGCGCGAGCGCCCGGTGCTTCCCGGCAAGCAGCTCGTCCACGAGGTCGAGGGCGTCCTGGGCGGCCATCTCAGTCACGCCGCGTCACGTTCGCCCGGATGAACTCGATGGTCTCCTCCATCGGCGTCCCCGGCCCGAAGATGGCGTCCACGCCCGCCTCCTTCAGGCCCTCGCGGTCCTCGTCGGGGACGATGCCGCCGACGATGATGAGGGTGTCCTCGAAGGCATCGTACGCTTCGAGGCCTTCGACGATTTTCGGGACGAGCGTGTTGTGCGCGCCCGAGAGGATGGAGATGCCGAGCACGTCGACGTCCTCCTGGACGGCCGCCTGCACGATTTCCTCGGGGGCCTTGTGGAGGCCCGAGTAGATGACCTCGAATCCGGCGTCGCGGAACGCCCGCGTGATGACGTGAGCGCCCCGGTCGTGGCCGTCGAGTCCGACTTTGGCCACCAGGCACCGGATGTTCCGCTGGGATTCGTGGCTCATGGCCGGAATTTTGCCACATACGTGTTTCACTCTAACGGACTTCTATTACAGTTCTGCTTGCGCTACCCAAACTCCGGTTGTTCCCGCGAGAAGCGAAAGCGGGTTTGTGGACGGGGCCGAACGTCCACTCATGACCTCCGTCTCCGACTACGCGCGAGCGAACCCGCGCCGCGTCACTGTGGTGCTCTCGGTCGTCGGCTACGCGCTCGTCGCCGCCGCCTTCTCCGGCATCGTTCCGCTGTTCCCGCCCCTCTCAGACGAGACCGTGCTGCTGTTCTCGGACGCCATCGCCGTCGTGAACACGCTCGCGCTCACCAGCCTGCTCGTCGGCGCGGCCTTCATCAAGCGCGGCGACGTCCGGAAACACCGCGCCGCGATGCTGACCGCGTTCGCGCTCATCTGCGTGTTCCTCGTGCTCTACCTCTGGAAAGTCGGCGGCGGCTTCGAGAAGTCCATCGTCATCGAGGAAGGCCAGTTCCTCGCCCAGTACGCGGGTATCGTCGAACCGCTGTACCTCCTCATGCTCGCCATCCACATCGGCCTCTCCGTCGTCGCCGTCCCCGTCGTCCTCTACGCCATCACGCTCGGTCTCACGCACAGCCCGGCGGAACTGCGGGAGACGAGCCACGCCAAGTACGGCCGGATTGCCGTGACGGCGTGGTCGCTGTCGCTGTTCCTGGGCGTCGTCACCTACTGGATGCTCAACCACGTCTACTCCTGGGTCCCGCGCTAGCCAGAGTCCTCTACGCCGTAGGACTCGCTGCTATCTACACTTCCTCGAAAGCCCCGGGGCGCTCGACTCCCGAGCCTCGCTGCGCGCCTCGGTCGCTGTGCTCCCTCGGTGCTTGCGTCGGCTGGGTTCGTCGAGCGCCCCGCCCCTTTCAGTCCCGGAAGACTCACTGCGTTCGTCTTCCGACCCTCGCGAACGCGCAGCGTTCGCTCAGTCCACCCCGTACCGGCTGTGGAGTCGGCAGAAATCCGGGCGCGAACGCGGAGGCATCGATAGCTACTTGCTCGCGGAATCGGGAGAAGACGCCAGCATGGACGCCGCCGACGACGAACAGGTGTGGCGCTGCAAGGCCTGCGGGACGCGCCAGCCCGAGCCTGACCCGCCCTGCGAGCGCTGCTGGAACACGACGTTCGTCGCGGGCGACGGCGCGGAGACGGTGCTCGGGTCGGCCGAATCGCAGGCGGACGCCACCGCGCTCCGCGTCGCGCAAGCGAAGACGATTGCCACGCGCACCGCCGCCGTCGCCGGCGTTCTCGCCGTGCCGCTCGGCGTCGCGCAGTGGCTGCTCGCGGGAGCGCTGGCGAGTCTCGCGTTCACACTGTGGGTCGGCGTCGCTGCCGTCGCAGTCGTGCTGTCGGTCGTCGCGGGCGCGGCCGCAGTCACCCAGCGAACCGGGTTCGTGGCGTAGTCTTTCTCACTCGGTCCACGGAATCGCGAGCGTGCCGACGGCGAACGCGGCGACCGCCAGCGCGACGACCACCGCCGCGTTCGTCGTCACGTCGCCGCCCGCATAGGTCGCCGCGCGGACGCCCCGCGCGAAGTACGCCAGCGGCGAGAGGTCCACGACTGGCCGGAACCACGCCGGGAACAGGTCGGGCTGGACGAACGTCTCCGAGAGGAACAGTAACGGGAGCGCGATGCCGTTGCTCGCGGCGATAGCGCCGTCCTGGCCGTCCGCGTAGCTCCCGATGACCGCGCCGGCGCCGCAGAACACCACGGACGTCGCGGGCACGAGCACGGCGAGCCACGGGGAGAGCGCGAACGACGCGCCCGTCGCGAGCAGCGCGACGAGCAGCACCGCGCACGCCGCGGCGATGAGCGCGACGTTCACGAGCGTGTGCGCGGCGAGCCACTCCGCGCGCGTCAGCGGCGTCGTCGACAGCTTCTCGAAGCGGTTGCCCTCGCGGTGGCGCGCGACCGTGCTCCCGACCCGGGACAGCGGCGTGAACAGCACGACGGTGGCGAGATACGCCGGCACGTAGTACGCGGTCGGCTCCGTGAACAGCCCGCCGCTGCCCGACGTCGTGCGGACGAGCCCGGCGAAGATGACGATGAGCAACACCGGGAAGAAGAACGTGAAGAACACCGCCGTCCGACGCCGCAGGAACGTCCGATAGGTCGCGGTCGCTTCCGCGCGAACGCGGGCCAGCCGGCTCATCGCTTCACCTCCACGCCTTCGACGTCGCCGGCGAGCGCGAGGTACGCGTCCTCTAGCGTCGGCTCGCGCCACGACAGCGCCTCGAATGCCACCCCGGCGTCGTCGAGCGCGGCCACGACGTCGCCGATGGCCTCGGGTGCAACGTCCGAGAAAACGAGTCCCTCCCGCGTCACCTCGGGGCCGAAACCCGGCACGTCGGGCGCTTCCGACGGTTCCTCGGGGAGTTCGACGACCAGTCGCGGCTCCCCGCCGTGCTCGGCGACGAGCTCTCGGGGGGTTCCTGTCGCCGCGACCGTCCCGTCCGCGAGCAGGGCGACGCGGTCCGCGAGGCGCTGTGCTTCGGCCATGTCGTGCGTCGTGAGGAAGATGGTCGTGCCCGATGCTGCGAGGTCCTCGAACACGCGCCAGAGCGCGCGCCGGCCCGCGGGGTCGACGGCGGTCGTCGGCTCGTCGAGGAACAGCACGTCCGGCGCGTTCACGAGCGCGGCGGCGACACACGCGCGGCGCTGTTCGCCGCCCGAGAGGTCGCCGTACCACGTCTCCGTGTCGGGGTCGAGGCCGACCTCCGCGAGGACCGCCTCGGGGTCGCGGGCGTCGTCGTAGAGGCCGGCGTAGTAGCCGACGAGTTCGCCCGCAGTGAGGCGGTCCGGTGGCGCGAACTCCTGTGGCAGTAGGCCGACGCGCTGGTCGTTCGTCTCGCTGGGCTCGTCGCCGAGCAACTCGACGCTGCCGCTGTCGGGCGTCGTCGTGCCGGTCAGACAGCGCACGAGCGTCGTCTTGCCCGCGCCGTTCGGGCCGACGAGCGCGAACACCTCGCCCTCGCCGACCGACAGCGAGACGCCGTCGACGGCGGTGGTGTCGCCGTAGGCCTTCTCGACGGCCTCGGCGACGACAACGGAAGTCATACTGGTGAGTCGGCGGGCGCGGACGTAAAGCACTGCGGAACGCGGTCGGCTACCGCGTCGGCCGCCACACGAGCAAGAGGATGGACGAGACGAACACGACCGTCGAGAGCCCGTACGGCTCGTTCTGCGCGGCGGCGGCGAGCGCGGACGCGCTGCCGAACGCGCCCGTGAACACGGTCGCGGCTATCGGCCACGTGCAACTCACGCACGCGAGCAAGCCGAGCAGGCCCGCGACGCCGGTCTTCGCGGCGTCGAGGACGGTGGCGGCGACGAGGTACGCCAGCGTCGCGTAGCCGACGACCTTGAACGGGAGGAGGCTGACCGTGAGCGCGGACCCGCTGTAGACGAGCGCGGGTCCCCAGCCCGGGGAGAGCCACGAGATGCGCGCGCCGAGGCCAGCGCCGTCGAACATGTAGACGCCGCCGATTCCCCCCAACAGGAGGAAGTACGCGAGGCCGACGCCGAGCGCGAACACGCGCTGTCGCCGGGAGGCGTCCGGGAGGTCCACCCGGGAGACGGCCCAGATGGAGGCGTTAATCCAGACGAACGGGTACGCCAGCACCACGGGGTCGGTGGGGACCGACGCCGACACCGCGAAGTAGAACAGGACGACGGCGAGTTCGCCGTTCAGCAGGAACGCGGCGTACAGCAGCGTCTTCCGCGTGGGCTGGAATCGGCTCGGGGAGAGCGAGACTGACGCGCCCACTCAGACCACCATCGCGTCCACGACGACGGCCACCAGCAGGCAGCCGAGGTAGGCGTTCGACGCGTGGAACGCGCGCATCGCGGCGGCGCGGTCGCGCTCCCGGTGGAGCCGCATCGCGGCGTACAGGAACACGCCGCCGAAGACGACCGTCGTCGCCGCGTACAGCACGCCGAGGCCCGCGAGCGCGGACAGCGCCACCGCGGCGACGAGCGTCGCGCCGAGGTAGTAGACGATATGCTTGCGCGTCGTCGCTTCGCCGCTGACGACGGGCATCAGCGGGAAGCCGCCGCGCTCGTAGTCGTCCTTGTACGCGAGCGCGAGGTTGTAGAAGTGCGCGGGCGTCCACAGGAAGATGACCGCCGCGAGCGCGAGGCCCGCGACGCCCACCTGGCCCGTGACCGCGGCCCAGCCGATGAGCGCGGGGAGCGCGCCCGCTGCGCCACCGATGACCGTGCTCTGTCGGGTGTTGGGCTTCAGCACGAGCGTGTAGATTACCGAGTAGAACACGATGGCGGTGAACCCCAACGCCGCGGTCAGCGGGTTCACCGAGTAGAACGCGGCCAGCGACGCCGCCGCCAGCGTCACGCCGAACGCGATGGCGTTGCGCTTCGGGATGCGGTCGGTCGCCAGCGGCCGGTCGTCGGTGCGGGACATCTTCTGGTCTTTCTCGCGTTCGAGCACGTGGTTGAACGTGCCCGACGCGCCGATGGCGAGCACGCCGCCACCGAGTGTCGCGACGACCGTCTCCGCGTGGAGGCTCGGCCCAGCGGCCAGCGCCATGCCGGCGGCGGCGACCAAGCAGAGCAGCCACATCAGCCGCGGCTTCGTCAGCCGGAAGTACGCGTACGCGGTCGCCAGCGGCCCCGAAACGGGGACACTGTCGTCGCCGTCGTCGCCCTTCGGCTCGCCCTCCCACTCCGCGGACGGGAGGTGGCCCGTCTGGAGTTCCAGCGTCCACGCGAGCGCGGCGACCAGCCCGGCGAAGATGAACACGCCGAGCGCGAGGTGTGCGCCGCCGAGCGCGGCCGAAGCCGGCGTCGTCGCAGTGAGCGCGCCGACCGCGATTTGGACCGGGTAGGCGGCCAGCGCGACGGTGACCGCAGCGCGAACGCGCGCGGAGGAGTCACGCCGCCACGCCATCACCGCGGCGGCGAGCACGAGCACGCCGGTGACGACGGCGGCGGTCCGGTGGCCCCAGACGACCGCCAGCGACAGCGAGTCGAGGGCGTACCAGCGTCCGTCGCAGGCCGGCCACGAGCGACACGCTGCGGCTGCGTTCGTCAGCGCGGACGTCGCGCCGACGACGAGCAGCGCGTAGACGCCCATCGCGGCCGCCGCGAGCACCGCCGTGAACCGGTCGGGGATGTTTCGAGTCACGAACGTCTCTCGTCAGCTGATTACGCCGCGGCCCACTTAGCCTATCCGACTCGCCGACGCCCCGATTCAGCACCTATTTATGGAACCGCTCCGAACGACCACGATAGTATGAGAGGCAAGCGGCTCGTACCCGTTCTCGTCGCCGCCGTCGGCTTCCTCGCCGCCTTCGTGGACCCGGTCGCTGCCCAGCAGTACCAGTCGGTGACCGAGGAGCTCATCCGCAACCTGAACTCGATGCTGCTCGCGGCCGCGCTCCCGGTCACGCTGCTCGTGGAGGGCATCCTCGTCTACACGGTGTGGAAGTTCCGGAACAGCGACGAGGCGAAACCGACCAAGGAGAACCGCCGGCTCGAAATCACGTGGACCGTCGCCACCGCCGTCGTCCTCCTGTTCGTCGGCGTCGCCGCCTACGGCGTGATGGCACAGCCGTCGGTCACGGCGACGCAGGCCGACGCCCAGGAGGCGATGGCCGAAGACGACACCGTCGTCGTCGACGCCGTCGGCGTTCAGTGGTACTGGAACTACCAGTACCCCGAACAGAACCTCACGGTGAGCTCCGGCGCTGCGACCGACGACGTCGACGTCGGCAACCAACCGATGGTGGTCCCGGAGGACACGAAGCTCGTGATACGCACGCAGTCACAGGACGTGATTCACGCGTTCCACGCGCCCGAAATCGGCCTGAAGGCCGACGCCGTCCCCGGGCAGACCAACTACCTCATCACCGAGGTCAACGAGAAGGGCACCTACCAGCTCTACTGCGCTGAGTTCTGCGGCCAGGGTCACTCCGAGATGCTCGGCACCATCGCGGTCGTCGAGGAAGACACCTACCAGGAGTGGGTCGAGGATCCCGAGAACACGACCATCGACGTTTAACGACGCTTCTCTCGTTCCTTTCTCGCTGCTCCGCACCGCTTCGCCGCGTAGCTACGCGCGCCGGAGCCGACTGCACTCGCCTTCCGTGACGGCGACGGCCTCGTCGCCCGTGTTGACGACGAGCGCGCCACGGGACGTGACACCGGTAGCGTCGCCGACGACCGTCTCGCCGCTCCGCGTTTCGACGCGCACGCGTTCGCCGAGCGTCGCGCTCCGCTCGCGCCACGCGTCCAGCGCCGCCGCGAATCCGTCGTCGGTCCCGACGCGCTCGACCCACGCGAGCAGTCGCTCGTGCAGCGTCGCCGCGACTGCCGTCGCGTCCACGTCCGCGACTTCCGCCCGCAACGTCGTCACATCCCGCTCTACGTCGAGGTCGCTCGGGTCGAGGGCCGCGTTCACGCCGACGCCCAGCACCGCGAACGACAACTCGGCGTCCGCGGGGTCCGTGCCGGGCAGCACTTCGTCGACGGGCTTACCGGCGACCGGCACCTCGTCGACGACCGCTTCGGTGAGCACGCCGCAGAGCTTCCGCGCGTCGTCGCCGACGACCACGTCGTTGGGCCACTTCAGGGCCGCGTCCACGCCGAACGATTCGACGGTCTCGGCGGCCGCGAGCCCGCCCGCGAACGTGAGCCGGCCCACGTGGCTCGCGTCGAAGTCGGGGTAGACGAGCGTGCTCGACCAGACGCCGCCCGGCGGCGACGCCCATACGTTCCCCGTGCGGCCGCGGCCCGCGGTCTGCTCGTCCGCGACGACGAACGTGCCGTGGGCTGCGCCGTCGCGGCCCTCGGCGCGCGCGAGGTCGTTCGTGCTCGGCACCGACTTGCGGTGGACGACCGGCGCGTCGACGAGCGAGCGCAGCCGGTCGGCGTCGACTGTCATGCCTGCGCGTTCGCGGCAGACGCGAAAAAAGACGGCGGTCGCTTAGAAGCTGACGACCGCGCCGGCGTACAGCACGACGACGAGGAAGATCCAGACGGCGTCGACGAAGTGCCAGTACATCGAGACGGTGGCCACGGAGACGTCGCGCTCGTGGGAGTACTGGCCCTTGAACGCGCGGACGGTGACGATGGCCAGCAGCACCGCACCGAGGGAGACGTGGAGGCCGTGGAGGCCGGTCAGCCCGAAGAACGCGCTCTCGAAGATGCCGCCGGTCGGCGACAGCCCCTCGTGGACGATGAACTCGTAGTACTCGTACACCTGGCCGGCGATGAATATCACGCCGAGCACGAGCGTCGAGACGAGCAGCGAGAGGAATCGCGACCGGTTGCCCTCCCGGAGCGCGACGTGCGCGAAGTGCAGCGTGATGCTGGACACCACGAGGATGGCGGTGTTCGCGAGCACGAGCGCACCGAGGAACCCCTCGGGAACGTGCTGGACTGCCTGGGACCACTGCGAGCCCGCGCGGATGAAGAAGTAGTAGACGAACCCGGCACCGAACGTCGCAATCTCCGTGCCGAGGAACAGCATCATCCCCCAGCGGAGCGCCGCGCCGCCGGTCGTCTCCCGGCTCCAGAAGTGCTTCACGAAGGCGTGGTACACCCAGCCGTACAGGCCCGCGAGGAAGACGAACACGCTCCCCACGAAGACGGCCGGCCCGACCATCGGAGTGACGAACCCGAACGTCTCGTTCTGTCCGAGCACGTACAGCGCGGCGCCGATGTAGAACCCGGCGGCACCGACGGCGGTGACGAACGGCCACCAGCTGGCCTCGCCGAAGCCCTTCGGCCAGTCCTCCACGGCCGGCAGGTGGTGGCCGTGGTCCTCTGAGTCGTCCGTGACGGTCATACCAGCGAGTTGCGGGGCGAATACTAAAAACCCATCCAACTCCGTCCGCGCCGGAGCCGTACCGCAATCCTCACGAGGAGCCGCCGGTAACCCCCAGATATGTCTCGTCGCGGCGCGCGCGTGCTCGGTGCCGTCGTCGGCCTCGTCGTGGTCTGTGGTGTCGCCGTCGCGCACGGCGGCAGCCTCCGCGACGCCAGCGGGCAGGAACTGGCGGTGCCGACGTGGCTGTTCCTCTCGACGGGTGGCGCCGTCGTCGGCGCGTCGTTCCTGCTGGCGAGTTTCGTCACGGACCGCGAGTTCGTCGCGGCCGTCCACGAGTGGCACCACCACCTCCCCGCGCCTCGGCGCGTGCTCCCGTGGGTCCGCCACGTCGTCGGCCTCGCCGGCTTCGCGTTCGTCCTGCTCACTGGGTTTGCGGGGCCGACCGAGCCGCTCCGGAACGGTGCTATCGTGCTCGTCTGGGTGGGCTGGTGGGCGGCGTTCGCGATGTCGACGTACCTCGTCGGGAACTCGTGGCCTCCCGTGAATCCGTTCCGGACGCTCACGCGCCCGGTCGCGTGAGTGCTCGACGGACGCGACGTCGCGCTCTCGCCAGGCCGTGCGGCGTGGGCATCGACGGCGTTCCTGCTCGCGCTCGTCCGGGGGACGACCTACGACGGGTTCGTCGGCACGCCCGCGTGGGCGTCGTTCGCGCGCTCGGTCGTCGACGCCGGCGTCCCTGCGCCAGTGCTCTACCCGGGCGCACTCCTCGTCGGCTTCCTCGGCTTCCACCGACTCTACTGGTGGGCCGCCCGGAAGGCCCGCGACGTCGCGCCGACGTACACGGACGCCGCCGTGCTCGCGCGCCGGTTCGCGCCGTCGCTGCTCGCCATCGCTGCGGGCTACCACCTCGCGCACTACCTCGTGTACGCGCTGTCGCTGTCCCCGTCGCTGTTCGGGGCGCTGCTCGCGCCCCTGGACCCGCCGGTCGCGCGCACGCTCGTGCTCCCGAGTTGGCTCTCCGGCGTCGGCGTCGCCGCGGTCCTCCTCGGCCACCTGCTCGCCATTTGGGTCGCGCACGGCACCGCCTACGACGAACTCCCTGGTCGCCTGCAGGCGATTCGCAGCCAGTACACGCTCACCCTCGTGATGGTGTTCTACACGATGACCAGCCTCTGGATAATCGGCCAGCCGGCCGCCGAACCACCGTTCCTATGACCGATACCACCGCTCCCGACGACGCGCTCCGGTGCTCGTACTGCGGCGAGGCGTTCCCGACCGAGCGCCTGCGCGCGCTCCACCGCGGGCTCGAACACTACGAGCACCTCGACGACGACGAGCGCGACGCCTTCGAGGACGCCTACCACGACGAGAGCGAGGACCTTCGGTCGTTCCGACTGCGCGCGCTCGCCGTGCTCGTCGCGCTGTACTTCGGGTTCCTGATGACGTACGCCGTGGTCGCCGTCTGAGCGGAAGCGATGGCTTTCTAACCCACCGCGCCGAACGTCGTGGTATGGTCGAGCAAACGGAGCAGGGACTGAGCGACCAGTACCCGCGCGCCAGCCCGTGGCCGATTCCGCTCGTGTTGGGCCTCGTCATCTCCGAAATCGGCATCCTCTTCGACGGGCTGCTTCCCGTCGCCGTCGGCGGGCTCGTGCTGCTCGCGGGCAGCATCGTCGGCATCCTCCGCGAATCCGGGTTCGCATCCACGCTGCACCGGCCCGCGCTTGCGGTCGGCGCGGTGTTCGGGGCGCTCGGCGGCCTGCTCTACGTCGCCACGTCCGCGACCGCGCGTGGCCTCGCACTCGGCGGCACCGGCATCGTCGTCGCCGCCGCGTCGGTCGCGCTGTTCCTCCTCGAAACCGGTCGCCTGTAGCCCGGGGCTGGCGCTGAATCCTCAAGCTATATTTGTCCGCCGCTCCGAACTCCCGCTAATGAGTTCCACCATCTTCGACACGGACACCCTCCTCGACCTCACGGTCAACATCGTCCCGCTGGCCATCCTCGCGTTCTTCTTCGTGGCCTTCGTGGCCGTGAACCCGTGGGGGTCGGGCTTCACGCTCGAACGCGTCATCCAGTTCATCCTCGTGGGCTGGATGCTGGTCGCGCTCTCCATCCTCACGTACGCGGCGGCCAAGCGCATCGAGACCGGCGAGGAGGAAGTCGGCCCGCAGTAAACTACCCCACCCTACTCCCTCAGCGCTCCGCGCCTCAGTTCGTTGAGGGTGGGGCCACCGACGGAACGTTGCTCCGTCGAGGCCTCGAAAGGCGATGCCTTTCGGTGGCTTTGATGTGGACTCCCGGCAATCAGTCGCCAGCAATACGCTGGTACCCGTCGCCGTTCAACGTCCCACCATTTATACGCAGGTCTACTTCTGCGTCTCCGCTCCCCGACTTGGGCGAGGAACGGAGGCTGTGTTGTCGCTTCCGAGCGTACCGCAGTCCGATGTTCTTTGCGGCGTTGTAGTCCGCGCTGGTTTCGTACCACACTTCTGACACTCGAAGTGTTCGCCGTGGCGGTTATCGTCGTGCGTGAACCCACAGTCCGTCCGAGAACAGCGTTGGGACGTGTGGTTCGGCTCGACTTGCTCCACGGAGACACCCTGTTCGGGGGCCTTGTAGGAGACGTACTCGAACAGGCGTCGGAACGCCCAGACGTGGTGCCACTTCGCTTCGGGAAGTCGTTCTCGAATATCGGTCAAGTCCTCGAATACGATTACGTCGCAGTCGTAAGAGAGGGCCTCCGTGACGACTTCGTTAGCGACTGTGTGGATGTACTGTTTGCGCCACGCTTGTTCGCGCTTGCCGAGGCGACGCACGGCGTTGTGCGCGGCTTGCGTGCCGCGCTGTTGCATCTCACCACGTCGCTTCTCGAACTCCTGAGTCCAGTGGTCGTAGTCGTCTGCTTGCCAGAACGTGCCGGTTGAGGAGACGGCGAGACTGTTGACGCCGAGGTCGATACCAAGAACTGTTTGGTGCTCGGTATCTGCTGAAACCTCAGCTGACCCACCATCGTCTCCGTCGCAGTCGTACTTCCGCGTGGTGATATGGAAGTAGAACTCGTCGTCGACTGCGTCGTACTGGAGCGTGCTCGCACGGAACTCGAACTCCTCGGACAGCACGTACTCCTCGTATGGTGTGGGGCTGTCCGAGGGGAGTTCAAAGTCACACTCGACACGCCCGTTAACGGTTGAGAGCGAGACTTTGTTCCGGTAGAAGGTCGCACTCCGCTTGTCGTAGAGCAGACTCCAGGACGTGAACTCCGGTCGGCTCACGCGCTTACCCTGTCTCCAGCGTTCGACGCATCCTTTGACGGCTTGGACGCCGCGTCGAATGGCTTCTTGGACGAGGTTCGCGGTAAGGCCAGTTTCCTCGCGGAGGTCGTCGTAAAGTCCGTCCCGTGCGGTGGTGTTGGCCGTGACGCACTCGGTATAGGAGGTATCGGACCAACAGAACTCGCTTGCGCGGTTGGCACAATAACGAAATTGCCGCGCGGTTTCGTGGAGGTCGTCGCGGCGCTCGTCAGGAACGACGAGTTTGACAGGAGCGGTACGCCGGACCTCCATATTTCAGATATAATGCCATCGATTCTTAAATACTTGGGAGTCGGGTGGTCGCAGTATGTCGGTTATATCGTCCCATGTCGGTTTCCTCTCCGGCCTACTCGCTCCCTTCGCTACGCTTCGGTCACTCCTTGAGGCCGGAGACTCCACCTCGAAACTGCTGAACCGGCTCTCGACCGCGCCGCCGTCTCCCGCGCGAAATCTGCGCGGCGTCCCGTGATTCTCGGTGCGCGCGCTGGCGCGCCCAATCCTAAGCTTTCTTTACGGTCCGGTACTGACTGTGCTCCATGGCCTCGTCATCACTGGTGCTAACCGTGCTGATGGGCGTGCTTCTCGTCGCGGTGGCTGCTTCCCTCGCGCGCCTCGAGGACTGGCGGTCGTACACGCCTCTCAGCGACGTCGGCGGTGCGCTCGGGGAGCGCACCGAACACGGACACGAAGAGAAGCCGGGCGGCGTCGTCCGGTGGCTCACGACGGTCGACCACAAAGACATCGGGATTCTCTACGGCACGTACGGTGTCATCGCGTTCGCCTGGGGCGGCCTCGCCGTGCTCCTGATGCGCATCGAGCTCGCCGCACCCGCGACGAACATCATCGACCCCGCGCTGTACAACGGCCTCCTGACCAGTCACGGCATCACGATGCTGTTCCTGTTCGGGACGCCGATGATTGCGGCGTTCGGGAACTACTTCATCCCGCTGCTCATCGGTGCCGACGACATGGCGTTCCCCCGCATCAACGCCATCGCGTTCTGGCTGCTCCCGCCGGGCGCGCTGCTCGTCTGGAGCGGCTTCCTGCTGCCGGGCGTCGCGACCGCCCAGACCAGCTGGACGATGTACACGCCGCTGTCCATCCAGATGTCCAGCCCCGCCATCGACATGATGCTGCTCGGCCTCCACCTCACGGGGGTCTCGGCGACGATGGGTGCGGTCAACTTCATCGCGACCATCTTCACCGAGCGCGGCGACGACGTCGGCTGGCCGAGCCTCGACATCTTCTCGTGGACGATGCTCACGCAGTCCGGGCTGATTCTGTTCGCGTTCCCGCTGCTGGGCAGCGCGCTCATCATGTTGCTGCTCGACCGCAACTTCGGCACGACGTTCTTCACGGTCGCCGGCGGTGACCCGATTCTCTGGCAACACCTGTTCTGGTTCTTCGGCCACCCCGAAGTGTACATTCTCGTGTTGCCGCCGATGGGTATCGTCAGCCTCGTGCTGCCGAAGTTCTCGGGGCGGAAACTGTTCGGGTTCAAGTTCGTCGTCTACTCCACGCTGGCTATCGGCGTCCTCTCGTTCGGCGTGTGGGCCCACCACATGTTCACCACGGGTATCGACCCCCGGCTCCGCGCGAGCTTCATGGCGGTGTCGCTCGCGATTGCGATACCATCCGCCGTGAAGGTGTTCAACTGGATTACGACGATGTGGAACGGCAAGCTCCGGCTCACCGCGCCGATGCTGTTCTGCATCGGCTTCGTCCAGAACTTCATCATCGGCGGCGTCACCGGCATCTTCCTCGCCGCCATCCCCGTCGACCTCATCCTCCACGACACCTACTACGTCGTCGGCCACTTCCACTTCATCGTCTACGGTGCCATCGGCTTCGCGCTGTTCGCGGGCACCTACTACTGGTTCCCGATGATCACCGGTCGGATGTACCAGAAGCGGTTCGCGCACGCGCACTTCTGGCTCGGCCTCGTCGGGTCGAACATGACCTTCCTCGCGATGCTGTGGCTCGGCTACGGCGGCATGCCGCGGCGGTACGCGACGTATCTCCCGCAGTTCGTCACCGCCCACCAGATCGCGACCGCGGGCGCGTTCCTCATCGGCATCAGCACCCTGCTGTGGGTGTGGAACATGGTCGTCTCCTGGAAGGAGGGCCCCAAGGTCGACAGCGGCGACCCGTGGGACCTCGACGAGACGGGCCAGCTCACCAACGACTGGGAGTGGTACGAACAGCAGCGCGAGTCGCCCGTCCCGGCGACGGACGGCGGCGAATCCGACGACACCCAGTCCGCGGACTGAGACGCACGAGTTTTTCTACGCGAGAACGAGCACGAAGCCGGTCAGGAACATCAGGAGTGCGATACCCGCCAGCACCACGAACATGAGCTCCTTGTCTTCCATACCCGGCCTGTTGGCGGCGACACCGCAAAAGGCTACCCACTCCGCTGCCTACGACTGCGCGTGAGCGAACCCGACACGCGCGGTCGACGAGTGGTGCTGTGGATGTACGCCTCCGCGGTCGCCGTCGCCGGGCTGTTCGGCTACGTGCTCGGCATCATCGTCTACGGGGACGGCGGCGGCCCCTCCGGGCCGCTCGTGGAAGGGTCGGGCGCAGCCTACGGTGCCGTCGGCCCGATTACGTTCCAGTTGAACCCGCTGAACCTCGCGCTGTTCGGCGTCGTCTCCGTGGGCGTCCTGCTCGGCATCGGCCTCCTGGCTATCGTTTTCGTCTCCGAGCGCGCCGACGCCTGACCGTTCGTGGACTGCGGGTAGGTATTAGTGGGTGGAAGGACATGCAAACGGACATGAAGGTTCGAGAAGCCACTCACGACGACGCGGACGGCATCCGGCGCGTGGCGGAGGCGTCTCTCGAAGCGACGTACGCCGGCCAGCTCGGCGAGGACATCGTCGCGGCCGCGGCCGACGAGTGGTACGGCACGGACCGGCTCGCCGACCGCCTCGACGCCGACGACGTCGTCTACCTCGTCGTCGTGGACGACGACAGCGTGGTCGCGTTCTCGGAGAGCGAACTCGACGTCCGCCAGCCCGACGGCGGCCAGTCCTCGGCGTCCGCGGCCGGCGTCGCGGCCATCCAGTGGCTGCACGTCCACCCCGACCATCGGGACCGCGGGCTCGGCGGCCGGCTGCTCGAACACACCGAGACCGAACTCCTAGAGCGGAGCGCGAACCGTGTGGAGGGACGCGTGCTCGCGGCGAACCGCGCGGGCAACGAGTTCTACCAGGCGAGTGGCTACGCGCGCACCGGCAAGCGCACGCTCGACATCGCCGGGGAGACGTACACCGAACACCTCTACGTGAACCTCCCCGCGGACGAGGCTGCGGAACTCACGGAGGAACACGAGGTCGACGGCGGCACCGTCTTCGTCGCGTACGACGAGCGCGAGCGCGGCTCGAAGGCACCGTTCTACGCGGCCTACAACACGCCCGACCGCGCGGACCGCTACGGCTTCTACTGCGCGAACTGCGGGTCGCTGGACACCTCGATGGACGCGATGGGGCGCGTGGAGTGCAGCGAGTGCGCGAACAAGCGGAAGGCGACGCGGTGGGACTCGGCGTACCTCTAGTCAGGCGACCGCGGCCGTCTCCTGGTAGCCGCCGAACTCGTCCTCGAACACCTGCATGATTTCGCCCATCGTCGCGTACGCCTTCACCGCGTCCACGATGTAGGGGACGGTGTTCTCGTCGCCGTGGATGGCATCCCGGAGCGTGTCTAGCGCGTCAGCGACCGCGTCGTCGTCGCGCTCGGCTTTCACGTCCGCCAGCCGGCCGAGTTGGCGCTCCCGGGTGGCGTCCTCGTCGACGTGGAGCGTGTCCGGGCTGGTGTCCTCCTCGACTTCGTAGGCGTTGACGCCGACGACCGTCTCCTCGCCGGCGTCGACGCGGGACTGGTACTCGTAGGCGGCCTCCTGAATCTCGCGGTGGAAGTATCCCTCTTCGATGCCCGCGAGCACGCCGTCCCGAATCGAGCCGTCGCCTTTCGCCTCGATTTCGTCGATGTACGCCATCGCCTCCGCCTCGACCTCGTCGGTGAGCGCTTCGATGGCGAAGCTCCCGCCGAGCGGGTCGACGATGTCCGCCGCGCCGGACTCCTCGGCGATAATCTGCTGGGTGCGGAGCGCGACCCGCACGGCGTCCTCGCTGGGGAGCGCGAGCGCCTCGTCGTAGGAGTTCGTGTGGACGCTCTGCGAGCCGCCCAGCACCGCCGCCAGAGCCTGTAGCGTGACGCGGGCGACGTTGTTCAGCGGCTGCTGGGCGGTGAGGCTCTGTCCCGCGGTCTGCGTGTGGAACTTCAGTTGCTTGGAGGCCCCCTTCTCGGCGTCGTAGCGCTCGTCCATCACGCGGGCGTAGATGCGCCGCGCCGCGCGGAACTTCGCGACCTCCTCGAAAATGGAGTTGTGCGAGTTGAAGAAGAAGGAGAGCTGAGGCGCGAACTCGTCGACGTCAAGTCCTCGGTCGAGGGCGTCCTCGACGTACGCGAACCCGTCCGCGAGCGTGAACGCCAACTCCTGGACCGCGGTCGACCCCGCCTCGCGGATGTGGTAGCCGGACACCGAGATGGGGTGGAACTTCGGCGTCTCCGCGGCGCAGTACTCCACGACGTCCGTCACGAGGTCCAGCGAGGGCCCCGGCGGGACGACCCACTCCTTCTGCGCGATGAACTCCTTGAGCATGTCGTTCTGGAGGGTGCCCCGAATCTCCTCGCGGGGGACGCCCTGCTGGTCGGCGAGCGCGAGGTACATCGCGTAGATTACTGGCGCGCTCGGGTTGATGGTGAACGACGTCGAGACCTCCGAGAGGTCGATGCCGTCGAACAGAATCTCCATGTCGCGGAGGGTGTCGACGGCGACGCCCTCCTTGCCGACCTCCCCGAGGCTCATCGGGTCGTCGCTGTCCAGGCCCATCAGCGAGGGCATGTCGAAGGCCGTCGAGAGCCCGGTCTGGCCGTTCTCGATGAGGTAGTGGAAGCGCTCGTTGGTCTCCTCGGCGGTGCCGAAGCCCGCGAACTGCCGCATCGTCCACGTGCGGCCGCGGTAGCCGGTCGGGTAGACGCCGCGCGTGTACGGGAACTCCCCGGGGAACCCGAGGTCCTCGGTGTAGTCGCGGTCCGCGACGTCTTCCGGGGTGTAGAGCCGGTCGACTTCCACGTTGGAGACGGTCGCGAAGCGCTCCTTGCGCTCGCCGTAGGCGTCGAGCACGGGGTCGAGGGTGTCGTCCTCCCAGTCCTCCCGGGCCTCGCGGATGTCGGCGAGCTCCTCGTCGTCGAACATGCTCTCAAATCTTGCCGGAACGTTCATAGGGTTTTCGAGGGGTGCGTGGCGAGCAAAGCGAGCCACGCTAGCACGAACGGCGACCACCGGGAGCCGTGAGCGGCGTCGACGACCAACGGGAGGCCACGTCGAAGCGAACCAGTCAGTAGTGCCCCATCACGCCTTCGCGGCGCGCCCACCGCTGGCAGTAGTGGAAGGCGGCGTAGCCGGCGACGAGGTAGCCCACGCCCGTCACGACGAGGATGGCAATTTCGGCGGGCGGGAGGTTCCAGAGCGCGACGCCGTCCTGCATCGCGGTCCGCAGGAGGTTGCTGCCCTGCGCGAGCGGCAGCCACTTCAGCAGCGGGTACTGGGCGACGGGGGCGGCGATGAGCCCGATGAACACGAACTGCACGAGCTGGAAGGCGTTCTCGATGCGCTTGAAGCGGATGGCGAGCCCGCCGAAGACGAAGCCGACGCCGACCGCGGGTGCGAGCGCGAGCACGCCCAGCGGCAGCACCGTCAGCGGGTCGAGGGTGAGCCAGCGCCCCGTCACGGTCATCATCACGAGCAGCGTCGCCGCGCCCCAGAGGAACGATTCGAGGACGTTCACGACGGTCTTGACGACCATCACGGGGCCGAAGCCGAACGGCGACATGAACAGCTGCTCGAGGGTTCCCCACTGGGCCTCCCGGGTGACGCCCCACGACAGCCCCGAGTACGCCGTGATGGACATGCTCCACAGCAGGTAGCCGACGAT
The DNA here is from genome assembly GCF_021029015.1 of Halobacterium sp. KA-6. NCBI lineage: Archaea > Methanobacteriati > Methanobacteriota > Halobacteria > Halobacteriales > Halobacteriaceae > Halobacterium > Halobacterium sp. KA-6. Next base: position 415,562 of record NZ_JAJJZH010000001.1, read on the forward strand.
GATGCCCTCGATGCTCTCCGAAATTGCGGCGGGCGCGACCGCGCGACCGCCGTAGAACACGACGAAAAAGACCAGCAGGAACGTCCCGAACTGCGAGATGGTGTTCACGGGGTAGCGCACGAGCAACAGCAGTTTCTTCCGGAACGCCGCGCGGAAGAACTGGCCGTAGCCTCGCACGCCCGTGTCGACTGCCGCGGCGTCACTACCGACGCCAGTGTCGTCAGTCGGCGCGCTCACTGCGACCCCTCCGCGTGCTCGCCGAGCGTGCGCCCCGTGACTTCGAGGAAGATGTCTTCGAGGTCCGGGTCGAGGCCGTCGACGTCCGCGAGCGCGAGGTCCGCGTCCCGGAGCACGTCGAGGACGTCGTAGAGCGCGTCGCCCTCGGTGAGCGTCACGTCGAAGCGCGTGCGGCCGCCCACCGTCTCCCACTCCGCGACGTCGAAGGAGTTAGCGAGGCGTTCGCGGACGCGCTCGGGAACGTCGCCGTCGACGGTGACGCGGTAGGCTTGCGTCTCGAAGACGCGCACGAGGTCCTCGATTGGGTCGTCGGCGATGACCTCGCCCTCCGAGAGGATGACGACGCGGTCGCAGACGTCCTCGACGACGTCCATGTCGTGGCTGGAGAGCACGACCGTAATCGCCTCCTCGTCGGCGAGCCGGCGGAGCTCGCGGCGCAGCTCCAGCGACGCTTCGACGTCGAGGCCGAGCGTCGGCTCGTCGAGGAAGACGACGTCGGTGCCGCGGGCGAGCGTGCACGCCAGCGACACCTTCTGCTTCTGCCCCCGCGAGAGGTCGTTGACCGTCTCGTCGGCCTTCTCGGTGAGGCCGAACTGCGCCAGCAGGCTGTCGTGGCGCCCGCGAGCAGCGGCGGGGTTCTGTCCGCCGAGCGCCGCGAAGAAATCGAGGTTCTCGCGGACCGTGAGCCGCCAGTAGACGTTGCGCGCGCCCTCCAGCATCGCGCCGACGTGCCGATAGACCGCTCGCGGGTCGTCGTGGGCGTCCACGCCAGCGATTTCGACGGTGCCGCCGGTCGGGACGACGAGCCCGAGAATCGACTTGATTGTGGTCGTCTTGCCGGCGCCGTTCGGCCCGAGCACGCCGACGACGTCGCCGCGCTTGACGGAAAAAGAGACGCCGTCGACGGCGCGCACGGCGTCCTCGCCGTCGCCGTACGTCTTCTGGAGGTCGTCGACGACGAGCACCTCGTCGCCGGCGGAGTCGGCGGGCTCGTCGGCCCGCCGTTCAGGGTGGGTGCGCTGCATGGCCACGAGTCCGCCAGCGACTCGGTTAATGGTTTCCAGAACGACTGTTCTGTTTCGTATCTGATACGAGGGCGGTCCCGTGCTAGGTTTTTGACGCTGGCTGTGGATGCGGGCGTATGAGCGACCACCCCGCCGACGCCGCGCGCGTCGCCGACGCGTTCGGCGTGCTCTCGGACCCCGTCCGCGTCGCCATCCTCCGCGAACTCAGCGACCGCGAACACCCCGCTGGCGAGACGAGCGTGCCGTTCGCGGAACTCCGTCGGGCAGTCGGCGTCGACGACGCCGGGCGGTTCAACTACCACCTCGACAAGCTCCGTGACCAGTTCGTGCGCAAGCGCGACGGCGGCTACGCGCCCACGGCCGTCGGCCTCCGCGCCATCGGCTCCATCGAGTCGGGGACGTACAGCCACGACCCCGAACCGCGGTCGGGTCTGGTCGACCACGACTGCCCGCACTGCGGCGCAGCGCTGACTGCGCGCTACGAGAACCACTACGTCTCCGTCGAGTGCGACGACCACGGGCTGTTTCTCCAGCGCTCGGTCCCGCCGACGGCCGTCGCGGACGCGACCATCGAGGACGTGCTCGCGTTCGCTGTCGGCGACGTCCACCGCGACCTGCGCTCGCTCGCGGACGGCGTCTGTTTCGTCTGCTCCGCGCCGGTGGCCGTCGCGGAGTTCGAGGAGACCGAGGACGGCCACGTCAACGCCACGTTCGCCTGCGAGAACTGCTGGCTGTCGCTGACCACGCGGGCCGCGGCCGCCGTCATGGGCCACCCCGCGGTCGTCTCGCTGTACTACGACCACGGCGTCGACGCGCAGCGCGAACTCCCCGCGAGCCTGTCGTTCGTGTGGGACCCGGACAGCGCCGACCTCACGGCCGACGGCTCGGCTGTCGAACTCACAGTCGCTGTCGGGGACGACGACGTGACGCTACGGGTCGACGACACGCTGGCCGTCGACGAGGTGTAGGCGCGCCTACTGCAGGCGCTCGATAGTCTCCACGAGCGGGTGGTGGGCGTAGTCCACGACGTGGATGTCCGAAATCGACTCCAGGCCCTCCTTGTCGGCGGTGCGGGCCATCCCCAGGTCGACGCGGCGCTCCAGGACGATGACGTAGGCGTCCATCTCCCCGATGCCCGCGCGCTCGGCGGCCATCACGCGGTGGTGGCCGTCCGCCAGCAGGAGTTCGACGCCGCCGTTGTCGATGACGACCAGCGGCTCCGCGAGCCCGTGTTCGAGTTCGTACTGGCGGCCCTCCAGTTCGTCGGCGTACACCTTCCCCTGGGTCGGCACCAGCTCGGCCAGTTCGACGGTGCGGCGCTCCTCCCTGGCCTCGATGCCGTGAATCGTCTCCAGGGTGCGCTTGAGCTTCCCGACCTTCTCGGGCGTGGCGCGCTCGATTTGCGAGCGGATGACGTCGGAGTTCGAGATGATGCCGACGAGGTTGCCCGCGTCGTCGACGACCGGGAGCTTCTGGATGCCCGACCGCAGGATGACCCGGGCGGCGTCGGTCACCTTCATCTCGGGGTGGGCGACGATGAGCTCGTCGCTCATCACCTTGAACACGAGTTCGTCGGGGTCGGAGAGGAGGAGGTCCCGCGCGGAGACGAACCCTTCGACGCGCCGCCCCTCGGTCACCGGGAAGCCGTTGTGTTCGCTCTCGGAGATGCGGGTCGCGACGTCGCGCACGGTGTCGTCGGGGGAGACGGTCGCGACGTCACGGGTCATGTAGTCGTCGACCGTGGGTTTCGCGCCGTTGTGGTCGAGGGCCGAATCCATCACGTGCCCGTTACGCGTCGACCGGGAAAAACTCACCCCCCGCGAACCGCCTCGAAGAACCGCGTTGCCACCACGTCCTCGACCATCTCCGTGAGCGTCTGCTCGGCCTCCTCGCCGACGTCGTCGAACAGCCCGAGTGGGAGTTGTGCGCCCGCCATGTCCGCGTGGCCGCCCGCGCTCCCCATCTCGTCGAACGCCGACCGCAACACTGCGCCGAGGTCCTCGTCGCTGCCCCGCGACCGCGCGGAGACGTAGATGGTACCCTCGGTGTAGCCGTAGACGAACGTCACCGTCACGCCCCGCATCGCGAGCAGGCGGTCGGCGGCCTGCGCGAGCGTGTCGCGGTCGGAGATGGCGCCCACACAGGAGGCCAGCACGGAGCCGTCGAGTTCGCGGTTGCGGATGGCGCGCGCGATGGTGTCGAGGGTGTCCGCGCTCACCGACGGGCTCTCGATGCGCTCCAGGATGTCGGTGTCCGCGCGGTCCAGCAGCCACGCGCCCGCCTCGAAGTCGTCGGTCGTAATCTCGCGGGCGAAGTCGTCGGTGTCCACGCGGATGCCGTACAGAAGCGCCGTCGCGACCTCGGTCTCGACGTCGAGGCCGAACCCGCGGATGTACTCCACGAGGATGGTGCTGGCCGCACCCAGCCCGGGGCGGATGTCCACGAAGTCGGCTTCCACGTCGTCGTTCGGCGGGTGGTGGTCGACGACGATGTCCACCTCCGTCTCGGGGTCGAGTTGGTCGTTGACGCCGGGCGCGGAGTGGTCCACGAGCGCGATGGCGTCGAAGTCCAGTTCCTCGCCGGCCTCGACGTTCCGGAGGTCGAGGTCAAGGAGGTTGACGAACGCGCGGTTCTCCTGGTGGGAAATCTCCCCGAAGTAATACGCCTCCGTCTCGACCCCGAACTCCGCGGCGATGCGCGACAGCCCGACGGCCGTCGCGATAGCGTCCGGGTCGGGGTTATCGTGCATGAACACGCCCAGCGTCCCGTCGATGGCTTCGAGCGTCGTGCGCAGCGCCTGCAGTTTCCCGGAACCCTCGGCGGTCGCGACCTCCTCGACGTGGTCGAGTATCGCCGCCCCGGGGTCGACAACGCGGTCGGCGACCGCGTCCAGCGCCTCGCGGTCGTCGCTGGTCGCCTCGAACCCCAGGTACGCCACGAGTTCGGCGTCCGGGTAGACCTCGCGAGCGGCCTCCGCGGCTAGCCGGTTGGCGGCGGCCCCGTCGGTCGCCACCAGCACCACGTCGACGTCGCGCTCCAACCCGCTAATCTCGGCGGGGTCGGTGACGTCCCGGACCTCGGCGGCGACCTTCTCGTTGCGTAGCGACTCCACGCGGCTCGCGTCGCCGTCGAGCACGAACAGCTCGCCGCGGCGCTGTGAGAGGTGTTCGACGAGGGCGTGACCGGTCGTGCCGCAACCGAGCACGAGCCGAGAAACCATTCGTTGACCCGTGATAGCTGCTGAATCCGCTAAAAGGTACCGTTGTGCCCCGTTCGCTTACAGCGCGAACAGGACGTCGGCGGCGTGGACGGCGGTCTGCGCGACCGGGTCGAACGCCACCAGCAGGACGACCGTCGCCACCGCCGCCGCGACGACGGCGGTGTAGAGGCCGGTCGGCGTCCCGGCCAGCGAGAGGTCGTCGCTGGGGTCCTCGATCCAGATTGCCTTGACGACTCGCGAGTAGTAGTACAGCGACAGCGCACTGTTGATGGCCGCGATGGCCGCGAGCCACGCGAAGCCAGCCTGGACGGTCCCCGCGAACAGCAGGTACTTCGAGAGGAAGCCGCCGCCGACCGGGAGGCCGGCGAGGCTGAACATGAACACGGTCATCGCGACACACGCCACGGGGGCGCGGGTCGCGAGCCCGTTGTAGTCCTCGAACGTGCGGCCCACGTCCCAGTACTCCGCGAGCGCGACGAACAGGAACGCGCCCGTGTTCATGAAGCCGTAGACGAGCAGGTGGGTCATCGACGCACCGAGCACGAAGGCGTTCGCCTCCGCAGCGCCGCTCTGGAGCGCGGCAAGCCCCATCAGCACGTAGCCCGCTTGTCCGATGGAGGAGTACGCGAGCATCCGCTTGACCTCGTTCTGCGTGGCCGCCGCGAAGTTCCCGAGGGTCATCGTGACCACCGCGAGCACGGCGAACAGCAGCGACCAGTCGATGGCGACGGCGGCCACCGCGTCGAGCGGGAACGCGGTCGTGAACACGCGGAACGCGACCGCGAAGCCGGCGGCCTTCGACGCCGACGAGAGGAACGCGCTAATCGGCGCGGGCGCGCCCTCGTAGGCCTCCGGTGCCCAGAAGTGGAACGGCACCGAGGCCGTCTTGAACGCGAACCCGCCGGCGAGCAGCAGGATGCCGAGACCGAGCACGCCGCCGAACTGGTTGCCGGCGACTTCGGCCGCGATGTCGTCCAGCAGGAGCGTGCCCGTCGCGGCGTACACGAGGCTGATGCCGTACGCCATCACGGCGGAGGACAGCGCGCCGATGAGGAAGTACTTCAGGCCGGCTTCGACGCTGCCGCGGTCGGTCTTCAGGAACGAAACGAGCGCGTACGACGGCAGGCTCGCCAGTTCCAGCGCGACGAACACCGTCACGAGGCTGTTGGCGGCCGCCATCAGCGACATGCCGGTCGCCGCCAGCAGCACCAGCGAGTAGTACTCGGAGACGTGCTCCTCGCCCTCGATGTAGTCGTAGCTCGCAATCACGACGAGCGTGGCGACGCTCGCGACGACGAACGCGAAGAACAGGCTCAACGCGTCCACGACGAGCGCGCCGTCGAACTGCACGAACCGGTAGTCGCCCGAGCCGGCCGCGAGGAACCACACCGCGGTCGCGGCGGCGGCGACGGTGCCGATGGCGCTCACCGACGCCAGCAGCCCGTTCTTCCGCGCGTCGGGCGCGACGATGTCGATGCCGAACAGCACGATGGCCGTCAGCCCGAGTAGCAGCTGGGGCGTCAGCGGTGGCAGTTCCACCATCAGAGCTCACCCCCGGTGAGGAAGGCGGTTACCTCCGGCAGCGAGTCCACCATCGGGTTGACCGCGTCCTGAATCATGTCGTAGAACACCTCGGGGACCGTCCCGAGCACGACGACCAGCACCACCAGCACGACGATGGCGACCGCGTCGTGGGGCGCTGCGGGCACGATGTCGTAGTCCGTGTCCGCGCTGAACGGCCCGAAGAGGACGCGCTGCATCGCGAACAGCAAGTAGCCCGCGACGACGACGATGCCGAACATCGCCAGCGCCGTGAACAGCTGGGCGTACGGGAAGGTGGCGCTGAAGCCGCCGAGGAAGATGAACAGCTCGCCCGCGAAGCCCGCCATCAGCGGCAGGCCCATGTAGCCGAACGCCGCAGCGACGAACACCGCAGCGGTCACCGGCATCTTGTCCGCGATGCCGGAGAGGTCGCCGACCATGCGCGTGTGGGCGACGTTGTAGATGACGCCGACGCACATGAACATCAGCCCCGAGATGAGGCCGTGGGCGACCATCTGGAAGGTCGCGCCGCCGAGCCCGTAGACGTTGTACGCCACGAGCCCGAGAATCACGTACCCCATCGACGACACCGAGGAGTACGCGACGATGCGCTTGAGGTCCTGCTGGGCGAGCGCGAGCATCGCGCCGTAGATGACCGACACGACGGCGAAGATGGCGATGAGCACCGCGTAGTCGCGCGCGACGCCCGGCAGCAGCGTGAAGTTGAACCGGAGCAGCGCGTACGTCCCCATCTTCAGGAGCACCCCCGCCAGCATCACGGAGGCCGGCGTGGGGGCCTGCACGTGGGCGTCCGGCAGCCACGTGTGCAGCGGGACCAACGGCACCTTCACCGCGAACCCGAGGAACATCGCGAAGAACGCGACGACTTTCAGGGTCTCGGCACCGAGGCCGTACGTCGTCTGGAAGTTGCCAGCGTCGAGCGCGGCCGCGATGGCCGGCAGGTCCATCGTCTGGACCGGGAGCGCGAACACGAGCGCCACGAACCCGATGAACATCACCAGGCTGGCGACGTTCGTGTAGACGAAGAATTTGATGGCGGCGTACTTCCGGCGCGGGCCGCCCCAGATGCCGATGAGGAAGTACATCGGCACGAGCACGAACTCCCAGAAGACGAACCAGACGAAGAAGTCCAGCGCCGTGAACACGCCCAGGAGGCTCGCCAGCATGAACAGCATCAGCGAGTAGAACTGGCTCTGGCGCTCCTGAATCGGCGTCCACGCGCTCACGATGGCCAGCGACGTCAGCAGCGTCGACAGCACGACCAGCGGCATGCTGATGCCGTCGAGGCCGACGTGCCAGTTGAGCGCGTACGGGCCGACGCTAATCCAGCGCGCGGTCGTCTCGAACGCGAGCGACCCGCTCTCGAAGAGCGCGTTCCCGCTCGCGTCGAACTGTCCGAACATCCAGAGGCTCCCCGCGACGGGGAGCAGACTCAGGGCGAACGCCAGCTTGCCCGCGACCTTGTCGGGCGCGAGCATGACGACGAACGCCGAAACCAACGTGACGGCGATGAGTGCTTCGATCAACATTCAGAACCACCCCCCGAGGAGGCCGAAGGCCACCAGGAGGACGACCAGACTCAGCGTCAACAGGGCGGCGTAGTGCGTGATGAGGCCGTCCTGAATCCGCTTGACGCGGCTGCCGGCGAACAGGCTCACGCTGCTGACGCCGTTGACGACGCCGTCGACGATGCCCTGGTCGAACGTGTCGGCGGCGCGGGCGAGCGGGAGCGTGACGCCTCGCGCGAGCCACACCTGGTACTCGTCCTGGTAGTAGTTGTTGTACAGTACGGTCTTGACGTCGCCGAGCTTCTCGGTGTGCTCGGTCGGCGAGTCGACGTTGTACAGCACCCACGCGAGGCCGGCACCGCCGAGCGCGAGCGCCAGCGAGACGGCACCCGGCGCGAGCGGGCCGATGTCTGCGGCCTTGTAGCCGGCGAACTCTTCGAGCAGGTGGTGGTAGTTGTCGTAGCCGAGCGCGGCGAAGTCGCTGGCCTCCGGAATCACCAGCCACTGCTGGAGGTATTCGATGTGGAGGCCCGTGAGCTCCGCGACGGGCGTCATGTTCACGAGGCCGACGGTGGCCGCGAGAATCCCGAGGACGACCAGCGGGAGCTTGACGTTCCAGCGGACGCTGTGGGGGTCGCGGGCGGTGTCACTGCGGGGTTCGCCGTGGAAGGTGAGGAACACCATCCGGAACGTGTAGAAGCCCGTGAAGAACACCGCGAGCAGCCCCATCGCGTACGCGGCGAGCAGAATCGGGCTGTCGCCGGCGCCGTAGATGAGCGCCTCGTAGAGGATTTCGTCCTTCGACCAGAAGCCCGAGAACGGCACGATGCCGGCGAGCGCGAGGCTGCCGGAGAGGAACGTGTAGTAGGTCACGGGCATCTTCTCGCGGAGGCCGCCCATGTCCCACATGTCCTCGTTGTGGTGCATCGCGATGATGACCGACCCGGCGCCGAGGAAGAGTAGCGCCTTGAAGAACGCGTGGGTCATCAGGTGGAAGGTTGCGGCGATGTAGCCGCCGGTACCGAGCCCGAGCATCATGTAGCCGTACTGGCTGATTGTCGAGTACGCCAGCACCTGCTTGAGCTCGTCCTTGACGACGCCCATCGACGCGGCGAACAGCGCGGTGAACCCGCCGACCAGCGCGATAATCGCGAGGACGGTCGGGAGCAGCGCGTAGAAGCCGTACATGCGCGCGACGAGGTAGACGCCGGCCGCCACCATCGTCGCGGCGTGGATGAGCGCGGAGACGGGCGTCGGGCCCTCCATCGCGTCCGGCAGCCACGTGTGCAGCGGGAACTGCGCGGACTTGCCGACGACGCCGCCGAGCACGAGCAGGCCGAGAATCGCGAACCACGTCTCGGGACTCATGCCGACGACGTCGAGGAAGTGCGCGACGTGTTCGGGCATCGTGCCCTCGCCGCCCGCAGCCGCGAGCGCTTGCTCGGCGAGGTGCGGGAAGCTGTGGACACCGTCACCGACGGCGACGAACCGCGCGGTGCCGAACGTCGCGAGGATGCCGACGACGCCGACGAGGAAGAAGTAGTCCCCGAAGCGCGTGACGAGGAACGCCTTCTTCGCGGCGCTCGGCGGACCGGGCTCCCGGAAGTGGAACCCGATGAGCAGGTACGAGCAGAGCCCGACCAGCTCGAAGAACATGAACGCCATCAGGAGGTTGTCCGCGACGACGAACGCCAGCATCGAGAACGTGAACAGGCCGAGGCCGGCGTAGTACCGCGGGAGGCCGGTCTCGCCCTCGTCGTTCATGTAGCCGAGGCTGAACACGTGCACGAGGACGGCGACCAGCGACACGATGACCAGCATCATCGCCGACAGCGGGTCGACGAGGATGCCGAAGTGGAGACTGAACGTGTTCTGGCCGACGACCCACGTGTAGATGTCCTGTGCGTGGTAGCTGCCGCCGCTCACTGCCAGGAACGTCCAGAGGGACAACAGCAGCGACCCGGCGGTCGCGAGGATGCCGGGAATCGCGCCGCCTTTCGGCAGCAGCCGCGGCGCGAAGTGGCCGACGAGCAGCGCCACGAGGAACGCGGCGAACGGCAGCAGCGGAATGGCCGGAGTGAAGTCGAATGCACCTACCATCTTACCACCTCATGGTCGTCGCGTTGCGCACGTCGACGTCGTCGAAGTTCCGGTACAACACGAGAATGATGCCGAGGCCGACGGCGACCTCCGCCGCGGCCAGCGCCATCACGAACAGGCTGAACACCTGGCCCGTCGCGTTCCCGTAGAACTGCGAGAACGCCACGAGGTTGATGTTCGCCGAGTTCAGCATCAGCTCGACACTGATGAGGAACATGAGCGCGTTCTCGCGCGTGAGCACGCCGAACACGCCCGTGCAGAACACGGCCGCGGACAACAGGAGGTAGTACTCGACGGCGACCGCCATTACTCGCCGTCACCCCCTTCGTTGTCGCGGCTCGCGAGCAGCACCGAGCCCTCCAGCGCGGCGTCCAGCAGCAACGCGACGATGATGAACGCCGCGAGGAAGCCCTCGCTGGCGACCGTGTTCTCGCCCGCGACGTCCATCAGGCCGAGCAGCGCGTAGCCGATGGTCGCCGTGAGGTTCGCGTCGCCGGCGAACCCGGCCGCGCCCTCGAAGCCAGCGCCGAGGAACACGGCCGCGAGTACCGCGAACAACGCGACCGCGACGACGCCCGTCGCGAACGTCGACGGGTCGCGCAGTCGTGGTCGCGTCGTCATGCGTTAGTCACCTCTCCTGTACCTCCAGTTTGACGCGTGAGCATCACTGCGAACGTGATGAGGATGAGGACGCCGCCGACGTAGACGAGAATCTGCATCGCGGCGACGAACTCCGCCTGTAACATCACGTAGTGCACGGCGAAGCTCATCAGCGAGCCGCCGAGCAGCAGCGCGGAGTGCCACACGTCCCGCACCAGGACAGCGCCGAGACTGCACGCTACAGTGAGCAGCGCGAACAGCCCGAACGCGATTGTTTCGGTCGTCATTTCAGTCACCTTGTGGTTCGCAAATACGCCCTTTGTAGGTTTCGAGACGGGCGCGCAACTACTGGTAGTCGACCTCGCCTTCGCCTTCGCCGACCCAGGAACCCCGGTCGGGTTCGCGGGACGCCAGCGGGTCGAGGTCGTTGTACCACGGCACGTTCTTCAACTGTTCTTTGTTGAACACGAGGTCGTGTTTCGTGTCCCCGGTGAACTCGAAGTTCTCCGTGAGGAGAATCGCGTCCACCGGGCAGACCTCCTCGCAGAGCCGACAGTAGATGCACTGTCCGACGTGGAGGTTGTACTGCTCGCCGTTGCGCTGCTTGTCCGTGACAATCTGGATGGTGTCGTTCGGGCAGACGTTCTCGCATTGGCGACACCAGATGCAGCGCTCCTGGCTGAACTTGTGCACCCCGCGGAAGCGCGGGCTGACTTCGGGCGCTTCCTCCGGGTACTCGACGGTGAACGTCTCACCGTCGAGGGCGTGTTTCATCGTCGTTGCCATCCCTTTGAGTAGTCCAATCATAGTCCGAGCACCCCGAGGATAACTGCGGTGAGCAGGAGGTTAGCAAAGGAGAGGACCAGCAGGCCCTTCCAGCCAATCTCAATAATCTGGTCGATGCGCACGCGCGGGACCGCCGACCGGCACCACTGCGTGAACAGGAACACCGCCCAGATTTTGATGGTGAACCAGACGAACCCGGGCAGGAACGGTCCCGCCGGGCCGCCGAGGAACAGCGTCGCGATGATGGCACCGCCGAGGAAGATGTGCACGAACTCGCCGAGGTAGAACAGCACGAAGTACACCGAGGAGTACTCGGTCTGGTAGCCGCCGACGATTTCGGTCGGCGCTTCGGGCGTGTCGAAGGGGTTGCGGCCTACCTCCGCGAGGTTCGCTATCAGGAACAACACGAACGCGAACGGGTTCACGAACGCGAACCACGCCGGAATCCGGATGCCGGCGATGGTCACCAGTTCCACGGTCTGGGCGGCGACGATTTCGCTCATCTGGAGCGACCCCGTGAACAGCACGACGGAGGCCGCGGTAACGACGAGCGGAATCTCGTAGGCGATGTTCTGTGCGACGGCGCGCAGGCCGCCGAGGAGGCTGTACTTGTTGTTCGACGCGTACCCGCCCATCAGGAGGCCGAGGCTCGCAATCGACGCGATTGCGAACACGAACACGAGCCCCGTCTCGGGGTCGGCGAGGTGGATGCCGTTGCCCATCGGAATAACGGCGAACGCGAGCAGCGCCGAGCCCGCGAGCACGACCGGCGCGACGTCGTACGCGGGCCGGTCGGCACCTTCGGGGATGATGAGCTCCTTCGACAGCAGTCGGACTGCGTCGACGATGATGGTCCCCAGCCCCATCGGGCCGATGCGGTTGACGGAGATGCGGTCCGTGAACGCCGCGGTAATCTTCCGTTTCGCCCACGGGCCCGCGAACGCGGTCATCGTCAGCATGATGGTGCCGACGAGCGCCGCGCCCAGCAGCATCGAGAGCAGTTCCCCGGCGAACCCGCCGATGCCGAGGAGGTCCTGGATGGTGTCGGGGAGTGGCGTCGCCGTCGCCATCTATCGGTCCACCTCCCCGAGAATCACGTCGAGGCTGCCGAGCGTGGCGACGAGGTCCGGGATGTACTCCCCGGTGGACATCTCCTTGAGCGCGGAGAGGTTCGAGAACGCCGGGCTGCGAATCTTGAACCGCCCGGGCTTCTCGGTGCCGTCCGCGCGGATGTAGATGCCGAGTTCGCCCTTCGCGCCCTCGACGGCGCGGTACGTCTCCTTGCCGGCTTCGGGCTTGAGGGTGCGCGGGACGTTGGCCTGAATCTCGCGCTCGTCCTCCGGCCAGTCCTCCAGCAGGTCGACGCACTGCTCGATGATGCGGGCGGACTGTTCGATTTCGCGCATCCGCACGAGGAGGCGCGCGAAGTTGTCGCCGCCGTCCTCCGTGACGACGTCCCATTCGAGCTCGTCGTAGTAGCCGTAGGAGTCGTCGCGGCGGAGGTCGTAGTCGATGCCGGAGCCGCGGGCGACCGGGCCCGTGACGCCGTAGTTCTTGGCGACCTCGGGGTCGAGGTAGCCGGTGTCGACACACCGGGACTGGAAGATCTCGTTCTCCGTGATGAGGTCGTGGTACTCGTCGAGCTTCGCCGGGAGGTCGTCGAGGAAGTCCCGGACGTTCTCGAAGTACTCGTCGCGGGGTTCGGGGATGTCCCAGACGACCCCGCCGAGCCGGAGGTAGTTGAACATCATGCGCTGGCCGGTGAGGTCCTCCAGGAGGTTCTGGACGATTTCCCGGTCCCGCATGCCGTACATGAAGATGGCGGTGAAGTCGCCGTAGAGGTCCAGCGCGAACGTCGCGGTGGCGAGCAGGTGGCAGGCGATGCGGCACATCTCCGAGCCCATCGTCCGGATGACCTGCGCGTACTCGGGGACCTTGATGTCCGCGAGGTCCTCGGCGGCGCGGGCGTACGCCCACTCGTTGACGATGCCGCCCGGGCCGTAGTCCCAGCGGTCGGGGTACGGCATAATCTGGTAGCGGTAGGTCCCCTTCTGGGCCATCTGCTCCTCGCAGCGGTGGAGGTAGCCGATGTCGGGGTTGACGTCCGCGACCTGTTCGCCGTCCAGCACCGTCTCGACGTGGAGGACGCCGTGCGTGGCGGGGTGGTGGGGACCGATGTTGAGGAACATCGTGTCCGAGTCCTCGCCGCCGCGGGCGTGGTCCTCCAGCGGGTTCTTGTTCTCCTCGAACGTGACAATCTGGGGCTTGTCCTGGTTGTAGTCCAGACCCAGGGGGTGGCCCTGCCACGTGTCGGGGAGGAGGATGCGTTCGAGGTTCGGGTGGTCGTCGTACTGGACGCCGACGAGGTCGTAGGCCTCCCGCTCGTGCCAGTCGGCGGTGCGGAAGACGGGGGCCGCGCTCTCGCTGACCGGCTCCTCGCGGGACGTCGGCACGACGATGCTGACCTCGTTGGTCGGGTCGTCGTACTGCTTGAGGTGGTAGATGCTCTCGAAGCGGTCCTCGTGCTCCTCGGCGGTGACACACGAGAGGTGGTCGAAGCCGGCGTCGTCCTTCAGCGTCTGGAGGACGTCCTGGACGGCGTCCGCGCGGACGACGTAGGCGTCGGCGTTGAGGTGTTCCTCGCGGTCGAGGACGTGGTCGCCGAGCAGCGCTTCGATGGCGTCACCGTCGACGTCGCCCGACTCAGTCGTCGGGGGTTCGACGTTGCGCTCTTCGTACGTACTCATGGCGAATCAGCCCAGTTGTAGCGCATGACGAGGGTCTCCTCGTCGATGTCGTCGGCGAGCTTCTGGACCATCTCGTCGCGGTCGAGGTCCCCGAACTGTTCGAGCTCGTAGGGCTTGACCGTGACCGGCGATGACTCGCCGTTGGCGATGCGTTCCTGGAGCTTCGCGACGCCGTAGACGAGCGCCTCCGGGCGGGGCGGGCAGCCCGGGATATGGATGTCGACCGGGATGACTTCCTCGGCGCCCTTCACGACGTTGTACCCCTCCTGGAAGGGGCCGCCGGAGGTCGAACAGTTCCCCATGTTGACGACGAACTTCGGCTCCGGCATCTGGTCGTAGACGCGCTTCATGCGCGGGGCGAACTTCGAGACGATGGTCCCCGGCACAATCATCACGTCGGCCTGCCGCGGCGACGCGCGGGGGACGCCGGCGTGGAAGCGGTCCAGGTCGTGTTTGACCGAGTACGTGTGCATCATCTCGATGCTGCAGCAAGCGATGCCGAACTGCAGCATGAACATACTCGACCCGCGAACCCAGTTCATGAATTTGTCGAACTTCGTGAGGATGAACGGCGTCGAGCCGAACGCCTCGCGGAGCTTCGAGTTGAACCGGCTGTCGACGCCCTCCCCCATTCGGGCTTCGCGGGTGTCAGTCAGCGGTTCGCTGGTTCCCGTAATACTGTCGCGTGGTTGGTCACTGCTCATGTGGTTTTCCTCCGTGCCGCGGTGTCCGCACCCACCGGACGACGCCCTTGCGCCACGCCCACGCGAGGCCGACGACGAGCACGCCGATGAAGACGAGCATCGGCAGCAGTGCACGCGTCAGGCCGGCAGACTGGACGGCGTCCTGGTAGATGACGGTCCACGGGAAGATGAGAACGGTCTCGATGTCGAACACGAGGAACAGCAGCGCGACCATGTAGTACTGGATGTTGAACTGGACGCGCGCGTTCCCCGTCGGAACCTCGCCACTCTCGTAGGTGGCTCGCTTCCCTTGTTCAGGTACGGTCGGGCGCAGTAGCGAGGACACCATCATCATCGATGCGGGGATGAGGATGCCCACGAGCGCCAACATACCGATGGCGATCCATGGATTCATAGGAGTGTCTCCGTGACGAGCGGGAGTTTGGACCCCACGCCCATAAACGTTGATTTATGCTCGCACGGCCGGAGACGGGAGAATTCGGGGGTTTCAGGGCGACTGCGGCGTTCGGGCGTCGGTGACGTGACTGGTCAGTCCCGCGCCGACCGGAAGCCCGGCGTCCCGCGTTCGTGAAGTTCGCGGGACACGTCCGCGACGCCGTCCCGGCGTTCGGCGTGGAGGTCGCGGAGCCGCTGGGCGAGTTCGTCGTCGCTGGTCGCGAGGAACTGTGCGGCCGACAGCCCGGCGTTGTAGGACTTCCCGGCGTCGACGGCCGTGATGGGCGCGCCCGTCGGCATCCCGATGACCGAGTCGACGGACTTCTCCTGCACGGGGACGCCGACGACCGGAATCGGGTACGAAAGCGACGCGGTCATGTTCGGGAGGTCCGCGGACTTCCCGCCGGCACCCGCGACGATGACGTCGAGCCCGCGGTCGGCTGCCGTCTCCGCGTACGCGTACATCAGGTCCGGCGTCCGGTGCGCGGAGACGACCCACGACTCGAAGGTGTACCCCGAAGGCGGGTCGTCGTAGTCCGTGACTTCCGCGAAGCCGAGGTCGGTGAGCGCGTCGTGCGCGCCCGCCATCACGTCGAGGTCGCTGTCGCTGCCCATGATGACGCCGACGTCGGGCGTCTGCTCGCTGGGGCGGTCCCGTGCGGCTTCCGATTCGAACAACTCGACGAGGTCTGCTACTGTGGTCATGAGTTTGAGGGTGTGAACGAGAGCGCGTCGCGGGCGGCGCGAGCGCGCATCAGGAGTTCGCCGCGGTCGTCGCCGACGACCGTGACGTGCCCCATCTTCCGGAGCGGGCGGACGTCGCGTTTGCCGTACCAGTGGAGGGCGATGCGGTCGTCCCGCAGCGCGCTCGACACGCCGGCCAGTTCGGCGGGGCGCTCCGCGCCCTCCGGGTCGCCGAGCACGTTCGCCATCACGGCCGGCTGGCGGAGCGTCGTGTCCCCGAGCGGCAGCCCGCAGAGCGCGCGCGCGAACTGCGCGAACTGCGAGGTGTGACAGCCCTCGATGGTGTAGTGCCCGGAGTTGTGCGGGCGGGGCGCGATCTCGTTGACGAGGATTCGGCCATCCACTTCAAATAACTCGACGCCGAAAACGCCGCGGCCGTCGAGCGCGTCGAGCACGTCGCGGGCGACTTCAGTCGCCTCTTCGCGGACGCGCTCGCTGGTGCGCGCCGGAACGACGGATTCGCGGAGAATCTCGGCCTCGTGGACGTTCTCCGCGACCGGGAACGTCGCCGTCTCACCGTCGCCGCTGGCCGCGATGACCGAGAGTTCGCGCTCGAAGTCGACGAGCTTCTCGGCGACCATGCTGTCGAGGCCGTCGAACGTCTCGCGGGCCTCGGCGACCGACTCCACGGGCGCGTTCCCGCGGCCGTCGTAGCCGCCGGTGCGCGCCTTCAGCATCAGCGGCCGCCCGAACGCCTCGAACGCGGCTTCGAGGTCGTCGGCGTCGTCGACCGCGCGGAACGGCGGGACCGGGACGCCCGCGTCCTCGAACGCCCGATTCTGCACGAGCTTGTCCTGAATCGTCTCCAGCGTCCCCGGGGACGGGTGGACGGGCACGTCGTACTCGTCGCTCACGTCCGCGAGCACCGCGGGGTCCGCGAGCTCGATTTCGTACGTGAGGACGTCCGCGCGCTCGGCGAGCTCGCGGATGGCGTCGCGGTCGTCGAACGCCGCCGTAATCTGGTCGGCAGCAGGCGGACACGCCGGGCAGTCCGGCGTCGGGTCGAGGACGACCACGTCGACGCCCAGCGGGCTCGCTGCTTCCGCGAGCATCCGGCCCAATTGGCCGCCGCCAACGACCCCGACTGTCGCTCCGGGAACGGGTACCGTCATCACCCGCGACTTCCGCCTACTCCTGCATAAGAATTGCCGAAGGAACCGACAGAGTGTACACGCCCGTGCTCACTCGGAGTCAGCGAAGCCCGGTGCCCCGGTGTCCACGAAGACGACGATTATCGTGTTCCTCGCCGTGAGTTCGTACGTCCACCCCTCGTACTCGGGGCCGAGGCGCTCGCGGACCTCCTGGTAGTGCTTCGCCTGCGTCACGACGACCGGCGCGTCCGTCGTCTCGACGCTGACCGTCTCGTTCCCGGCGACCGCCGGCTCGGTCAGTCGCGTCGTGGAGTCGGTCACCGCGTCCGCGCGCTCCGTGTACCACGGGAGCGGCAGCCGATTGAACCAGTTTGTCCCCTCGACACTGTCCGGGTCCGAGGCGTCGTACTCGCCGGTGACGTGGAAGTGACTGCCGTAGTAGAGCACGTCCGTGCCGTCGTTCCCGGGGGCGATGCGGTCGATGCGCTCGATGGTCGCGCGCATGTCGCTGCCGGGCTGGCCGTACTGGACGAGCGCGTTGTCCTCGTCCAGTTGCATCAGGTACGACGTCTCCGCGGTGACGGCTCCCATCTGCCCGGCCGCCGCGAGCAACACGAGTGCGGCGAGCGCGACGCCGACGCGGTCGTCGCTCCGGGAGGCCGACCGGCCGCGGTCCACGACCACGCGCACGCCGACGGCCGCGGGAACCGCCAGCGGAACCACCGCGTGCACGACCGACCAGTGCCCGGAGATGTCCGTAATCGCGGGGTAGACGACGACCGACGCGACCGCCCAGTAGCCCGCGAACAGCACGAGGTCGCGGGGTTCGTCGGCGACGTAGCGCTCCGCGAGGAAGCCGACGACGGCGGCAGTGACGAGCATCAGCGACGCCGCGCCGAGCGTCTGCAGCGCATCCGCGAGGAACGCGACGTAGCTGTGCTGGCGGGAGGCGCTGCCGCTGACGCCCCACGTGCTCCAGAACTCCGTCCACGCGCCGGCTGTCCCCGCAGCGACGACGCCCGGAAGCTGCGTCGGGTTCGTGAGCGCCGCGTAGAACTCGGGCCGCGGCGCGTAGAAGACGACGACTACGACGAGGAACGCGAGCGCGCCGCCCGCGATGGCGCGCCGCCACGCGAGCAGGCCACTTCCGGCGCGCTGGAGGTGCTCGTGGAGCACGGTCTCGAACGACTCGTCGCGCTTGCGCGCCGTGAACAGCTGTTCGTCCAGTAGGAGCGCGCTCGCGCCGACGAACATCGCGACGTAGACGAGCGCGTTCTCCTTGGTCGTGAACGCGAGGCCGAGCACCGCGCCGGCGGCGACGAGGTAGCCGCCGCGGCGGGTGTCGAGCGCGCGTACCGCGAGGCCGAGCGCGGCGACGCTGAACGCCGCGACGAGCACGTCGCTGCGCATGAACCGCGAGTAGTAGACGAGCACGGGGTTGAGCGCGAACAGCGCGGCCAGCGCCGCCACCTCCACGTCGTCGAGGTGCGCGCGGAACAGCCACGCCGTCGCCGGGAGGAGCGCGCCGACGACCGCGACAGGCGCTCGCGCGACGGCGTCACTGGTGCCGAAGACGCCGAACAGCCACTCGTTCACGTGGAAGAGGAACGGGCCGTGGACGATGGCGCGGTAGGCCCACTCGCCGGTCGCGGCGTACTGGAGCACCCAGTAGCCGACGCGGGCCTCGTCCCAGTGGAAGATGCGGTCGCCGAGCGCGACGACTCGGAGGACGAGCGCGGCCAGCACCGCGAAGGCAACCGCGAGCGCCGTGGCGCGGCGGCGTCCGAAGGAGGGCATTTCGTTCGCCAAACGGAACGGGGTGCATACAAACTTGTGGGTTCGCGGGAACTGTCCGTAACGGTAGGCCTTTATCCACCCCGAGAGACCGTTCGGACATGGTAGAGCTCGGGCTCGTCGTTGCGGAGTTCAACCGCAGCGTCACCGAACAGATGGAGTCGGCGGCCGTGGAGACGGCCGACGACGCGGACGCCAACGTCGTGGAGTTGGTCCGCGTGCCGGGCGCGTACGACGCGCCGCTGGCCGCCGACCGGCTCGCGCGCCGCGACGACGTCGACGCCGTCGCGGTCGTCGGCGCTATCGTCACGGGCGACACCGACCACGACGTCGTCATCGCACACGCGACCGCCCAGAAGCTCACCGACGTCAGCCTCGACCGCGACACGCCGGTGGCGTTCGGCGTCGCCGGGCCGGGGATGTCGGGCGCGGAAGCCCGCGAACGAGTGCAGAAGGGAGCGGAAGCCGTAGACAGCGCGATTCACCTCGCGGAGGAACTCTAAGATGGACTTCACTGACAGGGTACGACGAGTAGAACCGAGCGCGACGCTTGCGGTCAGCAACCTCGCGAACGAACTCGAAGCCGAAGGGAAAGACGTCATCGACCTCTCGGTCGGCGAACCGGACTTCGACACGCCGCAGAACGTCAAGGACGCCGCCGAGAACGCCCTCGAAGCGGGCGAGACGGGCTACACGTCCTCGAACGGCATCCCGGAACTCCGGGAGGCCATCGCGTCGAAGCTCCGCGGCGACGGCATCGACTACGAGGCGGGCAACGTCATCGTGACGCCGGGCGCGAAGCAGGCGCTGTTCGAGACGTTCCAGGCGCTCGTCGACGACGGCGACGAGGTCGCGCTGCTGGACCCCGCGTGGGTGTCCTACGAGGCGATGGCGAAAATCGCAGGCGCGGAACTGAACCGCGTTGACCTCTCTCCCCACGACTTCCAGTTGGAGCCGGCGCTGGACGAACTCGCCGACGCGGTGTCCGAGGACACCGAGCTGCTGGTCGTGAACTCCCCGAGCAACCCCACGGGCTCGGTGTACTCCCGCGAGGCGATGGAGAGTGTCCGCGACCTCGCCGTCGAGCACGACATCACGGTCATCTCGGACGAAATCTACCAGCACATCAACTACGGCCGCGAGCACGTGAGCCTCGCCGCCCTCGACGGGATGTTCGAGCGCACCGTCACCATCAACGGCTTCTCGAAGGCGTACGCGATGACGGGCTGGCGCCTGGGCTACCTCGCGGGACCCGAGGAGCTCATCGACCAGGCGGGGAAGGTGCACTCGCACTCCGTCTCCTCGGCGACGAACTTCGTCCAGCATGGCGGCGTCGAAGCCATCGAGAACACCGACGAGGCCGTCGAGGAGATGGTCGAGGCGTTCGAGTCCCGGAAGGAGCGCCTGCTGGAACTGTTCGCCGAGCACGGCACCGACGTCCCCGAGCCGGACGGCGCGTTCTACGTGATGGTGCCCGTCGACGGGGACGGCGAGGCGCGTAGCGCCTCGGAATCGTCGAGCGGCGGGGAGCCGCGAGACCAGCAGTGGTGCCAGGACGCCCTGAAGGACGCCCACGTCGCGACCGTCCCCGGGAGCGCGTTCGGCACGCCGGGCTACGCGCGCATCTCGTACGCGGCGAGCACCGAACGGCTCGAAGAAGCGGTCGAGCGCCTCGCGGAAGAAGGCTACCTGTAACGCGACCCGCGGCTTTTTTCGAGGAGTTACGGCCAACTACCGCTGCCTTCGTAGGCGTCGACGACGCGCTGGACGGCGACGACGTACGCGGCCGTGCGGAGGTTCGGGAGGTCGTTGGCCTCGTAGGCGTCAATCATCGCGTCGAAGGCGTCGGTGATGACGGACTCCAGTTCCTCGTTGACACGCTCCTCTGTCCACTGGAAGCGCTGGCGGTTCTGCACCCACTCGAAGTACGAGACGGTGACGCCGCCCGCGTTCGCGAGGATGTCCGGGACGACGTGGATGCCGCGCTCCGTGAGCACGTCGTCGGCATCCGGCGTGAGCGGGCCGTTCGCGGCCTCCACGATCACGTCTGCCTGGACGTCGTGGGCGAGGCCGCCGTCGATGGCGTTTTCCAGGGCCGCGGGCACGAGCAGGTCGACGTCGAGCGTGAGCAGGTCCTCGTTGCCGAACTCCTCGGTCGTGCGGTCGTAGCCCGCGACGCTGCCGGTATCGCGCTTGAACTCCTTGACCTGGCGAGTGTCGAACCCTTCGGGGTTGTAGATGGCGCCCGAGGAGTCCGAGACGGCGACGACGTTCGCGCCGAGGTCTTCGAGGAGTCGCGCGGCGATAGAGCCGGCGTTCCCGTACCCCTGAACGGCGACCGTGGCTTCCTCCATGTCCTTGCCGAGGTAGTCGAAGACCTCGCGGGCGGCGAACATCGTCGAGCGGCCGGTCGCCTCGACGCGGCCCTTGCTGCCGCCGTTTTCGAGGGCTTTCCCCGTGATGACGCCGGGCGCGGTCGTGTTCTCCAGCGTCTCGTAGGTGTCTTTGATCCAGTTCATCTCCCGCTGACCCGTGTTCACGTCGGGCGCGGGCACGTCCTTGTCCTCGCCGATGAACGGCCGAATCTCCTCGGCGAACGACCGCGTGATGCGTTCGAGTTCGCTCTCGGAGTACTCGCTGGGGTCCAGTTCGATGCCGCCCTTCCCCCCGCCGTAGGGGATGTCGACGACGGCCGTCTTGTACGCCATCCACCCGGAGAGCGCCTTCACTTCGTCGCGGGTGACGCCGGGGTGATAGCGGATGCCGCCCTTGTACGGGCCGCGGTCGCCGTTGAACTGCGAGCGGTACGCGTCGAACGTCTCGATGGTGCCGTCGTCCATCTCCACGGACAGCGTGAGTTCGAGCACGCGCTCGGGCTGTTTGAGGCGTTCGAGGACGTCCTCGCGGACATCGAGGTACTCGCTCGCGTCGTCGAGTTGTTCCTGTAGACTCTCGAAGGGATTCGTGTCCGTCATTACTCCGAGCGACTTCGTCGCTCAGCAAAAGCGTGGCGGAATTCGTGTGAGGATATGCACCGAACGTTACTAATTACCATTCTCGATTCCGGCCGCGAGCGCCCGTTCGAGGATGCGTTCGGCCTGCGCGACCAGCGGCGCGTCCACCATCTCGCCGTCCACGCGGTACACGCCGTGGCCCGCCTCGTCGGCCTCCTCTTTGGCGTCGAGAACCCGCTTCGCCCACTCGACGTCCTCGTCGGCGGGCGTGAACGCGTCGTTAATGGGGTCGACCTGCGAGGGGTGAATCGCGAGCTTCCCGTCGTAGCCCAACTGCGCGGCGAACTCGGTCTCCTCGGCGAGCCCCTCCGTGTCCTCGATGTCCGTGTAGACGGTGTCGATGGCGTCCACGCCCGCTGCGCCCGCCGCGAGCACGACCTGTTCGCGCGCGTGGAGGACTTCCACGCCGTCGTCGGTCCGCGTCGCGCCGACGTCCGCTGCGAGGTCTTCGGCACCGAACACGAGCGCGTCCGTCGGCCCGGCGTCCGCGATCTCCTCGGCGCGCAGGACGCCGCGCGCGGACTCCACGAGCGCCAGTACGGGGACGTCGAATGCGCGCTCGTCGAGCAGTCGGCCGAGCGTCGTCACCTCGTCGGCGGACCGGGCTTTCGGGAGGACGACAGCGTCGAGGCGCGGGCTCTCCCCGGCGAGCACCGTCTCCACGTCGTCACGAGCGCCCGCTCCAATCGGGTTCACGCGCACGCAGACCTCGCAGTCCGGGTCGAACCCGGGGTCCGCGAGCACCGACTGGACGGCGGTCCGCGCCTCCGTCTTGCGCGCGGGCACGACCGCGTCTTCGAGGTCGAAGACGACGACGTCTGCGCCCGTCTCCGGTGCCTTCCGCAGTAACTCCGGCTGGTCGCCCGGCGAAAACAGGACGCTGCGTCGAGCCATGCCGGGGGGTCGCCCCGGCCGTTTGTATGTCTATCGGCGCGCGAGCAGCGCGGCCGCGGCGAGCGCGACGACCGCAGCGATAGTCCCGAATCCGGGCGACGTCGACGGCGTCGACTCCGCTGTCGCGGTCTCGGTGTTCGGCGTCGCGGTCTCGGTCGCGGTCTCGGTGTTCGGCGTCGCGGTCTCGGTCGTCTCGTCGTCCGTCAGCAGGACGAACGGCGCGGTTCCCGTGCCGCCGCTGCTCTGGTGGTTCACGTCCAGCGGCACCTGGTAGATGCCCTCCGAGGGGTTCTGGACGTCCTCGTAGACGACCACCACTTCGTCGCCGTACTGGAGGTCGTAGTTCCCGCCGAGGCCGACGGTCAGCGTCTGGCCGTCGTTCGACGCGTCGACGCTGCTGAGGTCGTCGGAGACGTTCACGTCGACGGTGTCGTTGCCCGCGTCGCCGCCGCGGTCGATGCCGATTTTCGCGACGTCGCCCTGTCCGACCTCGTCGACGTTCGTCCCCGTCCCGCTGTAGTCGACTGCGAGCCCGTTCCACGAGTCGCCCGCGGTCTCGTTGTCGACCGTGGCAATCACCGTATGCGTCGCGTTCGTGTTCGGTTCCGCGGGTTCCGCGTCGACGGACGCCCAGGAGACGATGTCGGACGTCCCGTTGTCTTCGTCGCTGCTGTCCGACGTCGTGGTGGTCGCGGTGGTGTCACTGCCGCCGGACGTACTCGTGGTCGTGTCGCTGCCGCCGGACGTATCGCCGTCGTTACTGTCCGTCGTGTCGCTCCCACCGGAATCACTCGTCGTCGCGGTCGGCGTGGCCGTGGCGGTCGCGGTCGCCGTCTGCGTGGCCGTCGTGTTCGACGAAATCGAGAGCGTCGCGGACGCTTCCGCGCTGCTGCTCTGCGGGTTGATGCGGATGCCCACTCCGTAGTCGCCTGCGTCCGGGTTCTGCGCGCCGTCGTAGGTGGCGACGATCTGGTCGCCCTCGTAGAGGTCGTAGACGCCGCCGAGTCCGATGTTGAGCGTCTGGCCGTTGTTCTCCGAACCGACGCTGCTGACGTCGTCGGAGACGTCGATGGACTCGCTGCTGTTGTCGCGCTCGATGCGAATATCGACGAGGTCGTTCTGGCCGACGTTGCTCACGTCGGTCGCCTCGTAGTGGACCGCTAGTCCGTTCCAGGAGCTACCACCCTCGTCGCTGTCCACCGTGGCTGTCACCGTGTGCGTCGCGGTCGCGCCTGCGTCGTTCGGCGACGCTTCTATCGAGCCGCTCGTTGCTGCTGTCGTCAGCCCGGCGAACGCGGCAGCCGTGACAACGACAGCCACCAGTACCCCTGCACGGACGTAGTCCCCTGACATATTCCCAACGTCGCCTGCTGACTGAAAAAGGCTGGTGGCCATACCCCGGAGTAAAAGCCTGTTGGCCGCGATTTCGGCGGTTTTAAGGATTGGGGCCGACCCCACTCACGCATGACGGGACGCTACTACGCGGAGTTCGACGTCGGCGAGACCATCGAGCACGAGAAGCGCCGCACCGTCTCGGAGGCGGACAACCAGCAGTTCTGCGACCTCACGATGAACCAGCAGCCGCTGCACCTCGACGCCGAGTTCGCCGCCGACACGCAGTTCGGCGAGCGCGTCGTCAACGGCCTCTACACGCTCAGTCTCGCCGTCGGCCTCACCATCCCGGACACCACCGACGGGACTATCGTCGCGAACCTCTCGTACGACGACGTCGAACACCCCGCGCCGGTGTTCCACGGCGACACCATCCGCGCGCAGTCGACGGTCACCGACAAGCGCGAGACCAGCGACGGCGAGCGCGGCGTCGTCACCTTCCACGTCGAAGCGTTCGCCGTGAACCGCGGCGACGAGTTGGTCTGCGAGTTCGACCGGACGGCGCTCTCGCTGAAGCGCAAACACGCCGAGGACTGACCGCAACTGTTCGCGACTGCAACCCCGCGGACGGGGAAACTGCCTTGGTCGGGGAGTTCGTGTCGTGTGATATGTCTTCTTCCGAGAAGCCCACAGTCGAGGACGTGATGTCCACGCCGCTGGAGACCATTAGCGCCGACGCGACCGTGAAGGAGGCCGCACAGCGGATGCGCGCGAACGACATCAGCGCGCTCGTCGTCACGACGACGCCGCGCGCGATAATCAGCAGCACGGACGTCCTCGACGCCGTCGCCGACGGGCAGGGCGTCGCCGAGATGACGGTCGCGGACGTGATGACGACCGACGTCGAGACCGCCGCGCCCGACCTCTACATGGAGGAGGTCGCCGCCATGCTGACCACGTACGGCATCAAACACCTCCCGGTCGTCGACGACGACTACGTCGGCATGATTTCCTCGACGGACGTCACCGCGCACCTGTCGTAGCGCGCCCGAAACATCGCCGCCTCAGAGAATTGTGCCGTGTTTCTTCGACGGGCGGTCTTTCTCCACGTCCTCGTAGAACGCGAAGCGGTTCGAGAGCTCCGTCCGGAGTTTCGAGGGCG
Source organism: Halobacterium sp. KA-6 (assembly GCF_021029015.1). Lineage (NCBI taxonomy): Archaea > Methanobacteriati > Methanobacteriota > Halobacteria > Halobacteriales > Halobacteriaceae > Halobacterium > Halobacterium sp. KA-6. The sequence continues at coordinate 440,518 of NZ_JAJJZH010000001.1, forward strand.
GGACGATTTCGTCGATGACGGTCTCGCTGGCCATCCGGTGGACGTCGATGTCCTCGCGGTACTCCTCGCGGAGTTCCTGCTCGCGCTGCTTTCGTTCCTCGGGGTCGTCGATGTCGTTCAGCTTGTTCGCGTAGACGGCGTTGATTGCGGCTTCCGGCCCCATGATGCCGATTTCACCCGAGGGGAGCGCGATGGTGGCTTCGGGATCGTAGGCGGGGCCTGTCATGGCGTAGATGCCCGCGCCGTAGGCCTTCCGCACGACGACGGACTGCTTGGGGACGGTCGCCTCGCTGGTGGCGTAAATCATCTTCTTGCCCTTCTCCAGGATGGCGTCTTCCTCCACCTGCGAGCCCGCCATGAAGCCGGGCGTGTCACAGAGGTACAGCAGCGGGATGTTGTAGGCGTCGGACTTCCAGACGAACTCCGCGGCTTTCTCGGCGGCGTCCGGGAAGATAGCGCCCGCGCGCTCGGCGGGCTGGTTCGCGACGATGCCGACGGTGCGGCCGTCCATGCGCGCGTACCCCGTGAGAATCTCCTTGCCGTATTCGGGTTTGAGTTCGAAGAAGGAGTCGCCGTCAACCACGCGCTCGACGAGGTCGTGCATGTCGTACGCCCGGTTCGGGGACTCGGGAATCAGGCCGTCGATGCCCGCGGTGGGTTTCGCGGGCGGCTTCGCGGGCTGGCTCGGCGGCTGCTCGTCGCTGTTGTCCGGGAGGTACTGAATCAGGTCCGAGACGAGTTCGCGGGCGTGTTCCTCGTCGCGGGCGACGAGGTCCGCGCTCCCGGACTGGCGGGCGTGCACCTCGGACCCACCCAGTTCTTGCATCTCGATTTCCTCGCCGGTCACCATCTTCACCATCCGGGGGCTGGCGATGGCCATCGCGGACATCCCTTCGACCATCACGGTGAAGTCCGCGAACACGGGCGTATAGGCGGCTCCGGCGATGCACGGCCCGTACAGCACGCATATCTGGGGGACGCGCCCGGAGAGCCGCGAGTGGTTGAAGTAGTACTTCCCGATGCCCTCGCGGTTGGCGAAGAACCCGGACTGCTCGTCGATGCGGCCGCCCGAGGAGTCCATCAGGTACAGCACCGGCTGGCCGGTCTTGAGCGCGCGCTGCTGCATCCGGAGGAACTTCTCGACGCCGCGCTCGGCCATCGACCCCGCCTTCACGGTGAAGTCGTTGGCCATGAAGTGGACGTCCCGGCCCTCGAAGTCCGCCGCCCCGGTGATGAGGCCGTCCGCCGGGAGGCGGGTGTCGGGGTCGGCCTCGTCGACGTCCGGGCTGTTCGGGTGCCAGGAGTCGAAGTTGGCGAATTTCCCGTCCTCGAAGAGGAGGTCACCCGCGCCGTCCCCGTCCTCGTCCCCGAACCAGAGGTCGAGGCGGTCGCGCACGAACAGCTTGTCCTGCTCGCTCAGGCGCGCCTTGTACTTCTCGGGGCCGCCTTCGAGGACGTCCGCGATTTCCTCGCGGAGCCGCTGTTCGCGCTCGGTCGGCCCGAGTTCGCGCTCCTCGGGTTCGTCGCTCGCGGAGGGCTCGGGGGCGGCGTGGGTGGCTGCGGGCTCGTCGGCCTCGCCGAGGTACACTTCGACCTCGTCGGCGACGTGTTCGGCGAGCGCGGCGGCGACCGCCTGCGCTTCCTCCTCGGTCGCGCCGGCACCGATTCGTACCTTCATGGTCTTTCGTGGATGGTAGGGCGGCAAACCGTTTTCTCTTTGCCGGCCACAAAGATTACGTCCTCTCGAAGAAAACAAATAATCTATGAGTCCCGTCGAACTGCTACTGACGCTGCTGTTCGCCGTGGTGCTCGCCGCGTTCGCGTACCTGCTCCCGCAGGTGTACGAGACGCTCCACTCGTAGCGACGGCGCTCGCGCTGCGGTCGACGCCCGCCGCGTCGCGAGGGCACCCGGCACACCGATTGTCCTGACCGCCGCGTCCCTGCGCATGAGCGACGACGCGATGCGGCGGTTCCCCGGCCCGGACGTCGACGAGTAACCCGGGACGGCGGCCGGACTGCTCACCTAGTCGGGTGCACTCACCACTATCTTCAAGTGCGTTACACCAAGACAGAGGTACGTGTCTCGGTGCTCAGTTCCGCGTGTCGCCGTGGTCGCCGTCGTCCTCGCTCTCGTGGCGGCGAGCCCGGCGACGGCGCTCGCAGCCGGCACCACCGACGCCACCACGGTCGACTCCGGCGTCCTCTCGGTCGACGTGACCGGCGCGGGCGCTGCGACCGAGCGCGGTGGCGTCTACTACGTGTGGGCCGACGAACCCGCGACCGTACAGGTGACCGTCGGCGACTACCTCGACGACTCCGACACCTACTACGCCGACTACGACGTCCGCCTGACCGAAACCCGGGAGGCCAGCTACAGCGAACCGTTCGACACCTCGCTGGACGTGACGACGGTAACGCTCGGCGAACTGGCGACGACCGACGCCGACCTCACGCTCGAACCCCGAGAGCATGAGCTCGAACCAGGCCGACACACGCTGTACGCGACGATGTACAGTTCGCAGAGCGGCGACACCGAGCGCCGCGACGACCAGGCAATCACAGTCCACGTCGTCAATAAGGGCGGTGACCTCGACGCCGACGGGCTCTCAAACGCCAACGAACTCTCCTTGGGGACCGACTTCCAGGACGCGGACACGGACGGCGACGAACTCGAAGACGGCTACGAGGTCCACCAGTTCGACTCCGACCCGGCCGCCCGCGACACGGACGGCGACGGCGTCCGCGACGACGACGAAATCCGTGAGGGAACCGACTACGGGGACGCGGACACGGACGCCGACAGCCTCGACGACCGCTCCGAACTCGCTGGGAACACGTCGGCCATCGAGGCCGACGCGGACCTCGACGGGCTCCCGGACCCGCTCGAAGCCGAACTCGACACCGACGACGAGGACCGCGACACGGATGGCGACGGGCTCACCGACCTGACCGAGTACCGCGACACGGGGACGGACCCGCTGGACGCGGACACGGACGGCGACGGCGTCGAAGACGCCATCGAACTGCGGCGGTACGGCTCCAATCCGACCGCAACCGACTCGGACGGCGACGGGATTCCGGACGGCGAGGAAGTGTTACGCAGCACGGACCCCACGACCCCGAACGACGACGCGGAGAACTCGGCGGTCGCGGGCAGTACTGGCGCGTTCGACTGGTCGATTCACTACCCGCTGGGACGGCTCCTGCACGCACTCACATGACGTCGCGAAAACTCCTTCTCGGCGCGCTCGTGGTGCTCGGGGTGGTCGCCACCGGCGTCGCCGCGAGCGCTGCCGTGCCAGCGACGGCTGCGGAGACGACGCCGACGTACGTCGAGCGTAACGTGACCGAGAACACGATGTGGACGGCCGAGGACGGCCCGTACTACGTCGGCGGCGACTTGACGATTACCGGGGACGCGACGCTCACTGTCGAGCCCGGAACGCGAGTCAACGTCGGCGAGGAGGTCACGATCACCGTCGAAGGAAGCCTGATCGCGGCCGGAACCGCGGCCGACCCGATTCAGTTCACGACCGCGGACGCGTCCTCGGACGCGGGCACGTGGCAAACCATCGAGTACGCCGGCGACGGCGATTCGACGCTCCGGTTGGCGCACGCTGTCGTCGAACACGGCACGACGGCGATTACGGCGACCTCCAGCGAGGGGTCGATTCGGCTCGGCAACGCGACGGTCCGCGAGCACGTCCGCGACGGGCTGGCCGTCACGACGCGCAACGGGTCGCCGTCGATTCGGATTACGGACTCACGGTTCACGGACGTCGGACGCGCGGGCGTCGCATTCGAGGTTCCTGAGACCGAACCGTACGTGGACGCCATCCGGAATGTGCAAATCTCCGGGACCACGTTCGCGAACACTGGCGCGAACGGCGTTCGCGTGCGAGCGCGGCAGATTTCCGACGTCAGCATGACCGACGTCACGGTCGCCGGCGTCTCGGCCGCTGGCGTGGCGTTCGAGACCGAGTCGACGGACGCGCGCCCGCAGTCCACGAACGCGCACCGCATCGAGGACGTGACGCTCCGGCGCATCAGCGTCGAGAGCGTGGGCGGCGACGGCGTCGCGTTCCGTGGCGGCGCGCTCGACGGCGTGTACGTGCTGGACAGCGTGGTCCGGGGTGCGTCCGGGAGCGGCTTCCACGTGGAAGCGGCGACCGACGCCGACCGCGTGCGCTTCGCGCGCAACACGGTCGTCGACGCCCGAAACGGCCTCCAAGTCGCGCTGCGGCGGACGACCGGCGGCATCCAGCACGTCTCGCTCGCCGTCGAGAACAACGAGTTCGCACGTAACGACCGGTACGGCGTCGACGCCACCGCGGAGTACGTCTTCGTGGACGCCTTCGACGTGCGGAACAACACGCTCGCCGAGAACGGCGACGGCGGCGCGACGTTCGCCACCCAGCAGGTCGACGAGACGGTGTTCGCGGACAACGTCGTGCGCGGGAACGGTGGCCCGGGAATTGCTGTCTCCGCGGTCCGCGTGCGCGGCGTGACTGCCCTCCGGAACCGCCTCGTCGGGAACGCCGATGACGGACTCTCCGTTCGGGCGAGCGACCTGCTCGGCGGTGTGGTCGTCGGCTTCAACGACGCGCTCGACAACGACGAGTTCGGCGTCGACGTCGCGGGACAGCGCGCGGGCACGACCACCGAAATCCACAACAACACCATCGCGGCGAACGCGAACGGCGCGCGCGTCGCCGGGCCGACGCCGGCGCGACTCGCCAACAACTCCGTGGTGTTGAACACGGCGGACCGGGAGCGCGCCGACGGCGGCCGCGACGCCGCTGCTGCGACTGGCGTGGTCGTCGAGAACGCCCCGAACGTCGAACTCGTGCACAACGACGTCTACGGCCACATCGTCGGCCTGCGTAGCTCTCTCGACGGGGGGACCGTCGTCGCCGAGCACAACTACTGGGGTGCCGAGTCGGGCCCGTACCACGAAACGCTCAACCCCGGCGGCGCGGGCGACGCGGTCGTCACCGACGGCGGGAAGGTCGACCCGATACCGTTCGCGAGCGAGCCGTTCGGCCCGCGCTACGAGCGCCCGACCGCGGTGCTCGCAGCCAACGAGACGACCGTTCGGCCCGGCGAGCCGGTCGAACTCTCGGGACGCCAATCCACCGACGACGGCGCTATCGCGCGCTACGACTTCACCGTCGACGGCGAGCGTCGCTCCGGCGTGGCGGCGACACACGTGACCGCGTTCGAGGAGCCCGGGACGTACGAGGTCTCGCTCACCGTCGAGGACGAACTGGGCGTCCGCAGCCTCGACGACGCGACCGTGAACGTCACCGTCGAGCCCGCCGAGCGGACGACACAGCGGCCGACGGTAGGGCCGACCGCGACAGTGACCACCGCACCCGGCTCCAGTGACGGCAGTGACGGCTCGTTGCTGGCGAGCCTGTTCTCGCTGTGGGGCGGGCTGGGGGCGCTGTTCTACGTGCTCGCGCTGGTGCTTGGTGCCTACGGGACGTGGCTCTCCGTCGGTGGCCGCGACCCCCCGGTCCGCGGCACGATGACGCACGTGCTCGCCGGAGTCGGCGTGCTCACGTGGGCCGTCGCCGGCTTCCTGGGGGACGGCACGCTGCTCACGTTCGCCGTCGGCGGCGCTGTCGCGTGGGGTGGATTGACCGCAGTCGTGCTCGCGCTCGCGACGAGATAGCTAGTCGGCGTCGTCGAGACGCCACGTGAAAATCGCCCGCAGCACGACGACGAGGCTGTTCGACTCCCCGCTCCCCCAGATGGCCGTCTCCGACTCGGGCGTCGACGGTTGGCCGTTCTCCCCGTCGACGAGCACGCTCACGAGCGTCGTTTCGCCGTCCACCATCATGAGCCGGCCGGCCGGCGTGTCCGACCACATCCACAGCGACTCGAACAGCTCGGCGCTGGGCACCTCCTCCTGGATGCGCTCCTGGACGTCCGGCGACACGCCCGCGAGCTCGATGTCGACGCCGCGGTCCGCGGCCGCTTCGAGGGCGTCGACGACGCCCTCGGTGAGCAGCTCCTCGACGGTCATGTAGACGATGCGGTCTTCGGCGTTCTCGCAGAACTCCAGCACGCGGTCGGTCACGGTCTCCCGGCCGGAAACCGTCCAGACGCCGCGCTGTTCGTCCCGGCGCTCGATTGGCTCGATTTCGTCCAGCGCTTCCGTGAGGACGGCTGCGCGGTGCTGCCACTCGCGTTCGACCTTCCGCCCGGTCGTCTCCGCGGAGATGGCCCAGAACTCCTTAGGTGTGGACTGCTGGACGTCGACGAGGCCGTAGTCGCGGAGTTCGTCGACGGCGTCGTAGACTCGCGTTCGAGGCACGTCCGCGACCCGACTGACGTCCTTGGCGGTGCCGGTGTCGAGGCCGACGAGCGCGACGAACGTCCGCGCCGCGTACGTGCTCAGGCCGAACTGTTCGAGCTGTTCGATGGCGACGGCGCGCGCGTCGTCGGGTGAATTAGCAGTCATAACTGGTCTGCCCGCTCCGAGAACCCCGCCACGCGGTGTGGCGAGGCTGGCACGCGGAGTTGTGGTAGGGACACAAAGGGGTCGCGTGCCACCCGTGAAGTTTCTCAGCCGACCGTATAATGATTTTATGATTAATCGGGTAAACCGAGATAACGAGCGAAGCGAGTCCGATATTGCCGCTCGCTATCGCGACTCTTCTGTCACTGTAGGAATCACAAATAATCCTCGGAATAGCGGTGAGACAACAGTTTACGGCACTTATGGATGGATCACTGTCACCGCTACTGACGGTTACAGTAACAACGCATATCCGTCCTGCAGTGCTACTCTTCGTTAGACTCCCGGACTCGTCCGGGCTGCGCGTTGGGACACATGACCAGGAACGAGAACGCCGAGGAGGCCATCGACGTCCTCCAAGAACTCGGCTTGAAAGAGTACGAAGCCAAGTGCTTCGTCGGCCTGACACGGGTTCCGACGGGCACGGCGAAAAAGCTCAGCGAAATCACCGACGTGCCGCGAACACGGATTTACGACGCGATTCGCGTCCTGGAGGCACAGGGACTCGTCGAAATTCAGCACTCCAGTCCCCAGCAGTTCCGCGCCGTCCCGCTGGCGGAAGCCACCGAGACGCTGCGCGACCGGTACGAATCCCGCGTCGAACAGCTCCGCGACGCGCTCGAAGCCGTCGAGAGCGTCGAGAGCGACGCGAAGTCCTCGGTCCAGGAAGTGTGGACGCTGACCGGACAGACCGCAATCGCAAACCGCGCGAACCAGCTCGTCGAGGACGCCGACGACGAAGTCGTGCTGGTCGTCGGCGACCGCTCCCTGCTGACCGACGAACTCGTCGAACACCTGAACGGCTTCCCCGAGGACGTCGACCTGGCCATCGGCACCGTCTCGGCGTCCGCACAGGCCGAGATTCAGGATGCGGTGCCAGAGGCCACGACGTTCATCTCCGGGCTGGAGTGGCTCCGGAGCGAGACTGACGCCGACCACGACGTCGGCATCGGTCGGCTCATGCTCGTCGACCAGTCGTCGTTCCTCGTGAGTTCCATCATGCCCGACACGCACACCGAGCAAGCCATCTTCGGCACCGGCGTCGGGAACGGGCTCGTCGTCGTCGCGCGCCGCCTCATGGCGCAGGGGCTCGTGCCGGGCCGCGACCCCGAACAGGCCGACGAGTAGCGTCCCGCTCCCTCGGCCCGCGTCAGAGGTCCGTCTGGATGTCGACGATGGTTTTCGCGGTCTCGAAGATGTCGTCGGCAGCCAGAAACGCCTCCACGGAGTCGAAGTCCGCGGGCTCGGTCGGAATCTGGAGTTCGAGATCGTCGTCGTCGAGCCCACCCGTAATCCGTGCGAGCGACTGCTTCCCGCCCGCCTGCACGTGAATCACCGCGTTCACGGTGTCGTCCTCGACTTGCACGTGTTGAATCTCCAGCGGGCCGTCCTGCCCGCCGTCCGCGTAGTGTACCACCGCGGGCACCGCGGGCACCGCGTCCATCTGCACCAGTTTCGTGCCGAGTGTCGCCATGCTGGAATACGCGCCGCACGGCCGGAAAAACGGCGCGGCTCGCGCACCTGAATGGATTCTCGCTATCGGGAACTCGACGCCGTGCCGAGATTGCCCACAAAACTTTCACCGGCGGGCGGGAGGAGTACGTTCACCCCGGTAGGATTCCGAGGTCAGTCAGCATCTCGACGTTGATTTCTTCGTGGGCCTGGCATCGCCACGGTCCGCCCCCTCTCACTCGTCAGACGAGCGTCTTTCACATGTTAGATTGGCTATGACCTGCCACAGAGGTTTTATTACAGGTGATGGCCATTTGAGTGTAAGCGCTGACCATCGGTGTCATGCGTGTGACGAGAACCATGAAAATCAGCTTCGAAATCCCTGACCGCGACGAACGTGGGGTCTCGCCGGTCATCGGCGTCATCCTGATGGTAGCGATTACAGTCATCCTGGCCGCCGTCATCGCCAGCTTCGTACTCGGCTTCGGCGACTCCGTGAGCGAGAACGTGCAGGCGGGGGCGGATATCAGTCAGACAGACGACGGTAATGCGAGCGTGACGTGGATTAGCGAGGGGAATGCGGTCAACCTCAGTGTCTCTACAACTAGCACCGACACTAACGCCACCGACGGCGTCAATCTCGCTGAAGTCGGGGATACCGTGAAAGTGTATAATACTGCGGACGGCCCGATTTCAACCACGATTACGGTCACCGCGTACGGTGAAGGCGGTTCCCAGACCGTCGTCACGCAGGAGGAAGTCACGCTCACGAACAGCACCGCGTAGCGGGCTGTAGTGCCGTCTTTTGCGGATTTTTGTCGGATAGCGCACAGCAATCCGCTAACCGACGAGGTGCTAGCTAACGGCGATCGATCCAGAAACGAGACCGCACTTTGCCAGATACGAACAACATATTATCCTTCGTTGACGGTCACCAGCGAGTGACGAACAGCCCCAGTCACTTCGCTTCTAGTCGTTCGTGAGGAGCGAGCGTGCGCGTTGGACGTAGCTGTTGTCGTCCCAACTGCGGGCCGTACTGATGTCGGCGAGGAGTGCAAGCGCATCCTCCGAAGACAGTTGCTCCGTTCGAACGAATACCGAGAGGAGCGTCGGCGTCGTGACGAGTCGCGTATCGGCCAGCGACGCGTGAATGAGCCCGAGTCGATTGAATTCGTCACACGGCAGGAGGGCTGCTTCGGTGTTGTTCGCGAGCGTCACGGCGGCGTTCTCACCGTCATCGAGTGGAAATTCCGTGTCCAGTTCGACTGTCTGGGTCATCGCGTCGTCGATTCGGTCCAGAACGTCGGTTGCGGCGCGACCGTGTTCGTCGTCGTAGGACGCGATTTCGCGGAGCTCGTCCACAACGACAGTCGGAATGCGGACGTCGTAGGCGGAGAAACATAGAGAGAGCGGGCTGAAGTCGCTATCAGCTGGGATACCAAGGCTGACGAGTGCGGAGGTGTCTGCGACGAGCGTCGCCATTTATTGCTCGGCGATGTCGTCGACGAAGTCTTCGTTCAGTTGCTGTTTGAGGACACGGAGGTTCGCAGCTTCTTCGGCGCCGACGAGGGATTTGAGTTGGTCGTAGGAGATTTCGTCGTCGTAGTAGGCGGCGGCAATTTCCTGGGTGAGGGCGTCGTCGTGGGTGGCGTCTTGGAGGTACTCGCGGAGGGCAGTGACGAGGATGTCGGTTCGGTCCTCGCCGAGAACGGTTGCGAGTGCGTCTGTGCGGTCGATGAGGCGGTCCGGAGCGCGGAATTGCACTCGCTTCTTGTCGGCGCTCATGATGTGTACGTTGTGGGCCTGTCCACTTATCCGTTGCCGTGTGTACAGTGTGAGCCAACTTGGTGGGCCTGCTCGGACGAGTTCGACGGAGGCCCTCACAACGGAAGATGGGACCAGCGTGAGAGGCAAGCAGTTACTCGGTAGCGAGTGACGTGTGACTTCGGAGGATTCGGTAGAAACCGGTCGCGCGAAATCATCGGGGACAGCCTTGTGAGAACCCCCGAAATGGCGCTATAGGATTTGAACCGGAGGCAGACGTGCTCGCTTCGCTGCGCGCGACTGCCAGGGTTCAAATTCTTCGGCCCGGATGTAGATCCTCACCTACGTCCGTCGCAAAATGATGGGCGCTGCAGGATTTGAACCCGCGGCGTCTTGGTCCGAAGCCAAGTGCTCTGTCCAAGCTGAGCTAAGCGCCCGGCACGCGAACGTAGACGGAGGTCGGCTTTAAACCCGGTGATTCGGTACGGGCGGGGGTTCGGTCGTATCGCCTCCTTTATTCGGGGTGGTCCGCGTACGCGTGGGCATGAGCGTGGCGGCGACAGTTCGAGGGCTGGTGGAGCTCACGCGGCCAGTGAACACGGTCGCGGCGGGCGCGTTGACGTTCATCGGGGCGTTCGTCGCCGGTGGGGCGTTCGCGGAGCCGGCGGCGACGGCGGCCGCGGTGGGGGCGACGTGGTTCGCGACGGCGGCAGGGATGGCGATAAACGACTACTTCGACCGGGAGATCGACCGCATCAACAATCCGGAGCGGCCGATTCCGCGGGGTGCGGTGTCCGAGCGCGGTGCGCTCGCGTTCAGTCTCGCGCTGTTCGCGGGTGCGATGTTGCTCGCGCTGCAGTTGCCGCCGCTGGCGCTGGGCATCGCGGCAGTAAACCTCGTCGCGCTGGTGACGTACACGGAGTACTTCAAGGGGCTGCCGGGCGCGGGGAACGCGCTGGTCGCGTACCTCGTCGGGAGCACGTTCCTGTTCGGCGCGGCGGCCGTGGGCGACCCGCTGGCGGGCGGCGTGCTCGCGGTGCTGGCAGCGCTGTCGACGTTCACGCGCGAGGTCATCAAGGACGTCGAGGACGTGGCCGGAGACCGCGAGGAGGGGCTGCGGACGCTCCCCATCGTCGTGGGCGAGCGGCACGCGCTCGTGCTCGGGACCGTGCTCTTGGTGATCGCCGTGCTCGCGAGCCCGGTGCCGTACCTGGTTGGGACGTTCGGGGTTTGGTATCTCGTCGTCGTGGCACCCGCGGACGCGGTGATGTTGGCGGCGGCGTACCGGAGTTTCGACGACCCGGAGGCGGGCCAGCAACTACTGAAGGCCGGGACGTTCGTTGCCGCTGTAGCGTTTATCGCCGGTCGGCTGGCCGCCCCGTAAGGCGGCCAATCAAAAGGAATATAAGCGAATCAGCATATCTTTCGGGCAGATGAGAACGGGGGAGCACGACTCGTCGACACGCCACCCCCCGGTCGCAGTCGGGACGCGAGGGGTAGCATAATGTACGAGCTTGGCGCGGCCTTCTCGGACGTGAACGTCGACCCGGGGACCAACATCCTCGTTGAGGGACCGCCGATGAGCGGCAAGCGAGACTTCGGATTCGACATCCTCGCGACCGGCGCTTGGGAAGGCGAGGGTGCCATCGTCGTGTCGACGAAGGACAGCGCCGAGCGCATCATCGAGGACTTCGCCGAGCACGTCGGCGAGGCCGAGCCGCTGCTGGGCGTCGTCGACTGCGTCACCAAACAGCAGGGGATGGGGACGGCGACGGAGTCCGAACTCGTGCGCTACGCGTCCTCGCCGGTGGACCTCACCGGCATCGGTATCGAGCTCTCCGAGCTGCTGCGCGCGCTCTACCAGCAGCGCGGCGTCACCCGCAACCGCATTCTCCTGCACTCGCTGTCGACGCTGTTGATGTACTCGGACCTCCAGACGGTGTTCCGGTTCCTCCACGTGTTCACGGGGCGCGTGCAGAGCGCGGACGCCCTCGGTGTGTTCGTCGTCGACTCCAGCGCCCACGACGAGCAGACGGTGAGCACGCTCAAACAACTGTTCGACGGCATCGTCACGATTCGGGAGCGCGAGGACGGCGGCTTCGAGTCGCGCCTCGTCGGCATCGACGACGGCACCGACTGGCGGGACCTGTAGCTTTTTCGCTGCGGCCGCCCAACGAGAGCGTATGCCCGTCGAATCCGACGCCGAACTCGGGGAGATTCTGGAGCACGACCACGTCGCCGTCGTCGGCTGTTCCTCGACGCCAGGGAAGGCTGCCCACGACGTCCCCCAGTACCTCCTCGACCACGGCTACGACGTGATTCCCGTGAACCCGTACGCCGACGAACTCTTCGGGCGGGAGGCCTACGACTCGCTGTCCGATGTTGACGAACAGGTCGACATCGTGGACGTGTTCCGGCCTAGCGAGGAGGTCGCAGCTATTGTTGACGAAGCTATCGCGCGCGACGACGTGCAGGTCGTCTGGACGCAACTCGGCATCCGCGACGACGACGCCGCCCAGCGCGCCGAAGACGCGGGGCTGCGCGTCGTCCAGGACAAGTGCATGAAAGTCGAGCACGGCCGCTTGAAGGCCTGAAACCCTACTCTACATCTGCCCGCCTTCTTCGTGGGGTTGGAGAACGACGAATCCCTCGTCGGCGGTGAACTCCATCTGGACGGACTCGCCGGAGGTCTGCCCGATTTCGAGCGCCTTGTTCACGGAGAACGACGGCGAGAGACCGTCGCTCCACGCGACCGTCGCGTCCGGGTCGGTCTTCACGGGTGGCGTCACGACCAGCGGGTCGCCGTGCGTCGTGACGGCGACTTCGCCGGGACCAGTCAGGTAGACGTTCGTCAGTCCGCTCGCGGCAGCCCCCGAGAGGCTGCCGACGGTGTTGATTTCGTAGTCGACGCTCGACTCGAACGCGAGCACGTCGTTGCCGTTGACGGAGAGCGACTCGCCGGCGTCGAGGTCGAGAGTCTGGACTTTCTTGCTGCGGTCGGCGACGTAGAGGTAGCCGGAGCCTTCCGCGACCATGACCGGCGTCCCTTCGCTGGTCACGGCTTCCTTGACGAAGCCGGTGAGGCCGCCCTCGGCGGTCGACTTCCCGGTGAACGTCAACTCGCCGGTGTAACCGACCATCGAGCCGGCGCGAATCATCACGGTTCCGTCGACTGGGATGCCGAGGAGGCGGTTGTTCTCCTTGCGAAACCCGTCGGCGTCGGCTTCGGCGGCTCGTGGGAGATTCGAGAGGTCCATGGGGACGTCGGCCCGGTTCTCGACAGTCCGAGTTATAGGCTTCGTCGAGTGACGCGTCGTGCGAACGCTCCCGCTCCGACAGTGGTCGGGTGGCGTCAGCCCTCCCACTCCTCGTAGCTGCCGTAGACGCCCTTCGAGAGGTAGCGCTCGCTGGAGTCCGGGAAGACGGTGACCACGCAGTCGTGTGGCAAGTCGAGGTCGCCGGCCGCCGCGCGCTCGGCGACGTCCAGCGCTGCGAGACAGTTCGCGGCGGAGCTGGACGCCACGAGGTGGCCTTCCTCGCGGGCGAGCCGCTGCATCTCCGCGTGCGTGTCCTCGTCGGGTATCTGGACGACGTCGTCGACGAACTCGGGGTCGAACAGCTCGTTCGTCGTCGGGTCGTGAGTGCCGATGCCCTCGGTCTTGTACTCGCCCTTCTCGACGTCGGTTCCCTGTGTGGTCGCGTACAGTGACCCCTTCGGTTCGACGGCCGTGACGTGGAGGTAGGGCACTCGCTCGCGGAGGAACCGGCCCGTGCCCATGAGCGTGCCCGCGGTGCCACAGCCCGCGACGAGCGCGCCGACCTCGCCGTCGAGCGCCTCGCCGATTTCGGGGCCCGTGGTCTCGTAGTGGGCTCGTGGGTTCAGCGGGTTCGAGAACTGCTGGGGGACGACGGCGTCGTCGAGTTCCTCGGCGAGTTCGTGGGCGCGCTCGATGGCGCCGCCCATCCCGTGCTCGGTGGGCGTGTTGATGACGTCGGCACCGAGCGCGCGCATCAACTGCTGTTTCTCGACGCTGAAGCGCTCGGGGACGACGAAGACGGCGTCGACGTCGAGCTGGCCGGCGGCGACCGCGAACCCGATGCCGGTGTTGCCGGCGGTCGGCTCGACGACGGTGCCGCCCTCGGAGAGTTTTCCCGAGTCGAGCATCGCTTCGAGCATGTACTTCCCGATGCGGTCTTTCACGCTCGCGCCGGGGTTGAACGACTCCAGTTTCGCGTACACCGGGACGTCGTCGGGCGACGCGTGGACGCGCACGAGCGGCGTCTCCCCGATAGTCTCTAGCACCGAGTCCAGCGGCCTCCGGTGGGTGGTCATCTGGCCGGTAATTCTTGCCTGGGTTCTTTAGTCGTTGCCATCCACACGCTCGCTGCCGGCGTCGCCGACGCCAGCCTCCGCGGCGGCCTCGGACTCAGTGCCGACGACGCTCTCGACGTCGACACCCTCCTTCTCGGCGAGCGCTTCGACGAGCGCGCGCTGCTCGGCGAGTTCGGCTTCGAGGTCCGCGACGCGGCCGTGGGTGTCCTCGACGGTCTCGGTCAGGTCGTTGACCTGCTCCCGGAGGCGCTCGAAGCGCTCGTAGAGCTTGTCCGCCATCTCCGTCACTTTCTGGAGCTTCTTCGCGGTCGAGCCGAATCCCATGGCCGGCAGTAGACGTTCGCCCGGGATGACCGTTTCCCTCGGCTGTAGTGCCAGCGGTCGCTTCTGCTACTCGGGCCACGCCGCCGCGAGGTCCGCGAGGAAGTCGGCGTACGCCGCGACTGCGGCATCCCACTCTTCGCCGCCTGCTCGACAGGCGTCCGCCAACTCGCCGAGGCGTTGGTCGTCGTGTTCGGAGACCAGACACAGCATCTGATAGACGGTGGATTCGGCGGGCGTCGCGCCGTCGTCGGCCTCGTGGACGAGTCGCCGCACTCGTTCCGGGGACATGTCCATCGTGATGCCCGACCCCGGAATCGTCTTCGCCATTTTCGGGTAGCTGTTCAGCCCCGGGACCATGCGCGTGAACAATCCCTCGAAGGCGGGCTCGAACGGCGTCTTCTCGGTGTAGTACTCGTTTGCGAGCACGAGCGCGTGCTCGTCGACGCCGAGCACGAACACGGTCTGGTCGTAGTCGTCCTCGACTGTGGGGTGGAGGAAGTCCGCGAGACAGAGCAGCGACGCGACCCGACCGCCGAACCTCGTGGCACCTGTCGCGTCGTCGTGGGTCAGTTGGTCGTCGTCGTACACCGTCCGGAGTTGTTCGACCCACTCGGTCGGCTCCACGTCGAACGTCGGGCCGTCCTCGAACTCGAAATAGGGGGCGAGCCGGAACGCCGTCTGCATCACATCGCGGTCGTCGTACTGCGTGCGCACCTCGCCACCGTATCCGATTCGGTCGAGGAACGTCCGGTAGTCGTCGGCGAGCGAGCGCACCACGTCGAGGTCGCGGCCGTCGCTGGCGTACTTCTCGTAGTCGGCGAGCAGAAACTGCGTGTCCAAGCCCGCCTCGTGGAGGCGCTTGACTGCGTACATCTGCGCGACGGTGCCGACGTGCGGCGTTCCGGTGAGGCCCGCACTCGCGACGAACAGCGTGTCGCGGTCGTCGGCCTCCCGGAGCGCATCAGTGTCGGTCGTCGCGACGAACGCGCGGTCTACGAGCGACGCCGACAGCGACCCGATGTCGACGTCCGGGCGGTCGTAGTCGAACTCCTCGCGGACGGCTTCGTAGTGGTCGAGCAGTGCCGACATGGCTGGCAGTTTTCGCAGCGACGCTAAAGTGCTAACGCGCTCCGTGATGTCATACAACGCAGCGGTCGTCCCGAAAGGCCCTTAAGAGGGAGTCGACTACGATGAACTGGACTAGGCCGGGCGGTTTGGCCCCGCCCTCTACCCGCGAGACAGTCATCAGCGGGGGCCGAAATCCGGGGGAGTCCGGTCGACCCGTCCGGGCCCCGGAAGCCAACGTGGAAGCCTCGTCCTTCGGGGACGGCGGCCCGCGGCGCGCACCTGCAAGGGTGTCGCCGTCGCGGTTCGTCGGTGCCACTCCGTCAGGCACGGAAGTGAGCAGCGGAGCACCGAACGCTCGTCGCTCGGAGGGTCGCGGGGTGGAGAAGGCGACCGGGACTACCCGGGCAGGAACGCCGGGCCACCTCGGCCCGTCCAACCATTCATACGTACCTTTTACAGCCGCGAGCCGACGGCTCGCGGCTGCAAAATCTACGCTAAAAAACCGCACAGCGACGGCACGGCGAGCTGCGTTCGTCGTTCGTCAGCCGGCGCGCATAGCGCGCCGCTCTCGTCTCTTACTCCGTTTCGACGTCGAAACTTACCCACTCGCGGGGCTGGTCGGGGACGCCGCGGGCGCGGAGTTCTTGGCCGGATTCGGTCTCGCGGACGTCGATGCGCGCCGAGCAGAACTGCGTGATGGTGCTCACGGTCTGCTCGTCGTGCATCCCGGGGTCGATGCAGAACACGCCGATGCCGTCGATAGCGTCGATGCGGCCGACGAGCGTGTGCACGAACCGCGAGACAGGCTTGAGGTCGCCGAACGACAGCAGCGTCGACACCGAGAACAGGCCCGTGCGCACGCGCTCGACGCCGGACTCGCGGAACGTCCGGTCGACGTCCGAGTAGCGCATGCCGATGCCGGTCAGGTCCGACGGTCCGGAGACCGGTAGGACCTGCGCGCGGACGCTCTGGTCCTCGTCGCCGACGCAGTCCAGAATCGCGGCGCGCTCCTCGTCGAGTTCGAAGCCGCTGCGCGCCCAGTCGTCGGCGATGCGGCCCGCGCGCTGGTTCGTGCTGACGAGAATCGCGCCCTCGTCGGGCGGCCCGGAGAGCATCCGGAACGCGAGGTGACGGGTGCCGGCGTGCGACGGCCCGACGACCAGCACGCTCGTGCCCGGGCGCAGCGACACTAGCGGCAGCCCCTCGAAGTCGTAGTCGTCAGTCATCCCGACCACCCCGCCGCGCGTCGCGGATTCGCCGCCGCAGTGTCAGCTGTTCCATCGCCTCGTCGCCGAGCATCGACAGCAGCTCGCGGTCGCGGTCCGGGAACCCCCGGGATTCGCCGTCCTGCACGCAGAACGTCCCGATGGCTTCCCCGTCCGGCGTGACCAGCGGCTTGCCCGCGTAGAACCGGATGTTTGCGGCGCGCAGCGCGTCGTTGTCCGCGAACCGTGGGTCCGCTTGGACGTTCTCGACGACGGTCACGTCGTCGTCCAGAATCGCGTACGTGCACACCGACTCGTCGCGGTCCATCGTGCCGAAGTCGATGCCGTGGCACGACAGGAACTCCTCGGTGTGGGTGTCGATGATGCCGACGGCGGCGGAGTCGACGTCCAAGAGCTCGGCCGCGAGCTCGGTGAGGCGGTCGAGGGAATCGCCAAGCGACTCGGTCTCGCTGGTGTATCGTTCGAGCGCGGCGAGCCTGGCGTCCTCGTTCTCCGGCAGCGGGTACGCGGTCTGGCTGCGAAACGCCAGCGCGTGCTCGACGACGTCGACGAGTTCGTCGTGGTCGTCGTCCTTGTGCACGTACTCCGCGACTAGGGAGCCGAACGCACCGGTGTCGATGTTGTCCAGCGACGTCGCCGTGAACAGCACGCAGGCTGCGTCGGGGTAGCGCTCGCGCACCGCGTCCACGAGTTCGAGGCCGGTGCCGTCCGGGAGTTCGTGTTCCGTGACGACGCACTCGACGGCGTGCTCGTCGAGGACGGCCCGGCCGTCGGCGAGCGAGCCGGCCGCTACCACGTCGAAGCCGGCCTCGGAGAGCGCGGCCCGCGTGCGTTCGCGGGCCGACGCGTCGGGGTCTACGCAGAGAATCATACGCGCTGTACACTATCTGGCCCCGTAAAATTTCATCCTCGTCGGGGCGTCCACGTGCTGTTCCAGCGACCCGTCACGCCATCACGTCAACTCGTGTATCGTTGGCCGGGCACCCCAGTTCGCGGGCGAACCGGGTGGCCCGCCGCGGCGGACCGCGTTATTCGAGGTGTTCGGTCGCCGGCGACCCCGAAATCTCGACCTCGCCGTCGAGCGTGCGAATCGGGTACGGGATGTCGATGCCCGCCTCGTCGAAGCGCTCTTTGACCGACTGGACGTACTCGCTGCGGGTCCTCACGAAGTCCGACCGCGAGGGGTTGGCAATCCAGAACCGCGACTTGAGGCCGACATAGGAGTCGCCGAGTTCGGTCAGCCGCACCGTCACGCCCGGGTCGTCGAGGATGCCGTCGTGGGCCTCGGCTTCCTCGACGATGATTTCGGTGGCCTCGTCGATGTCGTCGTCGTAGCCGATGCCGAACAGGAACTGCTGGCGGAGCTTGTCCTTCGCCACCGGGTTCTTGATGACGTCGTCCGTGAGGTTCGAGTTCGGTACCGTGAGCAGTTCGTTGTCGAACGTGCGCACGCGGGTGACGCGGAGGCTGATGTCCTCGACGACGCCGGCGTTGCCGTCCCACTCGATCCAGTCGTCGACGCGGAACGGCTCGTCCGTGTAGATGAACACGCCCGCGACGAAGTTCTTGATGACGTCCTGCATCGCGAACCCGACGGCGAGCGTCGCCGCGGCGGCGATGGTCGCGAGGCTCGTCAGGAAGTTCCCGTAGCCCGCGAACCCGAACGCCACCGAGATGGCGACGAAGACGACGGCGAAGTTCACGAGCTTCTGGAGGGGCTTGCGGGCGTGGGCGTCGAGGTCGCGGCGGCGGAGCACGCGGTCGAACAGCGGGCGCACGACCACCTTCCCGACGAGGTAGATGGCGACGAACGCCGCGACGAAGTAGAGGAACTGCGTGACTGCGCCCGCGTACTGCGGCACGAGTTCCCGGATGAACGGCAGCGGCTCCACTGGCATTACTGGTACACCGCCGTGTTACCGCGCGTCTCCACGACGTCCGCGCCGGCGAGGTCCGCGAGCTGGTCGGCGAGCTCCTCGGTGGAGCCCTCGCCGCGCGCCGAACGCAGGAACTTCACTTTCACGACGTCCCGGTCGTCGAGCTGGTCAGAGAGTTCGTCCGCGACCGCGTCCACGCCCGCCTTCCCCACCCAGACCGTGACGTCGGCCTCGTGGGCTTGCTTCGCTAGGTCCTCGCTCATGTTCTATCAACAGTTCAGGCCGCGAGGCTTTGAAACTTGTTGCATCGGTCGCGGCCGGCTCTGCTACTCGTAGGGGTACCGGGACTGGTGGCCGCAGTCGCAGGTGACGACGACGTGGCCGTCCTGCGTGCGGACGCGGGCGTTCCGGCCGGGGACGAGGTAGGCGTCGCAGGCGTCGCAAGTGGACCGCCGGAACTCGCGGGGGAGCGTGAGCCGGTTGCGTTCCGCGAGCCGGCGCGCGAGGCGGACGTACTCGCGGGCGCGGTCGTCGTCGCCCTCGCGGGCGGCCTCCCGTGCCAGGGCGTGCAGTCGCTCGATTCGCTCCGCCGCGATGGACATATCTACGGGCAGGCGTGGGTGACCGAAGACAGTTCCGGTAGGATTATCGGCGACGGTCGGCTTGCGTCGGACGATGCGGGCGCTGAACTACCTCGAATTCGAGGACCGGCTCCGCGGGGGAATCGTGACGGCGACGCGCCAGCAGCGCGAGGCCCTCGCGACGACGGCCGTCGAGGTGGTGGAGACGCCGTGGCGCGCGGGCAACCCGGTGCAGTCGCTGGGCACGCTGTTCGCTGGCGAAGGCTACTTCGCGGACTACGACCTCGTGCACTGCAACCTCGTCGGGCCGGGGAGCGTCGCCGTCGCGCGGCACGCCAAGCGCAACGACATTCCGCTCGTGCTGCACGCGCACGTCACGAAGGAGGACTTCGCGGAGTCCTTCAGGGGGTCGTCGACGGTCGCCCCCGCGCTGGAACCCTACCTGCGGTGGTTCTACTCGCAGGCCGACCTCGTGCTCTGCCCCAGCGAGTACACCAGGGGCGTCCTCGAATCCTACCCGGTGGACGCGCCAATCAAGCAGATTTCGAACGGCGTGGACGTCGAGAGTTTGGCGGGCTACGACCAGTTCCGCGAGGACACTCGGGAGCGCTTCGACCTCGACGGCATGGTCGTGTACGCCGTCGGCGAGGTGTTCGAGCGCAAGGGCCTCACGATGTTCTGCGAACTCGCGAAGGCCACGGAGTACGACTTCGCGTGGTTCGGCCCCTACGACGAGGGGCCACAGGCCGGGAAAGCCACGCGAAAGTGGGTGAACAATCCGCCGGAGAACGTGACGTTCACCGGCTACATGGAGGACAAGCGCGCGGCGTTCGGCGCGGGCGACGTCTACCTCTTCCCCGCGAAAGTCGAGAACCAGGGCATCGCCGTCTTGGAGGCGATGGCCTGCGGGAAGCCGGTCGTCCTCCGGGACATCGACGTGTTCCGGGAGTTCTTCACGGACGGCGAGGACTGCCTGATGTGCTCGACGTTCGCGGAGTTCCGAGACGCCCTCCAGCGGCTCGCCGACAACCCCGAACTCCGGGAGGGCCTCGGCGAGAACGCCCGGGAGACCGCCGAGTCGCACAGCCTCGCTCGCGTCGGCGACGAACTCGAAGCCGCCTACCAGGGCCTCGTCGACGGCGTGCCACCGGAAGAGGTCGCTGCGGGCGACGCGGAGGGGTAGCGTGAGCGAGGACTTGCCGACCGTCGCGGCGTTCACGGATTCGTACCTGCCGACGGTCAACGGCGTGACCTACACGGTTTCGACGTGGCACGACCGCTGGCAGTCCCGGGGCGGCGAGATGCCGGTCGTCTACCCGCGCGCGGACTACGACGCCGGGCCAGCGGAGCACGCCGTGCCGAGCCTGGGGTTCCCGTTCTACGAGGGCTACCGGATGGCGCTCCCGCGCACTCCGAGCGCCGTCGTGGACCTCGACGTTGACGTCGTGCACGCGCACACGCCGTTCGGCCTCGGACTCGCCGGCCTGCGGTTCGCGCGCAAGCACGACCTCCCGTTCGTCGCGTCCTACCACACGCCCACGGCCGAGTACGCCAACTACGTCGTCCCCGACGCGGCGACGGGCGTCGTCCGGCGCGCGAGCGAGCGCTGGGAGCGCTGGTTCCTCGACCACGCCGACCTCGTGTTGACGCCGAGCGAGCGCACCCGCGACCACGTCTGGGACCTCGGCGTCGACGCGCCGGTGGAACCACTCCCGAACGGCGTCGACGTCCAGACGTTCCGGCCGGTCGACACCGACGACTTCCGCGCGCGCCACGACCTCCCCGAAGACGAGGCGCTGGTCGGCTACACCGGCCGCCACGGCTACGAGAAGCGGCTCTCGGACCTGCTCGCGGCCGCGGAAGGACTGGACGCGACGGTCGTCTTCGGCGGGGACGGCCCCGCCCGCGACGACCTCGAAGCCGAAGCCCGCGAGCGCGACGCCGATGTGCGCTTTCTGGGGTTCCTCGACCGCGAGGAACTGCCGGCGTTCTACGCCGCGCTGGACGCGTTCGCGTTCCCCAGCCCCGTCGAGACGGAGGGCCTGGTCGCCCTGGAGGCCAACGCCTGCGGGACGCCCGTCGCGGGGGTGAACGCCGGCGCGCTCGCCGAGACCATCGACGACGGCGAAACCGGCTATCACTACGAACCCGGCGACATCGACGGCTTCCGCGAGGCCATCGAGCGCACGCTCGACGAACGCGAACGCCTCGCACAGAACTGTCTCGCGCGCCGCGAGGCGATTAGCGTCGAACGCGCAATCGACGACTTAGAAGAGCTGTACGGCGAACTGCGCTAGTCTTCGAGCGCGTTCGCGATGCGGTCGAGCTTGTTGTTCGTGCGTTCGAGCTCCTTGCGGAGCTGTTCGAGTTCGCGCTCGACCTTCTCGCTGGTGCCGCCCTCGGACTCCTCGCCGCGGCCGCCACCCATACCGGGCGGGCCGCCACCGCCGCCACCGCCCATCATGCCGCCCATCATCTGCGCGAACGGGTTGCCGCCACCGCCGCCACCCATTCCGGGCGGGCCGCCACCGCCGCCGCCCATGGCTTCTTGCATCCGCTCGCGGGGGCCGCCTTCACCCTCTTCGCCCTCGTCCCGTTCCTGCGCGCGTTCCTCTCGGATTTCCTCGACGCGCTCTCGGAAGGACTTCTCCTCCTCGTCTCCCTCGTTCTCGGCGTCGGATTCGTCGTCTGCCATACCATCTGGTTCACTACCCGCACGGAAAAAAGTCGCTTTCCACGGTCGCGTTCGCCGCGTCTAGAACGCGCCGAGACTCGACTGGCGGTCCCGCTCGCTCGCGCCCTCGGTGACGTCGTAGCCCACGAGGTCGCGCATGTCCACGGCGTACGTCGTCCCACCGCGCTCCAACGTGAGCACGCGCCCCTTCGTGCCGAGCACGGTCCCCGTGGCCATCGTCTCCGCCACCGGGCGCGCGTCGAAGGCCAGCCCGTAGTCGAAGTCGAAGCGCTCGATGGGGTCGTACGCCGCGACGAGGGCGTCCCACGCGTCGTCGTCCACGCGCTCGGCGAATCCCCGGATTTTGGTGGGGACGCGCACGCGGTCGGCAATCTCCTCGGCGATGCCGTACTCGATTTGCCGCGCGCGCTTGCCGTCCTCGACGGTTCGGATGTGGGCCGCGCGGTCCGCGCCCTGCTCGCGCAGCCGCGTGTCGAGTCGCCACGAGCGCGTCACGCCCACCTTGAACGTGTCCGGTGCGAACGCCGCGAGGTAGACGGCGTGCTCCTCGTGGCACGACTCGCGGGGCATCGCGCAGTTCCCGACGCAGCGCGCGCACGGCCACGTCGACGTGTGGTCGTCGCAGTACGGCGCGTCCTCGTTCCCGCAGGCCTCGTGGACGTCCGCAGAACACTCTGTGTTCCGATGGGCTGGGGAAGACGACTCAGTCGTCTTCCCAACGCCGTCCTCGGTCGCGCCCGCGCAGTGGCGCTCGGCGAGCGCGTACGCCAGCGACTCGCCCGCCAGCAGCGGCACGCGCTCGACGCGCCCCTCGCTGGCGACGCGGAGTGCGGCCGGCCCCTCGCCGGGCGTCGTCTTGTACCCCACAATCTGCACGCTCGCGGGTACGCCGCTCCCGAATAAAGCGGTGACGTTCCCCGGCCCGATGACGTGCGTGTCACCCGGTGGCGTCGACACCCGCGAGCGCTTATCCGACCGGACGGCCTACGGAGGGGTATGGCAGACGAATCCATTCCCGTCTCCGCAGAAGCACCCGACAGCCCGTTCCGGACCACGGGCACCGACCACATCACCATCTGGGGGAGCAACCCCGACGACACCATCGCGTTCTACCGCGACCTGCTCGGGATGCCGCTCGTGCTCCGCCAGCCGAACCTCGACGACCCCTCGCAGACGCACCTGTTCTTCGACACCGGCGACGGCCGCATCCTCACCGTCTTCGTCAGCGACGACCGCGCCTCGAACCGCGGCCGCATCCCCACGCAGACAGGCAGCGTCCACCACCTTTCATTTTCAATTGAGGCGGAGGATTTCGAGGACGTCATGGAAGCCCTCGACGATGCCGGCCACGGCTACAACGTCTTCGACCGCGGCATCTTCTTCTCGCTGTACACGCAGGACAACAACGGCCTCATCGTCGAACTCTCCGCGGACAAGTACGACATCCCGGACGACCGCCGCGGCGAAGTGCTGGCGACCGCCCAGCGTCTCCGCGAGGCGGACGGCGCGGACTTCGCCGAGGACCGCCACATGAAGCAGGCTCTCGAAGAGCTCGGCCTCGACGCCGAACCCGCGGACCTGCCCGACGCCTCCACCGGCGTCGGCTACTGAACGCTCCCCGCCTCGGTTTTCCCCACACTCGTGCTCACTGACACGCCCGGCATCCACCACGTCACCGGCCTCGTCGAGTCCGCCCAGCGCAACGTCGACTTCTACGCCGGCGTCCTCGGGCTGCGGCTCGTCAAGCGCACGGTCAACCAGAACGACATGCTGCGCTACCACCTCTTCTACGGGAACGAGGCCGGCGACCCCGGGACCGTGCTGACGTGCTTCCCGTACCCCAACGAGGTGCCGGGCCGCGTCGGCAAACCCCAGATTTCGGCGGTGGCGTTCGTCGTCCCGGAAGGCTCGCTGCCGTACTGGCGCGGCCGCCTCGCCGACCACGGCGTTGGGAAGACGACCGAGTCGTCTTCCCCAGCCCATCGGAACACAGAGTGTTCTGCGGACGTCGACGTAATCGGGACCGACAGCCGGTTCGGCGACCGCGTGCTCCGTTTCACCGACCCGGACGGCACGAACGTCGAACTCGTCGAGGGCGAGGCCCCCGTCGAGCCGTGGACTGGCGGCCCCGTCCCCGAGGCGTACGCGATTCGGTGCGTACACAGCGTCACCGCGCTCCCGACGAACCCCTACACGACTGGCGCGCTGCTGGAGACGCTGGGCCTCGAATTCGTGGGTGAGGAACGCACGCGAGACGAGACGCGGATTCGCTACGAGGCCGACGGCGAGTACGCGACCGTCATCGACCTGCTCGACCGCCCGACCAGCGAGTTCGGGCGCGAGGGAACGGGCTCGATTCAGCACGTCGCCGTGCGCGCCGAGAGTGTCGAGGAACTGTACGAGTGGCACGACTTCCTCCGTGACCGGGACTACGACGTATCGCGCGTGCACGACCGGTACTTCTTCCACTCGCTGTACGTCCGCGAGCCGGGCGGCATCCTCGTCGAACTGGCCACCGAGAAGCCCGGGCTCGCGTTCGACGAGGACGTCGCCGACCTCGGCGAATCGCTCCGGTTGCCCGACCAGTTCGCCGAGGACCGCGACCTCATCGAGCGCCAGCTCCCGCCGCTCTCGGTCCCGTATCTGGATGACTGACGGCGACCCGCACGCCGACCAGCCGGCAGTCACCGCGGGCGCGCCAGCGTCCGTGGCGGCCGCCGTGGTCGTCCTGCTGCACGGGCGCGGCGCGACCGCGCAGGGTGTCGTGAACCTCGCGGAGCCGCTGTACCGCCACGGCGTGACGTTCGTCGCGCCCGACGCCGCGCGCAGCCGGTGGTATCCGTACTCGTCGTTCGCGCCGGTCGAACGCAACGAGCCACACGTCTCGTCGGCACTCGCGGCCGTCGACCGCGTGCTCGCCGACGTGCGCGAGTGGGGCGTGGCAATCGAAGACGTTGTCCTGTTCGGGTTCTCGCAGGGCGCGTTCCTCGCCAGCGAGTACGCCGCGCGCAATCCCCGCAGGTACGGCGGCGTCGCGGCGTTGAGCGGCGGCCTGCTCGGCGAGGAGGTCGACTCCAGCGACTATCATGGTTCGCTCGACGGCGCGCCGGTCTTCCTCGGCGTCGGCGACAGCGACCCGAACGTGCCCGTCGAGCGCGTCCACGAGACCGCGGCCGTGTTCCACGAGTTGAACGGCGACGTCACCGAGCGCGTCTACGAGGGTGTCGGCCACGAGGTCACCGACGACGAGTTCGCGGTTGTCGGGTCGTGGCTCGGCGATATCGTCGGCGAAGAGGTATGAGACGGCACTCTGGCCGAATCGTTGCAGGCGTCCAACTAGTCGGCGACACGCGTGTCACCCGGTGGCCCGCGTATCGCCAAACGTACAAGTAGGTTCTGCAACGAACCAAGTAACGTTGTGAAAGCTACTATCCAGACGTCAGCCGACGCGGCTGCATCGCTCGACGACCACTCCGACTTCCACGCGGAGGTGTCGGCCTGATGGCGGCCGCCGACGTCCTCCTGCTGGTCGCACGCGTGCTGTACGGCAGCGTGCTCGCGTTCATGGGTCTCAACCACTTCATGCAGACCGAAGCCATGACTGGCTACGCCCAGCACAAGGGCCTCCCCGCGCCGAAGCTCTCGGTGCTCGTTTCCGGCGCGGTGCTCGTGTTCGGCG
The DNA here is from genome assembly GCF_021029015.1 of Halobacterium sp. KA-6. NCBI lineage: Archaea > Methanobacteriati > Methanobacteriota > Halobacteria > Halobacteriales > Halobacteriaceae > Halobacterium > Halobacterium sp. KA-6. Next base: position 466,044 of record NZ_JAJJZH010000001.1, read on the forward strand.
GCCTCTCGGTCGTCGCGGGCGTCCTGCCGGTCGTCGGTGCCGTCGCGCTCGCTGGGTTCCTCGTCGTCTCCGCGCTCACGATGCACGACTTCTGGGCGGTCCCCGAGGACCAACAGCAGGACGAGATGACCGGATTCCTGAAGAACGTCGCCCTCGCGGGCGGCGCGCTCGCCATCGCCGCGTACGCCACGACCGGCTGGGCGTACAGCGTCGGCATCACGCTCTTCTAACTCGGCATCCCCGAGTCGCCACGCGCGTTTCGCAGTCCGGTTTCGTCGTCCAGCCTCGTTCTCACTGGCTCACTGGCTGGAAATATGTTCGTTCCGCCTGCGCACCTCGTGCACATGGAAGCGACAAGCCTATATTTTGAGGGTGAACAGAAATAGATTGTATTTCTTGAGAAACCTGTTGTATTGTCCTTATACACTACCTACACTACCATCGTAATACCATTCGATTAGGCGTTTATACGTTAACCTTTAGTGTAGAAGCCGGGTGTCCAACGATGTGACGGATTTAATGCCTGAACGTGGAGCAATATCAAAGATTAGTGGTCGTGTTCTACAAGAAATGCACCGTTCGCTGAACGTAACTCCGACCTCAGCAGGTGTCGAGGGGCGCGACGATGCTTGAGGGCGCACTCCTCGCGCAGGCGGACGCCGGTACCATCGTCGACGGCGTCAACACCGTCTGGACGCTCGTGGTCTGCTTCCTCATCTTCTTCATGCAGCCGGGCTTCGCGCTGCTGGAAGCTGGGCAGGTACGCGCGAAGAACGTCGCCAACGTCCTGATGAAGAACCTCATGGACTGGGGGATGGGCGTGCTCGTGTTCTTCGTGCTCGGGCTCGGCGTCTTCGGGCTCGCGGGTGCCCTCACGACGCCCGGGGCGGACGTAAGCGTCTCCGCGGCGTTCGCGTACGTCAACGACCCGAGCGCGTGGATCGGCTCGTACCTGTTCAGCGCCGTGTTCGCGATGACCGCGGCGACCATCGTCAGCGGAGCGGTCGCCGAACGCATCAAGTTCAAGGCGTACATCTTCTACTCCATCGGCCTCACGGCGTTCATCTACCCGGTCGTCGCCGGGTTCGCGTGGGGCGGCAACGGCCTGCTGTCGAGCGCGGGCTACGTCGGTCAGGCCATCGGTGCCGGCTTCCTCGACTTCGCGGGCGCGACCGTCGTCCACATGCTCGGCGGCGTCGCCGGCCTCGTCGGCGCGTACATGGTCGGCCCGCGCCGCGGCCGCTACGACTCCGAAGGCAATAGTCAGCCGATTCCCGGTCACTCCATCACGCTGGCCGTGCTCGGGACGTTCATCCTCGCGTTCGGCTGGTACGGTTTCAACGTCGGCACGCAGGCGGCAGTGCTCAGCGTCACGGACGGCGCGCTCTCGTTCACCGGTGACGCGCTCGGTCGCGTCGCGCTGAACACCACCCTCGGCATGGGCGGCGGCGCAGTCGCCGCCGCGCTCGTGACCGGCTGGTCGGACGGCAAGCCCGACCCGCTGTTCACTGCGAGCGGCCTGCTCGCCGGCCTCGTCGCAGTCACGGGTGCTGTCCCCCACGTCACGTGGGTCGGCGGCCTCGTCCTCGGCATCATCGGCGGCGCGCAGGCACCCATCGTCTACCGGTGGGTCACGGACACGCTCAAAATCGACGACGTCGCAGCCGTCTTCCCCGTCCACGGGAGCGCGGGCGCAATCGGGACGCTGCTGATTCCGGTGTTCGCGGTCGACGGCTTCTCCGCCTCGCAGCTGCTGATGCAGGCGGTCGGCATCGGCGTCATCGTCGTCTGGACCGTCGTCACGACGGTGATTGTGTTCAAGATTGCGGACGTCGCCGTCGGGCTCCGCCCCGACGAGGACGACGAAGACATCGGACTCGACCGCAGCGAGCACGGGTACACGGCGTACCCCGAGTTCGTCGACACCGCCGGCGACGGCGGCGTCACGGTCACCAGCGGGGACAGTGGAGCTATGGCAACCGACGGCAGTGGGGTGAACGAAGATGACTGAAAGCGACATCGAACTCGTCATGGCGGTTATCCGGCCGGACAAGCTCTCGGAAGCGAAGCAGGCGCTGGCGGAAGTCGGCGCGCCCAGTCTGACGGTCACGGACGTCAGCGGGCGCGGCAGCCAGCCCGCGATGACCGAGCAGTGGCGCGGCGAGGAGTACACCGTCGACCTCCACCAGAAGGTGAAAATCGAAATCGTCGTCGCGGACATCGACGCCGAGGACGTCGCCGAAGCGCTCAGCGAGGCCGCTCACACGGGCGAACCGGGCGACGGCAAAATCTTCATCCTCCCGGTCTCGGAGGCCTACCAGATTCGGACCGACGAGACGGGCGTCGACGCGGTCTGAGGTAGCGCGGCCCGGTTCGATTTTTCGCGGATGATTCGCCAACAGGGACCGCGATAGGCAAATACTGCCACATCGAACGAGCGTTATTTATCGCTCCGTGTCCGAGCGTACCACGAGAGAAATACACATGGAAGCGAACGCAACAGTAGAACGCGGACTCCGGGCCGCGCGGCGCAGTCCCGGCGCGGCCGTCGTCTGGGCGGTCGCGGCCGTCCTCCTCCTGGACCTGCTCGCGAAACTCGTGGGCGTCTCGCTGGGCCCCTTCGAGACCCCGTGGTTCGCGCTCTGGTTCGGCGGGGACGTCCCCCTCAGTGAAGCCGCGGGGCTGGCGTGGGACGGCGTCGTCATCGGCGCTGTCATCGGCCTCGCGAGCATCGGCCTGTCGCTGACGTACAGCATCCTCAACTTCGCCAACTTCGCGCACGGCGACTACCTCACCGCGGGCGCGTTCTCCGGGTGGGCGGTCACGTACGTCATCGCCGGCATCGGCGGCCTGCTGGCCATCACCGAGACGGCCATCAACGCCGTTACGGGCCTCGGCCAACCACGCCTCGAAGACGCGGACCTCGTCTCGCTCGTCCTGCTCCAAACGCCGCCGCTGGACGCCGGCGCGAACATCTGGCTGTCGCCGCTGGCCATCGTCGTCGGGCTCGTCGTCGCCGTCGCGATGACCGTCGCGGTCGCGCTCGTGCTCGACCGCTTCGTCTACCGGCCGATGCGCGACGCCGACGGCATCTCCTTGCTCATCGCGTCCATCGGCGTGGCGTTCATGCTCCGGTACCTGGTCGCGTTCGTGTTCGGGAACGGCCGCCGCATCGTCACGTCCACCGACCAGCTCCCGTCGATGAACGTCTCGCAGGCGGTGACGGACGCGCTGCCGTTCCTCGGCCCGGCCCGCAGCGCTATCATCGTCGACCTCCACGAGGTCACGCTCGTGGTCGTCGCCGCCGTACTCATGGTCGGTCTCCACGTCCTCCTCCAGCAGACGAAACTCGGGAAGGCGATGCGCGCGATGGCCGACAACCGAGCGCTCGCGCAGGTTACCGGCATCCCGACCGAGCGCGTCATCAAGTCGACGTGGCTCATCGGGGCCGGACTGACGGGTGCCGCCGGCTACCTGCTCGTGCTCTCGCAGGGCGGGCTGGGCTTCCAGACCGGCTGGCTGCTGTTGTTGCTCATCTTCGCGGCGGTCATCATGGGCGGCATCGGCTCCATCTACGGTGCCATCGCGGGCGGGCTCGTCATCGGGCTCGCGAGCCGGATGTCGCTCATCTGGCTGCAGGGCGACCTCTCGTCGTTCGCCCGGCCGACCGCGTTCGCGCTCATGATTCTCATTCTACTCTTCCGCCCGTCGGGCATCTTCGGGGGGGTGAAGACCGCATGAGCGAGTCCACCACACGGGACGCCCTCGACCCGCTGCGCAAGCTCTTCGCGTACGACGCCGCGAAAGTCACGGTGATGTTCCTCGGCATCTGGGCGCTGTTCTACGCGTTCGGCACCCAGCTCGGCTACGGGAACAACGGCCTGCTCGCGCTCGTGCGCCGCGTGACGTTCCTGTCGGCGGTGTACGGCATCGTCGTGCTCGCGCTGAACATCCAGTGGGGGTACGCGGGCCTGTTCAACATCGGTGTGGCGGGCTTCATGGCGGTCGGCGCGTACACCGTCGCGATGCTGTCCAGTTCGCCAGCCGGCAGTCCGGCCGGCCTCGGGCTCCCGCTGCCAATCGGTATCATCGGCGGCATGCTCGCGGCGACCATCGTCGGCCTCGTCGCGGCGCTGCCGGCGCTCCGCTTGAAAGCCGACTACCTCGCCATCGTCACGGTCGCGCTCTCCGAAATCATCCGCATCGTCTACAACACGCCCGCGTTCGCGGACATCACGGGCGGTGCCAGCGGCTTCGACAACCTCCCGACGAGCCCCGCCAACACGCTGCTGTTGAGCGACCCGTCGAGCACCATCTCGGAGCCGACCGCGGTCGGACAAGTGGTGTTCTCGTTCGCCGAACAGTTCGGAATCCAGCGGTTCACCGCCATCAACACCGTCTACACGGTCGGCGTGCTGGTAGCGCTGCTGGTCGTCTACCTCGTCTTAGAGCGCACGGGGAAGTCCCCGTACGGCCGCGTGCTGAAGGCCATCCGCGAGGACGAGACCGCCGCCCAGTCGCTGGGCAAGGACACCCAGAACTTCAAGGTGCGCGCGTTCGCGCTGGGCTGCGGGCTGATGGGCCTGGCGGGCATCCTCTGGTTCGCGATGGGGCCGCGGGCCTCAATTACGCCGGTGACGTTCCGACCGAACATCACGTTCTACATCTTCATCGCGCTCATCATCGGCGGCGCCGGGTCGAACATGGGGAGCGTGCTCGGCGGCGCGCTGTTCGCCAGCCTGCTGTTCGAGGCGCCGCCGGTCGTCCGGAACATCATCACGAACGCCTTCGATGTCTCCGCGGACCCCGCGAACCTCATCGAAGCGCTCGTCCCCATCGCCAGCGGCGAACTCATGCCGCTGGCCGGGTTCCTGTTGAACAACATCGACACGCTCCGGTTCATGGGCATGGGGCTGTTGCTCGTCGTACTCGTCCAGCGCCGGCCGGACGGCCTGCTCGGCGCGCGCAAGGAGACTGCTGCCGGCGTCTCGCTGGCCGCGGACACGCGCCCGGGCCGCAGTCCTGCTGCCGAGAACGGAGGTGACGACGATGAGTAACGCCGGCGACGACATCGCCGACGCGGAGGTGCCTGAGGACGTCGACGTCCCCGAGGACCTCGAACCGGAAGCCGCCGACTCCGAAATCGAGGAGGGCGCGAAGGAAGTGCCCCGCGGCCTCCCGCTCCGAGTCGAGGGGCTGCGCAAGGAGTTCGGCGGCATCACGGCCGTCGACGGCGCCTCCTTCGAAGTCGAAGAGGGGTCGCTGACCGGGCTCATCGGCCCGAACGGGGCCGGCAAATCAACGACGTTCAACTGCATCACGGGCGTCCACGAGCCGACCGCCGGCGACGTCTACTTCCGCGGCGAGGAAGTCACGGGCCTCCAGCCCCACGACATCGCCCAGCGCGGGCTCGTGCGGACGTTCCAGATTGCCCGCGAACTCGACGAGATGACGGTCCTGGAGAACGTGATGCTCGCGCCGGGCGACCAGCAGGGCGAGTCCATCACGCGCTCGGTCGTCCCCGGGATGCGCGGCCAGGTCGTCGACCAGGAGCGCGACCGCCGCGAGGAAGCCTGGGAGACGTTGGAGTTCTTCGAACTCGACCACCTCGCGACCGAGTACGCCGGCAACCTCTCGGGCGGCCAGCGCAAACTCCTCGAACTGGCGCGCGCGCTGATGACCGACCCCGACGTGATGTTGCTGGACGAGCCGTTCGCGGGCGTCAACCCCACGCTGGAGGAGAAGCTCCTCGACCGCATCCACGACCTCCGCGAGCAGGGGCTGACGTTCCTGCTCGTCGAACACGACATGGACCTCATCATGGAGAACTGCGAGCACGTCATCGTCATGCACCAGGGGCGCGTCCTCGACGAGGGGCCGCCCGAACAGATACAGAACAACGAGGAAGTCATCGAGGCCTACCTCGGGGGGAACGTATGAGCGAACACGCCTCCCGCGAGGCCGCACTCCCCGACGACGAGGAAGGCATCCTCGCGGTCCGCGACCTCGACGCGGGCTACGGCGACCTCCAGGTGCTGTCGGGCGTGGACCTCGACGTCCGCGACGGCGAGTACGTCACCATCGTCGGCCCGAACGGGGCCGGCAAGTCCACCGTGATGAAATCCATCTTCGGGCTGACGACGTACATGGGCGGCGCGATTACGTTCCAGGAGACGCCCATCCACGAACTCCCGCCCGAGGAAATCATCCACGAGGGCATCGGCTACGTCCCCCAGAACGAGAACGTCTTCGCGGGGCTGTCGGTCCGCGAGAACCTCGAAATGGGCGCGTACATCCTCGACGACGTTCCCGAGGACCAGATACAGTCGGTGTACGACCGCTTCCCGATTCTCGAAGAGCGGGCCACCCAAAAGGCGGGGTCGCTGTCGGGCGGCCAACAGCAGATGCTCGCGATGGGCCGCGCGCTCATGCTCGACCCCGACCTCCTGATGCTCGACGAGCCCTCGGCGGGCCTCGCACCCGACCTCGTCGACGAGATGTTCGACCGCATCGACCGCATCAACGACGACGGCACCTCGGTGCTGATGGTCGAGCAGAACGCCAAGGAGGCGCTGCGCCGTTGTGACCGCGGCTACGTGCTCGTCAACGGCGAGAACAGCTACATGGACGACGGCGACGCGCTCCTCGCGGACGACGAGGTCCGCCAGGAGTTCCTCGGCGGCTAGGCCGTCACGACCGGCGTCCCGGTTCCGTTCTGTCCGCCAGCCGACCCGGACGGGCTGGCCGGCGCGCCTGCTTCTTTGTCTCCAGTGACGAGGAACGCCGCGACGTTGCTCAACAGCACGTCGTTGTCGCCCTCGGTCGCGGCGCTCGACGTCAGGAAGTCGGTGTCCCCGACTGCGAGCACGTTCCCGTTGCGCGCGGCGACGCTGTACGACGCCTCGTCGCGTGTCGAGGACAGCGACACGTCGCTGGCGGTGAGCACCGGAGAGGCGTCCCCGCCAGTCGTCACGGGTGTCGCGTCGGTGAGGATAGCGCTCTCCACGCCGTCGGCGACGCCGCCGTCACCGCTCGCGTAGACGGACTGGAAGTTGTTCGCGTTCTCGGCCATGTCGTAGAGGTAGCCGTTCCCGAACGACACGCCGAACGCCGCCGCGAGGTTCGCCGGCTGACCGGCTGCTGACACGGACCCGCTGGACGTCAGGCCGGGAATCGAGACGGTCGACGTCGTGCTCGTCGTCGGCGGCGGCTCCGCGGCGAGCAGCACGCGACCGCCCGCGTCGGCGAACGCTTCCACGCCCGCCACCTCGTTCGACGAGTACGTCGTTGCGGGACTGGCGACGACGAGCGCGTCCGCACCGCGCAGCGTCTCGTTGAACGCCGCGCCGGGCTGACTGTTGAACCCGCTCGACGACCCGCCGCCGTACACCCGGACTTCGTGATCCGCGGCGACGAGCGCGTCGACGAGCGGCTGGAGGGCGTCCTCGCTGACGTCGTTGCCGTGGCTCACGTCCACCACGACGGTCTTCGATTCGTCGCCCGCGGGCGGGGTGACGCTCCCGCCGTCCTCGATCGGCTCGGCGACGAGTTCGTTCGTGTCGTAGGCCGGCGCGGCGGGCGCGTCGGACTGGGCGGGCGACCCCAACACCAGGCCGCCCGCAAACGCCGCCGCGAGGACGACTGCAGCGACGACGGCGACGACGCCGACGGCGCGTGCAACCTCACGCGCTCGCATTCGCGGTCACCTCCGTTTGCGTATTCGCCTCGATTGTCCCGTGCAGCATCAGGTACTGGACGGTGTCCACGCCGCGGTACTCGAACACCTGCCCGGTGGTCGCGTCCGCGGGGGCGTCGTCGGTCGAGAGCCCGAGTTGGGCGAGCACCGACGGCTGCGGTGCTTCCATGCGCACCACGTCGTAGTCGTCGAGGCCGGCGTCGTCGGCGGCGGCCCCGATGGCCGTGTCGACGCCGCCGATTTCGTCGGCGAGGCCGTTCTCCACGCCGCTTGCGCCCGCATACACTTTCGCGTGCGAGACCTCCTCGCGCGTCAACTTGATGCGGTCGCCGCGCTCGGCGAAGACGGAGCCGACGAACGCGCGGCGCAGCGTCTCGACGCGCTCGCGCACTTCGTCCGGCGTCGAGCCGCTGCCCTTGTCCGGGCCGGTCACGACTTCGCCGGCGGGCACACCGCCCGAGGGCAGGGTGGCGCGCACGCCGACACTCCCGACGACGGAGGCGGGCGTAACGTAGATGTTGTCGGCGGGCGCGGCGGCGTAGTACGACCCGGAGGCCGCGGTGCCGGTGACGCTCGCGACGACGGGCATCTCGCCCGCGGTGCGTTTCACCGCGAGGTAGAGCTGTTCGCTCGCGGATGCGGTCCCGCCGGGGCTGTCCACGTCGAGGACGACCGCCTCGATGGAGTCGTTCTGTCGGGCTTCCCGGAGGTCGTCGACGACCGCGCTCGCGGAGTCGCCCGTGATGGTGCCGTGGAGTTCCACGACGGCGACCGTACCGTCGGGCTCGGTGGCGTACCCCCACGCCTGGGGCGCGAACGCGACGCCGACCACCACGCCGACGACGACGAGCACGATGGTCACGCCGCGTACGCTGCCGCGGGCGGAGCGGTCGGTCGTCACGCCGCCACCTCCGCGTTCGCGGACTCGTTCCGGACGAGCGTCACGTCGTCGTACGTGACCGTCACCGACGCGGACTGGCCGTCGGCGGTCGTCCACGACGTGACGACCTTCAAGGGAATCTCGCGGTCGAGGTCGACCCAGACGGTCCGCGTGGCGTTCGCTCCGTCGTCGGTCGCGTTCTCCTGTGGGTCCAGTTCGACGACCGCGGCCCGGTGGCCGTCGTAGGTGGTCACGCGCTCGACGCTGACGTCGCTCGTGCGCACGAGTGCTTCCGCGAGCGCGCCGTAGCCGGCGGCCGTCGCGGGGCTTCCCGCGCTCGTGCCGGCGTCGAAAACCGGGCCGCCGTCGGTCGTTCCTGCAATTGTCTCACCGGCGCGCGGCCCGGCCGTGTACGTTACCTCTCGTCGGTCGCCGCGGACGGTGACGTTCGCGCGGGCCGTCGTGGTCGAGTCGCCGACTTCGACCGTGCGGGTGACCGTCGCGTCGTAGCCGTTCAGGGCGGCGTACCGCTGTTCGACTGCGTCTCCGACCGCGCTCGCGTCGACGGAGCCGTCGGCCGACAGCCCGCCGATGCAGCCCGCAGTCAGGGAGACGACGACGAGGGCGGTCGCTGCCGCCACTCGCATTCGTGTAGCTTGCATGACTCTCCGCGCGGCAGTTTCACAGGCACCGACAAAACACGCTGGTGGCGTTCGCAAGCCCAGAGAATCCGTCTCGGCGCGCGGGACGCGTCGCTGTCGGGCGTGGCGTCGAAAAAACGGGTGGTCGTGGCGTTACGCTGAGAACTGAATCTCGTCGAGGGTCTCGATGCCGCCGCCCTCCTGGAAGCCAAAGTACTCGTAGGTCGCGGCCTTCAGGTCGCCGTTCTCGTCGAAGTCGACGGCGCTGGACGCACCGGAGTACTGGATTTCGGTGCCCTCGGCGGCCATTTCGAGGCCTTCCGCGAGCGTGCTCGGCGTGACTTCTTCGCCGCCGGGATTGGCGACGTTCTGCATCTCCTGGGCGATGGCGGCCCCGGAGTTCTCGCCGGCGGCCGCGTTCGCGAGCAGACAGACCGCGGTGGCGTCGAACGCCTGCGACGTGAACACGCCGGGTTCCTCGCCGTACTCGGCCTGGTACTGCTCGTCGAAGTAGTCCCGGCCCGGACCCGCCGCCAGCGGCGCGGTGCCGGTGACGTTGTCCAGCGGGTTGCCGACGTCCGCGGGGAGGCTCGCCGACCGCATCCCGTCCGTGACGAGAATCGGGACGTCCGTGTCGAAGTCCGAGTAGAAGTCACGGAACAGCTGGATGCCGCTCTCGGGGTAGCCGATGACGACGATGACGTCCGGGTTGTCGTTGAGCGCCTGCGAGATGCGCGAGGTGTACGACGACTGTCCCTTCTGGAAGGAGACCTCCTGGGCGACCTGCCCGTCCTGGTCCTGGAACGCCGAGTTGAAGCTCTCGGCGAGCAGCTGGCCGTAGGAGTTGTTCACGTACATCGTCGCCGCGGTCGACGCCTGGTGCTGTTCGACGGCGACCTGTGCGAGCACCTGGCCCTGCAGGGCGTCCGTCGGCGGCGTGCGGAAGATGAGGCCGTTGTCTTCGAGGTCGGTGATGGCCGGGGACGTGCTCGCGGGCGAGCAGCCGACCATCCCCGAGGGGATGAAGACGTTCTCCGCGACGGCGATGGTGACCTCCGAGGACGCCGCGCCCGTGACCGCGGGGTAGCCGCCGTTGCGCAGCGTCTGCGCCGCGGACTGGCCGGCGTTGGGGTCGGTCTGGGTGTCCTGCACGGAGAAGTCCAGCTCGAAGTCCGTCTCGCCTTCGAGCAGCGTCTGCGGGAGGATTGCGCCGTCGCGGATGGGTGCGCCGAGGTCCGCGAGGTCGCCGGTCGTCGGCAGGAGGACGCCCTGCATGAGCGTCCGGCTGGTGCTGCCGCCGTCGCTGGTGGTGTTCGTGTCGCCAACGCTCCCGCCGGTCGTCGTCTCGTCACTGCCGCCGCCGTCGCCGCCGGTACAGCCGGCGAGCCCGGCGACACCTGCAGCTCCGAGCCCGCGGATGACGTCGCGCCGATTGACTCTTGATGGCATACCACGCATTAACAGGCAGCTGGTATAAATGGATTCCGGATATGACACCTTTCACCACGCATTCGGCGGAATCACTCGGGTCCGGTCGCAATTCCGGGAGTTGACCTATGGCGGAACTGAGACGTTCCTCGCTCGGGGTGGTCAGCATTCTTTTGGTCGCACCCCGCGCCTGGTCGGTGTGGAACCGACGAAGTTTCTGTTCGTCCCCGCAGACACCGCCCGCATCGGGGACGTGGCGCAGCGGGTCCACGAGGAAGGCCACGACGTCAAGCACTATATCGAGGCCGACAGTCACTGCCTGCGGGCGTGGGACTACCTCGGACCGGCCGACGAGTAGTCGAGTTCACTCGCCCGGCCAGACCGCGAGCAGGCCGCCCGGGAACTGCGCGAGCGTCGGCGCTGCGTCGTCCCCGAACGCGGTGTGGACGAACGCCTGCCAGAGCACGCGCTCGGCGTACGGCCGCGAATCGAGATCGACGCCGAGTGCCGCGGCGACTGCGTCCTCGCCGACGTTCGGCCCGGGCTCGATGTTTAGCGTGTGCGACACGTTATCGAGGTCGAGCCCGAACGACGGGAACAGCCGGTAGGACGCGTCGACGGCAGGATGGTAGAACGTCCGCTCGCCCGGGTACCGGACGGTCAGCACGGGCGTCGCCGTCGCGCGTTCGCCGTCGGGGGGTTCGACCCGTTGCTCGCCGAGCGGGAGTTCGTGGCGTTCCCCGCGCTCCACGCGGTAGCAGTCGCCGGCCGCCGCGACGACTACCTCGCCCCCGGCCACCCGTTCGACGGTCACCTCGGGAGCCACGCCCGCTGCGAGTTCGGCTTCCGTCGAGTCGCCGCCGACCGTCCCCTCCACGACGACCGTCCGCCCGTCGTCGGCTGTCAGCGCCGGTGTGACTCGCTCGCCCTCCCTCGCTGGCTGGACGCGGTACGGCGTCGCGCAGACGTGGTCCCACTCGCTCGCCGGGGGCGTGGCGGCGTCGAGGACCGAACGCCAGTAGAAGACGCGGGCCGCCTCGCCGCAGGTGTAGGGGACGGCGTCGGGGAAGAACGCGCCGCCGAACCGCGTGGCCTCCAGCCCCCGGTATTCGATGACGACTTCGAGGTAGCGAACCTTCCGCTGGACCGGCGCGCAGCGCTCGCTCGCGCTCGCTCGCGTCCACTCCACGCCGACCTCGGCGTCGCGCGTCGAAGCGTCCATCACCTCGACGTAGGCCGCTGGCGCGCAAAGGCTTGCGTCCGGAGATGTTCGGTTGGGGCTGCGTGATTGGAGCCGAACATGTCCGCGCACAGCCCTTAGTTTAGGTGTGCCTAATCACCGGGCGAGGTGTTCCAGTCGCGATGGCAGACGTGACCCACGAGCCGGCCGGCACAGTCGCCGACGAACTCTTCGACAAGTATCTCCTCCCGAAAGCCGCGCTTGCGGTCATCCTCGCGGCGTCGCTGGTCGGCACCGCGCTGACCCTCGACCTCACCGGGCAGTGGTCGCCGGTGCTGGCACTCGCCAAGTGGGGCTACTTCGTCGCGCTCGGCGTGCTCCTCGGCGGCCTGCTCTGGAAACACGGCTTCGTCCGCCCGGGGGACGTCGACGCCGCCGCCGACTACTGCGCGGAGATGTACCGGCGCTTCGACCGCATCGCGGTCGCCGCGCTCGCCGTGCTCGCCGCGACTGGCGTCGCGCTACTCACCGTCGTCTACGCCGACGCGCCGCCCGGGCTCCGCGTGGCGCTCGCCGTCGCGCTCGGTGCCACCGTCTCTACGGGGGCCATCGACACCTTCGACGACGCCCCCGTGCCCGAACGCTTCCGGACGCTCGCCGGCGTTCTCGCGCTCGTGGGCGCTGTCCTCACCGTCGCGCTGTCTGCCATCACCGACGTCGCACTCGCGGGTGGCGGGACCGTTTCCGCAGTCTCCCGGGCGGTCCACCTGCTCGCGTTCGCAGCGTGGGTCGGCGGCGCGGTCTGGAACATCTTCGTCGCCGTGCCGACCGGCCAACTCCGTCCGACGCCGCCCGTCGTCCAAGCGGCCGGCGAACAGCTCGGACGGTTCCGGTGGACGGTGCGGTTCGTCATCCCGACGCTCGTCGCGACCGGCGTCTACCAGGCCGTCGACGCACTTGGGACCAGCGCCGGCACGTACGTCGGCACGACCGTCGGGCTCGCGGTGCTCGCGAAACTCGGGTTCGTCGCCGTCCTGTTCGCCATCTTCCTCGCGTGCCCGATGTGGCGCGCGTGCTCGCCCATCGACGGCGTCTGTGACCTCGCGGAGATGGACGAGGAGGTGGGCGACTGATGCCCGACCTCGACGTCCCCGACACCGAACCCGACGTCGACCCCGACCGCACCGTCGACAACCGCGGCCGCGGCTGTGCCAACGGCATCGTGCGCGTGCAGCGCGCGCTCGAAGACCTCCCCGCGGGAGCGGTACTAGAAATCCACAGCACCGACCGCCGCGCGAAGACCGAGTACCCGAAACTCGCCGCCGAGACCCCGCACGAACTGCTCGCCGTCGTCGAGCGCCGGCGGCGCGTCCTCCGCAAACAGTACACCACCTACCTCGAAATCCATGAGTGACCTCCTCGACTCAGCGACTGACCCGACACCGAGACGCGGCACCGAGCGAACGAACTGGCAGCACCTCGGGGACGCCGACCCCATCGCGGTCCGGGACCCGCTCGCGGAACTGCTCGGCGTCGTCCCCGAGGGCGACCCGCTGGTCGTCGGCTTCCCCGAAGTCGTGCTCGCCGCGGGCCACGCTTGCCCCGCCGTCGCGGGCGCGTTCCGTGCGACGCAGCTCGCGCTCGACGACCTCTACCCCGACGACCTCCCCGTCCGCAGCGACGTCGCCGTCGAAGTCGGCGGCAAACCCGACGACCACGGCCTCGGCCCGATGGCGAACGTCGTCAGCCACGTCACCGGCGCGGACCGCGAGACCGGCTTCACTGGGTTCGGCGGCTACGGCGGCCGCGAGAACCTGCTGTCGTTCACAGACCTCGACGGCCCCGGCCGCACGTTCGTGTTCCACCGCCTCGACACCGACGACAGCGTCCGCGTCTCGTTCGCGCCGGGAGCCGTCGGCACGTCGCCGCCGCGCGCGGACGGCGACAGCGTGACGGACCTGATTCCGAAACTGGTCGCGGGCGAGGCGTCCGACGCCGAACGCCGCCGGTTCTACGACCAGTGGTACAACCGCGTCCAGCGCGTCCTGCGCGCGACTCCCGGCAAGGACAGCCCGTTCACGCTCCAGCACCCCGAGAACTGAGAACTCCTTCTTCGCGTCGTTCACCCGCCTCGTGACTACAAACAACTAAGTTAGCGTCTCCGGTCGCTTCCCATATGGGCGGTGTGCAACGACACCTGCCGGTCGCCGGCGTCGCGGGGCTCGCAGTCGGCCTGCTCGCCGTCTCCGCGGCCCACCACGCCACCGAAATCGAGCATATCAACCACGTCAGCGGGCCGCTGTCTGCATTCGTCGTCGACAGCGTCCCCGCCGTGGCACTCCTCGCAGCCGGCTACTGGCTGCACACCGCGGACCTGGAGACCGACAGGCGCTGGCTCGTCGCGACCTGGTCGGCGGTCGGGGGCACGCTCTTCGCCACCATCACGTTCCTCACCATCGCCGTCCGCGAGTTCGAGGGCCGCAGTGTCGCCGAACCCGTGTTCCCGATGCTCGTCTACACGGGCGTCGGCGCGCTCGCCGGCTTCGTCGCGGGCGTCTTCTACGTCCGCGCGCGCCGTGACGCCGAGCGCGCATCCCACGCCAGCGACGCGTTCGCGTTCGTCAACGACGTGCTCCGCCACGATATCCGCAACAGCCTCGGTATCGTCCGCGGGCAGGCCGAGCTGCTCGCTACCAGGACCGACGACGAATCGGTCGAATCCCGCACCGAGACGATTCGCGAACAGACCAACGAGGCGCTCGACCGCGTCGAGAACGCCACCACCATCGCGAACACCATCACCGACGACGCGACCCTCGAACCCGTCGACCTCACGGCGTTCGCCGAGACTGCCGCTGACCGCGTCGCCGACGCCTACCGCGTCACTGTCAGGACCGACTTTCCCGAGTCCGCGCACGTGTGGGCGAACGATGCCCTCCAGACGGTCGTGGACAACCTCGTGGAGAACGCCGCCGAGCACAACGACGCCGACGACCCCTGGGTCGAGGTCGCGGTCGAACCCGTCGACGACACGGTGCACCTCGAAGTCCGCGACAACGGCCCCGGCGTCGACCCCGCCGTCCTCGCCGACGCCGACGGCGGCCTCGACCTCGTGCACACGCTCGTCGCCCACTACGACGGCAACGTCCGCGTCACCGACAACGAGCCCCGTGGAACCGTGTTCGTCGTCGACCTGCCGCGCGCGAACACGGCGTAATTCGGCGCGCTCGCGCTCGGTTCGGCGAGTACGCTTAACTGCCTGCTGCCAGCAGTTGCGACAAATGGCCGACTCCCTGACATCGGACAGCCGCCGGCGGCTCGCCGGGTACGCCGTCGCCTTCCTCGGTGCTGCGCTGTTCGCCGTGCCGCTGTACGACGTCTGGGAGGACACCACCGAACTCGGCTGGGGCATCCTTCCCTCGCTCGTCGAGAACGTCACCCTGTTCGCGCTCGCCGCCCTCCTCGTCGCGGGCGGCGTCTGGCTCGCGCGCTCCGAGTGGGACAGCGACCACGCCACCACGGTCGTGTCCACGACGTTCGCCGGGTTCGTCGCGACGGCCGCGCTGTTCGCGTGGATTGTCGCCATCCAACTGTGGACGATGCACGAACTCAAGCCGTACGTCATCGCGCTCGACGCTGTCGTCGTCGGCGCGCTCGGGTCGTTCGGCATCGGCGTCTACCGCGCGCGCTCTGACAGCCGCCGCCGCGACCTCCAGGTCGAACGGAACCGCCTCGCCGGCCTCTTCGAGAACACCAGCGACGCCGTCGCCACCGTCGAACTCGCGGACTGCTCGCCCACCGTCTCGTCGACGAACGAGCGCTTCCGGGAGACGTTCGACGACCCGGACGCCGCCATCGAGGCCGCTTCCCGCCTCGCGGGGACGTCGGTGTCGTCACTGTTCGACGGCGACCACGGCGGCGAGACGACGACTCAGGAAATCGCGTACAGCGTAGCGAACGGCGTTCACGAAGTCGCGTACGGCGACCGCGGCGACCACGACGCCCGCGAATTCATCGTCCAGTTCGTCCCCTACGAAACCGACCGCGGGCGAACGTACGTCTACGTCGTCGCGACCGACGTCACCGAGCAGAAACAGCTCGCGCGCGAGCGGGAAGCCAACGAACGCCTCGACCTCCTCCACGAGTACGCGTCGAAGCTCGTGAACGCGGAAAGCCGCGACCGCGCCGCCGCGCTCGCCCGGGAAGCCGTCGAGGAACTGTACGCTCCCTCGGACGTCCGCGTCGTGCTCGACGGCGAGGTCGTCGCCGGCTTGGACGATTCCGACAGCACGTTCAACACGGTTGCCGAGGTTGGGGACCGCGGCCGCGTCGAACTCGTCGCCCACCTTGCCACTCGCGAACTCAACGCAGTCAACGTGCTCGCTACCCATCTCGACGACGTGCTCGGCCGCCTCGACTACGAGCGCGAACTCGCGGCCGAGCGCGAGGAACTGGACTTCATCAACCGCACGCTCCGCCACAACCTCCTCAACGACATCCAGGTCGTGCGGGCCCGCCTCCAGACGCTCGACGACGCCGACGACGAACAACTCGACGACCACCGCGACGTCCTCCTCGACCACCTCGACCGCATGGCGGAGTTCGTCCAGACGATGCGCACCTACACCAAGTCCCTCGTCGAGGACGACGAACACGTTCTCCGGCCCGTGGACCTCCGGCCGGCGCTCGAAGACGTCGCCGACGGCACGCGCAACGCCTACGAGGACGCGGTCGTCTCGCTCGGCGACATCCCGCAGGTCGCCGTGAGCGCCGACGAACTCCTCGAACCAGTGCTGGAGAACGTCCTCACGAATGCCGTCGAACACAACGACAAGGAGACGCCCCGAGTCCACGTCGACGCCGAACGCCACGGCGACTGGGTGACCGTCCGGGTCGCGGACAACGGCCCCGGCATCTCCGACGACCGCAAGGAAGCAGTGTTCGAGCGCGGCGAACTCGGCGAACACAGTTCCGGCAGCGGCTTCGGGCTGTTCCTCGTGCGCAAAACCGTCGAATCCTACGGTGGCGGCGTCGAAATCCGGGACAACGAACCCACGGGCACCGTCGTCCGCATCACGCTCCCCGTGGCGTCGACCTGACGACTACCGGCCGGCGTCCTCGACGACCTGCAGGAGTTCGGCCATCGTCCTGTCGTCGGTGCCGTCGAGTTGCGAGGCAGCCTGCTCGCGCACGCGCTCTAACTCCGTCTGCAGCCGCTGGAAGCGCTCGTCGTCGGCCAGCTCCGCCTCGTCGTAGCGCGCCTGCAACTCGGCAACTTTCGAACTGAGCGCGTACAGCGCCCGGAGTTCTCGCGTGTAGTTCGCGCGCTCCAGGAGCTCCCGAGTGGCGTCCACGACCTCTCCGCGGTCCACGGGCTTCTCAAGGTACATGTCATAGTCCAACTCGACCACGTCGAGGTCGGGCTCAAGCGCTGTCAACATCGCGACGCGGGCGCTCCCGGCGCGCTCGCGTATCCGCTGGAGGGTCTCGTCGCCGGAGAGCTTCGGCATCCGCCGGTCGAGCAACATGGCGTCGACGTGGGGGCCGTACTTTTCGAGGGCTTCCTCGCCGTTGGTCGCGACGACCGCATTCCACCGCTGGTCTATCCAGTTGCCGACTGCCCCCGCGAACTCCGCCTCGTCATCTACGACGAGAACCGTGTGGTCGCCGTCGAGCGCGTCGCTGCCCTCTGCAGACCCCCTCCCGTCGGTCTGTACGGGCGGACCCGAAGCCGCGGAACTGTCGGCCGTCATACTCGTCTAGTCGGTTGGGTCCCGTAAAACTGGATTGGCCGTCAAGTTACACGAGCCGGGTCACTCCCCGGCGAGGTCGAACTCCTCGCGGAGCAGCCCGACCGCATCCCGGATGCTGCCGGCGGACGCGAGGTAGCTCGCACCCACGCCGGACTTCACGGCGTTCGCCGCAGCGCCGCGGAACACGCTCGGGCCGACCTGCGCGACCGCGCCGTCGCCGACGCTCACCAGCCAGCCCGGCGAGTCGAACGTGTACCGTTCGAGTCGGGGCCGGAAGCCGTCGTCGTGTTCACGCAGGTCTGCGACCACTTCCTCGACGTTCCGCGCCGCGACCTTCGCCTCGCGGACGGCCGCCTGCGCGGACGCCGGTACTGCCGTCCCCTCGGCGTCGACGACGCGCGCGGCGTCCCCGAGCACGAGCGTGTGGTCGTCCACGGCGAAGTCCGCGCGAACGTTCACGCGCTCGCCGCCGACCGCGTCCGGGCCGCGGATGCCGCCCGTCCACACGAACACGTCGTACGCCACGTCGCCGTCGTCGGTTTCGATTGCCTCGGCCCTCGCGCGCGAGACGGTGACGCCGGTGCGCACCTCGACGTCTTCGCGATCGAGTTCGTCGCGGACCGCATCCCGGAACTGCTCAGGGAACGACGGCGCGACCGTCTCGCGCTGTTCGAGCAACACGACGTCGACGGCGGCGTCCTTCTCGCGCGCGAACGCTGCGAGTTCGCCCGCCGTCTGCACGCCGGAGAGGCCAGCGCCACCGACGACGGCCGTGCCGCCGCCCGACTCGACGAGGTTCTCGAACTCGTGGCGGATGCGTGCAGCGTCCGGCAGCCGCTTCAGCGGGCTGGCGTGTGACTCGACGCCCGGGAGGCCGTAGTACGCGGTCTCCGCGCCGAGACAGACCGCGGCCACGTCGTAGTCGAGGCTGGTGCCGTCCGCGAGTTCGACTTGTCGGACGTCGCGGTCGACGCGCTCGACGGTCGTGACCTCGA
This sequence comes from Halobacterium sp. KA-6, assembly GCF_021029015.1. Taxonomy (NCBI): domain Archaea; kingdom Methanobacteriati; phylum Methanobacteriota; class Halobacteria; order Halobacteriales; family Halobacteriaceae; genus Halobacterium; species Halobacterium sp. KA-6. Next base: position 484,617 of record NZ_JAJJZH010000001.1, read on the forward strand.
CGCGCGCTCGGTCGAAGATGTCGTCGAGCGGGACGACGACGTCGGCGGCGAACTCCGGGTGGCGTATCGCGCGGTGGAGTTCGTGCTGGACGAGGTGGTCGCCGGTGTCGTCGACCACCACGAGGTCGACGTCGGCCGGGAGGCGCTGCTCCAGCCGGTCGGTTAGGACGACGCCCGCGTAACCACCGCCGAGTACGACGACGCGCATATGACTGGCTACGCGAGCCAGGGTCAAAACCGTACCCGCCCGCGCGGGTTAGAACAGCGCGTCGCTCTTGTCAAGCACGTGCGCGGGGCCGCCGACCTTCCAAACGTCGGTTTCGACGCCGCAGTCCGCGATTGCCGCTTCGACCTCGTCGGCGTGCTCGGCGCGCGTGTTGACGTAGACGGTCGCGCCGGTGTCCGTCGAGAAGTAGGCGGGCACGTCCGCCTCGCTGCGGAGTTCGCGGACGGCGTCGAACACCTCGATGGTGTCCGGCTTCCAGTACACCCACCCCGACGGGCCGGTCATCGTCGTCGCGGCCAGCGACAGCGAGTCGTGCTCGGCGGTCTCGAACACGCGCTCGAAGTCACCCTCGCGGAGGGCGTCCCGTGCCTCCGCCAGTTGCGCGTGGATGTGCGCGAGGCGCGCCTGAAACATGTGACTGTCCGCGGCCTCGGCGTGCGCGTGCCCGGTCTCCTTGTACGACGGGACTTTCGCGATGACGATGCGGAGGTCGTCGACGAACTCGTCGGGGACGTCGAGGCGCTCGCTCCGGCAGTCCTCGTCGTTCAGGCCCGTGTGGAGGTCGGAGAACCCGCCCGTGACGGCGCGCGCTGCGGATGCTGACCCGAGCCGCGCGATGGTCGAAACCTCGGGCAGCGAGAGGTCGAGGCCGACGGCCTCGGTGGCCGCGCGAGCGAGCGCGGCGAACCCGGACGCCGACGACCCGAGGCCGATGTTCGACTGGAAGTTGTTCACGCTCTCGACCTGCACGCGGTGGTCGACGCCCGCGCGCTCGCGCACTTCATCGACGACCTTCCGGATGCGGTCGGCCCCGGAGCCGTCGACGACCTCGCCGTCGACGACGTAGCTGTCCTCGCTGCGGTCGGGTTCGAACGCCACGGTCGTCGTCGTGTTGCTCGGCGCGGTGCAGACGCTGATGGAGTCGTGGTAGGGGAGCCGGAGCTGCTCGTCCCGCATCCCGTGGTACTTCACGATGCCCTGAATCGGGTGGGCTCGCGCGGTCGCTTTCATACCCCGATGGGGGTCTGTCGCGCGCATAAACGTCCCGGAAGCCGGCCGGCAGGTGACGGAACCGGGTGGCACGTAGGGCTGACAGGCGGCACGCGCGTCGGCGGGTCGGCAGAGTGGCGTGCCGCGCTCCCGCGAACACCCTGCCGCCGTCGTCAGGTCACGCGTGGCCGTGGTCCCGTCTTCGTATTTGAACGTTCGCCGCGCCGGTTCCGTTACAGGGAAGGGGTGGACGGTCGATTTCCTGGTATGGGAACACCGCTGGACACGCGCGAGGCGCAGGTCGAGGAGGTCATCGACCGACTCGAAGAGGAGTACCCCGAGCCCGAGATTTCGCTGAACTTCTCGAGCCGCCTCGAACTGCTGGTCGCCGTGATTCTCTCCGCGCAGTGCACCGACGAGCGGGTGAACAAGGAAACCGCCCACCTCTTCGAGAAGTACCAGTCCCCGGAGGGCTACGCGAACGCCGACGAGGACGAACTCGCCGAGGACCTCAGTTCGATTACGTACTACAACAGCAAGGCCGGCTATCTCAAGAACGCCTGCCAGCAAATCGTCGAAGCGCACGACGGCGAGGTTCCGGACACGATGAGCGAACTCACGGACCTTCCCGGCGTCGGGCGGAAGACCGCGAACGTCGTGCTCCAGCACGGCCACGACATCACCGAGGGCATCGTCGTGGACACACACGTCCAGCGCATCTCGCGGCGGCTCGGCATCACCGAGGAGGAACGTCCCGAATCCATCGAGGAGGACCTGATGGACGTCGTCCCGCGCAAACACTGGCAGAACTTCACGCACTGGCTCATCAGCCACGGCCGGGACACGTGTACCGCGCGCAACCCGGACTGCTCGGACTGCCTGCTCGAAGACGTCTGTCCGTCCTCGAAGCTCCAGCACGACGTCGACCTCGCCGACGGCAGCAAGTGGTAAGCCGCCGGTAAGCGCGCGTTTGGCTCTCCCGCCGACAGAGTCAAATCGGAGCTTTAGCTTTAGGAGGTGCTTTGAGGGAGCGACGTGTAGCCCCGCGTAGATGGCTGGGAACCGCTTACTCCCGTCGCGGTCGACCGTCGAGCGCGGCGACGGCTCGCGCGTGGTCGGCATCCGCGAGGACGCCGCCGACGAGGTGTTCGAAGCGCTGTCTTCGAGCACCGCTCGCGAGATCCTCGCCGCGCTGTACGAGGAGCCCGACACCGCGTCGAGCGTCGCCGACGACGTCGGAACGTCGCTCCAGAACGCGACGTACCACCTGGAGAAGCTCGTGGCGGCGGACCTCGTGGAGGTCGCGGACACGTGGTACTCCGAGCAGGGCCGCGAGATGAACGTCTACGCGCCCGCCTCGGAGTCACTGGTCGTGTTCGCCGCCGACGAGGCGTCGAAGCCGTCGCTGAAAGAGCGGCTGTTGCGCGTGCTCGGCGCGGTCGGCGTGCTCGGCGTCGCGAGCCTCGTCGTCCAGCGGCTGTTCGGCGGACAGGGTGCACCGACGGACTACCAGACGACTGGCGGGTCGGGCGATACGGCGGCCGCGACGACCGATGGTGGAGGTATCGGCATCATGAACGAGCAGGCCACGGAAACGGCGCAGGCGACGACGACCGCCGCGACTACCGCGTCGCAGTCGGCCGCACAGGGGCTCCCGCCGGGCGTGCTGTTCTTCGCCGGCGGGCTGCTCGTCCTCGCGGTCGTCCTCGGCTACGTCTGGTACCGCGGGCGGTAGGGACCTCGCGGGCGGTAGGGTCCTCAGAACTCCGTCTCGTACTTCGTCACGAACCGCGCGACGCCCAGCACCCACGCCACCAGCCAGCAGAGCACGTATCCGATGACGCCCGCGCGCAGGCGGAGCCGCCACGCGCTCATGTTCTCGTGAATCTCGTCGAGGTCGACGTCCTGGTCGGGGTCGTGGTAGAGGTTGTACTCGCGTTTCGCGCGCAGAATAGGGACGATGCCGGTGAGCGCGAACGCCAGCAGCGCGTACGCCTGCACGCCGAAGAACGCGTGAACGACGGCGAACCCGCCGAGCTGGTCGAACAGCGCGGGAACCATCCAGACGACGACGGGGACGGTGTTGAGCGCGAGCCCGAGGAAGATGTACGCGAGGTGGTGTCTAAGCGTCCCCCACGTGACGGTCTCGGCGTCGACGATTATCCACGCGCCGTAGAGGTAGCACGGGAAGCTCGCGGTGACCAGCAGCGCGGCCACGCTCGCCACCGTCACGTCTGCGACCATACCGGGAGGTTCGCGCGACGCGACTAAACGGGTTCGCTTCGTTCCCTCGACGCGGAAACCGCGGGAGCGACTGACACAAGACGTTTACCGGTCTCGGCCGCAGGTTCTGGCTATGTCCTCGACGCGAATCGCCGCAGTCGCCCTCCTCGTCGCCGTCGCGGGCTGTGCGGGGCTCGCGCCGACCGGTAGCGAGACGACGGTCCCGACGACTGCGCCGACGGCGACACCGACGGAGACGACCAGTGACACGACCGAACCACACACGGGCGTCGGCACGTCGCACGCCCCCGACCACTTCTCGGTGCACGCCAGCGCGGGCGTGGAGAACGTCTCCGTGACGCTGGCACCCGACGGTGACGCCGACACCTACGACGTCCCCGCCGGTAACGAGGTCTCTCTCACGCGGGAGATACACGACCGCGGGCACGACGTGCGCGTGGTCGTCGACCGCGGCAACGAGACAGTCTTCGACAAGGCAATCCTCGCCTACGAGTCCGTCGACGTGACCGTCTATGCCAACGACACGAACGTCGACTACGTCGTCGTGTAGGTCGGAAGCGTTTACCCGCTTCACGCGCAACTTCGAGGTGATGACTGACTCCAACGCCGGCGAGGGCGGACAGCCTGCGCCGGACGAGGAGCCCGACGCTGAGACGCCGGCGGACCTCCGAGAACAGGTCGACTTCGAGGAGTTCGGCCCGAAGGAGATGGCCGAGCTGTCCGCCGAGGAGTGGGACGCCGCCTTCGACCCCGACACGTGGATTACGGGCGAACAGCTGCTCGACCGCGTGGAGGCCGACCTCCGGCACCGGGTCGCCACCCGCGACGTGTTCGCGGTGGTCGAACGCGACACCATCGACGGCGAACCCGTCGTGCTCGCGTACTCCGACGAGGGGTACGCGGTCGTCTACGCCGACGGCACCGTCGAGGGCCGCGGCACCGTCCTCCGGGACGTGAAACCGACGGTCGCGCTCTGCTCGATGGACGACTACGACGTCCCCGACGCGCCCGAGAACGCCGGCCTCCCGGACCCACAGGAGGTCCCCGAGGGGAGCGGCGGCCTCGGGACGACGCTGCTCCAGTACATCGGCCTCGCGCAGGTCGTCGTCGGCCTCCTCCTCGTGCTTTCCCCGCTCGTCTACGACCCGCTCGTGCGGGGGTGTCCACCGGTCACCGGGTCAACGGCGCGCGCCTGCACGGTCGCGGGGACGACCCTGGAACTCCACCCACTCGGGAACTCCGCCATCATCGCCGTCATCGCGGGCGTCGGCTTCGTGCTGTTCGGCGCGCTAATGCTGGTCGTCGTCGCCAACGCCCGGCTGTCGGACCGCTTCCGCTCCGAGGAGTTTCGCAACCGGCTGCGTTCGGCGGGGCTCGGCGACGGCGAGCGCCCGTCGTTCGTCCCGGAAACGGACAGCCAGCGGGACCACTCCGACGCCCCCTGAACGCCGGTAGAACCGGCGTACGGCGCGTCTCGTCCCGCGCGGCCATCGGTGGGTTTATGCGGGAGCCATCCTGACTCACGACTGTATGAAGAGGCGGGACTTTCTGAAGATTGCGACCGGTTCGGCCGGCGGCGCTGCAGCCATCGGCGCAGCCGGCGCTCGGTCGTCCTCCACGTCCGCCGCCGTCCAGGAGGGCGAAGGAAACAACACGACCTCCGGGAACGCCACGACCGACGGTAGCGGTTCCGGCGAGGGCGAAGAACTCCCGGGCGCGGGGACGACGAAGACGGTCGAGGTCGGCCCGAACGGCCAGAACGTCTTCGACCCCGAGACCGTCTACGTTCAGCGCGGCGCGACGGTCGAGTGGGTGTGGCGGTCGGCAGGCCACAACGTCCACGCGACCGACGTACCGGAGGGCGCTGACTGGGACGTCCAGACCGAAATCACCGGCCCCGAGTTCACGTACTCGTACACGTTCGACGGGCCGCTGGGCGAGTACCACTACGTCTGTGACCCCCACGAGGCGCTCGGGATGGTCGGCAACGTGGTCGTCAACGAGAGCGGACAGGCACCCGGCGGCGAAGGCGGCGAGGCCGAGCTCAACCCCGAAGAGATGGGCGTGCCGTTTCAGGCACACTTCGTGGGCATCGCGACCATCCTGATGATGATCGTGTCGCTCGTCTACGCCTTCTTCGTCCTCAAGTACGGCGAATCACAGAACGCGAGCGCACCCAACAAAGAATAAATGTCCTCGAAAGGCTCCAACTACGGCGACATCCACCGGTACGAGCCCGCCCGCGAGAGCACGGCGGCGACCATCGCCATCGTGTTGCTGACGTTCGTCGAAATCGCGTTCGTGGCCGTGTTCGCGTACGGCCTCATCACGGGCTGGGGCGTCGACCCGGTCGGGAACATGTACCTCGGGTTCCTCCTCGCGGCCATCTTCATCGACCTCTCGTTCGTCCTGCTCCTCTACCGCAAGGAGTTCCTGCCGGACGTGATGATCGTGAAGAAGCGCCGGCGCAAGTGGGAAGACCTCTACGTCCGCGAGGACCAGGTCGACGGCGAATCCGCGTTCGGTGACGTCGGCGAACAGTTCAAGAAGGCAATCTACCCCTACTACGAGAAATAACTATGTCTGACAAGTACCCAGAGAGTTCGGGGCGTCGCCGCTTCGTGAAGGGCGTCGTCGGGAGCGCTGGCGTGGCCGGCGTCGGTACGGCCGGCGTGGCCAGCCTCGACGCCGTCACCAACCAGACGGGGACCGGCGGCGGCCAGACGACGTACTTCGGCGTCCAGAACACCGACGGCCCGGCCCCGCGTGCGATGCCGATGGTTCCCATCGAAATCGACGACGAGGGGTACCTCCGCGGCGTCTACCCCGAGATTCAGGAAGTCGAACAGCAGGGCGAGACCGTCCAGGTCGCCCGCCAAGACCTCGGCGGCATCACGTACGAAGTCGACTGGTACCAGTACTGCGGCATTCAGGACTACCAGGGGATCCAGCCGAGCTACGAGGGCGACAACTACTTCCGGTACTCGGGCGGTTCGAGTGCCTACGAGTGGCAGCCCGGCTCGGGGCAGGTCCACGTCGACGACTTCGAAGACTACGAGACGTGGGACAACCAGTACGGCGAAGCCGGCATCGGGAAGCCCGCGTCAGTGACGTGGCGCTCCCAGGAGACGGACAACTCGATTCCGGTGCAGGTCATCAGGAGCACGCTCCTCGAAGACGCCGTCGAGCAAGCAAGCGGCCAAGTCGGCGAGTGGCTCGACGCCGCCACCCAGGACGGCTTCATGGCGTTCCTCAACAAGTGCACGCACTACTGCTGTGTGCCCGGCTACCGGTCCTCGAACTACGAGGGTGCCGGGGACAAAATTTACTGTGCGTGCCACCAGTCCATCTACGACCCGTACAGCATCGTCAAGCGTAGTTTCACGGCGTACCCGCGCCCGGAGGACGGATAGATGAGCGTCGAACGCAAGGACGACCACGACCACGACGCGTGGCTCGAAGAGAAGGACCTCACGCCAATCGAGCACACGTTCCTCGCGACGCTCGTCTGGCTCGACAAGCGGCTGCGGCTGGTCGACTACCTCGAACTGCTGGAGACGCTGTACTACCGCGTCAACCTCCAGATGCCGAAGAGCCACACCGAGCAGTACAACCTCGACAACAAGTTCTGGTACTGGTACCCCCTGTACTCGCTTGGGTTCTTCTCCACGCTGGCGTACGTCGTCGCGGCGATATCCGGCGCGTTGCTCGGGTTCTACTACTCGCCGTCCGCGGCCGCCGGCTCCGTCGACATCGAGGGCGCGACCGTCGCGTACAGCACGGTCGCCGCCATCATGACGGACCTGAACTTCGGGTTCTTCCTCCGGTCGCTGCACCGGTGGGCCGCGCAGGTGATGACCGCCGCGGTGTTCCTCCACATGCTGCGCGTCTACTTCACGGGCGCGTACAAGGAACCCCGCGAGGTCAACTGGATCATCGGCATCGTCCTGCTCAGTCTCACGATGGTCTTCGGGTACACCGGCTACCTGCTCCCGTGGGACCAGCTCGCGTTCTGGGCCGGACAGATCGGGGTCGAGATGAGCCTCTCGATTCCGCTCATCGGCGAATGGGTCGCACAGCTCGTGTTCGGCGGCTTCTCGCCGGGGCAGCCGACACTCCAGCGAATGTACATCCTCCACGTGTTCCTGCTCCCGTTCGTGGTGACGACGGTCATCGCCATCCACCTCGGACTCGTCTGGATGCAGGGCATCGCGGAACCCCACTAAAACCATGGCAGACGACGAACACACCGACGACGCGGCTCGCACCGACGGCACGGGCATCGTTCCGCCGGACGACGAGACGCCGACGTGGCGCGAACGCAAGGAGCGCACGACCGGCCTCTCCCGGCTGACTTACGAGTACTTCGAACGCTCCCGCCGCGAGGACCAGGACCTCCGCGAGGAGTCCGACTACGTCGAACGCGACGTGCTCGCGTTCCCGGTCTGGCCCCACGAACTCATCCGGAACCTCGCGCTCACGAGCTTCTTCGTCGGGATGATTTTCTTCCTGGCGTCGACGCTCCCGCCGCACCTCGGCGCGCCCGCGAACCCGAGCCAGACGCCGAGCATCATCCTGCCGGACTGGTACCTCTACTGGTCGTTCGGCCTGCTCAAGCTCGGTCCGCTGAACCCCGACCTCGCCATCCTCGGCGGGCAGAAGCTGATGGCCGACCGGACGTACGGCGTGCTCGCCAACCTCGTCGTCGTCGGGTTCATCGCCATCGTTCCGTTCCTCAACAAGGGGAGCGCGCGCCGCCCCGTCGAGCAGCCGTTCTGGGCGGCCATCGGCGTGATGGGCGTCGTGTTCGCGGTGACCATCAGCGCGCTGTCGATGAAGAATCTGGTGCCCATCAATCCCCACCTCCTGTTCGACCTGACGTTCCTCGTGCCGCCGATTGCGGGTGCCATCTCGTACGCCCTGCTGAAGACGATGCGCGAGGGGTACATGTACGACCTCAACCGCCGCTACTACAAGCTCCGGCCGCCGAAGTAACCGGCTTCGACCCGCGCCGACGTTCCTCACCTCTCCCGCCTCACACTCTCCTTTCCTCGTTCTCAGTGCGCCTGTTTCCCGTCGACCGCGACAGTGAAGTATCGGCCGCCCGTTCGTCCAGCTAATGGGTGACGACGAACGCGGCCGCGACGTGGTCGTGCCCGACCGGCTCTACAAGTCCGTGACAGTCTTCTCCACGCTGTTCGCCGTCGTGTCGGTCGTGCTCGGGTTCGTCGCGCTGGACACCGCGACGAACGCGGGACGGGCAGCGCCCGAGGACGTGAACGTCGCGTTCGCGGCGCTCGGCGTCGGTCTCATCGCGGCGGGCGGCCTCGTGTACGCGTTCTCCTCGCGGTTCCGCGCCAGCGGAATGGCAAAGGATAAAGACAGCGGCGACGAACCTTCGGATAATGGCTGACGAGTTCGCGAAAGGGCTCGGCCTGTTGACGGGTGCGGGCCTCATCTGGATGGTGCTGGCTGGCTGGTACAAGACCCCGAGCTTCGCGGGTCCCCAGCTCACTGGCGCGCCGCCGAGTGACCTCTCGATGCTCGGCGAAGCCGCGCTGATACTACTGGAGTCGATGTTCTGGCTGGCCATCTTCGGCGCGCTCGTCTTCTGGGTGGGCGTGCCGCTCGGCCGCGAGCTGTACGCGAAGGTCAGCAGCGAGTAACCGCGCTCCTCCTCGCCGTCGTTTCTCCCGTTGCGTAGCGCCGCCTCCGCTCGTCGTCGCTCGTGTCGCTGCTGGCGTCCACTACGCTACTCGTGGTCGCTACCGAGATGTTCCCAAACCGCAGCGGAGCGTGCTCGTCGCTGGAGAGAACTGGTGGGACGACCGTGTTATTGGACAGTTTATTCGAAGTGGCAAGAAGTTCGAGCCGGGGCCGCCTCAGACGACCTGCACCCAGTACGGCTTGACGAGGAAGAAGACGCTGATGTAGGCCGCGTACATGAGCGTAATTGTCGCCGCGACGATGGCACCCTTCGGGGCTTCCAGTTCGAGGCCTTCGCGGGCTTCGACCTTGCGGGCCTCGAACTCGAAGAAGTCGGCGAGGAGCGTGCCGACGGCGAGCGCGGACAACACGATTCCGCTGTGGTGGTGCAGCGTGAGGTAGTAGAAGCTCAACAGCACGACGCCCCACGTCGTGAAGGCGTGGAACGGGTGCCACGAGAGCGCGTCCGCGCCGTCCTCGGCCTGCCGCTCGTGGGCGGCGTGCGCGACGCGCCGGCTGACGAAGTTCAACACGACCATGAGCAACACGGCGTACTCCGCGTAGGGCGCGAGCACCGTGTCGAGTGGCCCGAAGAGCGTGACCGATGGAACTGCCATGCGCGAACGTCGGTCTGTCGCGGTATTATGTCTTTTCCAATACGCTCACTCGAAGCCGACGCCCCGCGACGCCGCGACGACCGCCACGGGGAACGGCTCCCCCCAGTCGAATTCGACGGGGGCGTGCGGGGCCGCGAACCCGTAATCGCGGCCGTCGACGAACAACGCGACGTCGGCTTCCTCCCGGACGACGGTGACGGAGGCGGGCGCGTCGAGCACCCACTCGACGCGTTCGACGCGGAACGGCGCGACGGGGACGACGGCGAGCGCGTCGGCGTCCGCGGACAGCAACGGTCCACCCGCGTCGGCGGCGTAGCCGTGGCTGCCGGCGGGCGTCGCCACGACGACGCCGTCCGCGCGCACCTCGTCGACGTCGCGACCCTGCGTGGTGACCGCGTACTCGGAGATGCGCGCGGGCTCGTCCGTCACGAGCATCACGTCCGCGAGCGCGCGAACCGCCGTCTCGCCGGCGCGGACCGCCATCGTCGGGCGGTCGTCGACCTCGTAGTCGCCGCTGGCGAGTGCGGCGAGCGCGTCCGGCAGGTCGTCGCGAGTGACGCCGCCGTACTCGCTGCCCGCGCTTACCGGGAGGACGGGCGCGCCGGACGCCGCGGCGAGCGCGTCGAGGAGCGCGTCCTCGCCGAGCGCCGCGACCACGTCGGCGTCCGCGTCGCTGTCGAGCACCTCGTCGCCCACGACGGCTTCCCCGCCGGCGTCACGCACGACGTCGGCGGCAGCCGTCGCTCCGTCGCCGAGCATGCCGACGCGCGTCACCGCGACACCCCACGCAGCCTCGTCTCGCTCATCGTCGGAACGCGGGGCCGGCAGTCGCAAAAAGGCTACGGGCTCCCGGCGTCAGTACGGCCAGTCGCCGGTACTCTTCATCCCCTCCGCGAGGTCCTCGTCCTCGAGCGCGGCGGCGACGTCGGCCTCGCTGGCGTGCGCGACGGCGAACCCCTCGCTGGCGAGTTCGACCGCGAGCTCCGTGAGCAGGATGGCTTGCTCGCGGAACGTCCGCACTTCCAGTTTGTCGAGCGTGTCCGCGTGCGTGTGTCCCCAGCCGCGGCCGTCGCCGTCGGTCTGGCTGGTGACGTGGTAGCCGGGGACGCCGAACTTCACGTACTCCCAGTGGTCGGAGTGTGGGCCCATCACGGGCGTCACCGAAATCGGGTGGTCGAAGCGGTCGGCGACCTCGCGGGCGGCGTCGCCGAGCGCGTCGAAGTGGTGCGTGTAGAACTCCAGCGTGCGGCCGGCGACGACGCCGTCGAGGTTCAACACGGCGCGGACGTGCTCGCGGGCCCGGTTCGCGGCGTCGTAGGCCGAGCCGACGAGTCCGACCTCTTCCGCGCCGAAGCAGACGAAGCGAACCTTCGTGTCGAGGTCGGCCTCGCGGTCGGCAAGCACGTGCGCGAGTTCGACGACCATCGCGGTGCCGGCACCGTTGTCCATCGCGCCCTCCGCGATGTCGTGGGCGTCGACGTGGCTCGTCACGAGCAGTTCCTCGTCGGTGTCCGGGCCGAGCGTCGCGTGGGCGTTCTGACTCGTCGCGTCGCCGACCTCGGCGCTCACGGAGACGCCCACGCTTTCGCCGTCGTACTTCCGACCGAGGCGCGCGCCGACCTCCTTGGAGACGCCGACCGCGGGAATCTCGCCGAGCGGTTGCTCCTCGGTGCCGACGCTCCCAGTCGGCGGCAGGCAGCCCTCCACGTGGTTCTTGTAGACGAACGCCGCGGCACCCGCTTCGACGGCGTGGTAGTACTTCTCGCGCCGGTGGAGGTAGCGGTCGTACCAGCCGGGCACGTCCGAGGCCACCATCACGACCTTCCCGGCGAGGTCCGTCTCCTCGAAGTCGTTCGGGAGGCCGTAGCCGAGGTCGACGAACTCGCCCGCAACGTCGCCGTTCGGGCTGCGTGGCAAGGCGATGCAGTCCTCCTCGCCGGCGGGCGTCTCGACGGCGCTGTCGCCGCGCGTCCAGCCCTGAATCTCGAACTCGTCGAGGGAGGCGTCCCCGCAGGCGGCCGCGAGCGCGTCCCGCGTCGCTTCGGCGGCTTCGCGTTCGCCCGGCGACCCCGCCATCCGGTCGCGCACGTCGACGAGCGTTTCGAGGTGCGTCCAGCCGGTCTCGCTGGTGAACACGTCGCCAATCCAGTCGGTCATGACCGTACCGACGCCGACCACGCCGTAAGTCGTTTCGGAAAGAGAAATCGCACTGCGGCGCGTCGTCGCGCTATCGGTTCGCGTTCAGATGTCGCCTTCGTCTTTGAGTCCCTCGATGACGTCGTCGACGAGGGATTCGGCGTCGTCGTAGGGGAACTCGGCGCGGCTGGAGAGCTTCGTCGCCAGTTCCATCGCGGTGAAGGACTTGCCGCCAGCCTCAAACTTCGTCGAGGGGCCGTTCGGGAGCGCGGGCACGAGGCCCATCTGGTTCTTCACGGGGTAGTCGGCACCCGAGAACGCGTCCAAAAGTTCCTTGCGGAGTTCGGTTTCGACGTCTGCCATGTTCGCACGTGGACAGCGACCCGGCAAAAGGGTTCTGGAACCCTCGACTCGGCACGCGGAGTTTTTGCGCGCGTCGCGCTCGCTGCGGGTGCCGTGTCGCTCCGCATCCCGTTATCAACACCCCCACAGTTTCGGCTCCGTTTTGAAGGCAGTTCGCGTCCTACGAGCGAGTATGCCCGTGGACGGAAGCGACCAGCGGCCCGCGTGTGACGCGTGGGACAACTCGCGCTGCGGGGGGACAGCGTACTGCCAGCCACGGTGCCCGCGCGCGTTCGACGACGACGGCCAGCCCTACGTCGTACGGCCGTCCACCGCCGATGACCGCGCGCCACTCGTCGAGATGTACGACGCGATGAGTTTGGAGACGACGACGCTCGGCCTCCCGCCGCGCACCCGCGAGCGCATCGAACGGTGGCTAGACGGCCTCGCGGACGGTGGGCTGAATCTGCTCGCGGTCGCCGACGACGGCGTCCGGGGGCACGCCGCCGCGGCACCCGCCGACGCCAGCGACCCCGAACTCGTGGTGTTCGTCCACCCCGACCACCGGGGCTGCGGCGTGGGTACCGAACTCCTCAAACAACTGGTCGCGTACGCCGACGCGGTCGGCTGCGAGTCGCTCGTGTTGACCGTCGACGAGGACAACGAGCGCGCCGTCCACGTCTACGACAACCTCGGCTTCGACGTCACCGAGCGGCTCCGCGCGGAAGTGACGATGCAGCTGGCCCTCGACGGCCCGTTGGCAGCCCGCGTCAAGCGGCCGCCCGCGGAGCGACGCGAGGACTGACGGTCGCGGCTCCGTCGGCGACTCGCGGGACGGCCGGCAGGAGCCACAAACCAAAGTATTCAGTACCCGGTGTCACATAGCCCCGGACATGAACTCCGATGCAGACGAGCGGGTGACACGCCGCAGGTTCCTCCGGGCGGGTGCCGGTGCCGCCGCTGCGGGGGTCGCCGCCACCGGGACCGCCGCCGCACAGGAAGGCGAGGGCGGCCCGACAGTCGTCACGGTCGGGCCGGGCGGGAGTCTCGTCTTCGACCCCGAAACCGCGTACGTCAAGCCCGGCGGCACCGTCCGCTGGGAGTGGGGGAGCAGCGGCCACAACGTCGCCCCGACGTCGATTCCCGGCGAGGCCTCCTGGGAGGGCCACGAACCGCTCGAAGACTCCGGGTTCACCTACGAGCACACGTTCGAGGTCGAAGGCACCTACGAGTACGTCTGCACGCCCCACGCCGGCGCGGGGATGGAAGGCGTCATCGAAGTCACGGAGAATCCGCCCGAACAGACCGGCTACCAGTCCATCCTCCCGGACAGCGCGAAGACGCTGGGCGTCGCCGCGACCGGGTCGATGGTCTCCGTGCTCGGCCTGACCTACCTCTTCATGCGGTACGGCGGCGACTACGAAGGCGACTTCGAGGAGTAACTTCTCAGACCGTCACCCACTCGCGGCGGTCGTCACTGCGCTCGACGGCGTCCAGCAGCCGCTGAACAGCTAAGCCGTCCGCGAAGTCCGGCGCGAACTCACCGTCGCCGGCGGCCGCGCCGAGGAACTCGCTGTTCTCGTGGACGAACGTGTGCTCCCACCCGAGCACGTGGCCCGCGGGCCACCAGTGCTCGCCGTAGGGGTCGTCCTCGTCGGTGACCAGTACCGTCTCGAAGCCGCGGCCGTCCCCGCGGCGGACCTCCAGCTCGTTGAGCCGTTCGAGGTCGAATCGGACCGCGCCCTCGGAGCCGTCGATTTCGAACGTGTGGCCGTTCTTCCGGCCGGTCGCGTACCGCGTCGCCTCGAAGGTCCCCATCGCGCCGTTCGCGAACTCCGCGTGCGCGGCGAACGCGTCGTCGACGGTGACGGGCCGTGCTTCGCTCTCGCCCTCGGGGACGCGCTCCTCGACGAACGTCTCGCGGTGCCCGCTGACGGCGTCGATGTCGCCGACGAGGTAGCGCGCGAGGTCGAAGCTGTGCGCGCCGAGGTCGCCGAGCGCGCCCGACCCCGCGGTGTCGGCGTCCATCCGCCACGACCACGGCGCGTCCGCGTCGACCAGCCAGTCCTGGAGGTAGCGGAAGCGCGCGTGGCGAATCTCGCCGAGCGCGCCGTCCTCGATGAGCCGTTTGGCGTACTGGACGGCGGGCACGAATCGATAGTTGAACCCGATGCCCGCGGTCGCGTCGCTCTCTGTGGCCGCCTCCGCCATCCGCTCGGCGTCGTCGACGGTCGGCGCGAGCGGCTTCTCGCAGAGCACGTGGACGTTGTTCTCCAGCGCCGCGATGGAGGGGTCGGCGTGGACGTCGTTCGGGCCGAGGTTGTAGAAGACGTCAACGTCGTCGATAGCGTCCCGCCAGTCGGTCTCCACGCGGTCGAAGCCGAGGCGGTCGGCGGCCTCGCGGGCGGCGCTCTCGTTGCGCCCGACGAGCACGTCCAGCGACACCGCGGGTGCGTCCGGGAAGAACTGCGGGAGCGTGCGGAGCGCGTTCGTGTGCGCGTCGCCCATGAACCCGTAGCCGAGCATGCCGACCGAGAGCGGTTCGTCGGTCACTGTGCTGCCCTCCGTCGAGCGCCGAACCCCGCGCTCGTGTCGCGTACTGTCACGTCCGCAGCGTTCACTCGATACCGGATAAGCGTTGTCGTGCCCTCAGTACGTCTCGACCGCGAGCTCGACCGGGCGGCGCTCGCCTTCGAGGTCCGCGACGACGCGCTCGACGACGCGCTCGCCCTCCTCGACGACGAGTCCCACGACCTTGTCGACCACCCAATCGAGGGACACCAGCCGCGGCAAGTCGAGCGCGCCGCGCGCGCTGCCCGTGTCGTACGTGACGACGAGCGTCACCCGCGCCCCGTCCGCGGTCTCGGCGACCTCCCAGCGGCCGTGCGCGTCGATGCCGTCCACGAGCTTCCAGTCGATTTGCTCGGGCTCGTCCGTATCGGTGACCCGCGAGCGCACCGCGTGCGTGAGTTTCCACCAGGCGAACGTCAGCTCGTACTCGGTATCCACGCCGCCGCTCCCGTGCTGGGTGACCGACTGCAGGTACTCCGAATACTTGGCGTACCGCGGGAAGTCGGCGACGAACGCGTACGCTTCCTCGATGGGGACGCGGACGTCCGTGCTCACCTCGACCGTGTTCACACACTCCCTACGCCGCGCGGCGACAAAGGTCTACTGCGGGCCCGCCTCGACCGCGGTGCTTGTATCCGTCCGGTGCCAACGCGCAGCCATGACAGCACACGTCGCCGTGGTCGGTGGCGGGCCCGCGGGCCTGACCGCCGCCATCTACACCGCACGCGCCGGCCTCGACACGACCGTCTACGACGCCGGCGAGCCGATTCTCGCGCGCAACGCCCACCTCGAAAACGTCCCCGGGTTCCCCGCGGGCGTGAACGCGCGAACCTTCCTCGACGCCACCCGCCAGCAGGCCGAGAACGCCGGCGTCGAATTCGTCGAAGCGCACGTCGAACGCGTCACTGACACCGACAACGGCTTCGTCGTCGAGACGGACGACGCCGGTACTGACGCCGCGGACTTCGTCGTCGCGGCGTCGTGGCCCGACAGCTCCTACCTCGACGGCTTCGAGCTGTCCCGCATCGACCGCGGCTCGAAGACGATGCTCGACGTCGATGAATTCGGCCGCACCGACCTCGACGGCATCTACGCCGCGGGCCGCGTCGCGCGCCAGTACCACCAGGCCGTCGTCGCAGCGGGCCACGGCGCGACTGTCGGCCTCACCGTCATCGACGACAGCGACGTCCCCCACTACCACGACTGGGTGGCACCCGAGGGCTACTTCACGGGCCGCGACCGCGACGTGCCGCCTGGCTGCGAGGAAATCGACGAGGCCGAACGCCGCGAGCGCGAGCGGGCGAGCCTGGACGCCCTCGCCGCGCTCTCGCCCGTGGAGCCGCCGACGATGCACCCGAGCGTCGAGGACGACGACTGACCAGCCTATTTATAGCCGGGAGCGCGAACCCCCTGTGAATGCTCTCCGGAGTGAACGTCGCCCTCGGGGTCACGGGCAGCATCGCGGCGGTGAAGGTCGTGGAACTCGCCCACGAACTCCGCCGCCGCGGCGCGAGCGTGCGGGCCGTGACAACCGGGAGCGCACAGGGTATCGTCAACCCGTGGGCCGTCGAGTTCGCCACGGACAACCCCGTCGTCACCGAGATTACGGGGAGCGTCGAGCACGTCGACCTCTGCGGGCGTGACGGCTGGGCGGACGTCTTCCTGATTGCGCCGGCGACCGCGAACACGGTCGGGAAAATCGCGGGCGCAATCGACGACACGCCCGTGACGACGTGCGCGACGACCGCGCTCGGAGCCGACGTCCCCGTCGTCATCGCGCCCGCGATGCACGAGCCGATGTACGACCACCCGGGCGTGCTGGACGCCATCGACCGCGTGGAGTCGTGGGGCGTCAACTTCGTGGACCCGCGCGTCGAGGAGGGAAAAGCCAAAATCGCCACCGAGGAAGCCATCGCCGTCGAGACGGCGCGCGCCGCCAGCGGGGACCCGCTGGCCGGCGAGCACGTCGTCGTCACCAGCGGCGCGACCAGCGAGCCAATCGACCCCGTGCGCGTGCTCACGAACCGCGCGTCCGGCCGGACGGGCCGCGCTGTCGCCGCGGGCTGCTACGTCGCCGGGGCCGACGTCACGCTCGTTCACCAGGGCGAGGCCGTCCCCCACGCCGACACGGTGCGGGTCGAGACCGCCGCGGAGATGCTGGCGGCGACCCGCGAAGCCTGCGCGGACGCCGACGCGCTCGTCTCCGCGGCCGCGGTCAGCGACTACACCGTCGACGTCAGCGAGGAGAAGATTCGCTCCGGGCAGGACCTCACGCTCGACTTGGAGCCGACGCCGAAGCTCATCGACGAAGTCCGCGAGGCGCACCCCGACCTCACCATCGTCGGGTTCAAGGCCGAGACGTCCGGCGACGACGACGCGATGGTCGCCGCCGCGCGGCAGACGCTCGAACGCGCGGACCTTTCGTTCGTCGTCGCCAACGACGCCAGCGTGATGGGTGACGAGGACACCCGCGTGCTGTTCGTGACCCGCGAGGACATCACCGAGTTCGTCGGCAGCAAGACCGCGCTCGGCCGCCGCGTCGCTGACGAACTCGCCGCGCGGGACTGACCCGGAGCGCGCGGAACCGTCGGCAGTTGGCGGGGAAACCGAAGGCATCATTATACGGCGCACCCACTCGCCGAACACGACAAATGACGCTAGCTACGCGGCCGCAGTCGGCGCTGCGGCCCGAACCATGGGGGGTGACCTGATGGCTGGCGACGACCTGCTCGTCCCAGTCGACGACTCGGTGACGCTCCGGAAGACGGTGGCGTACGTCGCCGAACGGGCGGCCGACGCCGACGGCCGGCCGACCCTGCACTTCGTCTACCCAGTGTCGGAACGCATCGACACCAGCGAGGAGGGCTCGGAAGCGACGGCTGCCGCGGACCTCCTCGACCGCATCGAAGTGTGGGTCGAGGAAGACCTCGGCGAGGACGCCGACTCGGTCGCCGTCGCAACTGCCGTCGTCGGGCGGACGGAGTACCTCTTCAACCCCGGCGACTACGCCGACGTGCTCGCCGACTACGCGCGCCGCCACGGCGTCGGGACGGTCGTGCTCGACCCCGAGTACAACCCGCTCGGGATGGCCCCGCTGCTCCCGCCGTTGGAGGGCGAACTCGAATCCGCCGGCCTGACCGTCGAACTCGCGCCCGTCGAGCGGCCGACCCGCCGCAGCCCGCTCACCCGGACCGCCGGCCTCGGCCAGTTCGTCGTGTTGTTCTGCGCGACGTACGGGTTCTACCTGCTCGTCTCGGGCACGCTGGCGACGTTCGACCTCGCGACCGGTGCCATCACCGCGGGCGTCGTCTCCGCGCTGTTGTGGCGCATCACGACGCGCGGCGAGGTCGAGGTGAGCAAGCTCGGCGGCCGGCTCGCACGGTTCGCGCTGTACGTTCCCTTCCTGCTGTGGGAAATCGTGAAGGCGAACCTCGACATCGCGTACGTCGTCCTCCATCCGCGGCTCCCCATCGACCCGCGCGTCGTGGAGTTCGACGCCGCGGTGTGGTCGGCGCTCCCGGCGACGACGCTCGCGAACAGCATCACGCTTACGCCCGGGACGCTCACCATCGACGTCACGCAGCGCCACTTCACGGTGCACAGCCTCACGGCCGGTGCTCGCGACGACCTGCTGGACGGCGCGCTCGAACGCGCGGTCCGGTTCGTGTTCTACGGCCGGCGCGCCGCCCGCATCGCCAGCCCCACCGAACGCGGCGCACGCACCGACGACGAAACGGAGGGTGAGAACGCGTGACGCTGCTCACCGACATCCTCCTCGGGGGCGCGGCGGCGTTCATCGTCGTCTCGCTGTCCATCCTCTACCGCGTCGTGCGCGGCCCGACGATGCAGGACCGCGTCATCGCGGTCAACGCCATCGGGACGAACATCGTCGTCATCATCGCGCTCGTCGCGGCGGCCACCGGCAACCCCTCGGCGCTCGACATCGCCATCGTCTACGCGCTGTTGAACTTCCTGATGAGCATCGCCATCTCGAAGTTCACCGTCGAACGGGGTGGTGTGCTGTGACGCCCCGCGAGATTGCGGTGCTCGCGCTCGTCGCGGGTGGCGCGTTCTTCGCGTTCGTCGCGGCGGTCGGGCTGCTGCGGCTGCCCGACGTCTACACGCGCACCCACGGCGCGTCGAAGAGCGACACGCTCGGCGCTGGCCTCGCGCTCGCGGCGGTCGCCGTCACGTTCGGCTTCGACCTCTCCAGCGTGAAGGCCGCGCTGCTCGTCCTGTTCATGTTCGTCACGAACCCGACCGCAGCCCACGCCATCGCGCGCGCCGCCGAAGACCAGGGTATCGAACCGTGGACGACCGACGAGGGTGATAGCGAATGAACTTCGAACTCCCGCTCATCGCGTTCGTGCTCGCGTCCGCGCTGGCGACGGCCGTCCTCCGGGACGTGCTCGCCGCAATCATCGCGTTCGCGACGTACAGTCTCGGCATCGCGGTCGTCTGGGTTGTGTTGCAGGCACCCGACGTCGGCCTCACCGAGGCCGCGGTCGGCGCTGGCGTCACCACCGTGTTGTTCCTCCTCACTATTGCGAAGACGGTGCGGCCGTCGGGCGACCGCGTGCTCGAACGCCTCGATGTGCCGGCGCTCGGCGTCGCCGTACTGTTCGTCGCCGTGCTGGCGACCACGCTCGGCGCGCTCCCCGAAATCGGGGCCGCCGACACGACCGTCATCGCGTCGGACGTCACGCAGTACTACCTCGAACACGCGTACAAGGAGACGGGCGTGAAAAACGCCGTTACGGCCGTGCTCGCGGCCTACCGTGGGTTCGACACCCTCGGCGAGGCGGTCGTCGTCTACTCCGCGGGCGTCGGGCTGCTCGTCGTGCTCAAGAAGGAGGTGTTCGCATGAGCGAATCTACCTCGGAAGCCGACCCGGAGGCCGCCGAGACGGCCGACGACCTGCAATCGTACGTCGAGAGCCCCATCATCATGGCGACGGTTCGCGTCGTCGCGCCGTTCGTGTTCACGTACGGCCTCTACCTGATGTTCCACGGCGCGGACTCCTCCGGCGGCGGGTTCCAGGGCGGCGTCGTCGTCGCCACCGTGATGTTGATGCTCGGCATCGCGTTCGGCATCGACCCGCTCCGCGAGTGGGTCGGCGAAGCCACGCTCGTGCTCGTCGTCGCGGGCGGCGTCGCGGCGTTCGTCGCCATCGGCGTCGGCACGGTCGTCGCGGGCGGCGGCTTCCTCGACTACTCGGCGTACGGCATCCACCACGCCAGCAAGTACGGCATCGAAGTGGTGGAACTGTTCATCGGCGTCATCGTCGCGGGCACCATCACGGGCCTGTTCTTCGCCATCGACGCCGGCAAGGACGGAGGTGACAACGAATGATAGACCTACTCGTCACCCGGGACTACTACGTCGCGTCGTTCCTGCTGCTCGGTATCGGGACGTACGTGATGATAGCCGCCGGGAACTTCGTGAAGAAAGTCATCGGCATGAACATCTTTCAGACCGGTATCTTCCTGTTCTTCATCGCGTCGGCGTACCTCGACGGCGGCAGCCCGCCCGTGCTGACGGCCAGCGCACCGTACGTCAGCCCGCTGCCGCACGTGCTCATCCTCACCGCTATCGTCGTCGGCGTCGCGCTGACGGCGGTCGCGCTCGGGATGATTGTCCGCATCTACGCGGAGTACGGCACGCTCACCGAGGACACCCTCAAGGAGGTGCGTGAGAGTGAGTGACCTCGTCGCGCTCGCAGTCGCCGCACCCATCGTCGGGTCGCTCGTGGCGCTCGTCGCCGGCATCGTGCGCTCGAAGAGCGGCTGGCCGGTCGCGGTCGTCGCGTGCGCCGTCCAGCTCGTCGTCGCCGCACAGCTCGCGGCGACGGCGTTCACGGAGGGCACAATCGAGTACGTCGTCGGCGGCTTCGAAGCGCCGTACGGCATCGAACTCGTCGTCGACGGCCTGACCGCGACGATGATAGTTCTGATTGCGGTCGTCTCGCTGGGCGTGCTCGCGTACGCCCGGCGCGCGGGACCGCGGTCGAATCCGTTCTACGCGGTGTACATGCTGCTGGTCACCGGCCTGACCGGGATGAGCGTCACCGCCGACCTGTTCAACATGTACGTCTTCCTCGAAATCACGGGGCTGGCGGCGTACGCGCTCGTCGCCAGCGGCGACCGCGGCCGGTCGGCGGTCGCGGCGCTGAAGTACCTGCTCGTCGGCACCGTCGGCGCGTCGCTGTTCCTGCTCGGCGTCGGCTACGCGTACATCGACACCGGGACGCTGAACATGGCCGACCTCGCCGTGAAGCTCGCCGAGAACGGCTACACGGCGACGCTCACGCAGGCGGCGTTCGCGTTCATCGTCGTCGGCTTGTTCATCAAGGTCGCGGTGTTCCCGCTGCACACGTGGCAGCCCGACGCCTACGCGGGCGCTCCCGACACTGTCAGCGCGCTCATCTCCGCGCTCGTCTCCACGATTGCGGCGTACGCGCTGTTGCGCGTCGTCTACACGGTGTTCGGCGCTGGATTCGTCGACGCGAACCCGCTGGCGCACGCCATCCTCGTCGGCGGGGCCGTCGTCAGCATCGTCGCCGGCAGCCTGCTGGCGATTTCCCAGTCGGAAGTCAAGCGGATGCTGGCGTACTCGTCGGTCTCGCAGTTCGGCCTCGTGGTCGCCGCCATCTCCATCGGGAACGTCACCGCACTCATGGGTGCGGCCATCCACCTCGTCGGCCACGCCATCATGAAGGGCGGGCTGTTCCTCACTGCCGGGCTGGTCGCCACGGAGACCGGCGCGCGCCGCGTCGAGGAGTTCGACGGCCTCGTCCAGCGCTCGCCGGTCGGCGCGGGCGTCTTCGGCGTGCTCGCGGTCGCGATGGTCGGCATCCCGCCGACAATCGGCTTCGCGGGCAAGTGGTACATCGCCGTCGGCGCTGCCGAAGCCGGCTCGTGGGCGCTGCTCGCGGTCATCGTCGGGAGCACGCTGCTCACGCTGGCGTACTTCGCGCGGCTCGTCGAACGCATGTTCTTCCGCGAACCCAGCGTCGACCTCGAACCCGCCGTCGAGCGCGTCGACGCGCGTGCTGACGGCGGCGAGGACGCGACCGGCGTCTCCTTCGGCATGCAGGCGACGGTCGTCGCCGCGGCCGTCCTCGCGGTCGCGCTCGGATTCGCGGTCTTCGGCTACAGTGACGCCCTCCAACCGACAATCGAGGCACTCCTCTCATGACTGAAATCACCTCCCTCCGGCCACTCGCTGCGGTGCTCGTGTCGGCGGTCGCGGTCGCGCCGATTCTGGCGTCCAACGGCCGCCCGAACGTCCGCGAAGCGTGGACGATGCTGGCGGCGCTGGCGAAGTTCGGGCTGGTGGCTAGCATGGTGCCGGCCGCGCTCGCCGGCGACGTCTACGTCACCGAACTCGGACAGCTCGTCCCGTACGTCGAGTTCACGCTCCGTGCGGACTCGCTGGGCCTGCTGTTCGCGCTGTTGGCGAGCACCCTCTGGATAGTCACGAGCTTCTACAGCATGGGCTACATGCGGGGGCTCGACGAAGACCACCAGACGCGGTACTTCGCCGCGTTCGCCGGCAGCGTCTCCGCCGCCGTCGGCGTCGCGTTCGCGTCGAACCTCGTCGTGCTCTACGTGTTCTACGAGCTGCTGACGGTCGCGACGTACCCGCTGGTCGCCCACGACGGCACCGACGAGGCGCGCGCCGCCGGTCGCAAGTACCTCGCGTACACGTTCGGCGGCGGCGTCGCCGTGCTCGCCGGCACGGTGCTCGTCTACCAGCTCACGGGGACGGTGGCGTTCACCACGGGCGGCATCGCCGCGCTCGCGAACGCCGACCCGACGCTCGCTCGCGCGGCGTTCGCGCTGCTGGTCACCGGCTTTGGCGTGAAGGCCGCGCTGATGCCGCTGCACTCCTGGCTCCCGGACGCGATGGTCGCGCCGACGCCCGTTTCCGGCCTGCTGCACGCGGTCGCGGTCGTCAAGTCCGGCGTCTTCGGCATCGCGCGCGTCCTCCTGGACGTCTTCGGCATCGACCTCGTCGCGGAACTCGGCGTCGGCGGCGTGCTCGCGGCGGTCGCCGCGTTCACGCTCGTCGTCGCCAGCGTCATCGCGCTCCGGCAGGACCACCTCAAGCGCCGGCTCGCGTTCTCGACGATTAGCCAGCTCTCGTACATCGTGCTCGGCATCGCAGTCGCCGGTGCCGTCGGTCCCGGCGAGGCCGCGAAGTGGGCGCTCATCGGCGGGCTGCTGCACATCCCGGCGCACGCGTTCATGAAGCTCACGCTGTTCTTCTGCGCGGGCGCGGTCCACGTCGAGACCCACGTCGACTACATCTCGGAGATGGCCGGCATCGGTAAGCGGATGCCGCTCACGATGGGCGCGTTCGCCGTCGCCGCCGCCGGCATGGCGGGCATCCCGCTGATTGCGGGGTTCGTCAGCAAGTACTTCCTGTTGATCGGGACCGTCTCCAGCGGCAACCTCGTGTTTACCGCCGCACTCCTGCTCTCGGGCATCCTGAACATCGCGTACTTCTGGCCGGTCGTCTACACAGCGTTCTTCGAGAGCGCCGAGGGCTCCGACGAGAAGCCACTCGTCTCCGGGCCGCTCGGCGGTCGCTTCGGCGACAAGACCCGCGCTGACGGCGGGCACGACCACGGCCACGGCGGGTTCGAGCGCCGCGCGCCGAACGGCGCGGAGTCGACGTGGCTGCTACTCGGCCCGATTCTGTTCGCGGCCGCGGGCTCCGTCGTGCTCGGCGTCGTGCCGGACACCGCGGTGTTCCTCCAGCTCGTCCGTGACGTCGCCGACGCCGCCGTCACCATGGGGGTGGTGGCCTGATGGACGCCATCGTGCCGCCGTTCGTCCCCGTCCTGCTGGCGGCGATACTGTTGCCGTTCCTCGGGCGGCGCGTCGGTCACGCGCTCGGCGCGCTCGCCAGCGCCGCCGTCGTCCCCTACGTCTGGCTCGTCTCCGACGGCGTCTACTTCCGGACGACGCTGTTCGGGTTCGACGCCGTGCTGTTCAACGTCGACCCGTTCTCGACGCTGATGGGGCTCATCTTCGGGTTCATCGGTGCTGCCGCCATCCTCTACTCGTACGCCAGTGATGCCGAGAACCTCCAGAGCGCGTTCGCGCTCGGCTACGTGGGCACGAGCCTCGGTGCCGTCTTCGGCGGCGACTGGCTCACGCTCATCTTCTTCTGGGAGCTGATGGCCGTCACGAGCACGCTGCTGGTGTGGCACTACGGCGGCCGCGCCGTCCGCGCGGGCTTCCGGTACGCGCTCGCGCACGGCATCAGCGGCACGCTCCTGCTCGGCGCCATCGTCTGGCACTTCGCCGAGACCGGGACGTTCCTGTTCGCGTCGGTCCCCGGCGGCCCCGAAGCCGGCGGGCTCGCGGGCCCAGTCGCGCCCGTGCTCGGCGCAATCGGCATCGGCGTCAACGTCGGGTTCATCGGGCTGCACGCGTGGCTTCCCGACACCTACCCGCGCCCGCACGTCGCCGCCAGCGTCTTCCTCTGCGTGTTCACTACGAAGACCGGCGTCTACGGCATGTACCGCGTGTTCCCCGACGACGGCAGCGTCGCCGTCGCGTACATGGGCGGCTTCATGGCCGTCTTCGGCGCGACGATGGCGCTGTTCCAGAACGACATGCGCCGGCTGCTCTCCTACCACATCCAGTCGCAGGTCGGCTACATGGTCGCCGGCGTCGGCATCGGCTCGGCGCTCGCGCAGGCCGGCGCGTTCGCGCACGTCTTCAACCACATCCTCTACAAGGGCCTGCTGTTCATGGCCGCCGGCGTCGTCGTCTACCGCACCGGCGAGGAGAACCTGAAGAAGCTCGGCGGGCTCGCCCGCGAGATGCCGCTGACCGCCGCCGCGTTCACCGTCGCGGCGCTCTCGATTGCGGGCTTCCCCGGATTCAACGGCTTCGTCAGCAAGGGCATCGTCATCTCGGCGAGCCACTACGACTTCGTGAAGGGACCGTTCTCGGTCGCCGGCTACACCAGCCTCGAGATTCTGCTGCTCATCGGTGGCGTCGGGACGTTCATGTCGTTCATCAAGTTCGGCTACTACGCGTTCTTCCACGGCAGCTACGACGGCTCCGTGAAGGACGCCAACCGCGGCCAGTCGGTCGCGATGGTGACTGTGGCAGCGCTGTGTATCGTCTACGGGCTCGCGCCGGACGCGCTGTTCGCCGTGCTGCCCTACGACGTCACCGACCCCAACGTCGTCTCTCACGCCTACCACACGTACACCACCAGCCACATCCTCGAAGGCGTCGCGCTCGCCGCGGCCGGGCTGGTCGGCTTCGTGCTCGTGAAGAAGCCGCTCTCGAAGCTCGGGCGCGTGCCGGACGTCGACAACGCGTACAACCCACTGACGTTCTACGCCACCCGGTATCTGGCCGTCGGCGTCACCGAACTGTACGCCGCCGTCGACCGCGCCGCCGTCCGCACTGCCGACGCGACTGCGGCGGTCGTCACTGCACCGGGCGCTGCCGCGGGGCGGCTCGTTGGCGAGGACCGCGTCTCGCTGCGCGCGGACATGAGCACGAGCATCCTGCTGGTCGTCGTGATGGTCGCCGTCGCGCTCGTACTCGTGCTGTAACCCCGCGACCCCCTCTCACGGTCGCGCTCGTTCCGTCACCTTTTATTCGCGGCGCAAGTACTTCCTGCATGGATAGGCTCAAGCAGTCCCTGCTCGACGCGCCCATCATCGAGAAAGACGGCTACCACTACTTCGTCCACCCCATCAGCGACGGCGTCCCGATGCTGGAGCCCGAGCTGCTGCGGGAAATCGTCATCCGCATCATCCGGAAAGCAGAACTCGACGAGGTCGACAAGATTGTCACGCCGGCCGCGATGGGCATCCACATCTCCACGGCGGTGTCGCTGATGACCGACATCCCCATCGTCGTCATCCGCAAACGCGAGTACGGCCTGCCCGGCGAGGTCGCGCTCAGCCAGCAGACCGGCTACTCGGAGAACGAGATGTACATCAACGACGTGGAAGAAGGCGACCGCGTGCTCGTCCTCGACGACGTGCTCTCGACGGGCGGCACCCTGCGCGCCATCACGGACGCCCTCGAACACATCGGCGCGGACGTCGCGGACGTCCTCGCGGTCATCAAGAAGGCCGGCCCGAACGAGCTCGACGACACCGACACGGCCGTGAAGACGCTCATCAACGTCGACGTCCAGGACGGCGACGTCGTCATCGTCGACGCCGAAGGCGACGACTGAGCCGACTGCCGGCGGAACTCGCGGCCTCGACGGAGTTTTTCCCGCTGCCGCTCCACTGTTCGTGTATGCCGTCTGCACTATTCGTCGTCAGCGAGGAAGGCTACTGGGGAGAGGAGTGCGTCGAACCGCTCACGACGCTCGACAGCGAAGGCTTCGAGATTACGGTCGCGACGCCGAGCGGGTCGCCGCCGGTGCTCGACGAGCGCTCCGCGGACCCCGAGAACGTCGGCGAGGAGACCGCCGAGTGGGTGCGCGACGTCCACGAGAACGACGAGCGCCTCAACAATCCGGTCTCGGTCACGGAAGTCGAGGCCGCGGACTACGACGCGGTCGTCTTCCCCGGCGGCCACGGCACGGAGTGGGACGTCAACCAGGATGTCGACGCCCGCCGCCTCCTCCGGAACGCCGTGGAGGGCGACAGCGAGAAGGCGCTGGTCGTCTGCCACGCCGCGGGGATTCTCGCGTTCACGAGAGATAGCGAGGCGCGTAGCGCCTCGGAACGAGCGAGCGGGGAGCGTAGCGACCCGCGAGCCAGCGACAACGACTTCCTCGTCGCCGGCCGGGACGTCACCGGCTTCCCGAACGAGTGGGAGGAAGGCATCGTCGACGACCACGACCGGATGCCCGACGGCCGCAAGCTCCCCTACTGGGTCGAGGACGAAGTGAAAGCCGCCGGCGGGAACTGGGACGCCGAACTCGACGCCGACACCAGCGTCACCGTCGACGGTGACCTCCTCACCGCGCGCGGCCCCGGCTCGTCCAGCGCGGCCGCCCAGACCCTCCTCGACGAACTCGACGCGTAGCTGGGGGAGAACTCCCACACGGCGACCGAAACAGAACCCTTAACTGCGGGACCGGGCTACGAAGGAATGCAGCGGGATGGGATAGCCAGGAGATTCCGCCGGGCTCATAACCCGGAGATCGGTAGTTCAAATCTACTTCCCGCTACTTCTCTCAACGTCGCGCCGCATAGCCCGGCGTTTCATCGCCGGGCGTGCCGCGACAACGTGCGTGTAGCGAAGTGGATTGGAACGAGAGAACCGAGCGCAGCGAGGTTCACGTAGTTCAAATCTACTTCCCGCTACTTCTTCCACGAAACCAATCGCGGAGTTTCATCTCCGCGATTGTTTCCACACGTAGTCGCGGCGGATTTGAACCCTGCCAGACGCAGCCGAGCGGAGTTCTCGTGAACGAAGCGAGCGAGAGCACGCCAGAGCTTGCTCTGGCGGCGCGAGGACCGTCTGGCTCCGGTTCAAATCTACTTCCCGCTACGCCTCTAAAACTCACATTCCACAGCGTCGCCTCCGCGCGACGCATCACGTGTGTTTTTGCGAAGTTGTGACGCCGTTTCTACGCCCCCAGCGGTTCAACGCGCCAGTTTCTCGCCGAGCGCGTCGCGGTAGCAGGCGGCGAGTTCGCGGACGACGAAGCGGTCGCGCGGGTCGACGCCGAGCACGTGGAGGGCCGTGACGTAGATCGGGAGGCCGACGAGCACGCCGAGCGGGACAACGACGATGCCGTCGATAGCAGTACGAACACCGGCCAGCACGGCGGCCATGACGACGCCCGCGGCGAGCGGGCGGAGGAATGTGGCGTCGAACGGCCACAGGTCCTCGAAGCGCCGGAGGAGCACGACCTGAATACCGTTCTGGACGGCGATGGCCAGTGAGGTGCCGAGTGCAGCGCCGACGAGCCCGAACTCCCGGACGAACAAGTAGGTGAGTGCGACGTTCAGCACAGCGAGCAGCCAGTCGAGGGCCATGCGGGCGTACTGGTGGTCAGTCATCATCAGCAGCCAGCCGGTCGCGCCGACGGCACTTCCGACGAAGACGCCGCCGAGGTAGACCGCAAGCGGGACGTACCCGCGGACGTACGTTTCGCCGAACAGCGCGAGGAGCTCCCGCCCGAACACGAGTTGGACGGCGAGAATCGGGACGACGGTGGTGACGATGAGCCGCGTGACCGACGAGTAGACGGCGTTCAGGGTCGCGGTGTCGTCCTCGGCGTAGAGCCGCGAGGCGACCGGCGGCAGCAGTTGGTTGAACGACAGCAGCGGAATCCACGCAATCGAGACGAGCACGAGCACGACGTTGTAGACGCCGGCCGCGACCGCCGTCAGCAGCGCGCCGACGAGGAGGACGTCGACGCGGTTCTGGAACACCTTCCCGAGGCTGCTCATCGCCACCGGGAGCGCGTGGTCGTAGAACTGGCGCGCTTCGCTGCGAGCACCCTTCAGCGACGGTCGGATGCCGGTGACGCGCGCGGTGACCGGGTAGCCGGCGACGACCACGACGAATAGGCAGGCGACGAACGCGCCCGCAACGCCGACGACGGAGTAGCCGAGCGCGAGCGCCGCGAGCGCGCCGACGAGCCGCGTGGCGGGCCGCAGGAGCTTGTTGAACAGGACTTCGCCGCGCGCCGACCCGCCCGCGCGGAAGGTCGCGGCGTACACCATCACGAGGCCGAGGAGCACGACAAAGACACCGAACAGCCGCATCGTCGCCGGGAACGCCGGGTGGTCGACGGTCGTCGCGTTAATCCACGGCGCGAGCACCCACACGCCCGCCGCGATGAGCGCGCCGACACCGATGGTGGTGGCGTACGCGAGCCCAGTCACCCTGGACTGTTTCGCAGGGTCGTCCTCGGAGGCCGGGAGGTAGCGCTGGAGCGTGGGCACGCTGCCGAACGTGACGAGCCGGGAGAGCAGTTGCGCGATGCGCCACGCGAGCGCGTACACGCCGTACGCGACGGGGCCGAGGCCGCGCGCGAGCACGAACTCCGAGGCGGTAATCAGCGCGCGCTGCGCGGAGACGCCGCTGGAGGTCACGACCGCGCCGTGCGCAATCGTCAGCAGCGCGTCGCGTTCGGCTTCCGGGACCTCCTCGTCGTCGTGCGCGCGGCTCATCGGTTACTCTCGGGGGGTGTCGGGTGCGAGCATTAAGCCGTTCGGTCGTCGAGAGGGGAGCGCAGAGAACGAACCCGAAAGCGTTTAGCGGCGGCTGCGTACGGTTCCACCGATGGAGTACGGCGTCGTCGTTCGCTGGTGGCTGCTCTACCAGGTGTTGCTGGTCGTCGGGCTGCCGTTCGCGGCGCGACTGCTGCCGGACGCGCCGGACCGGGGCGCGTCGCTGGCCGTGCCGACGGCCGTCGTGTTGCTGACGGTGCCGACGCTGTGGGTCGGCCAACTGGCGTTCGGGCTGTGGGTGGTTGTCGGCGTCGCAGCCGCGCTGGTAGCGGCGTCGGCGTGGCTGGCGCGCGGCGGCGTCGACGTCCCGAAGCGCCCGCTCGCGGAGGTCGTAGCGGTGTTCACCGTCGCGTTCCTGTTCCTAATCGCGATTCGGGCGGCTGCGGACGGCGTCCACCCTTACGGCGGCGAGAAGTTCCTCGACTTCGGGCTGCTGCAGAGCCTGTTGCGCGCCGACCGGCTACCGCCCCAGGACTTCTGGTTCGCGGGCGAGCGCGTCGTCTACTACTACGGCGGCCACCTGATGGCGGCGACGCTTGCGCTGTTGTCCGGGACGACCGGCCGGTTCGCCTACGACCCGGCGCTGGCGGGCTTCTACGCGATGGCCGTGACCGCCGCGTACGGGCTCGCGAGTACGATTACCGCGGGCCGCTTCGAGGACAGCGATCCCGTCGAGGGTTCGATAGCGCTCGGCGTCGCGGCGGTCGTCTTCGTCGTGTTGCTCGTGACGCTGGGCGTGCCGTGGTACTACCTCGCCGTGCCGGCTGCGTTCGCGGCCGCCGTGCTCGCGGGGTCGACGCGGGTCCGCGCGGGGATTCTGGCGGCGTTCGTCTACGGGTTCGCGAGCAACCTCGTGACGCCGGTGCGGCTGCTCGCGGGCACCTACGACGTGGTCCGGGAGGCGGTCGTCGCCGCGGGCATCAAGTCCAACCGCGCGCCGACGATTTCGCCCGCGGAGTTCGACATGTGGCACGCGAGCCGCGTCGTAGAGACCGGCATCAACGAGTTTCCGCTGTTCGCGTACCTGAACGGCGACCTGCACGCGCACATGATGAGCGTCGCCGTGTTGTTCCTCGCGGTCGGCGTCGGGTTGGCGTACGCACGAACTCCCGAGCCGGAGCGCCGCCGCCGGCTCGTACTGCTGTTCGGCGCGTTCCCGGTCGCCGCGGCGACGATTCTCACGGTGAACACGTGGAGTTTCCCGGCCGTCGCCGGCGTGGCGATGCTGAGCGTCGCACTCGCGGACGCCGACCCGCGAACGCTGCTGCCCGAATCCGTCGCACGGCGATTCGAGCGGTCGAGCGCGGCAGCGCGAGAGGTACAGCGCGTCCTCTTCGCCGTCGCCGTCGCGGTCGCAGTCGCCATTCTGGGGTTCGTCGTGGCGTTGCCGTTCGTCCAGAGCGTCCTGCTCGCGGGCGCGAGCAACCAACACCCCGCGGCGTTCCCCGTGCCGACGCAACTCGGCGCGTTCCTCCTCGTACACGGCCTGTTCCTCGTCTCGTTCGGCGCGTACCTCGTCTCCCGGGTCGCTCGAGACGGCTCGGACTGGGCGGCGGCGGGCCTCGCTGCCATCGCCGCGATTCTACTCGCCGCGACCGTCGACCCCGTGATTGCCGGCGTGCGCGTCGGCGTCGTCGCCGTCCTGCTCGCCGGTCCGATACTCGCGGGCGCGTGGCTGCTCCGGCGCCGGGACGCCGTCGGCTTCGAGGGCGTGCTCGTCGTCGCCGGCGCGGGCCTCGTCGTCATCATCGAGTACGTCTACGTCGCGGACGCCGCCTCCTACGAGCGCTACAACACGATTTTCAAGGTATACGCGCAGGTGTGGGCGCTCTGGTCGGTGCCGGCCGGCGTCGCGCTCGCCGCCCTCGCTGCGCGGACGCCCGACGCGTCCCGCCTGCGGTCCGTCGGCGGCACCGCGCTCGCCGTCCTGCTTGTGGTGTCGGCGTCCATCTACGGCGGCTTCGCGGTCGCCAGCCACGTCGACAGCGCGGACGACGCGACCCTCGACGCCTTCGAGTACGTCAACGACGAGCGCCCCGACGAGGGGGCCGCAATCGAGTGGCTGAACGAGAAGCCCGGCCAGCCGCACATCGTCTCCGCGCCGGGGACGACGCCGTACACGTGGCAGAACCCAGCGTCGAGTCTCACTGGAATCCCGACGGTCGCGGGCTGGTCGCACGCCGGCAACTACCACAGCGACTCCGCGTACCGGACGCGCGTCAGCGACGTTGGCGTGGTCTACGAGACCAGCGAAGCCGTCTCGCGGGCCATCGTCCTGCGGAAACACGACGTGCAGTACGTCTGGGTCGGGCCGGTCGAGCGCGACCGCTACAATGTGCGCGTGACCGACGAGGAACCGGGCATCCGTGTCGCGTTCACGAACGAGAACGTGACCGTCTACGAAGTCACACAGTCCGAACTCGTCGAACAGTAGGAACCGAAAATTAGACCGCGAGGTCGCCGGCGCGCTTGTGGACGGTGACGTCGTCGGCGTCGACGGTGTCGACGTCCAGCCAGTGCGGGATGAAGTTGCGCTTCTCGTAGTCCTCGAATTCGTCCTCGTCGCC
Source organism: Halobacterium sp. KA-6 (assembly GCF_021029015.1). NCBI lineage: Archaea > Methanobacteriati > Methanobacteriota > Halobacteria > Halobacteriales > Halobacteriaceae > Halobacterium > Halobacterium sp. KA-6. The sequence continues at coordinate 516,204 of NZ_JAJJZH010000001.1, forward strand.
GACGACACACCACAGCTGGACTTCGTCCGGGCCGTGCCAGTCGCCGTTTCGCGTCACCTGGAAGAGGACCTTCTCCTCGCCGTCGTACTCGATGACGCCGTCACGGCGCACGCCGGGGTCGCCGTGGATGATGAGTCGCTTCATGGCTGCGGCTTCGGAGGGTGGCGGATTAAACGCTTCGAAGCCGGCCGTCGCGCGCCCGCACCGAGCGCGAGCGAGAGACCTGTGCGTGGGTTGAGTGGTTCGCCCCCGAAACCAAACGGATTTTAAGCGGCCACGTGTAACCGAGAGACAACAGAGCTGATTTAGCCTATGGAGATGCCACGCCGATTCAACAGCTACTGCCCGCACTGTGACGAACACAACCAAATCGAGGTCGAGAAGGTCCGTACGGGCCGCTCGTCCGGCATGAAGTGGGACGCTCGCCGCACCAAGCGCGCGAACGCCTCCATCGGGAACCACGGTCGGTTCTCGAAGGTGCCGGTCGGCAACAAGCCGACGAAGAAGACGGACCTCAAGTACCGCTGCAACGAGTGCGGGAACGCTCACCTCCGCGAGGGATGGCGCACCGGCCGTCTCGTCTTCCAGGACTAACAATGGCGGGAGGATTCTTCAAAGTCGAGTGTCCGGATTGTGAGAACGAGCAAATCGTCTTCGGTAAGGCCTCCTCGGAGGTCGCCTGCGCCGTCTGCGGAACGACGCTCGCGCGTCCGACCGGCGGCGAGGCGGAGTTCACCGGTGAGGTCGTCGAAACTGTCGAGGCCAGATGAAGTACGTCGGCTGGCCCGAGGAGGGCGAACTCGTCGTCGGCAAGGTCGACGACATCGAGGACTTCGGCGTGTTCGTCGACCTCGAAGAGTACGAGGACAAGCGTGGCCTCGTACACGTCAGCGAAGTGGCCAGCGGCTGGATCAAGAACGTTCGCGACCACGTCAACGAAGACCAGACGGTCGTCGCGAAGGTGCTGGACGTCGACGAGTCCGCTCAGCAAATCGACCTCTCGCTGAAGGACGTCAACGACCACCAGCGCTCGGACAAGATTCAGGAGTGGAAGAACGAGCAGAAGGCCGACAAGTGGCTGACGCTGGCGTTCGGCGAGGACATGGACGACGACCAGTTCCGCCGCATCGCCAACGAACTCCTCGGCGAGTTCGGCAGCCTCTACGAGGGGTTCGAGCAGGCCGCGATTCACGGCTACGAGGCCCTCGAGAAGACGGACCTCGACGACGACGAGCAGGACGCCATCGTCGAGACCGCACGCGAGAACGTCTCCGTGCCCTACGTCACGGTCACGGGCTACGTGACGCTGACGTCGCCCGCCCCCGACGGCGTCGACGACGTGAAGGAAGCCCTGCAGGCCGCCGAGGGGAACGGTGAGGTCCCCGACGAGGCCGACCTCGAAGTGACGTACGTCGGCGCGCCCGAGTACCGGATTCGGGTGCAGGCGCCGAACTACAAGACCGCCGAGGACCAGTTGGAAGCCGCCGGCGCCCGCGCCGTCGAGGAAATCGACGCGCAGGGCGGCGAGGGGAACTTCCACCGCGAGCGCCAGCTCGAAGAGGAATGAAGTCCGACATCCGGGTGTGTTCGGCGTGGCGCGACCGCCACGGCCGCCCGGTGTACACGCTTTCTGCGGAGTGTCCCGACTGCGGAGCCGACGCCGTCAACAGCGCGCCGGCGCCGTTCGACCCGGAGGACCCGCACGGGCGCTACCGACGCGCTCTTAAGGAACGCAGCCGCCCCTAGGGTATGGACGAAATCGACATCGCGTGGGAATCCGAGCCGGAGCTGGACGACCCCGTGTTCGTCGAAGGACTGCCCGGCGTCGGGCACGTCGGGAAACTCGTCGCCGAGCACGTCGTCGAGGAGGCGGACAGCGAACTCGTCGCGCGCGTGCACAGCGAGCACTTCCCGCCACAGGTCACGGTCGGGGACGACAGCGTCGCGGCGCTCGCGCACGCCGAGATTCACGCCGTCGACACGGAGGGCCGGGACCTCCTCGTGCTCACGGGCAACCACCAGGCCCAGGACAACGTCGGCCACTACCGCGTCACCGAGGCGTTCCTCGACGTCGCCGAGGACTTCGGCGCGAGCGAGCTGTACGCGCTCGGCGGCGTCCCCACGGGGGAACTCGTCGAGGAGCACGACGTCATCGGCGCCGTCTCCGAGGACGACCTCAAGGAGCGCCTCGAAGAAGCGGGCGTGGAGTTCCGCAGCGAGGAGCCCGCGGGCGGCATCGTCGGCTCCAGCGGCCTGCTGCTCGGGCTGGGCGGCCGCCGCGGCTTCGACGCCGCCTGCCTGATGGGCGAGACGTCGGGCTACCTCGTGGACCCGAAGGCCGCGAAGGCCGTCCTCGCGGTGCTCGAAGACATGCTCGGCTTCGACCTCGACGAGGAAGCCCTCGACGACCGCGCCGAGGAGATGGAGGAGGTCGTCAGCCGCCTCCGCGAGATGGAGGAGGGCCCGAGCCCCGGCGGCGAGGAAGACCTCCGGTACATCGGCTAACGGCGACCCGTTTTTCCTGTCTGCTCGCGGACCGCTGGACCTAACCCCCCGTAGTGCCGACTGGGGTGCGTGAGCGACACTCCGTCGTGGCTGGCGTTCGGGGAGCGCGCCGCCTACCTCCCGGAGGCGGACGCGCTCGTGCTCGCTGATGTCCACGTCGGCCGGGACGCGGCCTCCGACGTCGCCCTGCCGCTGGGCGAGCGCGCGGACCTCGTGGAGCGCCTCGACGCCTTGCTCGCCGAGTTCGAGCCGGCGACCGTCGTTGTCGCGGGCGACCTCTTGCACGTCCACGGAACCGTCCCCGACGGCGTCCGTGGTACTGTCGACGCCATCGAGACAGCAGTCCGTGGAGCGGACGCCACGTTCCGCGTCGTCCGCGGGAACCACGACGCGATGCTGGACTCCGTCGGCATCGACGCGGAGGATGCCGTCGTGCTCCCGGACGGCACGGCAATCTGGCACGGCCACGACGACCCGCCCGTGGACGCCGAGCGCTACGTCGTCGGCCACGAACACCCCGCGGTCGAAATCGAGGGGACGCGCCACCCGTGTTTCCTCTACGGCCCGCGCCAGCACGAGGGCAGCGACGTCGTCGTGCTGCCGGCGTTCACGCGCCTCGCGCCGGGCACGCTCGTGAACGGCCTTCGACGCGACGACTCGCTGTCTTCGATGCTCTCGGACCCGGACGGCTTCCGGCCCGTCGTCGTCAGCGAGGGCGAGACGCTGGCGTTCCCCGCGCTCGGCGACCTACGCGGCCTACTGTAAGTCTTCGCTGACTGCGTCGGCCGCCGCTTTTCCGCTCGCTAATGCGCCGTTGATGGAGGAGTCGTGTGTGTAGTCGCCCGCGAGGTAGACCGCGCCGCCGGGCGCGCGAACGTCGGGGAGGTCCTCGTGGACGCCCGGCGGCTGCGCGAACTGCGCGAACGGGAGGCGGTCGGTGCGCAACAGTTCGAAGTCGCCCAGCGACGCCGCCGGGTACCACGCGGAGAGGACCTCGCGCGTCTGGGTTTCGAGGTCGCCGTCGGACTCGATGCGGACGTCGTCGCCGGCGTCCTCGTGGCCGACCGTCGTGGCGGCGACGAGCGCGCGGTCGTCGGGCGCGTACTCGGGGGCGACGCCGGACAGCGGCGCGACCGTCGTCGGTACCTCGCCGCCTGCGTTCAGGTGGATGCGGTCGCTGTCCGCGAGCGGGTGACCCGACGGCACCGCGAAGTACTGGGTGACGCAGCCGCGGCCGTCGGTCGGAATCGCGTCGACGCCCGTGAGGTTGTGGCTGGATTTGGGGTCCGCGGCGACCACGACCGCGTCCGCCTCGACGGTTTCGCCAGAAATCTGGACGTCGACCGCGGCGTCCCCCGGGGCGATTCCCTCGACTGGCGTCTCCGTGACGATGCGCGCGTCCTGCGTAATCGCACGGTCAGCCAACTGGTCCGAGAGTTCGCCCATCCCGCCAGCCGGGACGACCGTCTTCCCCTCCGAGAGCATCTTGAACGTGAATTCGAAGACGCGCTTGGACGTGTCGAGGTCGCAGTCGAGCGTGATGCCGCCGTAGAACGGCCGCACGAACCGCTCGACGTACCGCTCGGAGAACCCGTACGTGTAGAGGTACTGTTCGATGGTTGCGTCGGGTTCCGCGAAGATTTCGTCGACGGACTTCGCCTTGAGGTCCGCGCGCAGCCGGAGCGTGCGGAGTTTGTCCATCGTCGAAATCTCGGCGTTGAACAGCGTCTCCGCGAGCGCGCCGGGCTCCCGCAGGGGGTCCGCGAGCACGGAGCGCTGGTCGCCTCGGCAGATGGTCGCGCCCGCCGAGAACGCGCGCAGGTCCAGCGCGCCGAAGTCCAGTTCCCGTCGCGCCGCGGGGTACGCGGTGAACAACACCTGGAAGCCGCGGTCGAAAATGTAGCCGTCGCCGCGCCGCGAGCGCACGCGCCCGCCGACGTCCTCGTTGCGCTCGAACAGCGTCACGTCGAAGCCGTCCGCGGCGAGGTGGCGCGCCGCCGTGAGCCCGGCGAGCCCGCCGCCGACGACCACGACTCGAGAGTCAGACATACCCAGCCGTTCGCCCGCGGGCGACAAGAACGTGCGGGCTCTCGGGGCGGTCACGCCGGAAGGGACAGGGCTTTTCGCGCCCGCTACGAAGGCCCGCACATGGAGACGACGCCGGCGTTCGAGGGGCTTCGGTGCGTAGACTGCGAGGAGACGTTCGACCCGGAGACGGCGACCCACCGCTGTCCGGACTGCGGGGGCATCCTCGACCCGACCTACGACTACGACAGCCTCGACGTCACCCGGGAGACCTTCGAGTCGCGGCGCTTCGACTCGATGTGGCGCTACGAGGAACTGCTGCCGTTCTCGCGGAGTTCGGCGATTTCGATGGACGAGGGTGCGACGGCGCTCGTGTCGTGCCCGACGCTCGCCGACGAGATGGGCGTCGGCGAGGTGTACATCAAGGACGAAGGTCGGAACCCGACGGGGACGTTCAAGGACCGCGGGCAGACGGTCGCCGTGACCGCCGCCCACCAGCACGGCGCTAGCGACGTGGCGCTCGTCTCGGCCGGGAACGCCGGCCAGTCGGCGGCCGCGTACGCGGGCCGCGCGGGCATCGACTCGCACGTCTTCCTGCCGTCGCGGTCCGGCTTCGCCAACAAGGCGATGGTGAACGTCCACGGCGGCGACATGACTATCGTGGAGGGCCGCATCGGGGACGCAGGCGCTGCCTTCGACGGCGCGATGGACGAGCACGACGACTGGTACTCGGTGCGGACCTTCGAGACGCCGTACCGCCACGAGGGCAAGAAGACGATGTACTACGAGACCGCCGAACAGCTGGACTGGGAGACCCCCGACCACGTCGTCTACCCGACCGGCGGCGGCGTCGGCCTCGTCGGCATGCACAAGGCGGCGAAGGAGCTCCGCGACCTCGGGCTCACCGACGACCTCCCGAAGATGTACGCCGCCCAAGCGGAGGGCTGCGCGCCCATCGTGCGCGCGTTCCAGGAGGGCCGCGACGTCCACGAGCCGTGGGACACGCCGGACACCATCTGTGGCGGCATCGAGATTCCGGACCCGGGTGCCAGCCCGCTCGTGCTGGAGGCACTCCGCGAGAGCGACGGCGGCGCGGTCGCGACCAGCGACGAGGAGATTCTGGACGCCGCGACGACCGTCGCCGCCCACGAGGGCCTGGAGATGGGCGCGACGTGTGCGGCCGCCGCCTCGGGTGCGTCCGCGCTCGCCGAGGACGGCGCGTTCGGCGAGGACGACACGGTCGTCATCCTGAACACGGGAAGCGCCAACAAGGACGCCGACGTGCTGCGCTCGCACCTGATGAGCAAGGGCATCTGAGGACGACTTCGCCTCGATACCCCAGAACGAGCGACGAACGCCGTCCCGACTGAGGTCGAAACGGCACGCCCTGGTGACGGTCGCGGTCACGTTTCTCGCAGCGAGGCAGAACAGTCCTAGTAAAATCGTCGACGACAGCGGCGCGCTCAGGCGGACGCTGCGTCGGGCGTCTCACCGGTCGAACCGAGCTCCCGCCGGTTCTTCAGCGTGAGCGCGACGAACAGGACGAAGCCGACGCCTCGGAGCGTCAGGTCGAGCAGGAGCGCGTTGACGGACACGGTGACGCCGACGAAGCCGAGCAGGTCGAACACCGACGTCGAGAGGAGCGCGGGGGCCATGAGGAGGAGGGAGCTGAGCGCGAAGCCCGCCCGCTCGCGCCGGTTGACGTCCGTGTACAGCGTGCCGATGACGGTCGCCCCGAGCGCGATGACGCCGAGGAAGACCCCGGCAATCGGCACCAGAATCTCGGGCACGGAGTACGACAGCTCCGCGAGGTCGCCGAAGTTGACCACGCGGTAGCGCTCCCGCAGCGGCAACTCGGCCGCGTTCGCCTTCTCACGCAGGAGGACGATGCCGGGCGCGAGCACGAACGCGAAGGGGACGATTGCTTTGTTCAGCGACAGCGAGAACGCCTTCACGCCGGTCTGGAACGGGTCGGACTTCGCGACGCCGCTGGCGGCGTAGGCCGCGACGGCGACCGGCGGTGTGATGTCGGCGATGACGCCGAAGTAGAGGATGAACAGGTGCGCGGCCAGCAGCGGGATGCCGAACTCGACGAGCGGCGTCGCGAGCATCGAGATGAGGATGATGTACGTCACCGTCGTCGGCATCCCCATGCCGAGGATGATGCTCGCGACGGCGGTCACGAGCAGCATAATCACGATGGAGCCACCGGAGAGCGCGAGCAGCAACGAGGTGAGGTTCGGCCCGAGGCCGGAGACGCTGATGACGCCCGGGATGATGCCGGCAGCCGCGACTGCGATGACGACCGGGACCGCCGTCCGCGCGCCCTCGTCCATCGACTTGACGACGAAGGTTCCGGTGCGGAACAACTGGTTCTTGCCGAGGTCGCGACCAGCGCGTTCGCCGGCGGTTTCGGCGGCGTTCTGGACGGTCGGGTTCAGGTCAAGCAACGCCGACTGCACGTCCGTGTAGAACAGCATCGTCAGGACGCCAGCGAGCATCGCGTACCAGCCGAACCGCGGGACGACAATGCCGGCCGCCTCGCCGAGCGGGATGCCGGCACCGCCGGCACCGCCGAGGAAGCCCGTGGCCGGGACGCCGGCGACGACGAAACTCAGGAGGTCAGCGCCGGCGATAACGGCCAGCGACCCGAGCAGGAAGGTGCGCGTCCGCTCGCTGTAGGCGGCGATGAACGTGATGAGCGCGACGAGCGCGACGAGGGTGAACCACGCCGAGCGGGAGACGGAGAGCCGCTCGATGATGAGGTAGTACAGCAACAGGAAGATGGGGACGAGGTAGAACCAGCCGCGCTTGAGGTGGTCGCGCATCGACGCGGTTTCGACGCTCTCGACGCCACCGATGCCCTCCTGGACGGCTTTCAGGTGCACCATCACCCAGACGCCGAAGAAGAACACGATGGCCGGCACGGTCGCGAGGAGGATGATTTCGCGGAACGGCGTCGCGGTGTACTGGACCATCAGGAACGCCGCCGCCCCCATCACTGGCGGGAGAATTTGGCCGCCGGATGACGCAGAGGATTCGACGGCACCGGAGAACTCCGGCGAGTATCCCGAGCGCTTCATCAGCGGGATGGTGAACGCGCCGGTGGTGACCGTGTTCGCGATCGACGACCCCGAAATCGTCCCCATGAAGCCGCTCGCGAGGATGCTCGCCTTCGCGGGGCCGCCCTTCCGCTTGCCGGTCGCGGCGTACGCGAGGTCGATGAACCACTGGCCAGCGCCGCTCATCTCGAGGAACGAGCCGAACAGGATGAAGATGTAGATGAAGCTCACGGAGACCGTCACCGGAATCCCGAAGACGCCGTTCTCCGTGTTGTACCAGAGGTTCTGCACGATGTCCGGCCAGGTCAGCCGGGGAATCGCGAGCAGGCCCAGGAACGGCGTGTCGCTACTTATGAGGAAGCCCCAGCGTGCGTATACGATGAACGTCGCGACGATAATCATCAGCGGGAGGCCGAGCGTCCGACGCGTCGCTTCGAGCACGAGGACGATGCCGATTGCGCCCAACAGTAGCGCGTACGAGAACTCGCTGACGAACGGCACGCCGCCGAGAACCGGTTCGAGGAACGGGTAGACGCCCGTGACCGGCCGGCCGGACTCTAGCCCGAACACGCGCATGTCTCGTATCTCTCCGAACTCGGTGAGGAAGTACAGCGCGGTGAGCACCGCGAAGCCCATACAGACCACGTCGAACGGCGTGACGCGACTCCGGTTGGGGTCGACGAACGCCCAGCGAGCGACGCTCCGGAGTCGGTCGAGCACGCGTGCGACGGGGTTCGCCGAGCCGAGCCGGGCGGCCGCTGCGTCGACCGCGGTCCCGAGGCGCTTGGAGAAGACTCCTTCGCCCATCGTCGCGGGGAACATCAGGAACGTCAACACCAGGGCGAACGCCACGTGGATAGCGTTCGCCTGCAGGAGCTGTAACCCCACTTCGATGTCGGCGACCAGCGGAAGCGGAATCGTGAAGTAGAAACTCTGGGCAGCCAGAATCAACTGGAACAGCGAGAAGAGAATCCCTATCGCCGAGACGGCGAGGGCGGCGAGCCCCTTCAGCGACCGCCGCCGCTCGATTTCGTCGATGAGCTCGTCGGCCTCTTCTCTGGAAAGCTCCGCTTCGTCACTGTCGTCTGGGTTGTTCGTGCTCATAGGAATACGTCGGTCAACGTCCGCCGTTCGACGTGAATGCGGACATCACTCGCGTTCGTCTGCGCCACCAAGTCAATCCGTCGGTCGTCGACGATTAGTGTGTGGTTCGCAACCCGACCAGGGGACACCGAGAGCGTCTCGAGGGTCATGATTGGTTCCGGCGGGTCGTAGACGAACGTTCCGTTGACGTTCGTGACGTTGACCCGCGCTGGGAGCCCCCAGCCGTAGGATTCGAACTCCATTCGCGTGTTGACGAGCGTCTCGCCGTCGACGCGATACACGTCGTTCACTGGCGTCTTCTCGACGCTGTGCATGTACCGTAGTTCGACGGTACTGCCCGTCTCGACCGGTTCCGTGACGTATCGTTCGCCCGTGTCGAGGTCTTCGACCACGAGCACCTGCCCGGTCGAGACACCTGCTGCTCCGCCAGCGAGAGCGACCAGTAGCACGGCGACGACGGCTACCAGCGCTACCACGACCCGCTTTCGTCGGAGGATTCGGTGAATCACGATGGGTAGTGGAGGGGATTACCGCGACGGCACCGAGGAGGAAGCGAGCGTCGGCGCCGCGATGGCTGTCTGTGTGGTTTACGCGTCGAAGTACGCCGCCGCGCCGTCGTGGAGCTCGATGGACATCCCGTCCTGCGCACTGTCGGCGGAGATGAAGTCCGTCTTGATGGTTAGCTCGTCGACGTTGTCGAAGATGGCCGCGGTGACCGTTTCGACGGTTTCGGCATCCACACCCGAGTGCGTGGCAATCATCGCCTGCACGGCGACGGTCTCGACGGCCTGGTCGACGCCCGTGTACGTCCCGGCCGGAATCGTGTCGTCGGCGAACCACGAGGCGGCGTCCTTGACGGCCTGGCGGTTCTCGCCCTGAATCGGGACAATCTGGACGTCGTTCGTGTTCGCGAGGTCCTCGATTGCGCCGACCGGCCAGCCACCGACGACGAACGCCGCGTCGATGTCGCCGTTCGCGAGCTGTTCGGACGCCTGGGAGAAGCCGGCGTTCTGCTCGTTGTAGTCGGTGATGCCGACCGCTTCCAGAATCTGGTTCGCGTTGACCTGCGTCCCGGAGCCGAGGTCGCCGGTGTTGATGGTCGCGCCGCTGAGGTCGCTCAGCGTCTCGATGCCGGTGTCCTGCAGCGTCACGACGGTAATCGTCTCGGGGTACAGCGTCGCCACGCCCTGGAGGTTCTCGATTTCGTTACCCTGGAACGTGTCGATGCCCGTCCCGTTCTTCGCGAAGTACGCGATGTCGTTCTGGATGAGCGCGAAGTCCGCGGAGCCGTCCGAGAGGCTCCCGACGTTCTCGACGCTGGCGCCCGTGGACTGGACGTTCAGCGAGAAGTCGGTGTTCGCCTCGACGATGGTCTTGATCTCGTTCGAGAGCGGGTAGTACGTGCCACCCGTGCCGCCGGCGTGCCAGCTCAGGCGGTTGCTTCCGCCGCCACTCTGCGTCGTCGTCGAGTCGCCGTCCTGTGTCGTCGAGTCGCCGTCGCCGCCGTTTCCGCTACAGCCAGCGAGCGCCGCAACGCCAGCAATACCCGCTGCTTCGAGGAACCGACGACGCGTCTTTTCGGATGACATACTATCACACGAGACAGCCGGCAGGTTTATATTACTGTCGAGTACGGTGCGGTTACGGCAAGAATACGCTGGGCGCACTCCACGGAGTTCACAGACGTACAGAAGCGGAGCGTAGGCCCGTTAGAGGCCACTCCCGTGGAATCGGCGGGCACTGCCCGAGCACGACACCGGACGTGGCCGACCGCCATCGACGGGCGGGCCTTATTCGAGCACGTGCAGTCCCGTCTCGTCGTTCGTGGCGACGAACACGCGGCCGTCTGTCACGCCCGCGACGTACCCCCAGTCCGCCGTCAGCGTGACCTGCCACTCGCGCTCGCCGTCGGCGGCGTCGAACGCCGCGACGACGGTTTCGTCCGTCGGCTCGCTCCACGTCGCGTACACCAGCGAGGCGGCTGTAGCCAGCGAACTCGGGCGCGCCGGCAGCGACTCCGACCAGACCCGGCCGTCGAGGCGTTCGTCGAACCCGACCAGTGTCGTCCCGGCAGCCGCGACTGCGCGGTCTGCAGTGACCGTCAGGCCGTCGAGCCACGCCCCGAGGAACGTACGTCGAACCGCCACGCGTCCCTCCGACAGCGAGAGGACGGACAGCACCGCGCCCAGGTCTCGAATTCCCGCGCCGACGTACACCCGACCGTTCCTGACTGCGAGACGCTCGACGGCCCCGGGGACGCCGAACTGCCACTGTACGTCGCCGCTGCCGGCGTCGTACGCGACGACGGTCGACCGATTCCGCATCGCGGTGGTGTCGTCCCGCGGCTGGTGGCGGTAGGTGAATGCCGCGAGAACCGTCTCCTCGCCGCACGCGACAGCTGGCACGTAGTCGGCGTGAGCGCTGCGACGCGTCCACGCAGTCCCGCCACCCGGTCGGGCAGCGGCGACGGTTTCGGAGCCGTCCGCCCCGAGAATTCGGCCGGCAGCGAGTGCGGTCGGCGACACCTCCGCGCCGGTCCACGCGCGCTCCCCCGACGCGCGGTCGAGAGCGACGAGACTGCCGTCCATCGCCGCGACGACGACCGCGTCCCGCGTGAGCAGGGGTTGGCCGTAGTAGCCGGTGTCGTCGCGCCAGCGGACGCTGCCGTCCGGTGCGACGGCGGTGACGGTGTGCGTGTCGACAACGAACCCCCCGCCAGCGGCGGTGAAGACGCCGCCGTCGTACTGCGGGAAGTCGGTGTCTCGCCACTGGTGCGCGGGGTCGGAACTGACTGCGGCCGCGTCGCTGGCGCGAGTCCGACTGCTCCCGCCGTGTCGGGTCGCCCACGCGTCTGACTGGGTCGGTGTGACGCCCGGCCGGGACCCGCGGAACGGGCGGCTACACCCGGCGAGTGCGCCGATGGCGACGGCGGCGGTACTGGCGAGGAGGGCGCGCCGAGAGCGGGGCATGGGAGAGTTGTCAGGCGCAGCCTACAGGTATCTTGTCCCTCCGGCGTCGCGTTCGCTGTCGCTGCGACTGCCCGCCACCGTTTCACGTTCCGCGACCCTCGTCCGGGCTGATGCCCGAACTCCGGTCGATGGGCCCAATTCCGTTCGCCGTCCTCACCGCGGCCGTCGCGGCCGTGGTGTACGTCGCACTGGCCGTCCTCGTCTTCGGCGACAGTCTCGCCGAGGTGGCCGTACTGGCGGCCGCGACGGCGGTCGGCGTCGGTTCGTACGCTGGCCGGCGCGGTAGCACCCAGTGACCGGCACGGCAGCCTGTTTTACTATCACCAACTATTTGTTTAGACGCGTCTAAACCCCCGACAACGAATGCTCTCGGACGTCATGGAGGACTACCTGAAGGCGGTCTACGTGCTCCAGCGCGAGCACGGCCCGCCGGTCAAGACCTCCGCCATCGCCGACTACCTCGACGTCACGCCCCCGACGGTCACCAGCATGGTCGGGAAGCTCGAAGAGCGCGGGCTCGTCGCCCGCGAGAAGTACAAGGGCGTCGAACTCACCCCCGAGGGCGAGACGGTCGCGCTGGAAGTGTTGCGCCACCACCGCCTCCTGGAGTCGTTCCTCGCGGACCACCTCGACTACGAGTACGACGAGGTCCACGACGAGGCCGACGCGCTCGAACACCACATCAGCGAGGAGTTCGAGCGCCGCCTCGCCCGGAAACTCGACGACCCCACCGTCGACCCGCACGGCGACCCGATTCCGAGCGCGGACCTCGAACCGCCCGAACACCCCGACACCACCGCGCTCGCCGACCACGTCGCCGGCGACCGCGTCGTCGTCGCGCGCGTCGACGACCGCAACTCCGAGGAACTGCGCTACCTCACGGACGCCGGCATCGAACCCGGCACCGAACTCTCCGTCCGCGAACACGCCCCCATCGGGCTGTTCGTCGTCGACATCGACGGCGAGGATGTTCACCTCCCGGACCGCGTCGCGGCCGTGATTCGCGTGCGCTCGCTCGACGAGGTGTCCGAATCGTGACCGGCTTCGCCGAACTCGCCGGCATCGCGTTCGCCGCCCAACTCGCGGTCCTGCCGGGCGAGAAAGTCCAATTCATCATCGCGGGGCTGTCCACGCAGTACGACCCGAAAGTCGTCGTCGCCGCCGCCACCACCGCGTTCGCCATCTGGACGGCCGCCGAAATCCTCGTCGGAAACGCGCTCCGGAACGCGCTCCCCGGCGTCTACCTCGACGCCATCACGGGCGCGCTGTTCTTCGTGTTCGGCGTGCTCCTGTTGCGCTCGATGCCCGCCGACGGCAACCCTGGGCCGATGCAGGGCGACGGCGGCATCGTCGCGCTCGGCGGCCGCTTCGAGCAAGCCACAATCTTCGGGCGCGCCATCCCGACGTACTTCGGCGGGTTCCTCCCCATCTTCGCGATGATGTTCGTCGGCGAATTCGGCGACAAGACCCAACTGGTCACCATCGGGCTGGCCGCCCAATATGGCGCGGCACCGGCCATCTGGGTCGGCGAGATGGCCGCCATTATCCCCGTCAGCCTACTGAACGCGATGTTCTTCGCACGGTTCTCCCAGAGCTTCGACGCGCGCCGCGCGCACCTCGCGGCCGCCACGCTCTTCTTCTTCTTCGCGGGGGACGTCGCGCTGCAACTCCTCTTCGACGTCTCCGTCTGGGAGGGCATCGTCGGCTCGGTCGCTCGCGCGCTCCCGGTGTTCTTGGCACTGTAATCGGCGGCTTTTTCGCGGCCTGCGACTATCTGTAGTCGTGTTCGACGTTGCCGTCTCCGTGATTGCTGGGCTCGCCCTCGGACTGTCGCTGGCCGCGCCACCGGGCCCGATGAACGCCGTCATCGCCGAGGAGGCCGTGACTCGTGGCTGGCGCGCGGGCTTCTTCGCGGGCCTGGGCGCGATGGCCGCCGACGCCTGCTTCTTCGTGCTCGCGCTCGTCGGCGTCGTCGCCCTCATCCACGACGCCCCGGCCGTCGAGACAGTGATGGTCGGTATCGGCGGCGTGCTCATGCTCTACTACGCGTACGGCGCCTTCCAGGACGCCGGCTCGTTCTCCGACGCCGAGCCCGCAGAAGGCCGCGGCTTCCGGAAGGCGTTCGTGCTCGCGCTCGCGAACCCCTACCAGATGACGTGGTGGCTGACCGCCGGCGTCGCCCTCCTGAACCCGACCGAGATTTCGGCGTTCGGCCTCCAGTTGGCCGCGGGCAACGGCGCGCTCACCATCGCCGGCTTCTTCAGCGGTATCCTCCTCTGGGCCGCGGGCTTCCCGGCGTCGCTGCGCGCGGCCGGCGAGCGCGTCGATGCGTTCGGAAAAGCAGTCGCGTACGTCAGCGCGGGCGCGCTGGCGGTCTTCGGCGTCCTCTTCCTCAAAACGGCGGCCGGGCTGTAACTACTCGCGCATCCCCGGCACTTCGGCTTCCAGCCACTCCCGGAACCACCGCACGCGCTTGATGCGCTGGTGGGCGATGGAGTCGGCGGTGTCGCTCTCCACGCGCTCGGCGGCGTTCTCGCCGCGCTCGAGCACGCGGTCTATCATCTCCGCGGCGTCGACGTGCGTGCGGGCCTCGTAGCCCATCCGCAGTAACATCAGCGCCGCGCCGTTCGCGCCCGCCTTGTCGAGGACGTCGGCCTCGATGAGACACCGCGTCTCCAGCGGGAGTTCCGAGAGGTCGCCCTGGTGGGAGTGGTCGGCGATGGCCGCACACACCTGGTCGACGAACGACGGCGCGAAGTCGCCGTGGGTCTCCAGGTACTTCCGCGCGATGCGCGCGCCCTCGTCGGCGTGCTCCTCCTGCTCGGCTTCCAGTTTCGCGATGTCGTGGAACAGCGCCGCGACGCGGACGACGTCGACGTCCGCGCCCTCCTCGCGCGCGATGCGCTCGCCGAGCTCGACGACGTTCCGGATGTGGGTGAAGCGGTACTCCGCGGAGTGCCACGGATACCACCGCATCCGCCCGCCGTCGTCCTCGTTCTCCACGCTCGCTTCGAGGTAGTCGCGGACGAACGCCGCCATCTCGTCGAACTGCGGCTCGGAGACCGGCGACTCCTTTATCTCGACGCCCACAGTCTCACCTCCGTTGGCCGGCGTACACGTACTGTCATTACTACAACGAAGGCTTGTTTCTCTCTTTAGCCTTTTGCAGGTCTCCCGAGACCGGCCGAACGGTCAGTCCAGGTCGTACTCGGCGACCGCCGCCTCGCAGTCCCGCATCGCCTCGAAGCGCTCCTCGTCGGGGTCGTCGATGGCGACCGACTCGACCTCTAGCCAGCCGTCGTCGTACACCAGCCCCGTCACCCAGTCGTCGGTGCCGAGGATGACGCGTTCGGTGATGACGACGGGCTCGCGGGTGTCGGCCTCGACGGCGTCCTCGCGGTCGACGGGCACCACCAGCGAGAACGCGTCGGCGTGGTTGAGCGCGGTGACTTCCTGCTGTCGCAGCGGGCGGTCCGGCAGCGACTCCAGCGTATCGCTCATACGCGCTGGAGGCGGCCGCGACGGTTAGGCCGTTCGCTCTGCGGGCTCCGGAGGACTATTTATTCACGCTGGTAAAATCCACACAAAACATATATACCGACACTCCATCGCCTCCAATCGAGATGCCGCTCTGCCAGAACTGCGAGTCGTTCGTCACCAAAGACTACGTCCGCGTGTTCACCCCGCCCGGCGTCGAACAGCCGCGCGTCTGCCCGGACTGTCCGGACATGGTGCGGGACGGCGCGGACGTCCGCGAGGCTCGCGCCACCCGGTCGTAACGGCGAAGAATCGACGCGCCCGCTACAGGCGCGTGACGTTCGTCGCGCGCGGTCCCTTCTCGCCCTCCTCGATGTCGAACTCGACCTCCTGACCTTCTTCGAGGTCCGCGCCGCCGACGTCCTCCATGTGGAAGAACACGTCGTCGTCGGCGTCCTCGGTCTCGATGAACCCGTACCCCTTCTGGTCGTTGAAGAAGTCGACGGTGCCGGTTGCCATGGTGGAACTCCACGAGAGTGCTCTCGTGGACGACACTTAACCGCTCTGCCCGTTCAGGTCGCTCGCGGCTACTGTGCGGCGTCGGCGCGCTCGACCAGTTCTACGCCCGTGATTTCGAAGCGGGCGCCGTCCTCGCTGTCCGCGACGCTGACCGACCAGCCGTGCGCGTTCACGATTTCCTCGACGATGGCGAGCCCGAATCCGGTGCCGTCGTCGCTGGTCGTGTACCCGTGCCCGAAGACGGCCTCGCGCTCGTCCTCGGGGATGCCCTGACCGTCGTCCTCGACGTAGAACCCGCTGCCGTCGTCGAGCCGGGCGACGCGAACCGTGACGCCTTCGCCGCCGTGTTCCACCGCATTTCTGAAGAGGTTCTCGAACACCTGCTGGAGGCGGTCGCGGTCGCCGCGGACGGCGAATTCGTCGACCACGTTTAGCGTGGCCGACGCGTCGGCGACACGCGCCCAGCACTGCTCGGCGACGTCCGCGACGTCGACGTGCTCGCGGTCCGAGACTGCCTGTCCTTCGCGGGCGAGCGTCAGCGTGTCCTCGATGAGCGTCTCCATGCGGTCCAGCGACGACGCGACTGCTTCGAGGTGTTCGCTGTCGTCATCGTCGCGAGCGAGCGCCAGCCGGCCACTGGCGACGTTCAGCGGGGCCCGCAGGTCGTGGGAGACGATGGTCGCGAACGCCTCGAGGCGCTCGTTCTGTCGCTCCAGTTCCTCCGTGCGCTCGCGGAGTTGCTGCTCGGACTCCAGGCGCGTGAGCGCCTCCCGCGCGTGGCCCGCCAGCAGTTCCGCCAATTCGCGGTCCGTCGCGCCGAAGGCCTCTGGCTCGCGCGAGACCGCCTGGAACGTCCCGATGTCCGCAATCGGCGTCGTCAACGCCGACCGATACTCGGGGTCCGCGGGCGTAATCTCGTACTCCCGGAGGTCGTCGACGACGATGGTCTCCTGGCCCTTGTACGCTCGCGTCGCGAACGTGTCCTCCTCCAGCGGCGTCACCTCCCAGTAGCCCTCCGTGTCTGCGTCCAGCGACCACGCCGCCTGCACGAGCGCGTCGTCGTCGTAGACGTCCACCGCTACCAGGTCGAAGTCGAGGATGTCCTCGGCGGCGTCCACGAGAATCTCGTACACCTCGTCTTCGGTGTCCGCCGCCTCCAGGTCCGTCGCCGCGTCGTGCAGCGCCGCCAGGGCCTCCCCGCGCTCCCGGTTCTGCGTGATGTCGCGGACGGTACAGACGAGTTCGTCGTTCTCCGTTAGCGCCAGCGTGTGGTCCTCGACGAACGTCTCGCCGTCCGCCCGCAGCCCCGTCGTCTGCCCGCTCCACACGCCGACCTCCCTGACCTGTGGGAGGATTTCGTCCTCGACGAGCGACACGGCGTCATCCGGGTACAGCACCCGCCAGTGCTCGCCGACGAGGTCGTCGGGCTCGTAGCCGTAGAGGTCGGCGTAGGCCTCGTTCACGTAGATGAACTCGCCGTCCTCGTCGAGGATGCTGATGCCCTCCTTCGCGGCCTCGATGGCGTCCAACTGCCGCTGCCGCTGGGACTTCGCGCGCGCCGTGTCGACGTAGTTCAGCACGCGGTTCGCGAGAATCGTGTACTGGTCGGTACCCGCCTCCTTCTGGAGGTAGTCGGTCGCACCCGCCGAAATTGCTTCGCTGGCGACTTCCTCGCTGCCCTTCCCCGTGAACAGCACGAACGGCAACTCGGGGTACTCCTCGCGCACGGCTTCGAGGAACTCGATACCGTTCTGCCCCGGCATGTCGAAGTCCGAGACGACGCAGTCGACGTCCTCGTCGGCGAGAATCGAGTGCGCGTCGCTGGCGTTCGTAGCAGTCTCCACTTCGATGCGGTCGTCCTCGCGTTCGAGGAATTCGCCCGCCATCTCCGCGAACCCGGGCTCGTCGTCGACGTGGAGCACGCGGATGGAGTCAGTCATTATTCTCGGTAGGGGCTACAGATTAACGGGTTTGCCGGTCTGCTCGCTTCGAAGTACGACGCCCCTTTAGTTCCTCACGTCGCCGCGAAAATCGCGGTACTGGCGTCGAAGTAGTAGAGCACGGCTCGCCAAAAGTGACAGTAGTCCCGGGCGGATTCGAACCGCCGTCGTGGGCTGTCTTTCCGGTACGCAAACCCGCACCGGTCCAAAGGCCCATATGATTGGCCACTACACCACGGGACTGCATCCGACGGTAACCGGCGGGCACACAATAAGATTGCTCTTCACGGATTCCCAGAGGGGAGCGCCACGTCGCCGTCCTCGATGCGACGGTGACACGACCGACAGAGACAGACCACGTTGTCTAGTTTGTGGGCGTCCTCGGGGTCGTCGAAATCCCGAACGCGGTCGATGTGATGGACGTCTGGCTTACGGCCCAGTTCCTCGACCCCAGCGCCGCAGTTCTGGCACTCGTACTCGTCACGAACCAGTGCCGCACGCCGGACTTGCCACCACGAGGAACCGTAGGGAATCGTCCCACCCTCCCACTGGTGGTGGGCCTCTCCGACGACGTTCTCCGACAGCCACTCGCCGTAACAGCCGAGGTCGCAGAACTCGCCGTACGACGCCGACTCGACGCGTGATGGGTGCCGTTCTAGTAGTTCTCCACAGTACTCACACTCGACTTCGACGTGCGGGACAGACGAACTTTCACCGGGGAGTAGGCCGTCCGCGTCCTCGACACACGCCGAGCAGTAGACGCCGTCCTTGTTGGAAGGGTAGTAGTCGAAGGAGTCACCACACTGCTCGCACTCCGTCGTCTCCTTTGCGCCAGCGTAGTTCCCGTTCTTCTCTCCCGCCTGTGAGTAGCAGTCGTCGCAGTACGTGCGCCGCGACTTCGGGTCGTAGAACTCAGTACCACAGTCCGCACAGGTCCGGTTCGGGAGTGGTTCGTCGTGGACTTTCGTGTGGTGCTGGCGCATCCCCCGCTCCGTCGAGAGCGCCTTCTCGCAGGTCGGGCAGTCCATACGGACGCCACGTCCGGACCCGACTAGAAATTTAGCCCACTTAAAGAACCGCTCAGTCGTCGGCTTCGATACCTTCCTCGACGAGCAGGCCACAGGCGTCGGCTTCCGCGTCGAAGCACTCCGGACACTGCGGTTCGCGGTCGATAATCATGTCGAGGCGGTCCGCGACCGTCTCGTCGATGACTGGCTCCAGTTGCCGGGCTTCCGCGCGGAAGTCGTCGACGTCGAGGACGTTCGCGAGGAAGCGCTCGAGGATGCAGTACGTCTGCAGCGCCTCGCGGGCGCGGGCTTCGCCGTCGTCGGTGACGGTCGCGCCCTTGTACTTCTCGTGGGCGACGAGCCCGCGCTCTTCGAGTTTCCCCACCATCTCGTTGACGCTCGCCGGGCTGACGCCGAGGCGGTCGGCGAGCTCGCCGGTCGCCGCCGGGCCGTCTTCGAGCTGCTCGACGAGGAAAATCGTCTTCAAGTACTGGTCGGCAGTGTTCACGCGACACACCTCCGCTGTGGGGTCGGTTGTTCCGTGCTCATGCGCGGGCCTCCATCAGTTTCGCGACCTCTTCGACGCCTTCGGCTTCCGCGTGGCGAATGTCCCGGAGCGTCTCCAGGACCGCCTCGCGGTCGACGCCGAACGTGGCGTCGCTGGCTTCGACGGCGTCGATGAGGTCGTCGTAGAATTTGTACGCGGTCTCCTCGCCGTGGAGCTGGTCGTAGAGTACGCCGTCGAAGTCCTCCGGGCCGGTCTGCCCGTAGCTCCCCGCGACGAGCTCTTTGACGTCCTCGAAGGGGATGCTGTCGGCGTCGAGTTCCTCGACGAGCGATTCGAGCCGTCGGCGGTGTTCGGCGGACTCCGCGCTGGCCTCCGAGAGCAGCTCCTCGATGGCTTCGTCGCGCTCCTCGACGGGTAGCGACTGGTAGTGTCGGTGCGCGCGGGCCTCCACGACCTCTTCGAGCACGATGCCGATCTGGAGGAGGCGCGCGAGCTGGTCGTCGGAGTCGACGCGGGCCGCGACCGAACTCACGGCGCACACCTCGACGGCGGTACTCCGGTCATACTACTCGTAACTGAGAGAGAAGCGGACTTAAACCGTTCCCTCCGACGACGGCGCGACAGTGGCCGTCCTCGGAGCGCGAACGCCTACTGCAGGCGCTCGTGGATGCGCGTCTGGAGGTCCTCGCGGAGCTCCTCGACTTCGACTTCTTCGAGCACCGGCACGAAGAAGCCCTCGACGAGCATGTCCGTGGCGAGCTGCTCGGGAACGCCGCGGTTCTCCATGTAGAACAGCGTCTCCTCGTCGACCTGACCGACGGTCGCGGAGTGGCTGGCCTCGGTGTCGTGGTTGTTGATGATGAGCTTCGGGGAGGCGTCGGCCTCGCTCTCGTCGCTCAGCATCAGCGTGTTCTCGCGCTGGTAGCTGGAGGTGTCCCAGGCGTCTTCGCCGACGTCCTGGACGCCCTCGTACACCGAGCGCGCGTCGTCGTCGATGACGCCGCGCGTGACGAGGTCGGCAGTCGTGTGTTCGCCGCGGTGCCAGACCTTCGAGTCGAGGTCGAAGTGCTGGCCGTCGTGGCCGAAGAACGCGCCGACGATTTTCGTCTCACTGGAGTCGCCGTTGAGCTCCGTGGAGACGCTCGTCTTCGTCAGGCGGCTGCCGAGGTTACCCTCGATCCAGTCGACCGTGCTGTAGGTGGTCGCGTCGCCGCGCTTGACGGTGTAGTTGTACGTGTCCTCGTCGAAGTCCTGCAGGCTCCCGTACTGGACGTAGGAGTTCTCGCCTGCGTCGACTTCGACGACGCCGGAGTAGTACCGGCCGTCGTCGACCGGAGCGGCGTCGTCGCTCGTGTCCTGGCGCTCCAGGATGGTCACCGAGGAGTTGCTCTCGGTGACGACGAGCGTGTAGTTGAACAGCGAACGGGAGGTCATCGACGTCCGAATCTTCACGTCCTCGGCGTCGACGCCGGCGGGCACGTAGACGACCGTGCCGGTCGTGAACAGCGCCGTCGACAGCGCGGTCAGGCGGTTCTGCTGCGGGTCGACGATGCTGCCGAAGTGCTCCTCGACGAGTTCGGCGAGGTCGTCGTCCTGCAGGGCCTCGTGGAACGACGCGACTTCGACGTCCTCGGGGCCGACCTGGTCTTTCTGCTCGGTCTGGGTGAGCGGGTCGACCAGCGCCTCGAAGTCGAGGTCCTCGAGGTTCGTCCACTTGCGGCCGGGCGTCTCGATGACGCTCGGGTAGTCGAGGTCTTCGAGCGCGTCGAGGGCGTCCAGTCGCGTCTGGAGCAGCCACTCGGGCTCGTCGTGCTCGTCGGCGAGCTGCCGTACGGTCTCTTCGCTGATGTCCTGGTGCAGTTGGGTGCTCATGTTATCCGAGGCTCCCCTCCATCTCGAGTTCGATGAGGCGGTTGAGCTCGACCGCGTACTCGATGGGCAGTTCCTCCGTGATGGGCTCGATGAAGCCCGCGACAATCATCTGCTTGGCGTCGTCGTCGTCGAGGCCGCGAGACTGGAGGTAGAAGACGTCCTCGTCGCCGATTTTGCCGACGGTCGCCTCGTGGGCGACGTCCACCTTCGACTCGTTGATCTCCATGTACGGCATGGTGTCGCTGGTGGACTCGTTGTCGAACATCAGCGCGTCGCACTCGACGGACGTCGAGGAGTTCTCGGCGCCGTCGGCGATGTGGACGAGGCCGCGGTAGTTCGTGCGGCCGCCGTCTTTCGCGATGGACTTGGACTCGATGGTGGACTTCGTGTCGGGCGCGTTGTGGTAGACCTTCGCGCCGGTGTCGATGTCCTGGCCCTCGCCCGCGAACGCGATGGTGATGTGGTTGTCAGTCGCGCCGCGGCCCTTCAGAATCGAGGAGGGGTACAGCATCGTCGCCTTCGACCCCATGGAACCGGAGACCCACTCCATGGTGGCGTTCTCCTCGACGATGGCGCGCTTCGTGTTGAGGTTGAACGTGTTCTTCGACCAGTTCTGCACGGTCGAGTACTGCACGTGAGCGTCCTCTTTCACGAAGACTTCGACGCCACCGGAGTGGAGGTTGTGGCTGCCGTACTTCGGCGCCGAACAACCTTCGATGTAGTGCACTTCGGAGCCTTCCTCGGCGATGATGAGCGTGTGCTCGAACTGACCCATGCCCTCGGAGTTCATCCGGAAGTACGCCTGCACGGGCATGTTCACGGTCACGTCCTCGGGGATGTGCACGAAGCTCCCGCCGGACCAGACGGCGCCGTGGAGCGCCGCGAATTTGTTGTCGCTGGCCGGCACGCACTTCGTCATGAAGTGCTCTTTGACCAGTTCGGGGTACTCCTGCACGGCTTCGTCCATGTTGCAGAAGACGACGCCCTTCTCCTCCCAGCGCTCCTGCATGTTCTGGTAGACGACTTCCGACTCGTACTGGGCGCCGACGCCGGAGAGCGCCTCGCGCTCGGCCTCGGGGATGCCCAGCTGTTCGAACGTGTCCTGAATCTCGTCCGGGAGGTCCTCCCACTCGTCCGCGCCCGAGCGCTTGTCCACGTCGGGGCGGATGTAGGGGACAATCTCTTCGACGTCGAGTTCGGAGAGGTCCGGCTGGCCCGGCCAGTCCGTCGGCATCGGCATCTTCTTGTACTGCTCGAGGGCGCGCAGGCGCCGGTCGAGCATCCACTCGGGCTCGTCTTTGTCGTCGGAGATGAGCCGAATGGTCTCCTCAGTGAGGCCTTTCTCGGACTTGAAGGCGGACTTCTCCTCCTTCTTGAATTCGAATCGGGCCTCGGTGTCGGTTTCTTCGAGGTGGTCTTGGTCTGAGCTCATGATTGTGGTTTACGCGGTCTCGTAGACCTGGTCGCGCACCCAGTCGTAGCCCTTGTCTTCGAGCTTCTCGGCGAGCTCGGCGTCCCCTTCCATGACGACTTCGCCGTCGAGCATGATGTGGACGCGGTCGGGTTCGACGTAGTCGAGAATGCGCTGGTAGTGGGTAATCTGGAGGATACCCGTGTCCTGTTCGTCGCGCAGTGCGTTGATGCCCTTCGCGACGTCCTGCAGACGGTCGATGTCGAGGCCGGAGTCGATTTCGTCGAGCACGGCAATCGACGGTTCGAGGATGGCGGCCTGGAGGACCTCGTTCTGCTTCTTCTCGCCGCCGGAGAAGCCGGCGTTGAGGTAGCGCGTCGCGAACGACTCGTCCATGTCCAGGGCTTCCATCTTCTCGGAGAGGAGTTCCTGGAACTCCGCGACGCCGACTTCGCCTTCGTCGGCGGGGCCCTCCATCGGGGAGGTCTCGTAGCCCTCGTCGTCTTCTTCCGCTTCCTCGTCCTCGCCGAAGAGGAGTTCGTCGCGCTCTTCGAGTTTCGCGTTGAGCGCGGTGCGGAGGAAATTCACGAGCGTGACGCCCTCGATTTCGGCGGGGTACTGGAAGCCGAGGTAGATGCCGAGCGCGGCGCGCTCGTTCGGCTCCAGGTCGAGGAGGTTCCACGTCCGTGCGTCCTCCGGCAACTCGGCGACGTCGTCGAAGTCTCCCTCCTCGAGGTGGAGGAGGACTTCACCTTCGGTGACGTCGTAGGCCGGGTGGCCGGCGATAATCTTCGAGGTGGTCGACTTCCCCGAGCCGTTCGGGCCCATCAGGGCGTGGATTTCGCCCGACGGGATTTCGAGGTCGACGCCTTCGAGAATCTGCTCTCCGCCCTCTTCTGCGACTTTCGCGTGTACGTTTTTGAGTTCGAGCGTAGCCATTGCCTCAGTCGTCTGTAGGGAGGGGCGTGGGACGCATAACGGTTACGGAATTCACGGGTTCCGGTTCGCGTTTGCGAAAAAACTGTTTTCGTTTGGGAAAACCTAAACCCCTGAACGGGTCGTGATGGGCGCCTGGTTTCGCCGTAGACTCGGCCAACTATCAAGCCCCTCGCTGCCGTTCGGCCGCACATGGTCTCAGCAGGACTCGACGGCGAAGTCGCCATCGTCACCGGTGCCAGCAGCGGCATCGGCGAAGCCACGGCGCGCGTGCTCGCTCGCGACGGCGCGACAGTCGTGCTCGCCGCACGCCGCCGCGAACGCCTCGAAGCGATTGCCGACGACCTCGCCGCCGAACACGACGCCGACACCCACGTCGTGCCGACGGACGTGACGAACGAAGCCGAAGTCCAGTCGCTGGTGGACGCCACCGTCGAGGAGTTCGGCGGCGTCGACGTGCTCGTGAACAACGCCGGCCTCGGCCGCGGCAGCGACGTCGAGAGCCTCGACACGAGCCAGTACCGCCAGATGATGGACGTGAACTGCGACGGCGCGTTCTTCGCGACGCGGGCGGCGCTCCCACACCTCCGCGAGGCCGACGGCAACCTCATCTTCGTGGGGAGTTTCGCCGGCCAGTACCCGCGGCCGTCGAACCCCGTCTACGCCGCGACGAAGTGGTGGCTGCGCGGGTTCGCGCACAGCGTCGAAGCCGCGTACGGCGACGACGGCGTCGCGGTCACCGTCGTCAATCCCACGGAGGTCCGCTCGGAGTTCGGCAGCGAGGACGGCGACGCCTTCGAGGACGTGTTCGAGCCCGGCGAGGTCACCGAGCCAGTCGAAATCGCGGAAGCCATCGCGTTCGCCGCTCGGCAGGAAGCGCCGACGACGACCAGCGAAATCGACGTCTACCGCCGCGACAAATTCAGCCACTTCTGACCGCCGCCGGCTGGACGAACGACCGGAAATTCGCCGGCCGCGAAACCTTCTTGTTGACTGTCGTTCTGTGCTAACGTGTGACACGATTCGTGCGGGCCTGACCGCGAGTCGAACCGACGACTGAGCACACTCACACACAGGACCGTGTCAGCACGCGAATCAGAGCCGATACGACGGAGTATCGAGGTCGAATACTGGGTCGTCGACGAGAACGGCCGACTGACCGAACCCGGCGCGCTCGTCGACGTCGAGGGTGCAGAGCGGGAGTTCGTCGAACCGGTGCTGGAAGTCAAGACGACACCCTGCGAGACGACGGCCGAACTGCGCGCGACGCTGCTCGACCGCCTCCGGGCCGTGCTCCGCCGTGCGGACGACGCCGGGAAGCGCCTCGTCCCGCTGGCGACGCCCGTGAACCACGACGAGATAGCCGAGCGGACGAGCGACCGCACGCGCATCCAGAGCCGGGCTATCGGCGAGCGCTTCGACTACGTCCGGCCCTGTGCGGGCACGCACGTCCACGTCGAACAGCAGCCCGGCCACGAGGTCGCGCAGTTCAACGCGCTCGTCGCGCTCGACCCGGCACTGGCGCTAGTCAACTCCTCGCCGTACTTCCGGGGCGAGCGCGTCGCCGCCGGCGCGCGCTCGAAGTGCTACCGCCGACTTGCCTACGACGCCCTCCCCGAGCAGGGCGAACTGTGGCCGTACGTCGAGGACACCGCCGACTGGGAGGACCGCCTCGACCGTCGCTACGAGGAGTTCGTCGACGCTGCCGTCGACGCGGGCGTCGACCGACAGACGGTGGAGTCGACGTTCGACCCGGAGAACGCCGTCTGGACGCCGGTGAAGTTCCGCGAGGAGTTCGGCACCGTCGAGTGGCGCGCGCCCGACACCGCGCTCCCGAGTCAGGTGCTCCAACTCGCCGACGACGTCGTCGGCGTCGTCGAACACGTCCGCGAGGACGGGTTCCGGGTCGGGGAGGACGGCGGCGTCACCGAGCGCGGCGTCGTCGCGCCGGCGTTCGACACCGTCCGCGAGTACGTCGACACCGCGATTCGCGACGGACTCGATTCGTCGGCCGTCCGCGCCTACCTCGACCGCATGGGCTTCGACGTCGATGCGTACGACCCGCTAACGCACGAAATCGACGGAGACAGCACAGTCTCGCGCGAGCGAGCCAGGGCGCTCCGTCTGGAACACGCTGACCGGCTCGAACGCGACGTCCAGCGGGCGCAGTCGGTCCACGGCGACTGACGCCCCCGGCGCCTACATGAAGTTCCCGAGCCCGGTCTGGGTCTGCCCGCTCTTGACCTCGTCCCAGGAGATGTCCAGCGCTTCGAGAATGCGCTCGATGGGGCCCTTGAGGGTCTTGTCGAGCATCACGTCGTAGTCGATTTCGAACGACTCGGGAATCTGGTCGGCGTACTCGTAGCAGATGACGTCGTGGTCGGTCTTGAACTCCACGTACAGCGGGTCGTCGCGGATGTCCGGGTTCTCGCCCTCCAATTCGCGGAAGAACTCCGGATGCACCTTCCGCAGGTAGACGCGCTTGGGCTTGGAGCCGCGCTGGAAATTCGTGCCGAGCAGGAGGTTCGCGTACTTCGCGCCCCGGACCTGCGCGGTGTCCGTGTCGTAGTTGTCCAGGCGCTTGCCGATACCGCCCGGGATGCCGATGTCGTCGAGGTCGACGTCCCCGTCCTGGTACTCCTCGATGACGTCGTGGACGTACTCCTCGACGGCGTCGACGTCGCCCTCCTTGACGATGAGCTCGATGACGCGCTTCTGCACGCGCTTCGTGATGGGCGCGATGTCCGAGCGCTGGTACTCGAAGCCTGTGATGTCGATGTCGTCGACGTCCTTGCCCTCCTTCCAGACGATGTGGCCGGCGTAGCGCTTCTTCTTGCCCGCCTGGAAGAACCGTCGGTAGAGCTTCTCGAACTCGATTTGGAAGCGGTGCTCGTCGGCGTTCAACTGTTCGCTGGCGAACTCGTCGTAGGCCGCGTTGATGTGGTCCTCGATGTCGAAGGACTCACCGATGGCCTCCTCCGTGGTGACGTCCCCACCGAGTTCCAGCATCACGGAGTCGGTGTTGTGGAGGACGATTCCGCCGACGGCGTCGACGAAGTTATCGTTCTCCGCGACGCTGAGGTCGTACACGTAGCCGTCGTGTTCGGCTTCGCTGACGACCGGGTCGCGGCCCGCTCGATAGTGGTCACAGGTTCGAATCGTGTACGACTCCTTCTCGTCCCGGTATTTGAGTGAGTGCTTCTCTCCGCGTTGTGTGAGCAGCATCGACAGTCCGGCAGCCAGTTCCCGGCTCGTCGTCTCGAAGTCGAAGTTCCGCTCGCAGTACTCGTCGCTGTAGCGTGGGAACTTCCTCGACCCGTCTCCCTCCACGAGAACGTCGAGGAACAACTCCTGGAGGTCGTCGTCGAGGTGGTAGATGACCGACGGGATGCGCTTCCCGCGTGACGTCTGTCCGGCGAACTCCCGGAAGAACACTGCCGAGAGTTCGTTCATCATCCGGAGCTTCTGCGTCGTGTCGTCGTACGAGACCTCACTCTCGCCGTCCGCGATGCTGTATCCAACTGTTCGTTCGTTGCTCGAATCGCCCTCGATCACGCTAACTGTCGCGTTCTCGAACAGCCTGTCGTAGTCTTCCTGCAGCCCTTCGAGCCAGGGACGACGGGATTCGGCGATGCTCGCTCCGAACTTCGATTCGGCGGTCTCCGTTGTCGTGGCGCTTCCCTCGGTGACGTACGCAGCGAGGAGCCGGACCAGTGCCAGACCGTCCTCGCTGTGCAGGTCGATGTGGCGCTTGACCTTGATCGTGGA
This sequence comes from Halobacterium sp. KA-6, assembly GCF_021029015.1. Lineage (NCBI taxonomy): Archaea > Methanobacteriati > Methanobacteriota > Halobacteria > Halobacteriales > Halobacteriaceae > Halobacterium > Halobacterium sp. KA-6. The sequence goes on from NZ_JAJJZH010000001.1 coordinate 543,307, forward strand.
GTCAAGGCTGCCGTGGTGCTCGTGGCCAAACCAGACGTACTCGTCGTTGGCGTGGACGCATTTTACTTTCTGCTCGGCGTTGGCCGATCCGACGCTCCGGCCGTCCTCGTAGGTCCGCGTGTACCCCGACAGTACCTCGTACACGTCGATCTCGGATACTTCCGCAACGTCCGCAAATCCGGGGATACGGAGCGGCTCCGAGACGTCTTCCGGCGACGCCTCCACGTATTCGTCCCCGTCCTCGACGACGTACGAATGGTCGCGCGTGGTCGTGGACTCACCGAACTTGTGCTGGAGGTTCACGACCGGCTTGTCCGGTTCGTGGCGAATCGCCTGCTGAATCGGCTGCCACTCCGGTTCGCCGTCGTCGCTCAGTGACAGGGCGTCCCAACCATCGAGTGACCGCCGCGCCTTTCCAGGTGTTGTACTCGCGACGACGTCCCCGTCCGCGGCGATGAGGACTTCGGTCTCCGTCTCGCCGCGCTCGAAGAGGTCTTCGATAGGGAGAATGCGGATGCGTCCGTTCGGGTCCCGCGAGACGACCGGTCGGTCGCCGGTGACGCTATCCCCGTACGCGACCTCGTGGCCGACCTCGTTGGCGGCTTCCTCCGTGAACGAGATGACTTCGCGGCCCGTCGCGGTGACCGCCGCGCCCATCTCCTTGTCGTAGAGGCGGAAGCGCTCCCAGCCCAGCACGCCGTACATCGACTGACCGACGAACTGGAACTTCCCGTTTCGCCCAGCCAACAGCGTGTGGTTGTCCTCCACGGTGACACAGTAGACTCCGTCCTCGGCCGTACTCAGCGACCCGCTCCGGTGCATCCGAAGCGTGTTCTTGCTCTCCTCGGTGACGTGGATCCGCCAGGAGCCGCTGTCGCGGTTGTAGCCCGCGGTCAGCCCGAGGTGTGTACACAGCCGCAAGACATCGTCCCGGAGTCGTTCACTCGACGTCGTGTAGCGCCACGAGTTCGGTTGCCGGTCACCGTCTCCGTCGACGAGCGTTTCCAGGAATCGGCGTTTCTGCCGCTGGCTCAAGTCGAATACGAACTCCGGAATCCGCTTCTCGAAGCTGTCATCGCCACAGCGGTCCCGGAGCAGGTTCCCGAGTAGCTGCGACGTGAACTGATAGCTTCGGTCGTCGACGAAGTAATCGAACCCCATCCGGTCGAGCAGGTCGCCGATAGCGGCGTGGTCGCCGTCACCGCCGTCCGCGATAGCTTCCTGGGCTATCTTGACAGACGTCGCGGCGCCGCGCGTCTTCTCGCCGAACTGCTTCGTCTCGGACGTGTAGACGTTCCCCTCGGTGACGTACCACGCCAGCAGGTCGAGGAAGTCGTCACCGTCGAACGTCCGCGGAATCCACTTCCGCCCGGGTTCGGCGTGGACGTACGTTCGCTCGGCGACAGTCTCGATGTATTCCCTGTGCTTCTCGAACTCATCGGGCCCGAAGACGTACCCTTCCTCGCCGAGGTCGTTCTTCAGGACCGTGTCGGGGTAGTACCCGAGTTCGGCTGCGAAGGTGTGTCCGTGTACCGACGGCCGAACCCAGACCTCGTAGTCGTCGACATATTCGGTCAGGTCGACTACGTCTAGCGAGTCCCCATCCGGTCCGTCCCAGTCGTGGGGCAGCTCGTAGTTCGTCGCGTCGTCGAGGTTGCCTGCCTCGACAAAGCGGTAGTCGTCGTGGGTAATCCCGTTCGTCTCGTTCTTGCGCACCAGCATCCGGTGGTTCGGAGTTACCCGGAAATCCGTCTTGTTCGTCTCGATGTCGACAAGGTCACCGCGGTAGTCGGGGTATGTGTGGGTGTCGACGACCGGCTTGACCTCCAATTCCACCGTGTCCGGATCGAGCGAGTACACCTCGTCGCCGACGGCCAGGTCCCGGATGTTGCGGACCCCCTTGGGTGTCAGGACGTCGGTGTCCGGCGTGAAGCAGTTCATGATAACCTTGACTGCGGCCTGCTGGCGGTCGTAGCGGTCGTAGTCCTCGCTCTCCGGGTCGTGGTCGTTGCGCAGCGCCTTCTTCTGCTCGCGCTCACCGAGCGTCTCGTCGATGATCTCGCGGATGATGCCGTCCGGCTCCTTCCGGAAGTGTGTCCCGTTGGGCGCGCGGTACGTCTCCCCGTCGTAGGCCTCGGGGTCGACCTTCGTCTCCGGTGACGCGTTCGTCGTCACCATGCACATCGGGTACAGCGACTGTCCGACCCACTGGAAGTTCCCGTTACGGCCGGCGAGAACTACGTGGTTGTCCTCGGCAGTGATGCAGTGGACCTGCCCGTCATGTTCTTCTACCGTCGCGTTCGTTCCCTTGTGGAACGACCCCCGTTTGCCGATGGACACGTAGTAGGTTCCGTCCGACTGTTCCGAGACGGTGGGCTTGTGCCCACAGCGAACCGCGATGTCGGCTATCGCATCGCGGAGATGAACACTCTTCGTCCAGAACTTCCGTAGCCCCGACTCCGTAACCGACCCGTCCCCCCGAACCGTCGTATTGAGGAGGGTAGAGAGCAAGGTTGCATCGAGAGAGAACACCCAGTCGGGCAGCTGTTTGTCGGCGTACCCCTCACCGCAGTGTGTGACGAGCCACTCCTGTAGCACTCTGTTCGAGATATTGAAGCCGCGTTTGTCGGCGTTGTAGTCGAGTTTCATCCGGTCGAGCAGTTCCCGAATGCGCTCTCGACCGTCCGTATCCTGCTGATGGAGCGTGATCCGTCCGTTGTTCGAATCGACGCTCCCCTCCGTCACGTACCACCCTACCAGACGAAGCCAATCGTTCATCTCGAACGAAAGCGGCGTTTCGCAGTGCCCGCTGTCGTATTTGAGGAACACGTCATCCGCGTGTTCATCGATTACTGCCCGGTGTGCGCGGTACGTCTCGATGGGGAGTAGATATTTTCCCACCTTGCGCTGGAGTCCGAGCGCCTGTGAACTCCCGTGGACGAGGTCGAGGCGCTCGGTCACTGCGTCCGGCATCTGATGGCGGAACACACGGAGGTCGTCCTCGGAGTAGACGGCGATGTGCCCGTCGGCTACTTCGTCCGCGAGGTCGAACTGCTCTGGGGTGCGTCCGCGCATGGGCTCGTGCTGGGGGAACGCGAATCGTTCGTTGTCAGGGATGTCACGGTATTCGGCGAACTCGAAGTCGTCCGGCGTCTGCTCGTCCCAGCCGCGTTCTTTCGAGTGGAGGAGTCTGTGGTTTTCCGTGATTTTGAGGTCGTGGGTCGTGCCGCTGAGGTGGTGGAGTTCCCCGAATCGGTTGTCGTAGGTGTGGGTCTCCGCGACGGGTTTCACTTCACATTCGAACGTCTCCGGGTTCAGCGTGTACACCGGATCACCTCGCTCCATCTCGCGGATATTCCGAACGCCCTCCGGTGTCAGCAGGTCCGTGTCTCCGCTGAAACACTTCAGGTCGAGCACGGTGACGTTCTCGCGGACGCCCGTAATCGGGTCGAACACCGCGCCGCCCTCGTAGTCCTCGGACTCCTGCTGGCCCTTCGACGGCAGCACGAACCGACCGTACGCCTTGTGCAGGATGTACACGTCCACCGCGTCCCCGGGCGTGGTGGCGTCTTCGAGCTTGCAGCCGACGAACTCCGCGACCTCCTTCCAGAACGGGACGATGTTCTGCTTGCGGTCGATTTCCACGCAGAGCTCCACGTCCCTGACGTTGTACTCCAGCAGGCGCTCGGGGTCGTTCTCCCAGAGGTCGCCGATGTCGCCCGTGTACCGCTCCTTGCCGGCGTCGAGTTCCTTCTCGCCGACCGCGTCCAGCCGGTAGGAGTCCAGTTCGGAGCGCTGCATCCGCTGGTAGCCGTACAGCAGGTCGAAGACGACCCGCCCCTTCACGTTCGGACCGCCCCAGCCCGACGTCCAGACCTCGTCCACGCGCGAGAGCCTGTCAGAGTCGAGGTCGTGGTCCGTGTACGGGTCGAGTTCGTCCAGCCGGTCGATGTAGTACGGCGCGTCGAAGTCGTCGAAGTTCCAGCCCGTGAGCACGTCCGGGTCGGTCTCGTCGAGGTAGTCGACGAACGCCTCGTGCATCGCCTCTTCCGTGTCGAACGCCCGGATTTCGAGGTCCGCGCGCTCGTCCATCAGGTCGTGGTCGACGAGTTCGTCGGGTGAGGGCGCGGTCGCGTCCGGTGCCTCGTAGAGCCACGCGATGTACTCGTCGCGGTAGGAGTCGTGGCTCGTCAGGCACAGTATCGGTTCCTCGCCCTCTTCGGGGAACCCGGAGCGGTCGTCGACCTCGATGTCGAAGGTGTTGACGCGGACGTCGGCGTCGACCTCGCAGGTCTCGATTTCGTCGTGGTGGACGTAGACCGCGCCGTCGTCGGCGCGGCGCTCGGGCACGCGCATGCCGCTGGTGATGTCCTTGTCGATGAGCAGGCGGTTCGGGAACAGGATGTCCGCCTCGTAGTGCTCGAAGCGGTCCCGAATATTACCGACGTCGCGGGGTGTGCGCCCGAAAATCTTCGTGAGCTTCTCGCCGCGGATGGACTCGTAGGGGTCGCCGTTCTCGTCGGTCTCCTCGGAGCCCGTGATGACGTCCTGCGCGAGGTCGTCCTCGTCGATGCTGTCCGTGGGCGCGTAGAAGTACGGCCGGAACCCGTGGACGCGGACGTGCTCGGCCGTGTTGTCGGCGGTGCGGCCGAACACGTGGACGACGGGGCGCTCGCGGTCGCCGTCGCCCTCGACGGTGTAGTCGACCTGCGTGACCATCAGTTCGACGTCGCTGTCGGCGTCCGGGAGCGCGTCGGCTTCCGCGGAGACGATTTCGTTCACGACGGGGTCGCCGTCCCCCGCGACGACTTCCGCTTCCGCGCGGACCGTGTCGTCGGGGACGTCCGCCGCGTCGTCGGCGGCGTCGCTCCCCTCGTGCATGAACTCGGAGAGGTCCGTGTCTTCCATTACGTAATCGTTCGGTCCTGTCGCCTAAAAACTCGCCCTTCTGCGCGGCGAAATCGGCCACCGGGAGAAGGCTTATGCCATGCTACTTCTTACCACAGACCGAGGTGACAGACGTGACTGACCACGCAGCGGGCGACACGAACCGCCACAACGACGTCCCACAGCTGCCCGAGGGCGAGGACGCCCGAGATACAGTCGAGTCCTACGACACAGATGACGGCGTCGTGTTCTACGACGCCGACAATCCGCTCGCGTGGCTCAAAGCGACGAACGCCGTGTCGCTGGGCGACGTGCTCTGATAGGCAACGCTTTTCCACCGACGCCGCCCTTCTCCGAGCGTGTTCGACGAGTCCGAAGCGGACGGCGACCACGACTTCCTCGACGACGAACCCAGCGACGCCGAGCAGGAGCTCGCGCCCGAGGTCGATGTCCCGTCCGTCGACGCGCCTGAGATTCCGGACGGCTCGGACGCGCCCGCGGGCCTCCGCCGGCGGTTCTGGACGCTCGTCGCCACGTTCAACGTCGCGTTGCTCGCCGTCAGCCTCGGCCTGATGTTCGTCGCGTTCCGCGGGCGCTGGCAGTACGGCGGCCTCGCGGTCGTCCTCGGGCTCGTGCTGTTCGCGTTCGGCTACTGGCGCTACCAGCGCTACACCGGCGAGAGCGACAACGAGTGACACCCCGGAAGGCCTAACGCCACGCGCCCGCTCGTTCCTCACATGCGTACGGTTCGCGACGACGACGGCCACCACTACCTCCTCCTCAAGCAGAGCAGCGACAGCAGCCTCGTCCGCGACCCCGAGACCGGCGACGAGCGCCACGTCCCGAACGACGACCTCGAACCCGCGGACGGCGACGCGCCCCTCGACGCGCTCGCGACCGCCGTCCCCGAGCCCGCGCGCCGCGTCGTCACCGCCTGCCACGACGACTGGCTGCTCGGCCTGCTCGTCGACTTGGCGGATCGCGGCCCGCTAGCTGCCCGCGAGATGCTCGGCGCGTACGACACCTGCGAGAGCGACCTGCTCGGTGGCGTCACTGAACTCCGCGCCGCCGGCCTCGTCGAGGAAGCGACGGTGAACGGCGAGCGCGGCTACCAGCTCACCGAGACGGGGAGAGACGGCATCGACGCGCTCCGACAGAACTAGTCCGCCAGCACTTCCTCGGGGTCGCGCACCACGCGCGACCGGTTCGTTGTCGCGTCCTTCTCCACGCGCACGACGTCGTCGGCGGCGTCCACGAGTTCGTCGTCGTGGCTCACCACGACAATCTGCTCGACGCCCATGCGGCGCATCTGCTCGACCAGTTCGACGAGCTGCGAGACGTGCCCCGAATCGAGGAACACCGTGGGCTCGTCGAGGATGAGCGGCGGGAGCGGTGCCTCGCCGTCGATGCCCTCCGCGAGCAGCCGGTAGATGGCACAGCGCAGGCTGAGGTTGAACAGCGCGCGCTCCCCGCCCGACAGTTGCTCGGGTTCGAGAGGCTCGCCGTCCTTCTGGTAGACGGTGAGCTCGTAGTCCCCGGAGAGTTCGATGCGGGCGTACGAGTCATTCTGATACACCAGCTCGAACGTCTCGTTCAGCAGGCGCTCCAGTTTCGCGACGTTCTGTTGACGTAGTTCCGCGCGCAGGTCGCCGTACATCGACTCCAACTCGGAGACCTCGTCGTGAATCTCCTGGAGTTCGTCGAGGCGCGCGGCGACCGTCTCGCGCTGGTCGCGCAGCGCTTCCAGTTCCTCGATGGCGTTCTCCGCCGCGCCAATCTGGCCCTGGAGCTCGTCGCGGCGCTCGTGGAGGTCGTCCAGTTTGGATTCGACCTGTTCGAGGTAGTCCTCGGCGCGCTCCTCGTCCGCCTTCGCCGCCTCGACGCGGTCCTCGTCGAAGTCGGCTTCGAGGCGTTGCTTGCGCTCCCGGAGGTCGCTCAGGCGGTCGCGGCGCTCGCGGTTCCGGTCCTCGAGGCTCGCGCGCTTCTCCGCGAGTTGGTCCGCGGCCTCGCGGTGGTCGGCAGCCTCCTCCAGCACGTCCGCGAGGTCGGCTAACCGCTCGATGCGCTCCTTGAGCGTGGACTGTTCGGCGTTCAACTCCGCGAGTTCCTCGCGCTTGGCTTCGGCCTGCTCGCGCTTGGATTCGGCTTCCTCACGGGCGTCCCCGGCCTCGGCTTCGAGGTCGTCGGCCTGCTCGCGTTTCTCCGCCGCGTCCTCGCGCGCTTCGCTCGCGGCGTCCTCGCGGTCGTCGCGGCGCTCGACTGCAAGTTCGCGGTTGCGTTCGAGGTCCGCGACCTCGCGCTCGCGCTCCACGAGGCCCTCGGTGCGGTCGATGCGCCTGGTGACGTCTTCGACGTCTTCCTCGATGGTATCCAGTTCGGCTTCGAGGTCGGCGACGCGCTCGCGGTACTCGTCGACGCTCTCGACGTGCGGCGACCCCTCGATTGGCTGGCCGCACTCCGGGCACTTCCCGGCGTTCAGTAGCTCCTCGGCCTCTTCCACGCGGTCCTCGGCGGATTGGCGGTCGGCGCGCACGCCCTCGCGGCGCTCCCGGAGGTCGTCGAGGTCCGCGTTCAGCGAGTCGAGGTGCGCCTCGGCATTCCCGAATTCGACTGGCGCGTCCTCGAACGCCGCCTTCTCCTCGGCGATTTCCTCGTCCAATTCCTCGATGCGTTCGACGGCTTCCTCGCGTTCGGCCTCAAGTTCCTCGACTTCGGCTTCGAGTTCGTCGGCCGCCTCTCGCAGGTCAGCGGCACGTTCTTCGAGTTCGTCGGCGCGCTCGGCGGCGTTGTCGGCCTCCGTCGAGAGCTTCGAGACTTCGGGCGCGACCTCGGAGACGCGCTCGGTGACGTTCTCGCGTTCCGCAGCGAGTTCCCCGCGCTTCGCTTCCGCGGCCTCCGCGTCCGCCTCGTCCAGTTCGGTCTCCGCGACCAGTTCGTCGGCTTCGGCTTCGAGGTCGTCCGCCTGCTCGCGGTGCTCGCCGATTTCGTCGGCGAGTTCCTCGCGCTCGCTCTCGGTCTCCGCGATGGCCTCCCGGACGTCGCGAATCGTCTCCGCAACGTCGTCCAGTTCCGCGCGCTTCTCCTCGTAGGCGTCGAGGACGCTCTCCGCGTCTTCGAGGGTCTCGCGGGCGGTCTCGCGCTGGTCCTCGTAATTCTCGATGTCCTCGGTGACGTCCGCGAGTTCGGACTTCAGACTCGCGAGCGTGTCGTGGGGATTTTCGGCTTCCTTGGCCTCGATTTGTTCGTCGAGTTGGTCGAGCTTCCCCGCGACGTTGGTCTTGACGTCCTCCACGCCGAGCCGTGCGTCCCCGGCGCGCTGGCGGTAGTCCTCCAGTTTCCCGAGCTGGAGCAGGTCGTCGAGCATGTCCTGGCGCGTGCTCGGCGACGCGTTGATGAGCTTGTTCACCTCGCCCTGCCGGACGTACGCGCAGTTCACGAACGCCTCCGCATCCATCCGCAGCAGGTCGCCGACGTACTCCTCGACGTCGGTGACGCCGTCGATGCTCCCGGACGGCGTCTCGAGCGTGCAGTCCGGCGTCGACGCGCGCTCGCCCGTGTTCCGGACGCGGCGGTGGACGTGGTAGTCGCTGTCCGCGTGCGTGAACCAGAGGTCGATTTCGGCTTCTTCCGCGCCGATGGTGACGATTTCGTCGAGCGTCTTGTCGAGGGCGCTCGCGCCGTACAGCGCGAAGAAGCAGGCTTCCAGCAGGCTGGACTTCCCGCTGCCGTTCAGTCCGTGGATGACCGTGACCCCGCGGTCGAGGCGCACGTCCGCGTCCTCGTAGCACTTGAAGTTCCGCAGGGAGACGCGCGTGAATCTCACGAGAAGTCCTCCATGGTCGTCGCCTGCGCTCGTTCGGCCGGTTCCTCCTCGCCGTCAGCGTCGGCGTCAGTGTCGGCCTCGGTGGTCGGCTCGTCGTCGAGCACGGCTTCGACGCGCTGTTTCACGCGCTCGCGGACGTTCGAGTCCGCGAGGTCGCCGTCCCGGACCGTATCGTCGATGTCGAGGCTCGCCTCCCGCAGCCCGAGGTCACGGACGCGTTCGCGGACGGCCTCGTCGGGGTCCGCGAACGACACCTCGACCTCCTCGTCGGTCTCGACCTCGCGGCGGTCGTTGACGCGCGTGAGTAGCGCACCGCGCTCGTCGCCGAACCGCTCGACGTCGGCGGGCGTGACGGTATCGCCGTCGCCCTCCACGGTGACCACGACGACGGCGTCTTCGAGGTCGCGCTCGCGGAGGCGCTCGCGGACGTACTCGGTGCCGTCCTCCGGCCCGAGGTCGACGTCCACGAACACGAACTCCCGGGTCTCGATGCCTTTCCGGGAGATGGCGACGTCACCGTCGTCGAACTCCACGACGTTGTAGCCGCGGGGGTCGCGCTCGCTGGCGCTCGCGCGCTCCGTCGAGCCGCAGTACGTGACCCACGTGTCGCCGACCTGCGCGGTGTCGGCGGCGTGGTTGTCGCCGAGGAGCACGGCGTCGAAGTCGACGTTCGACTCGCCGAGCACCGCGTCGAGGTTCCAGTTGGCGTGCGCGAACGGCGTGAACAGGCCGTGGGAGACGAGCGCGGTGTGCTCGGCCTCGGGTTCGGCGAACTCGTAGTCGAGGGCCGGGCGCTTGGACTCGGGGACGTAGTCGAGGCCGTAGAACGTGGTGTCGTCGACGCGGCGACCGGTCTCGTCGAGGCGCTCGGCGAGCCCCAGCGTCTCGAAGAGGTCGAGCCACTGGGCGTCCCGCGTCCCCTCGTGGTTGCCGACGATGGCGAGGAACGGGATGTCGGCCTCGCGGAGCGGCCGCAGCACGTCGATGGTGCCGAGGATGTCGCGGAGGCCGGGACGCCGGTCGTGGTAGAGGTCGCCGGCGTGGACGACGGCGTCCACGTCCGCCGCGACGGCGTCCTCGACGACCGACTCGAAGGCATCGAGGAAGTCCTGCCGGCGCTCGGGGGAGTGGTACTGGCGGTAGCCGAGGTGGGTGTCCCCCGTGTGGATGACGCGAACCATTACTGTGGGGATGTAGCGCTACGCCGGATAAAGGTTCGGCGCTTCTGTGGGGTGGGTAGTGGAGGCGATTACTGGACTGGAGACAGCGACGACGTCTCCGAAAGCCCCCTCGCGCTCGCGGGCTGCGCCTCGCTGCGCGCGGCCTGCGGCCGTGCTTGCGTCGGCTCGCTCCGCGAGCGGTCGGCCCCTTTCGATTTCCTGCCCGATAGCGGCTACTCGGCCGGCTTTCGCTCGACTAGACGTGGCTTCTGCAGACAAAACACAGGGTCCACCGCGGGTAGCTGGCGCAGCAGGAGCAGGGACAGCGGTCGACGCCCGAATCAGGCGAGGGTGTAGATGCGCTTGCGCGCGTCGGAGAACGAGAACCGGGACTCGACGACGTCCTGCTCTTCGAGGCGGGTGAGCGCGTAGCGGACGGTGCGGGCTGGCAGCAGGGTCTCTTCGGCGAGTTCGCTCTGCGTGAGGGTGTCGTTGTATTCGAGGACTTTCGCGACGAGCTTCGCGCTCGGGGGGAGGTCTTCGAGTGCTTCGGCCGTCTCCGTGTCTTTGGCGGTGGCGCTCATACCCACCCATTCCGGATGCACTTAGATAATGGTTTCGCTATCGAAAATGCACAACGGTTATCCTCGGCGCGAGGTGTTGGGTCACCCGAAGCCTCTTATGAACTAACACCCTACCCAGAAGTGATGACTGAGACCGCAGAGGACGCCGAGCTGCCCTACGACGACGGCGCCTCTCTCCAGGAGAAAATCGAGGCCCTAGAGGAGCAGCTCTCCGCCCTCGAGGACGAGAACGAGGAGATGCGGGACCGCCTGCTCGACGCCAACGCCGAGAACAACAAGTACCAGCAGAAGCTCGAACGGCTCTCCCACGAGAACAAGAAGCTCAAGCAGTCGCCGCTGTTCGTGGCCACCGTCCAGGAACTCAACAACGACGGTGCCATCATCAAACAGCACGGCAACAACCAGGAGGCGCTCACCGAGGTCACCGACGACCTCCGCGACGACCTCGAACCCGGCGCCCGGGTAGCGGTCAACAACTCCCTCTCTATCGTCGAACGCCTCGATGACGAGGCCGACGTCCGCGCCCGCGTCATGGAAGTCGACGAGTCCCCCGAGGTCGGCTACGAGGACATCGGCGGGCTCGACGAGCAGCTCCGCGAGGTGCGCGAAACCGTCGAGCTCCCGATGAAGGAGCCCGAGATGTTCGACACCGTCGGCATCGACCCGCCGAGCGGCGTGCTCCTGCACGGGCCACCGGGCACCGGGAAGACGCTGATGGCGAAGGCCGTCGCGAACCAGACGGACGCGACGTTCATCAAGATGGCCGGCAGCGAACTCGTCCACAAATTCATCGGCGAGGGCGCGAAGCTCGTCCGCGACCTCTTCCAGGTCGCCCGCGACCACGAGCCCGCCGTCGTCTTCATCGACGAAATCGACGCCATCGCGTCCAAGCGTACGGACTCGAAGACCTCCGGCGACGCCGAGGTGCAGCGGACGATGATGCAGCTCCTCTCGGAGATGGACGGCTTCGACGAGCGCGGTGACATCCGCATCATCGCCGCCACCAACCGCTTCGACATGCTCGACCGCGCCATCCTCCGCCCCGGCCGCTTCGACCGCCTCATCGAGGTGCCGAACCCCGACGAGACCGGCCGCGAGAAGATCTTCCGCATCCACACGCGGAGCATGAACCTCGCCGAGGACGTGGACTTCACGCGCCTCGCCGCGGAGACCGACGACAAGTCCGGCGCGGACGTCGCAGCAATCTGCACGGAGGCGGGGATGTTCGCCATCCGCGACGACCGCGAGGAAATCACGATGCAGGACTTCGAGAACGCGCTGGAGAAGCTCGAACAGGACACCGACGCCAGCGCCGAACCCACGCGCACCTTCGCGTAACTCCTCTCTCTCGTCCTCTTCGGTTCGACGCCGCGTAGCTGCCGCTTTCCCCCTGATTTTACGCGACGAGTATTTTGTCGCTAGCTCCTGCTCACAGCGCCGTGAAAATGGCGTACGGCACGAGGAACAACAGGACGGTCATCGCGAGCAGGACGAGCCCGTAGCTCGCGAACGTAGCCAGCGCCGTCACCCACGAGGGGTGTTCGAAGTCGGGGAGCGTCGCGGTCATACCCGTCGATTGCCGCGCTCGGACCTAAAACTTCGCGTCTAGACGATGTCGCCGATGCGCCGCGGCTCGCCGGAGAGCGAGGGGTCGCGCTCCACGAGTTTGAGCACCTCGTGGTCGGTGACCTCGTGGTAGTTCTTGTCGGTGGCTTCCTCGATGAGTTCGCGCTCCATGCGGAACTCCGTGCCTTCGTAGACGATGTCGACGCCGTCGTCTTCGAACGAGAGCGTAGTCATACCACCGAGTAGGCGACGAGCGGACAAAAGCCCGCCGTCCGACGGTTGGCGTGCGCTCTCGCGGGGTTTATTGGCGTGCGGGGTGATTGGACGGGTGTGCTCGGCCCGAACCCGATAGACGAACTCGTCGTGCCCGACGGCACCACCGTACAGGAACACGACGTCGTGGTGGACGGCGACGTGCTGGTCGGCGGCCAGTCCACGGTCGAACTCGGGGTTCGCGGCCACAGCGTAATCGCGGGCGAACGCGTCTCGTTCGCCGGCGACATCGAAGCCGACGGCGACTGCCGGCTGGACATGTGGTGCGACGTGGACGGGAACGTGCTCGCCAGCGAGGACGCCTACCTCGGCGAGCGCGTCCACATCACGGGTCGGCTGGTCGTCGGCGGCGACCTCGACATCGGCGACGACGTCGACATCGAGGAGGGCTTCGAGGCCTCCGGCTGGATCGTCATCCGGAATCCGATGCCCACCATCACGTTCTTCGTCGTCTACCTCACCCACCTCCTCCAAATCGGCGAGGAGGAGGAAGCTGAGGAGCTCGTCGACCAGTTCGCCGCCAGCGGCGACGCCCAGCCGTTGACGATTCCGCGCTCCGGGAGCGTCTCCGACGACGCGTGGCGCGTCTCCACGCCCGCCACCATCGGCGACGACTGCCGGCTGCACGGCAACATCCGCGCGACCAGCATCGACGTCGGCGAGGACAACAACATCTTCGGCAGCCTGCGCGCCCAAGACGACGTGAGCGTGGGTTCGGGCACGAAGATTCACGGCGACGTCACGACGCGCAACGGCGACGTACGCGTCGAACCGGGCGCGGTCGTGCTCGGCGACGTCTCCGGGCAGGACGTCCACGTCCACCCGGACGCCGACGTCGACGGCGTCATCCGCGCCCGCGGCGAGATGCACCTCGGCAGCCGTGCGGACCGCGACCCCGAATAGTTTAGTCGGCTCCTCGACCAGTCCTCCCTATGTCTGACTCGCCCTCCAGCGGTGACGCCGACGCGGGTAACCCCCACGTTCCCGAGCGCGGTGAACCCGACAAGTCCCCGTCGCCGCTCGTGGTCGGCGTGCGACTGTGGCGCGAGGGACTCGTCGCGTTTCTGGGACTCGTCGCGCTGCTCACCGGCGTCAACGGCTTCTGGTTCGTGCTCGGCGGTGGCTTCTACGACTACCAGTACAAGGTGTGGGACCTCGCTGGCGACCTCGCGTACCTGTTCGCAGGCGTGATGCTCCTCGTCGTCGCGGCCGGGAGCGCTGCGACGCGCTTGCGGGCGGATTAACGCTCGTGCTCGTCGTCGAGCGGGTCCTCGACTTCGCCGGCGATGGCTTCCAGTGCGTCCGTGACCGTGACGAGGCCGACGACGTGGTCGTTCTCGTCGGTGACGAACGCCAGCTCCTGGCGCTCCGACTGGAAGCGGTCGATGGCGTCACTGACGGGTAGTGACGCCGGAATCGTCATCGGCGGCTGGGCGACGTCGTCGAGGGTGTCCTCACCCGACCGGAGGTCGTCGAGGTCGCGGAACACCGCCGGCAGATAGACGATGCCGCGGAAGTCGTCCAGGGTCTCGCCGACCAGTGGGTACCGGACGTGCGGCGTCTCGCTCATCCGTTCGAGGTTCTCCTCGAGACCGACGGTCGTCGACAGCGCGACGACGTCGTCGGCGTCGACCATCACGTTCTCGATGGGCATCTGGTCGATGTCGAGCGCGCCCAGGACTTCCTCGCGGCGCTCCTGGGTGAGGTCGGACTCGCCGAGCACGGACCCGAGGCGGTTCCGGAGGTCGGCGCGCGACTCGATGACGTCCTCCTCGGTCTCCAGCCACGCACCCGTCATCTCGACGCCGAACAGCTTCAGCGTCCCCTTCGCGACGCCGTCGCCGAGCTTGATAATCGGCGAGATGGCGAAGTGGAACCAGTACAGCGGCCCGGCGCCGTACTTGGAGACGAACCGCGAGCGCTCCACGCCGAGGTAGGTCGGCGTCTGTTCGCCGTGCGTGAGGTGGACGAGGTTGATGACGAGGAACGCCAGCACCGCCCCGGCGCCGACCGACGCGAGCCACGTGTTGTGGAACACCGGCTCGAAGATGGCTGCGAGCGCCGGTTCGGCGACGATACCGACCGCAATCGAGGACGCCGTGATGCCGACCTGGCACGTCGTCAGGTAGAGCTCGAGGTCGTTGGTCATCTCCCACGCGCGCTCCAGAGAGGGGTTGCCGTCGACGAACTCCGCCTCGGTGAATTGGCGGGCGCGGGTCAGGGCAAACTCGATGGCGACGAAGAAGCCGTTCGCGAGAATCAACCCGAGCCCCGCGACCAGCCGGAGCGTAACCTCGAGCGTGTTCATCGCCCGAGTGGTTCTGTCGGGCGCCGAATATCGCTTGGGGTGAGTCGCCCAACCGAAAGCCATTCTTCCGCGCTCGCGCTACCACGTGGTATGCTCTCTATCGCGCTTGCCGGGAAGCCGAACGCCGGCAAGTCGACGTTCTACACCGCCGCGACGCGCTCGGAGGTGGACGTCGCGAACTACCCGTTCACCACCATCGACGCGAACCGCGGCATCACTCACGTGCGCACGGAGTGTCCGTGTCTCACTCGCGAGGAGCGCTGCGGGCACGAGAACTGCCACGACGGCAAGCGCTACGTCCCCGTCGAACTGCTAGACGTGGCGGGCCTCGTGCCGGGCGCACACGAGGGGCGCGGGCTCGGCAACCAGTTCCTCGACGAGCTCACGAACGCGGACGTCATCGTGAACGTCGTGGACGCCGCGGGCGCGACCGACGAGGAGGGCGAACCCGTGGAGGTCGGCACGCACGACCCAATCGAGGACATCGACTTCATCGAGGAGGAGATGGACCTCTGGCTGGCGGGCATCGTCGACCGCAACTGGGAGACCGTCGAGCGCCAGTCCCGCAGCCCCGGCTTCGACATCGAAGAGGCCGTGACCGACCTGATGACGGGGTTCGGCGCGACCGAGTACGACGTCGCTGCCGTCCTCCGCGGGATGGACTACTCCGAGGACCCGGTGCAGTGGACCACCGAGGACCGCGAGGCGCTCGCACGCGGCATCCGCCAGCGCACGAAGCCCATCGTCGTCGTCGCGAACAAAATCGACGTCGCGCCCGCCGAGAACGTCCAGCGGTTGCTCGACCTCGACAAGCCCGTGATTCCCGCGACTGCGCAGGGCGAACTCGCGCTCCGCCGCGGCGTCGACGCCGGCTTCCTCGACTACGACCCCGGCGACGAGGACTTCGAGATAACGGGCGAAATCAGCGAGGGCCAGCGCGAAGCCCTCGACGAACTCCGCGAGACGACGAGCGAGTACGGCGGCACGGGCGTCCAGGCGGCGCTGAACCACGCGGTCTACGACCTGCTCGACATGGTCACGGCCTACCCCGTGCAGGACCAGTCGAAGTGGACCGACGCGAGAGGCAACGTCCTCCCTGACGCGTTCCTCCTGGAGAACGGCTCGACGCCCGTGGACCTCGCGTACGCCGTCCACTCGGACATCGTCGAGGGCTACCTCCACGCGGTGAACGCGAAGACCAGCCGGGAGGTCGGTGAGGGTTACGAACTCGAGGAAGGCGACGTTATCAAAATCGTCTCCACCGCGAAGTAGTCACCCCGACGCGACGAACACGCCCACGGACCGTTCGACGACGAACCTCTCTTCGCCGATTTTGTCGCGGAACGCGCGTTCCAACTCGAAAGCGTCGCTGCCGTCGAAGCCCGGTAGCGAGAGCAGGTACGCGACCAGCGGCTCGGACTTCGTAATCTCGAGTTCGTCCTCGAAGTCCCGGCGTTCGACGCTCGCGAACTGCTCGCGCAGCTGTGCTTCGCCGTTCTCCAGCGCGAACCCGGCGTCCGCGGGCCGGCTGCCGAATTCGGCGACCGCGTCGAAGACGGCGGCGAGGTCGTCGGTCCCGGTCGTCGCGGCGTACAGCGTCCCGTCGGGCTTCAGCACGCGCCGAATCTCCGAGAGTGCCTGCTCGCGGTCCGCAGCAGCGAGGTGAGAGAGCACGAAGTGGGCGGTGACGGCGTCGAAGGTGTCGTCCGGGTAGGGGATGTCGCGGGCGTCCACCGAGTCGAAGTCGAACTCGCGGTCAACGTCCTCCAGCGCCTCCATCGCGTCCATCATCATCCCCGCGGAGTTGTCCGTCACGGTGACGTCCCAGCCGGCGGGAATCCGGTCGGCGTTGGCGGTCCAGAGCGCGCCGTGCCCCGAGCCGAGCGAGAGCACCATCGCGTCCTCTGGGAGGTCGAACTGGTCGAACAGCCACTCGTGGGGAGAGCGGTCGGCCGTGGAGAACCGCGCGTGCAAGACCTGTCGGGCGGCGAGGTTCGACGCGTCCGCGTACTGGTCGGCGAGCGCGTCGTCGTCCTGCCAGGCGTCCATGGCCGTCCAGACGCCGCCCGCGCCCTTCAGCACACCGCTCTCGCCGCGAGCGGGCTACGCGAGCGGATGGAACCAGACCGCGGCGACCAGCGCCGCGAGGAAGACGTAGCAGCCCCGCACGAGCAGCATCGTCGCGACGGTAGGTTCGGCGCGCGCCGCGAACCAGGCGACGACTGCGAACGCGGCGACCGCAGCGACGGCGCTCGGCGGGAAGACGGCGAGTACAGCGAGCGCTACGACGCAGGCCATCGCGGCCGCCATCAGGCCGTACGCGAGCCGTCGCGCGCCCGGTTTCCCGAGCACGACGGCGACGCTGCGCTTGTCGATGGAGCGGTCGTAGTCGTAGTCCTGCACGTCGTCGACGACCTTCACGCCCGAGAGCAGCACGAGCAGGACGCCCGCGAACGCGACGGGGCGGACGGCGAGCGACTGGGCTTGCGCGTAGTAGCCACCGACGAGCGCGACGGCGATGCCGAGCGGGTAGCCGGTCGTCGTCGTGACGGGGTTCGTGTCGAGTTGGGGCGCGTGGTGGTATCCGACGAGCCACGCGGGCACGGCGAGCGCGGCGGCACCGGGGCCGACGAGCCACCAGAGGCCGGCGACACAGGCGAAGAACGACAGCGACGCAGCGCGGATGGCGACCCGGCAGCCCGCTGGAGTGAGCGGGTGGTCGTCGTCCTCGCCGCGCACGTGGAAGTCCACGTAGCCGTCCTTGACGTGGGCGGTGTAGACGGCGCAGAACATCGCGGCGAGGTGGACGCCCGCGACGGCCAGCGAGAACTCGCCTGCGAGCACGGCCCCGAATCCGGCCGCGGCCAGCGGCGGCAGCATGAACACCGGGTGGACCTGCGACGCCAGCGCCGCGACGGTCGCGCGGCCCCCACGCCCGTGCCGCGTGATGTGCATACACGTACCAAAGGACGCGGGCGGCATAACTGTCAGGGAGCGAACTACGGACCGACAGCAAAAACGAGGGTACTACTGGAGCGCGTTCGTCGCCTCGCGCATGATGTCGAGGGCCTCGCGGAGCTGTTCGGTGTCCGTGGCGTAGGAGATGCGGGCGTAGCCCTCGCCGTGCTCGCCGAACGCCTCACCGGGCACGACGACGACGCCGCGGTCGATGACCTCGTCCACCCAGCCGTCGGGCACCTTCGGCATCGCGTAGAACGCGCCCTCCGGCTTCGGGACGTCGAGGCCCATGTCTTCGAGTTCGTCGAGCACGAGGTCGCGGCGCTGCTCGAACTGCGCGACCATCTCGTCGACGACGTCCTGCGGGCCGCTGAGTGCGGCTTCGGCGGCGTACTGCGCGGGCGCGCTGGCGCAGGCCTGCGAGTACTGGTGGACGCGCAGCATGCGCTCGGCGCGGCGCTCGCTGGCGGCGACCCAGCCCAGGCGCCACCCCGTCATCGAGTACGTCTTCGAGCACGCGCTCACTACGACGACGTTGTCGGTCTCTGCGAACTCCATCGGCGAGCGGTGTTCGCCGTCGAAGACGATGTGTTCGTACACCTCGTCGGAGACACAGAGCACGTCGTGCTCGTCGGCGATGCGCGCGAACTCCCGCATGTCCTCGGGGGACTGCACCGCGCCCGTCGGGTTCGCTGGCGAGTTCACGACGAACGCCGCCGTGTCCTCCGTGATGTGTTCCTCGACGGTCGCGGGGTCGAGCGTGAGGTCCTCGCGCAGCGGCAGGCCGACCGGCTCGCCGCCCGCGATGCGCGTGAGCGCGTCGTAGGAGACGAACCCGGGGTCCGGGAACAGCACTTCCTCGCCGGGGTCGACGTGGGCTTCCAGCGCGAGGTGGAGCGCTTCGCTCCCGCCGGAGGTCGCGATGACGCCCTCCGGCGCGACGTCGAGGTCGTTGTCGCGCTGGTGTTTCTGGACGATGGCGTCCACGAGTTCGGGCGTCCCGCGGTTCGACGTGTACGCGTCCGCGTCGCCCGCCTCGATGGCGTCGACGGCGGCCTGTCGGGCGTGCTCGGGCGTCGGGAAGTCGGGCTGGCCGAGTCCGAGGTTGATGGCGTCCTCGCCGGCCGCCTCGAACACTTCCCGGATGCCGCTGATGGAGATGGCTTCGACTCGCTGGGAGAACTCCGTCATACGAACGACCCGGGCGTCGGGCGCCATAATTCCTCCTGTCCGGCGACCGGCTTCCGCGAGCCGAACCGTTTTCTCCCGCAGTCCACGAACGGGAACATGGACCTCTCTGTCGTCGACCTCTCCCCGGTTCCCGAGGGCGGCACCGCGACGGACGCCTACGCGAACACCGTCGAGGCCGCCCAGCAGGCCGAACGCCTCGGCTACGAGCGCTTCTGGGTCGCCGAGCACCACGGCATGGGCGACACGCTCGCCGGCACCACGCCCGAAGTGTTGCTCGGCCACCTCGCCGCCGAGACGGACGAAATCCGCCTCGGCTCGGGGGCCGTCCTCCTCAACCACTACAGCCCGTTCAAGGTCGCCGAGCAGTTCGGCGTCCTCGACGCGCTCGCGCCGGGCCGCATCGACGCCGGTCTCGGGCGCGCGAACGGCTCGCCGGCGGTCGACCGAGCCCTCGGCACCGAACGCCACGTCCCGAACCCGGACGAGGACCACCGTGAGAAAATCGAGGCCGTCGTCAACCACCTCTACGACGACTACCCTGCCACGCACGCCTACAGCGACGTCGAGATTCCGCGCTCCGGCGAAGCGACCCCCGTTCCGTGGGCGCTCGGCTCCAGTCCCTCCAGCGCGAAAATCGCGGGCAAACTCGGCCTGCGCTACTGCTTCGCGGCGTTCATCCGCCCGCAGTTCGCCACGCACGCCTTCGAGGAGTACCGCGAGGCGTTCCAGCCCTCACAGTTGGCCGGCAGCGTCGACGAACCCGAGGGCATGGTCGCCGTCAACGCCGTCTGCGCGGAGACCGACGAGGAAGCCGCGCGACTCCGCGCGACCGCAGAAGCGTCCTTCCAGCGGATGAAGCGCGGCGTCACCGGCACCGCGCCGTCCGTCGAGGAAGCCATCGACGAACTCGGCGGCGTTCCCGAGCCGACGCCCGAGACGCTGGACGAAGACGAGTGGCCGCGCGCGATTTCGGGCAGTCCGGAGACGCTGAACTCCCTCTTAGAACAGTTGGCGGACCGCGTCGGCGTCGACGAAGTGATGATTCAGCACGTCGTCGCCGACCACGACGACGCGCTCCGCTCGCACGAACTCCTCGCCGACGCCGTCGGCCTCACACCGCGCTGACGCCAGCGCCGTCACTCCCGCTTCGTTATCTCGATTCGCGCGCCACCCGCCGCCCCCTCCGTGACTCGCACGTCCCAGCCGTGCGCGTCGGCGATTTGCTCGACAATCGAGAGCCCGAACCCGGTGCCCGACGCCGACGTCGAGTAGCCGTCCTCGAACACCGACTCGCGCTCGGATTCGGGAACCCCGGGACCGTCGTCCGCGACGTAGAACCCCGCGCCGTCGGCGAGGGCGCCGACGGAGACGGTCACGCCGTCGCCGGCGTCTGCTCCGTGCTCCAGCGAGTTTCGGAACAGGTTCTCCAGGAGCTGACACAGCCGGTCGTAGTCTGCGTCGACGGCGTCGAGGTCGTCCGCGACGACCAGTTCGCTGTCGTCGTCGGCTCCCACGACCGCCTGCCAAGCGTCCTCGGCCGCGGTCCGCAGGTCGACCGGTTCGGTCGCGTCGATGTCTTTGCCCTCGCGGGCGAGCCACAGCATGTCCTCGACGATGCGGTCCATCCGGTCGAGCGCGTGCGCAATCGCGTCGTAGTGCTCGTCCTCCTGGTCCAGCGACAGCAGTTCCAGGTGGCCGGACGCGACGTTGAGGGGGTTGCGGAGGTCGTGGCTGACGACGCTGGCGAACTGGTCGAGGCGCGCGTTCTGTCGCTCCAGTTGGTGGCGGTAGCGGCGCTGCTCGGTGACGTCCTGCACTGCGCCGCGGAGCGTCACCACGTCGCCGTCCTCGATGGTCGGAACGCCCTTTATGCGGAGCCAGCGGACCTCGTCGTCCGGCCGCCGGAACCGGACCTCCACGTCGAAGGGCTCCCCCGATTCGAGCGCGGCTTCGACCGCGCCCTCGACGATTGGCCGGTCGTCCTCGTGGTAGACGTCGAGGGCCTCGTCCAGCGGCGGCTCCTCGTCGTACTCCACGCCCAGCAGGTCGAAGAGGTGGTCGGTCCAGAACACCTCCATCGTCTCCGTGTCTATCTCCCAGCCGCCGACGTCCGCGATGCGCTCGGTCTTCTCCAGCAGGTCCTGCACCCGCAGCAGGTCCTCGCGTTGCTGCCGGCGCTCCGTGACGTCGGAGACGACCCCGACCAGCCGGTAGACGTCGCCGTCGTCGTCCTCGACGGGGACGGCGCGGTCGTGCACCCACCGCACCTCGCCGTCGGGACGCACGACGCGGTACTCTTCGCTGTACTCGCCGTCGGCGCGCGAGCCGAGCGCCGCCTCGACGCGCTCGCGGTCCTCGGGGTGGACCGCGTCGAGGAACGACGTCGGGTTCGCGTAGAGGCTCTCCGCCGACCGGCCCCAGACCTCCTCGTAGGCCGGATTGACGTAGAAGGCGGCCTCGTTGTCCGGGTCGAACAGCCAGACGACCTCCGAGATGTTCTCGACGACCTGCCGGAAGCGCTCCTCGCGCTCCCGGAGCTGTTCCTCCATCCGGATGCGCTCGGAGACGTCCCGGAGGACGCCGATGAACCGCTGCTCGCCGGCCTGCTCGAACTCGCCGAACGAAACCGAGACGGGGACCTCGTGGCCGTCCCGGTGGAGCGCGGGGAACTCGACGGCCTGCCAGTCGTTGGTCCGCTCGCCGGTCTCCAGGTACTGCTGGACGGCGTCGAGGTGCTCGTCCCGGTAGCGCGCGGGCATCAGCGTGGTCAGCGACTCGCCGTCGAGTTCGCCGGGCGTGTACCCGAACAGCTCCTCGGCGGCAGGGTTCGCGAACAGAATCGTGCTCTCGCCGTCCACGATGAGGATGGTGTCGGCGGTGTTCTCCACGACCGCCTGGAGTTGTGTTCGCGTCTGCTCGGCCGCCTGCTCGGCGCGCGCTCGCTCGACCGCGTTCGTCACGCGGTGGGCGAGCACGGCGTACTGGTCGGTGCCCGCTTCCTTCTGGAGGTAGTCGGTGACGCCCGCCGAAATCGCGTCGCTGGCGACTTCCTCGCTGCCCTTCCCCGTGAACAACACGAACGGGAGGTCGGGGTGGTCCTCGCGCACGGCTTCGAGCAGTTCGATGCCCGTGCGACCGGGCATGTCGTGGTCGGAGACGACGCAGTCCACGACGTTGTCGGCGAGGTAGGCGAGCGCCTCGTCCGCGTCGGCCGCGGTTTCGACCGTGATGCGGTCGCTGTCGCGTTCGAGGAACTCTGCGGACAGCTCCGCGAACCCTGGCTCGTCGTCGACGTGGAGCACGCGAATGTCCGCTGTCATGGGTTCGATTCGCGACGCGCACTCATAGGGGTAGTGGCTCACTCTACGCGACCTGTTCGTCGACCGGACGGGCGGCGTCGGTCTCGACGCCCGAGAACTCGAAGCGCGTGCCGCCCGCGTCGCTCTCCGTGATTGTGACGTCCCAGCCGTGCGCGTCGGCGATGCTGCGGACGATGTTGAGCCCGAACCCGGTGCCGTCCGGGTTCGTCGAGTAGCCCACGTCGAACACCCTCTCGCGGTCCGCCGGCGAGATGCCGGGGCCGTCGTCGGCGACGTAGAAGCCGTCGGCGTCGTCGAGGCTGCCGACGGAGACGGTGACGTCGTCGCCGGCGTGTTCGATGGCGTTCCGGAAGAGGTTCTCGAACAGCTCGCGGATGCGGCTCTCGTCCCCGGAGACCGTGCCGAGCGACGGCTCGACGTCGAGTGTCGCCGTCTCGGTCTCGGTGGTCGCCCACGCGTCCTCGACGACCGCCCGGAGGTCGACGCTGGCGAACTCGCTCACCAGTTGGCCGGTCCGCGCGAGCGCCAGGATGTCCTCGACGAGTTCGTTCATCCGCGTGAGCGCGTCCGCAGCCCGCTGGAGCGCGTCGCTGTCGCGGTCCTCGCGCTCCAGGGAAATCGAGCCCTCCGCGACGTTCATCGGGTTGCGGAGGTCGTGGCTGACGACCGACGCGAACTCCTCGAGGCGGTCGTTCTGACTGGCCAACTCGCGCTCGCGGCGGCGGAGTTGCTCGCGGGCTTCCAGCGAGGTGATGTCGTGTCCGATGGTCTCGCCGAGTTCCATCAACACCTCCCGTTCGGGCTCGTCGAAGACGTACGGGCGGTCGGCGTACACGCTCAAAATTCCGTGGACTGTGTCGCCGTCCACGAGCGGGACGACCGCCACCGACTCGACGCCGTGCTCGGCGAACAGCTCCCGCCACGGCTCCATCGACGGGTCCGTCGAGACGTTCTGCGAGCACTGAATCTCGCCCGTGCGGACGGCGCGCCCGCCGGCACCCTGTCCGTGGGCGTCGTCCCCGTCGACGGCGATGACGACGGACTCGTAGTACTCGTCGTCCAACCCCGCCCACGCGTCCGGCCGGAGTTCGCTGTCCTCCGGGTCGTAGCGCCCTATCCACGCCGACTCGTAGGGCTCGGACTGCTGGAGGCGCTCGCAGACCTGCTGTTCGAGTTCGCTGCGGGTGTCCGCGTTCACGATTTCCCGCGTCGCGATGCGGAGCGTGTTGTTGATGCGGTTCAACTGGTCGACCTGGACCTGCTGTTCGCGGCGGCGCGCGTCGTAGACGCCGACCAGATAGCCGATGAGACCGCCGAGCGTCGCGGCGTTCAACAGCGTCAGCGTGGCGTTCGCTGGGAGGGGGCCGGTGACGAGCACGCTCGCGAACATCCACGCTGTCGCCGCAGCGAGCACGACGACGCCGACCGCAACCCACGAGAGCACGCGCGTGACGAACTGGTCGGCGACCACGTCGTTGCGCACGAGTTTCACGCCCGCGGCCACCACGAACGTGGCCAGCACTAACGGGAGGAGCCCGTTCACGACGACGCGCGCCGGCGCGCCCCACAGCACGCCGACGGTCCGCACGTGAAACGCGGAGAGGACGAGGCCGAGCACCACGATGGCGGTGCCGCCCGTCCGGGACGAGAGAGACACGAGTGTGCCAATCGTTCGTGCTATTCGGATAAGAGTCTACCCCCGGCGAGACGAGCGAGGGCGGCGTCCCACGGTTACAGTTCGATGCGCTCGACGAGCTGGTCGCTGTCGCCGCCGGTGTTGAGCGCGACGATGCGAACGTCGTTCTCGATGCCGGACTTGTGCAGTTTCTCCTTCAGGAGGTTGTCGACCTGGTAGACGCCCGCGGCGTTGCGCATCTCGATTTCCACGAGTACGGGACGTTCGTCGCCCTCCTCGAGGGTGACCGAGTCGATGGCCTGGCTGGAGATGGTGTTGATACCGCGGCCGCCGCGCTCGTAGGGGAGTCGCGACCGCCCGCGCTCCATGTCGAGGCCGTCCGCGACGCGGATGACGCCCGCTTCCGTCGTGAGCGGGTCCTCCTCGGTGTGGTGGCAGAGAATCGCGTGCAGCACCTCTGCTTTGACGCGCACGGCTTCGGGCGTCGCGTAGAACTCGGGGAGGATGCGGTCCAGGAGGTCCGCCGCCAGCGGAATCGAGTAGTACGCGTGCTCGTCGCGGTGGACGACGTGCCCGATGTCGTGCAGCGTCGCCGCGAGCGCGACGATAACGCCCTCGTCGGCCTCGTCGAGCCCCTGGTCGGCCGCGCCGTTGAACTCGACGCCGCCGCGCTTCAACAGGTCGTAGAGTTTGAGCGCGCGATTCCGGACGATTTCGATGTGCTTGGTCCCGTGGTCGTTGTACCCCTTCCGCTTGACCGGGTTGACGTTCTGCGCGTCGAGGTACGTCGTAATCTCGGGGTCGTCGGTGACGAACGCCAGCACCTCGTTCAGGCGCTCGTCCGGGAACGCGTGCTCGGCGTCCGGGTCGTACTCGCGGTCGGCGTCGGACTGCGTGGCGTCGCTCATACCTCGGGGATTCGTGGGCCGTCGTGAAAAACCGTGTGACGGTGCCGGCTTCCTCGCAGTCGCCACCGGGAGCGAGCGCGGCCGAAAACGCACCGCTCGTGTCCGCTCGCTGCCGTTACTGCGACACTGAAAGGAGCATAAAGCCTATAATTGCGAACAGGCTACCATCGAGTAGCGATGTTCACCAGTACTCCCCTGTTCATCGGCGGGTTGCCGGGCGGCATGGAGTGGGCAGTCATCCTGCTCATCGCCGTCCTCCTGTTCGGCGCGAACAAGATTCCGAAGCTCGCCCGCTCCAGCGGCGAGGCCATCGGCGAGTTCCAGAAAGGCCGCGAGGAAGTCGAGCAGGAACTCCAGGAGATGCGCGACGGCCCCGAAGCTGAGGGCGAGCCCGAGACGGAGAGCACGGAAACCGAGACCACCACGGACTCGACGGACGCCGACACGGACTCCGAAACCCCGTCCGGCAACTAACGTAACGGTTTTTCTCTGCCCCGTCCTCGCTCGACGTAGAGGGCGTGTGGCCAAGCGGACACGGCGAGAGGTTCCTAACCTCTAGATCGCGGGTTCGACTCCCGTCACGCCCTCTATTACTGCTAACTTCCGCGGCTTTCCTCCCCTTCATCTGGCCGTTCGCCCGCGCTCGTGGTCGTTCTCCAACAGTTCCCCGTCACCTTCTTGCGTGTCACCGGCGAACTGGAGGGTGTATGGACGCGCGGGGGCAGACGGAGACTATCGGAGTGGTGCTGTTGCTCGCTATCACGGTCGCCGGGGTCGGCGTCGTGGTCGTGGCGGGTGGCAGCGCGCTTGACGCCGCACAGGACCAGTCGTCGGTCCAGCGCGCCGAGCAGTCGATGAGTCTCTTCGACGCGCGCAGCGCGCTCGTCGCGCTCGGGCGGTCGGACGGCCAGTCGCTGACGCTGGCGAACTCCGAGCGCGGCAGCTACGAGGTGCGGCCCGACACCGGTCGCATGGTCGTCGTCAGGGAAGGCGACGGCGGTTCGACGACCGAGTACCTGAACACGACGCTGGGGTCGGTCGTCTACGAGAACGGCGACACCGAGGTCGCGTACCAGGGCGGCGGCGTCTGGTACTCGCGGGGCGCCGGCGCGGAGATGGTGTCGCCGCCGGAGTTCAACTACCAGGACGCGACGCTGACGCTCCCGGTGATTCGCGTCACCGGCAGCGCGCAGACGGCGGCCGGCGCGCCGACCGCGCGCGTGACGCGCAACGAGGCCGAGACGAATCGCTCCGTCTTCCCCGGGCCGGGACGGACGAACCCGCTCCAGAACGGGACCGTGACCGTCGCCGTGGAGAGCGACTACTACCGCGGCTGGGCGTCGTTCTTCCAGTCGCGGACGAGCGGCAACGTCACCGTGCTACCCGACGAGAACCGCGTCGAGTTGGAACTCGTCGCGCG
Organism: Halobacterium sp. KA-6; assembly: GCF_021029015.1. NCBI lineage: Archaea > Methanobacteriati > Methanobacteriota > Halobacteria > Halobacteriales > Halobacteriaceae > Halobacterium > Halobacterium sp. KA-6. The sequence goes on from NZ_JAJJZH010000001.1 coordinate 569,341, forward strand.
CGGGACCGGCGGCCAATTCACGCTCGAAGAGACGCCCCTCGAACTGCGCGGGCTCGCCGGCGACGACCCCGTGGAGTCGCTGACGTTCACGCTGAAACCGAACAAGAACTCCGACTTCAGCGACCTCCACTGGACGCTCGTCGCCGACGACGGCGGCTCCCAGCGCTTCGAGTTCGACATTCAGGGCGCGAACGTCTGCAATGACGGCAACCAGCCCGACGTCACGCTGGAGTACACGGACGGCGGGACGACGCACACGTGGGGCGGCAGCGACGTCTTCTCGAAGAACGACTCGACGTACGCGTACAGTTGCGACGGCGACAACACGCCGACGATGCATCTCGACTTGACCGGGGACACGAATCTCACGTACGAGAGCGGCGGCGGGGCGCCCGTCGCGAACAACTCCACGGGGAACCTCGTGAATTATGCGCTCGGCAAGATGGGGCCGAACGTCGACCTGAAGGTGCTCTCGAAGGGCAAACAGAACCCGTCGGGGAACTCCGCGAGCACCGACCTCTCGGCGTCCACGGGCCAACTCGAGTACGACTCCTCCGGGGAGCGCGTCGTCACGTTCCTCCACATCACCGAGAACGCGGTGAACGTGACCGTGCGGTAGTCAGGCCACCGCGACGTCGATGTAGATGCCCTGCACGTAGACTTCTTTGCCGGGCAGTGGGCACTCGACTTCGCCGGTGCGGCCCTCGTCCGGGCCGTCACAGTTCTGTCCGAATTCGGCTTCGAGGTACTGCTCCCAGGCCGCGGCGCGCGGCGACGTGACTGTGAGGTTCGCGGGCGTCGAGAACGACTCGACGTCGCGGGCGCTGACGGTCGTCCGGACGAGCACTCGCTGCGTGCCGTCCGTGGAGACGCCTCGGCCGTCCGGCTCCGTGGCGACGACGGGGACGAGCGTGCGGTCGCCCGCCGAGACGCGCGGCTCGCCGAACAGCACCGCGCGGTCGCCGTACTGGCGGAACAGCGCGCCGTTCGAGTAGACGAGCCGGTCGCCGTCGTCGGCGCGGTACACTATCGGCCTGGTCGTGGCCTGATAGAACGCCCCGCTGTCGGCGGAGACGTTGAACGTCACCGGGTCGCCGAACCCGAGCGCGCCGTCCGACAGCAACACCTCCGTCGAACGGCTGGGCGCGCCGCGGACGGCGAGGTCGTCGACGTTCGAGTCGAGCACGTCGAACGCGCGCTCGGTGTTCGAGAACTGCTGGGCGTCCCGCGCGCTGGTGAGCGCGTCGAATCCGCCGACGTAGACGACCGCGGTCGTGGAGACGATGATACCGAAGATGAGCACGAATCCGAGCGTGTCGCTGACCGCGCGCTCTCCCGAGAGGCCGTCGATGCGCACGCTACGCATCCTCGACCTCCAGCCGGTTGCCGTCGTAGACCACGACGAAGTCGCCGCCCTCGACGGTCGCGTTCTCGACCGGTATCTCCGTCTGGAATTCGACAGTGATGGTGACGTCCGAGCGGTCGGCGTTGAGCACGACGTTCCCGTTCCCGGACTCGTTGACGTGCACGTCGTACCCGTAGCCGGCGACGTTCGACGGCGCTTCGACGGTGTACCGAACGCTGCCGCCGTCGCTGGCGCGTGCGAGCGTGTCGGCGGCCGCGAGGTCCGCGGCGACGCGGTCGCCGACCACGCGGAGTTCGGTCTCGACGGCGCGGTCGCGCTGGGTCTCCACGAGCGACCCCGCGGAGAACAACAGCATCGTCACGAGGATGGCGGCGACGCCGACGTTCAACACGTAGCCGAGCGCCGTGGAGACGCCGCGGTCGTCGCCGCACCACGACCGGCTCACATCCGCCACACTACCACCTCCACTTCGACGACGGCGTACGCGTGGCCGGGTGCGTTCGGCGCGAAGTAGCGCTCGCCTGCCGCCGCGTTCACGTCCGCGAGCGTCTTCGCCGTCGGCTCGAAGCGAGTGCCGTTACGTTCCATCACCGATTGATTGTCGTAGAGCGTGACCAGCCGCGTGGCGGCGACCGCGTCCGCGCTCGGCTGGCCGTGGAACGCGAGCCGGCGGACGTGGCGGTCGCCGTCGGCACCGACGTAGTAGGCGTTGACGTTGTACGCGACCGCGCGGTCGCCGAACGTCTCCTCGACGGCGAGCAGGAACGACGCTCCGGGGGTTTCGCCGACGTAGTAGCCTTCGTTGCTGGCGTTCGTGAACGCCGCCGCGGAGCCGTTCCAGTAGCGCAGCGTCCGCGAGAGGTTGCCGTTCGCGCGCTCGGTCTCCAGCAGGCCGGACGCCGCCCGCTCGTGCTGGGTCTCGATGTGCTGGCTGGCCGTGCTCGCGGTCAGCGGCGTCACCGCGGTCGCCTGAATCGTGAACGCGACCGTCGCGACGATGAGCAGCGCGGCGGCGACGCCCTCCAGCGTGTGCGCTTGCGCCCGCATGCTACCACACCCTCACGACGAGCTCGTAGCGGTCGCCGCCGACGGTCACGCTCCGCCACGCGACGGTCGCGTCGGCGTCCGCAGACACCGACTGTCCGGCCGTTGCGCGCACGCCGTCGATGGTCGCCACGTCACCAGAAGTAGTCGTCAATGTCACGTTCGCCGACTTGTAGTCGCGCAGCGCCAACTCGCCGATGGCGTCGCCGTCCGCGAAGAACGCGGCAGTTCGCTCCGTGTCGAGGGCGTAGGGCTGGTTCGGGGACGCGAGTCGGTCGGTCGCGAGGTCGTCGGCGATGCGGTTCGCGGAGACGGGGTCGCCGACGTCCGGGTCCGCGAACGGCGTGATGATGCCGGGGACGAACGCGAACGCGAACGCCACAGTCACGAGGAAGATGCTGACGCCCGCGGCGAAGTCCATGGTGGTCTGTGCTCGGGACATGGTCACGCGAAGGAGAACGCTATCAGCGCGACGGTCGGCAGTATCACTGCGAATTTCACGCCCGAGAGCAGGCTCGCGTCGCGGATGTAGCCCGCGACGAACCCGGAGATGACGCCCTGCATCGTCACCGCGTGGAAGAACATCATCCCCAGCAGTTCGGTGTCGATGTTCCCGCCGAAGCTCAACTGGCCGCCCGCGCCGCCAGCACCCCCGGTCGACGTCTCCAGGCCGCTCATCGTGCCGAGGAACTTCACCTGGAGGATGAGCATCACTGCCAGCAGCGTGAGATACGTCATGATGATGATGACGACCTGCATGCGGGCCCGCGAGCGCCGCTCGCGTTCGATGTCGTCCTGGTTCTCGCTGGCCTGTGCGGCCGTCGACAGCACCGCCGTAATCTGACTGGACGCCTCCTGTGCCTTCGTGATGAGTTTGACCGTGCGGGCGAGCCGCGGGATGTGGTACTTGTTGTTGAATTCGACGAGCGCGCGCTTCAGACTCGTGCCGTAGTTCACCTTCGCGTACATCGTCTCGAACTCCTCGCCGAGCTTCCCGCTGGTGGTCTCCGAGACCGCGCCGATGGACTCCAGAATCGTCATCCCGGTGTCGTTGGCCGAGGAGAGCTTCCGGAGGTTGTCCGAGAGCTTGTTCGTGATGCGGCGCCGCGAGCGCACGTTCCACTCGCGGAACACCGCCAGCGGGAACCCAATCAGATACAGCGGGAGGTAGACGTAGAGGAACGTCCCCCAGATTGGGGCGTCGACCATGGCGTCGAGCGTCGTCGGCGCGAGGCCTGCGAGGAACGCGTTCACGACGAGCACGAGCGTCACCGGCACGGTGAACGCGAGCGTGAACAGCGGGTTGTCTCGGAAGAAGCGCGCGGGGTGGCGCATCACCTGCATCGTCTCGTAGGTCCCCTCGCGGCGCTTCACGCGGTCGAAAATCGCGTACTCGCCGACGAAGCGCTCAACGAGACCGAGGCTGAGCAGGCCGGGTTCGCGGTGGCCGGTGTCCTCGCCCTCGAATTCGAGGAAGCCGTCCCCGATTTCGTCCTGCTTGACCGTGGAGACGAGCACGAGGAAGCCGAGGCCGACGATGGGCGTGAGCACGTAGACGGTGGCATAGAGCAGCCGCATCTGGGCCTGCCCGAGCATGCTCATGATGACGAGGATGATGATGAGGAGGAGTGGGAACAGCGACAGCGTCATGTACATCTCGCCGAACAGCTCCAGGGTGTCGAGCGTGAGCTCCTGTTGCTGTTTGGCGGTGCGCATGTGCTTGTCCTTCTTGTCCGAGAGGAACTCCGTCATGTCCCCGCCGGAGTTGATGATGGAGAGCATGTCCGTCAGGAACTGGCTGAGTTCGTCGCTGGGCGTCTCCATCGAGCGGTTCCGCACCGCACTCCGGTAGTCCGTGTCGAAGTACTCGGTCTCCTGGACGATGCTCCGGAACTCCATGGCGACCTCGCCGTACGTGTCGTCGGCCTTCGCCATCGCCTCCAGAATCTCCAGTTGGTTCATGCCGCCGATGGAGAGCGCGTACATGAACGAGACGGCGTCCGGCAGCAGCATGTTGATCTCGCGCTCCCGGGAACTGGAGCGCATGTACGGCACGGAGAGCAGCCCGCCGAACCCGGCCGTGAAGCCGATAAACCCGAAGAAGAGGCCGGTGCCGACGACCAGCGCGGGAATCTTCAGCGCCTGCACGATGGCCAGCAGCGTCTCGTTCGGGACGGGGACGCCGATGAGCGTCTCCGTCTCCACGAGCCCGGTGTAGAAGAGGCCGTAGCCGAGCGCGAGCCCGAGCAGCCAGAGCGTGACGCCCGCGAGGACGCCCACGCCGATGGCCCGGGAGACGAACAGCTCCACGGGGTCGTCCATGCGGGCTTCCGCGAGCTTCGTCTCGACGTCCGCGATGAAGTCGCTGCCGTCGCTGAACGCCCACTGGTAGACGGGGAAGAACGCGTCCGCGACGACGTCCGCGCCCTCGCCGAACGACTGCGACCCCGTGCTCATTCGGTGCTCCCCTCGCGTTCGTCCTCGGACTCGTCGGCGGCCTCACCGCCGTCGCTGGCGGCCGTGTCGTCGCTGGGTGCCGCGGGCTCGAAGCTCCCGAACCCGTCGTCGCTCTCTGCCACGGGTTCGATGGCGGGGTCGAGGTCGTCGGCGAACGCGTCCCGCGTCGACGACTCCGTGGCTTCCTGCTCGGTCGGGAGGTCGGCGTCGGCCACCTCCTCGATGGCGGCTTCGAGGTCCTCGGCGTCGAGCCCACGAGTGTCCGCGACCACGTCCTCCGCGGCGGCGTCGGGCGTGAGCGCGGTCGCCAGCGACTCCGCGGACTCGCCCTCGTACTCCGTGAGCACGCCGCCCTCCTCGCGGGCGGTTTCGAGGATGGACTCGGCCTCCGCGAGCACGCTCTCGGAGGGGTCCGGGCGCGGGACCATCGCCTCCTTGTCGGGATCGACGTCGATGAGCACGCTCTCCATCCCGCGGAGGTCTTCGAGCGCCGCCTCCAGTTGGCCGTTGGCGACGAGCGTGAGGATGGTCTCGGGGTCGTTGATGTACGCCTGCGCGGTCGCGGCGACCTGCGCGTACTCGTTGAGGCCCTGCTCGATGAGGTACGCCAGCAGGACGCGGCGCTCCTGCAGTTGGCGGTCGAGCTCCATCTGCGTCCAGCCGCGGTCGAATTTGATGTCCTCGAGCGTCGAGGAGTCCGCAGTCTGCCGGTAGGAGTCGTCCTCGGGCTCCCACTGGAAGACGTCGTTGACGTTGATTTCGTCGTTCTCCGGGTCGTAGCGGTTGATTTCCGTAATCGAGCGGTTGCGCCGGACCTTTTGGCCGCGTACGCGCGTCTGGGACTGCACCGACACGAGGTCCAGCGCGGTGAACAGCGTCTTCGAGACGTTGATTGGTTCGGTGGTGAAGCGCTTGAGGACCTCGCCGACGTTGTCCGCGTGGAACGTCGTGTACGTGGTGTGGCCGGTGCTCATCACCTGGAAGAGCGTGCGACCCTCCTCGCCGCGCACCTCGCCCATCACGATGTAGTCGGGGCGCTGGCGGAGCGCGGCTTCCAGCAGGTCGAACTCGTCGATGTCGCCGGTCTCGTCCTCGCCGAAGCTCGGGCGGGTGACGCTGGCAATCCAGTTGCGCTGGGGGAGTTCGACCTCGCGGGTGTCCTCGATGGAGACGATTTTCGCGTTGCTCGGGATGAACAGCGAGACCGCGTTCAGGCTCGTGGTCTTCCCGGAGGCGGTGCCGCCCGCGAAGACGAGGCTCTTGTGGGACTCGATGCAGAGCCAGAGGAACGCCATCTCGTCGAGGCTGAACGTCTGCCAATTCACGAGGTCCACGGGCGTGAACGGCACGTCCTTGAATTGGCGGATGGTGTAGTTGGTCCCGTGGTCGCTGACCTCCTGGCCGAGCGTGAGCTGGGCGCGGGAGCCGTCGCGGAGCGTGGCGTCGACCTGCGGCTGGCGCTTCGAGATGCCCTTTCCGGAGCGCTGGGCGAGTTTCACGACGAAGTCGTCGAGGCTCTCGCGGCCGTGGTAGACGTTCGTGATGAGGTTCTCGTAGTCGGTGTGGTAGACGAACACCGGCGAGTCGTAGCCGTCGCAGGAGATGTCCTCGACGTTGATGTCGTGTTTGATGCCGTCGATGCGCTCGTAGCCGATGAAGTTCCGCTGGAGCACGTACAGCAGCGTCTCTACCTGGTACTGCGTGAGGGCGTCCGGGTCCTCGGCGAGCACCGCGGGCTCGGGGCGCGCCATGATGCCGTCGAGGTGGCCGTCGTCGGTTTCGACCGGTGGTTTCCCTCTCCCGACGGCCGCCAGCAGTTTGTCGACGAACGACTGCTCGCGCCCGACCGGGCCGACGTAGAGGTCGTAGCGGTCCAGCAGTTTCCGCGTCTCGCGCTCGATGACGCCGCGGCGCTCGGCCTCGTCGCCGGCGGCCGTGACGTCGTCGCTGGCGTACTTGATAGCCGTTCTGAGCTTCTCCGTGAGGAACTCTTGGAGGTCCGCCTCGATGGGGTTGCGGTAGGGCTCCACGAGGTAGTACTTCTTCTCGTTCTCGCGGTCGGAGTGGAAGATGACGACGAACGCGTACGGCTTGTTCACCCAGTAGCGCTCGACCTCCCGGAAGTGGCGTTTCTTCTCCATCGGCACCGCCTTCTCCAGGTCGTAGCGGTTCGCGATGGTGGTCTTCCCCTCGATAGTCGAGAAGAACGCGTCCTCGTCGATGTCCTCGTGGATGTCGACCGTGCGCTCGTCTTCGAGGTCGAGCATCTCGTCGGCGGCGTCGTCTTTCACGGACAGCCAGTTCTCGACGTTCTCCGGGTCGAAGCCGAGGTACTCCACGGGGTCGAACCGGACGATTTCGCCGTCGTCGTCGCGGGGCCGCGTCCAGTCGTTGTCGCCGACGTAGTAGTACTCGCGCTTGAAGTGCTCCCACATCCACTCGTCTTTCGCGACGGGCGTCGTCGCGGGGTCGGTGAATTCGTCGAAGTAGTCGTGGAAGTTGCTCGCGCGCCGCGCCGCCGTCCCGAGCACGTCGCCCTTCTCGTCGGGGTCGAACCCGAGGTCGTCGCTCGGGTCCGCGTCGACGGCCCCCCACTTCGGCTTCGGTGGGTCCGCGCCGAGTTCGTCCCACTCGGGGTACGGCGGTTCGACGTCCTCCTTGCGGCCCGCCTCGGCGGCCGCGAGTTCGTGCCGTGCGCGCTCGCGGCGCTCCTGAACGCGCTCGGCGGCGTCCTCGCTCCCGTACTCCTCCAGATAGTCCACCCAGGAGTACTCTCCGACCGTCGCGCCGCCGTCGTACTCGCGGACGGCGGGCGTGAGCTGCTGCCAGTCGTAGTCCCGATTCCGCTCGCCCGGTGTGCCCTCAGCTGGTGCGTCGTCGGTGCCGCCGCTGGCGGTCGCCCCACCGGCCCCGGCATCGTCGCCTGCCATTAGCCAGTACTGGCCAGGCAGCCGCAAAAACCCTTGCGACCAATTACCACGCTCCTTGACACGAAGCCGGCGGGCGCTACCGGTACTCGTCGACGACCGTGACCTCGCCGTCCGCGACCTCGATGTCCACCAGCGCCGTCACGTCGTGGGGCGAGTCGGCCATCGCGCTCTCCGAGCCGACCTTCCGGATGACCACCACGACGTCCGCGATGTCCGCGCCGATGCCGTCGAGGGCGTCCGTGAGCGCGCGCAGCGTCCCACCCGTCGACAGCAGGTCGTCCAGCACGAGCACGCGGTCACCCTCCTCCACGTCGTTGACGTACATCTCACCCTCCGAGTAGCCCGTCTCCTGGTGGATTTCGACCTCCCCGGGCAGCCCGTACTCGCGCTTCCGGACGACTGTCACGGGGAGGTCCGTCTGCAGGCTCACGGCCGTGGAGATGTGGATGCCCATCGCCTCCGGCGTCACGATTTTGTCCACGTCCTCGAGGTCCGCGACCCGCGTGATGCCGACGACGACCTCCCGCAGCAGCGCGGGCTCGAGCATCGGCACGCCGTTGCTGATTGGGAGGACGACGTACTCGTACCCACCCTCTTTCTCGATGACGGGCGCGCGCTGGAAGGACTCGCGTAACCGCTCCATACCCCGCGTTCGCCCGTCGAGCCAAAAGGATGCGGGGTTCGCGTACTTTCGGTGCTTACGTCGGTTTCGTCACTAACGCTCTTGTCGCTGGAGACCGTACGTCCACCCGAGATGTCTATCGACCGCGAAACCTTCGAGAACGCGAGCGAGGACGAGCTCGCCGGACTGTCCGTCCCAGAGCGCGTCCTCGGGTTCCTCGCGAGCCACGACGGACACGCGTTCGAAGCGGGCGAGATTGCCGCTCGCCTCGAAATCGACGAAGGAGCGGTCAGCACCGCCCTCACGCGGCTCAAGGACCGCGACCTCGTCGAACACAAGGCGACGTACTGGGCGGTCACCGACGACGAGCAGCGACTCGCGGAGTACGACGGCTACGAGCGCGCCACCTCCCTGTTCAACGAGCAACTCGGCGAGGAGGACGCGGACGCCTGGCGCGAGCAGTCGCCCGAGGGAGCGCACCCGAGCGTCGACGACGAACAGTGAGCGACGAGGAACCGACGCCGATTTTCGAACCGGGCGACGTCGTCTACGGCGTAGACCCGTTCGACGGTGCCAAGCAGGCACGCCCCTGGCTCGTCCTCTCGAATCACGAGGACCGACCGTTCCACGGCGAACAGTACATCGTAGTCACGCTGACAACGAAGTCGTGGATGGACGGACTCCTCGAAATCCCGGACGACGACTGGATACGCGGTGGAACACCCGAACAGAGCCGCATCGTCCCGTGGGGTGTCCAGTCGCTCAGTTCCGACGACATCGCGTTCTGGCAAGGGCGGCTGAGGCAGCGCCTCGTCGACGACGCCGTCGCGTCACTGGTCGACGAAGTCCAACAGTAGCTACCGGGCTGTCGATTCGCCGTTCAGACCGACACGTCCGAGAAGTCGAAGAACGCCGTCTCGTACCCCTCGTGGCGCGACACCTGCGGCGGCGTGTCGACACTCACGGTCACGTTCTCGATTGCGTCAGAAGCGGAGACGACCGCGCCGTAGTGGTAGCCGAGGTCGGCGTCGAGCGTCGGCACGAGGTCGCCGTCGAAGACGCGCTCGCCGCCCGCGTCGACGGTCGCCGACAACGATGCGTTCGGGAGCACGAATCGGTTGTGTGGCGTGCGCAGCGACGTCGCGACGTACGTCTCGCCGTCGCCGGTTGCGAGGCTCCCGAGTCGGTCCGCGGTCCCGACGACCAGATTCGCGCCGCCCGTCTCGCCTGTGCCGCGCACCGGAATCGGGAACGCGTCTTCTGTGGGTGCCTGCGAGAGCGTCGCGCTCTTCATGTCCATCGGGTCGACCGCGCCCTCGCTTCCCTCGCGGTCGGCGGGGATGTCCTCGAACGGGAGGTCGTCGAGGCTGGAGCGGTCGAACGTGAACGAGAAGCCGAACTCCACGGGGTCGGTCGCGGCCGATTCGCCCGTCCGGCGCGTGGTCGGCGGGACGACGCGCACAGTGACGTCGTAGTTGCCCTCCGGCCCGAGCGCGACGTTGTCGCCGTGGTGGACGCCCATCTGCTGGGAGAGCATCTGCCACGGCGTCACCGACGACGTCTCGCCGTCCGGGCCCGTGTGCTCGATGGCGACGTTCGCTTCCGGCAGCACCGTGCCGGTTTCGGTGTCCCAGACGGCGACCATCAGGTGGACGTCGTCCTCGCCGCGGACGTCCACGCGGTCGGTGTCCGTCCCGCGCACCAGCCAGAAGCGGTGCGGGAACGTGTAGGAGAGCGCGCACGCGTACCGGCCGCTGGTCTGCATTCCAGGCATCTCCATGCCTTCGACGTGCGAGGGGACGTAGGCGGCGTCTGGGCGGTTCTCGGGGAGCGGCGGCTCGCGGGTCGCGCGCTCCGTTTCGAGGAATCCCAGACAGCCCGCGGTCGCGCCGAGACCGGTAGCGCCTGCTGCCGCGAGGAACGCGCGCCGACTCGGCTTACGCATCGCTGCCCTCCGGGGTGGGGAGCGCGCGACTCGACCGCGGCGGCAGCAGGTAGTTGCCGCGGTGGGTGACCGAGAGGTACTGGCGGATGCCGTTGTTCTGCGTGCGGCCGACCGGCGTCTGGCCGCTAACGTCGGTGGCGTTCATCGCCTCGCGAGTGCGCTCGAAGTCCGCGATTTCGCGCTGGAGCGCGAGGAAGTGCACGCCCGCGTGGCCGCCGTCCGTCGAGTCGAAGTCCCGGCGAAGGATGACCGGCCGGCCGTCCTCGCGGACGCGCTGGAACTTCTGCGAGTGCCCGACGACGCCGCGCTCGCTGCCCGTCTCCACGGGGTCGCCGCAGTCGTCGAGCTGGGGGCTGTCGCCGAGGTTCTCGCCCGTGCCCTCGACCGCGCCGCTGTCGGCGTGCGCGGGACAGAACATCTGCGCGACGCGGGACTCGCGGTCGTCCTGCTCGTACCACTGCGTGAGGTTCAGGTCGATGTGGGAGACGTGCTGGGTGGTGCCGCCCGCGAACGGCCCGGACTGGATGGTGACGCGGTCCTCGGTCGCCTGGCTCTTCTCGAAGCCCGACTCGAACCCCATGTAGAACGGCGCGTCCTCGGGCACGGGCTCAGAGTCCGGGACGCCGCCCGTGTCCTGGTGCTCGGCGGGGAGGCCGTCGCCGACGAACCCGGAGCGCCGGTCCGCGACCGAGAAGACGCCCGTGAGCGCGGCGTCGACGTCGATTCCGTTCGCGGTGTCGCGGTTCCCGCGCATCGCCTCCTCGGCTTCGAGGACGGCGCTGGCGTGGTCGCTGGCGAGGTGGAGGATGGCGTCGGGCGTGTCCAGCGCGGGGTCTTCGAGGTCCGAGAGTGGCTGCGGCTCGGGGAGGTGGACGGACTCGGGGAGTTCGGCGTCGAAGCGCTCGAAGTACGCGGGGGAGTAGCCCAGCGTCGCGAGCAGGCCGTCGTTCGAGTACTCGTAGGCGCGTTCGAGCGTGCGGAGCGCGGATTCGACGGTCCCGCGGGCTTCGTCGGTGGGTTCGCCGTCGAGGTCGAAGTGGAGGAGCGCGTGGTGGCGCGGCGGCACGACGTTCCCCGCGTCGTCCCGCGAGAGGGCGTCGTTCCACGCGTGCTGGCGCTCGGGCAGCGACGCCGGGTCGTCGACGCCTGCTGGAACGTCGGCGTCCTCGCGGTCCATGCACGCCGCGAGCGCGCTCGCGCCGCCGATGGCGACCGCGGACTTGAGGAACGCGCGGCGGCTCACGCCGCGGGAGTCCGGAAGCATACCCGGATGTTGCGCGTTCACGCGAAAAGCCGTTCTGGTGCACCCGTCGAATTCGACGCGCGGACCAGAACCCGCAAGCCACTCCGCACGAGAGAACGGGTATGCATCCGTTCCGTGCCGCTGGCCGCGCCGGCGGCATCGTCGCCGCGGTCGCTGCGCTCGCGAGTCCGGCAGCCGCCCATACTGGGACCACGCACGCCGGCACGCCCCACTGGCTGCTGTTCGCGCTCGCGTTCGTCGGCATCGGCGTCGCTGCCGTCACGATGGCCGCGTACCGCCGCGGCCGCGTCGACGGCACGACGGGGGCCGCTGCGGGCCTCGTCGCCGCGCTCGCCGGCGGGTTCGGGCTCGTCGGCCTCGTCGAACTCCAGGTCGTCGCCGACACTGGCCCCCAGATTCGCTCTATCTACCCGACGCTGAGTCTCGTCGTCGGCACTGCGATGGCGGTCGGCAGCCTCGTCGTCGGCCGCCGCCGATGGCCCGAACGCCCGCGCTACGTCGCGCTCGGCGTGCTGCTCGCGGCGTGGGTGGTGTATCCCATCGTGATGCCGAACGGCGGCACCTACCACGTCCTCGGCTACGTGCTCGTCGCGACCGTCGTGTTTGCCGTGGGATACGTCCTGTACCGCGACGCGTGGGGCGTCGTCCAGAGCCTGCGCCGCGACCGCCGGCCGCTCGGCGCGGGTCTCGCCGCGGGCGTGCTGTTCGTCGGCTTCTTCGCGTTCTCCGCGGGGACGCTCACCCTCAACCCCGACCCCGGCGTCGGCGCGCCGACCGAGTCGACGGTCGTCTTTCTGCCCGTCGCGGACCCGCTGGTCGCGTGGCCGGCCGTCGAGTTCGTCTTCCCGTCGGTCCCGATGGCTGGGTTCGTCTCCGTTGGGACGGTCGTCATGATGGGGCTGCTCGGGAGCCTCGTCGCCGTCAACGTCGGCGTGCTCGTCCAGCAGGCGCGCGCCGAGAGCGCCGCGGACGGCGGCACGTCCGCGCTCGGGATGGTCGCCACGACCGGCGCGACCGCGTGCTGTTGCTGCGCGCCCGCGTTCTACGGCGTGCTCTCGGTGCTGTTCGGCGCCGCCGCCACCCCCGCGTACTGGGCGTTCATGGACCCGACGTCGCCCGTCGGCGGCGTGTTTTTCGCGGCGAGTGTCCTGTTGATGCTCGGGAGCATCGTGCGCGCGACGGGCGGCGGCCGACCGGTCGCCGCCTAGTCGAAGAAGTTGTCGAGCAGGCGCTCGAAGCGGTCGACGAACCGGTCGGCCGCAGTGGGGTCGACATCGGCGAGCAGTCGGACGGTCTCTTCTGGCCGCACGAGCGCGAGCGTGACGCGGTTGCGCTCGTCGCGGCGCTTCTCCACGACGTCGTGCGTGGTGAGCGCGTCGAGGTGGTGTTCGAGCGTCGAGCGCGCGACGCCGACGCTGTCCGCGACGTCGTCCGGGCGCGACGGGCCGTTGTCGAGGAGGTGGTAGAGGGCGTCGCGGGCGGTCTCGCGGCGCGCGAGCGCGACGACGCCGCGCTCCCAGTCGTCGAACTCGGGCGGGAAGTAGTGCGTACGCCCCGAGACGCGTTCGACCGCGAGGTCGCCCGCGCGGACGAGTCGCCGGGCGTGGTGCTGGACCTGCCCGGGCGCGAGGTCTGTCGCCCGGACGACCGCGTTGAAGTGGACGCCGGGGTCGTCGCGGACGTGCGCGGCGACGCGGTCGCGGGTGTCGGTCACCGCTCGTCACCTCCCGTGGGCGTGCCGGCGACCGAGCGCGCGTACCAGACCGCGGCGATGACGAGGCCCGCCATTACGACGTCGAGGCCGTGTTCGAGGACGTGGTGGACGTCGCCCGCGAGCAAGCCGCCGACGCTCGCGCCGGCGACGACCGAGCGCGCGAGCAGCGTGGCGAGCGCGAGCGCGACCAGCAAGTAGGGCCGGGAGCGCCGCCGCAGGAACGCCACCAGCGCCGCGCCCGTGAGCAGGGCGGACGCCACGCCCGCGGCGGCGAGCGCCACCACGAGCGGAACGTCCAGCCCTGCAGTCTGGGCGTGCGCGACGGGAATCACAGTTCCCGGTTGCGCTGCAGCGAGTGTAGGTCGTTCGGTTTCTCGCGGCTGCCTGTGCTATCGTGACGTGGTGGCGGACAACGCTTAACACGCCGCGGCGCTATCTTCGAGTATGGACGATATTTTCGTCGGCCGACTCATGTCGGACAGCATCCACACCGTCACGCCCGACACGCTCGTCGAGGACGCCGCCGAGCTCATGCTCGACAACAGCATCGGCTCGGTCGTCGTCGTCGACGAGCACGGCCACCTCGAAGGCATCCTCACCAACACCGACTTCGTCACCATCGTGGCTAAGAGCAAGCCGAAGGCCCAGACCACCGTCGAGCGCTACATGACCACGGACGTCGTCACTACCGGCGCGCAGGACTCCATCCGCGACGTCGCCGACGCCATGCTCGAACACGGCTTCCACCACATGCCCGTCGTCGACGAGGAGGACAACGTCATCGGCATGATTACCACGACGGACCTCGCGTCGTACATCTCCACCGTCCAGACGCCCAGCCCGGCGTAATTCTCGGCTCTCGAGTTCTTTCTGGCGGTTCTCGGTGGTCCCGGATTCCCCGGCGAGGCTCGCCGAGTGACCAACTACCACACGCTTCTGCGAGAAACGCTCACTCGCATGGCAGACTCACACAACCACGACCACGAACCCGGCCACCACCACGAGCACGTCGACGCGACCGTCGAGGACCACGACGACTGGGCGCGACGCCGCCGCAAGGGCATCCCGACCGACGACCGCCTGCTGGTCGTCGCCTGCATGGACGAACGCATCCCCGTCGAGGACGCCCTCGACATCGAACTCGGGGACGCCCAGATTTTCCGGAACGCCGGCGGGAAAGTCACCGACGACGTGATTCGCTCGGCCGCGCTCACCACCCAGTTCTTCGACACCGAGGAAATCATCGTCGTCAACCACACCGACTGCGGGATGATGAGCGCACCCGACGATGCCGTCGTCGACGGACTGGAGGCCGCCGCGGGTGGCGACCTCGACGACGTCGACCTCGACCCCGCGCTCCCCGACCTCTCGATCGGTGACGCCACCGTCGCCGACTGGGTGCGCATGACCGACGACATCGACGAAGCCTGCGCCGCACAAGTCCGATACCTCGAGGAACACCCGCTCGTCGACGCAAATGTCCACGGCTACGTCTACGAAGTCGAGAGCGGCACGCTGCGCCACCCCGGCGGCCGCATCGCCGAGGAGATTAGCACGCGCGTCGAGGACTGAATCTCCCCCTCAGAATCCCCAGCGGAGGCCGGACATGGTGCCGACGATGGCGACCATGAGGACGAGTTCGACGAGGCTCAGCATGCCGTACTTCTTGTTCAGGTCGGCGAGCCGCTCGTGGTCGGTGTCGTCGGCGGCGATTTCGTCGAACATCCCGGCCGTGAATTTGTGGAGCGGGCCGAACCCGAGCACGAGCAGCGCGGCGGCGAGCGCGACCGCCGCCCACAGCGACGGCGTCGGGGAGTCCCAGAGCCCCATCAGGCCCGCGAGCCCGACGCCGGAGCCGACGACGCCGAGCGACACCGGCTCCATGAGCAGGTTCATCTTCGGGACGAAGCCCTCCGCGAACTCCGCGTTGGCCTCCTCGGAGAGGCTCCCCATGACGGGGCCCAGGACGACCGCGCCGAGCACCGCGGTGCCGAACCAGAACGCGCCGAGGAAGAGGTGGACGGTGAACATGATTCGGACGTCCCCGGAGAGGTAGCCCAGGACGGGCAGGACCAGGGGGACGGCGACGGCGCCGACCGCGAACGGTCGGGTGGCGGCGTCGGCCATCGTGCGGTAGCGTTCGCGCCTGTTCGCGGGTCGCTGTGCGTCGGTCAGTGACATTCGGTGGCTCCCCTCACAACGAGTCGTAACTCTGCTGACACCAAATAAATGATGGGGTAGAAACAAATCCGCGAAGCGCCGACGCGAGCCGGTGCGGGCGTCAGTAGATGCGTTCGGTCGCTATCTCCGCGCCCTCGGCGAGCGCGTCGAGCTTCTTCCACGCGATTTCGGGGTGGACCATGCCGATGCCGGCCTGCGTGCCGAAGCCGCAGTCGGGCGCGGCGACCAGCGGCGTCGAGTCGTCGACGGCGGCGGCCACGCGCTCCAGGCGGTCCGCGATGGTCTCGGGGTGGTCGACGACGTTCGTCTTCACGTCGACGACGCCCGGAATCAGGTCCCAGCCGTCCGGCACCGGGTGCTCGGCGAACGCGCGGTACTCGTGCTGGTGGCGGGGGTTGGCCTGCTCGACGCTGAGCCCCGTGATGTCGGCCTCGTAGATTTCCGGGAGCAGCTCCGCGAGGCCCGTGTCGAGGTGGTGGGGGCCCTCGTAACTCCCCCAGCAGGTGTGGAGCCGGACCTGCTCGGCGGGGACGTTCGACAGCGCCTCGTTGAGCGCCTCGACGTGGAGGCGCGTGGCTGCCTTGACTTCGTCGAGAGGTGCGTCCGCGTACTCCGCGGTGTGGCCCACCGTGAGGAGTTCGGGCGCGTCGATTTGGAGGGTCGTCCCGGTCTCGGCGACGAGCTCGTACTCCTCGGCCATCGCGTCCGCGACCGCGAAGAGGTACTCCTCGTAGTCACCGTAGTAGTCGTCGACGTGCGTGGCGGTGACGACGCTGGGCGACGCCGAGGTGACGAACGTGTCCTCGAAGTCCGCGTCGACGTCGTCGAGGGCGTCCTGGAACCCGTCCAATTCGGCCTTCGCGTCGTCGTGGCCGGTGTACTCGACGGGGCCGGTGACGACGGGCTGCATCGAGAGGTCGATGACGTCCGTCTCGAACGTCTCCGAGGCGTAGTCGGGGAACTCCTGGAGGTCCGCCCAGAGTTCCTGCTCGCGCTCGCCGTCGATGCCGCTGAGGCGGTCCGCGACGTACCAGTTGAACGAGACGCGGGACTGCTCGCCGTTGTTGGCGACGTCGAGGCCGACTTCGGCCTGGCGCTCGACGACGTCGCGCGTGGCGTCCGCGACGGTCGCGTCCCACTCGTCGGCGTCGACGTCCTCGCCGTCCTGGCGCTGCTCTAGAAGGTCGAGCAGCTCCGGTGGTCGGGGAAGGCTACCGATGTGCGTCGTGCGAATCCGGTCGTTCGCCGTCATTAGATACTCGTGTGAGTAATAGCCAGGTTCGCCAATATAACCAACGGTATTCACCTCCGCGCCCAGGCCGGAGTCGCTGGCCGGTCGGTCGCTCGACTCTTCGCCGCTTGCCCGAGGAGACGGCAGAAACACAGTTATTATTGGCGCACGACTGCCCGTTCCGAGTAGACCTAATGGGCCTGCGCACCGCAGTTCGGCAGGAAGTGACGGCGCTGTGGGGCGGCGGGAAGGGCGTCTCCCTCGTCGCTATCGCGACCGGCTGGGGCCTGCTGAACGGCGGGCGGATGGTCTACCCCGTCATCATCCCCTACCTCCAGACTGACTACGGGCTCTCACTGACGGTGACGGGGCTGCTCGTGACCGTGCTGTGGTTCTTCGCGGCAATCGGCCAGCTCCCCGGTGGGATGCTCGCCGACCGGTACGACGAGCGCGCGCTCATGGCCGTGAGCGCGGTCGTCGTCGCCGCGGCGCTCGGCCTCGTCGTCACGTCCTCGTCGCCACTCGTCCTGTTCGCGGCGACCGCCGTCTGGGGACTCGGCCACTCGCTGTACCCGATTGCCAGAATCACGATTCTCTCGAAGCTCTACACGCAGCGCCTCGGCAGCGCGCTCGGCGTCACGATGGCGACCGGCGACATCGGACAGACTGTCCTCCCGCCGATTGCCGCCGCGCTCGCCGCCGCCGTCGCGTGGCAGGCCGGCCTCGGCTTCGTCGCGCCGCTGCTCGTCGTCGCCGGGATTCTCATCTACGCCACGTCACCGAGCCGGGACGACGGGACAGACGCCGGGACGGACTCGGAGAGCACGCAGTCACTGCGGGACGCCGTCGACGTCCTCGCGGAACTCCGCACGCCGGAAATCGGGTTCATGACGGTCATCCTCTTCCTCTACATGTTCATCTGGCAGTCGTTCACCGCGTTCTACCCGACCTACCTCACGTCAGTGAAAGACCTCTCCACCCCGCAGGCGAGCGTGCTGTTCGGATTCTTCTTCGCGGTCGGCGTGCTCGTCAAGCCGCTGGCCGGCGCGGCCTACGACCGCATCGGGATGCGCCGCTCGCTCATCGGGATTCTGCTGCCGGCCGCCGCGGGCTTCCTCCTGTTGCCCGTCGTCTCCGGCATCTGGCCGCTCGTCGGCATCACCGCGCTCGTCAGCACGATGCTCGGCACCGGCGCAATCACGCAGTCGTTCCTCGCGGAAGCGTTCTCCGAGGCGACCCAGGGCACCGGCCTCGGCGTCATCCGCACGCTCACCGCGTCGCTGGCCGCCGCCGGCCCGGTCGTCTTCGGCGTCGTCGGCGACCACGGCTACTTCGACGAAGGCTACGTCTTCCTCGCGGTCGTGATGGCCGTCGTCATCGCGCTCACGTACCGGATGCCCGAATCGACGTGAGAGCAGTCGCATGTCGTCCGTCGAATTTGAGATTCGTCGTCTCTGCACATTCCGCGAGCGCAGTTGCAGCGCGCACACACAAAATCACTCACAGAAATAATTATGCCACTGTCATGAGTCGGCCAGCGTATGGCCTCTGACGGCGACCATCATTCGTGGCCGGACGACGAGCTCCGGCGTCGCCTTCAATCGATGGACGACTTTGAGTTTGAGCATCTGATCGCCGACCTTTGGCGTCGCCAGGGCTGGACCGCTGAAGTTGAACAACAATCCAGCGACGCTGGTGTCGATATTCGCGCAACAAAAACTTCGCCCTATCGAAAAAAGGCCCTCATCCAAGCAAAGCGGTATAGCGACACCAATACCGTTGGCGGCCCCGATATTCAACAATACTCAGCTCTCAAGCAGCAAGAAGCAGACACTGACGAGGCCATCATCGTCACGACAGGGTACTTTACTGGATCTGCCGAGGATCGTGCCCGTGACTTAAACGTCAAACTCATCGATGGCGACGATCTCATCAATCTTATTGGCGAGATGGATGCGTACGACATCGTTGAGGAGTATCTTGGCACGACACCTGCTAGTGAAGACGCGTCTGACTCCTCGTTAAAGAGCGAGCTTCAACACCTCAGTGAGAGCGACCGTGAGGCCATCGAGTCTGCCACGGGGCAGTCTGCTGAAGAGTTCCTAGAAGACGAGCAGTACCGAGCAAATCGGGCGATGGAGCGCGCGCACAGGAAAGTTGTGCTGAACCCACATGATGCGGCCGAATTCGGCATCTTCTCAGATCCGGACGCGGATGTTGAACGCGAGTTTGAGTCGCAGAAGGTGAAATACGCCATCCTAAAGGATGATCTGCATCTCGCTAGTGACGGAGATTTGTTCGTAGAGGATTTGAATGATTATATTCCAAAAGCAGCGATCGCGGGGAAACCAACAGGTCGTGTTATTGGCGTGATTCGCCGGGGTGTATCGGATAAGCGGTGGTTAGCTGATGGTGGCACAAGAGTGCTGAAAGCGCACGGATTTGCGGACTCCGTGAGGGAACGAGCTCTGCGATTTCTCGGGCTTGAACGGTCGGATACTGTCGGTGTGAATACTGAGAGACAGTGGCGGCTCTATACTGCTGTCGTTGGTATAATTGCGTGGGGTGTTCTATGGCTGTGGTTTTCATTAATTCCGGATACAGCACCGGCTGTCGCGGGTGGGATTCTACTTATTGCTTGGCTAGCTCTACCCGTGGGGATGTCGCTTGATGCTCGAGGAACAGGGATCCGTAATGTGTCACCGAAGACGACCAGTATCTTGGTCGCGTGTTCGTTGATTCCGATGCTTGCGATTATCCCGGGGTTGGTGTATCTCTATAAGCGTGAACGGACGGATTGGTCTACTACGAGTGGTTCGGCGGTAGATGGCGACAACGCCGAGGGCTCCTCAACGGCCGAGTGACCTTGCGGCATTCTCGGTCGTCGGAGAACTTCGGTCGGAGTTACGGCCTTGACTACTTTCACTTGGCCTCGAGTGGTTCTTCTTGTGCCGCCTGGACGCGGCTGTCAGAGTAAGAGATTGGGCTTCATTGACGCAACTTCAAGACTCAGAATCCCGATAACGATGAGCGTCAATGTAAGTCGTGACCGTTTCGTCGATATTCTACCGAATTAACACACGCGTAGCCTTGTGCCACAAACACGTGTGGACTCGTCGGGACTGAGCGAAACCGAAGGTTTCGCGAGGGACGCAGGCTCGCTGCGCTCGCCTGCGGGATTTGAACCCGGAGGAAGACGGTCGCCTCGCTACGCTCGGCGCTGCGACTTCCAGGGCTTCAAATCCCGACTCGCCAATACTCAGTATCGACGCGAAGCGACACACGCGTCGCTTCGCGGTCGAGTGTTAGAGAAGTGGACTCGTCGGGATTTGAACCCGAGGCCTTCCCCGTGCCAGGGGGATGATCTACCACTGATCTACGAGCCCTCGAACGCATCCAAACGTTTCCCGCGGTCGTTGATAAACCCCGCGAATTCATTTGGCGGCTCCACGGGGAGATGGAAACCCTTTACGTGCCCGAGGGCGTTCTCGCCTGTAGGGAACCACACGGCCGTAGATCCGACGGCGCCGCGCGGGTTCGGACGCAAATTGCGTTCGCTGGCGCGGCTTGGGACTGCGGTAGTGTTCCGGCACCAGTCGGTGCCGCCAGCGTTTCGTGTAGTTCCAATCCGAAAATCATGGCACGAATGCACACGCGCCGCCGTGGGTCGTCCGGTTCGGACCGCCCGGCGGCAGACGAACCACCGGAGTGGAGCGACGTAGACGAAGACGCAATCGAGGACCGCGTGGTGGAGCTCGCCGAGCAGGGGCACGACCCCTCGCAGATTGGCATGAAGCTCCGCGACGAGGGCGTGCAGGGCACGCCGATTCCGGACGTCAAGCTGGCGACCGGGAAGAAGGTCACCGAGATTCTCGAAGAGAACGACGCCAAGTCCGACCTGCCCGAGGACTTCCGTAACCTCCTCGAGCAGGCGATTCGGCTGCGCGAGCACGTTCAGGAGAACGGACAGGACCACCAGAACAAGCGCGCGCTCCAGAACACGGAGTCCAAAATCCGTCGGCTCGCCAACTACTACCGCGGCGACGAGCTCGACGAGGACTTCAAGTACTCCTACGAGAACGCGGTCGAACTGCTCGAATAGATGGCGACGACGGGACGCACCACAGCTGCGACCGAGCCCGACGCCGAGTCGGTGCTGGCCGACGCGGAGTTCGTCCGCGTGCTGGCGGCACCGACCGGCGGGAGCATCGCGGCCGCCGCGATGCTCGCCGGGGCGTGCGACGAGCGCGACGTACCGTACCAGGTGCGCGTGACTCGCGGCGCGCCGTCGGCTCCGGACGCGGCCGAGACGTCCCTCGTGGCCGTCGGCGTCGAATCGCCGGCTGCCGACGCGTCGTTCGTCGAGGACGCACCGAACGCGGCCTTCGACGCGGCGCGGGAAGCCGGTGCAGCCCCCGACCCAGTGGTGGCGTTCGCGGGCGCGCTCGCTGACGGCGTCGAGCCGTCCAGCGACGTCCGGGAGGCCGCCGGGTCGACGCGGCGTCCGGGCGTCGGGATTCCGACCGCGGACCTCGCGGCGGGCCTGGCGCACTCGATGCGCGTCCACGCGTCGTTCTCGGGGGACGAGCAGGCGGCGGGCGCGACGCTCGCCGAAATTGGCCTCCCACCGGAACTCGACGACGCGGCACAGCGCCGCCTCGCCTCGGTAGTCGCACTCGACGCGACCGGCGAGACGGCGCGCGCCGCGGACCGCGTCGCGGACGTCCTCCGCCCGCACGAGACGCCCGCCGGACCCTTCGAGACTGTCGAGGGGTTCGCGGACGTGCTCGGTGCGCTAGCGTGGGACGCACCCGGCTTGGGCGTCGCGCTGGCGCAGGGCGCGGTCGACGCGCCGACGGCGCTGGACGCGTGGCGCGACCACGCGACCGACGCACACGCGGCGGTCCGACGCGCGGACCCGTCGCGGTACAGCGCGGTCGAGGTCGTCGAGGCCGACGTCGCGCAGCCGACCGTCGCGCGACTCGTCCGGGACTACCGGGCTCGCGAACCCGCAGTGCTCGTCGTCGGCGACGACGCTGCCGCGCTCGCGACGACCGACGCGGACGCCCGTGACGTCCTCCCGAACAGCGTGGGGACGTCGACGCTGGCGGTCGCAGACGCCGAACACGAAGCAGACCTCGTAGAAACCGTGCGGGGCGAACTATGACGCGGCACGCGACGATGAGGACCGCAGTACCGGACCCGGAACTGGTCGCGGCCGCCGTCCGCCCCGACAACACCGCCGAGATGGACACGCGAGTCACGGAGGACGCCGTCGTCACGCGCATCGAGCGCGACGACACCGGCGGCCTCCAGTCGACCGTCGACGACTACGTCGTGAACGTCACGGTGGCGACCGAAGTCGCACAGCACGCAAACCGACACACGACAAACGAATCATGAGCGAACGTTCCGTATCCAAGCAGAACCAAGAGAAACGGTGGTACACCGTGCTCGCGCCGGAGGAGTTCGACCGGCAGGAGCTCGGCGAGACGCCCGCCGAAGAGCCAGAACAGGTCTACGACCGAACCATCGAGACGACACTCGACGAACTCGTCGACGGCGGCGAGAACAACGTCAAACTCACCTTCCAGGTGGACGACGTCGGGAGCGACACCGCGTCCACGGAGTTCGTGAAGCACGAACTCACGCGGGACTACAAGCGTAGTCTCGTGCGCCGCGGGTCGTCGAAGATTGGCGTGACCATCACGGTCCTCACGACGGACGACTACCGCGTGAAGATTCAGCCGGTCGCGTACACCACGAAGCAGGCCGACCAGAGCCAGCAGAAGGCCATCCGTCGCACGATGATCGACCTCGTCGAGGAAGCCGGCGAGGAGCGCACGTTCGAAGCGCTCATCGACTCCATCACGGAGGGCCGGCTCTCCTCGGCCATCTACGACGAAGCGAACACCATCTACCCGCTTCGCCGCGTGGAAGTCCAGAAGGCGACGCTCGAAGCGCCGCCCGAGGAAGTCCACGAGGAAGAGGAGACGGCCGTCGGCGTCGAAGACGAAGTCTAACCGCTTCCGAACAGTCCGAATTCACACTTTTCGCGCACTACGCCGACAGCGGCGCGACCGGCAGTCGCCTCACTCGGTGACGACGACCTTCCCGAGCATCCCCGCGCTCTCGTGCGGGATGCAGACGTAGTAGTAGTCCCCAGCGACCTCGAAGGTGTGCTCGTAGGTCTCGCTTGGTTGCACGATGCCGCCGCCGTTGATGCTGTTCTCCCACGCGTCGCGGGCGGCCTGCTCGCTCTCGAAGCCGCCGGAGGCCCAGTAGTCGGCCCCCTCGGGGACGCCGTCCTCGTAGGCGGTGACGGTGTGGTTCCGGGAGCCGGTGTTCGCCCAGACGACGGTGTCGCCGACGCTCGCCTCGAACGTCGGCACGTCGTTCCCCTCGACGGCGGGCTCGGGGACGAACGCGTTCGACTGCATGCCGATGTCGTACTCCGAGGTGGACAGCGACGGCCCGATACAGCCGGCCAGCGCCGCGCTGACGCCAGCCCCTGCTGCGGCGAGGAACGCCCGGCGTTGCATGGTCGACAGTCGGTTCGTCGCGCATTTATACGGCGCGGTCCCGCCGACGCGAGCCTCGAACCGGTGACAACGCGGGGACAAGACGGGAGCACGGATGTAAACACGTAAGGACGCCTGCCGAGATGCGTGGAACATGCAACCCCGCTTCGTCGGCCGGTTGGGCGTCGCGGACGCCGTGACCGCGGCGAACGCGGCACTCGGCTTCGTGGCGGTCGTGGCGGCCACCGTCGACGTGGCGCTCGCCGCGCGATTGGTGTTGCTCGCCGCCATCGCGGACGGGCTCGACGGCGTGCTCGCGCGCAAGTACGGCGGGACGCCGGCCGGCGAACACCTCGACTCGCTGGCGGACGTGGCGTCGTTCAGCGTCGCGCCCGCGTTCCTCGTTGCCATCGTCGCGCGGAACGCGTGGGGCTTCGAGAGCACGTGGGGCGTCGTCGCGCTCGCCGCGTGCGCGTTGTTCGTCGCCGCGGGCGTCGTCCGCCTCGGCCTCTACACGGCCTACGACACGGGCAACGACCACACGGAGGGCGTGCCGACGACGCTCGCCGCGACCCTGCTGGCCGCGGGCGTGCTCGCCGGCGTCGGCGACCCGCGAATCGTCGTCGCCGCAATCACTGTTCTCACCGTGCTGATGGTGTCGTCGATTACGTACCCCGACCTCTACTCGCGGGACGCGCTCGCGATGGGCGCGGTGCAGGCTGCTGCCGTGCTCGCGCCGACGCTCGGCCCGCGGCTGTTCCCCCGCGTCCTGCTGGCGTGGGCGTGCGCGTACCTCGTGCTCGCGCCGCGATTCTACTGGCGGGGCGAAGGGAAACGCTCATAGGCGCGCTGGCGGAACGAATTGGTATGAGCGACGGGGACGAGGAACCCGAGGAGTCGGCCGACGCGCCGGCCCCGGACGTGGACGTAGAAACGCTTCAGGAGCGTCTCGACGACGCCGCCGACGCCCTCGAAAGCGCCGAGACGGAGGCCGACCTCGACGACGTCGAAGCGATTCTCGACGCCGTCGAGTCCGACCTCGAAGCGGCGGACCTCCCGGAACCCGAGGAGGACGACGAGGAGGCCCCTGCCGAGGCACTCGAGTCCCGGCTGTCCGAGCTCCGCGAGGACCTCGAAGCCCAGCGCGGGCCGTACGCCGAGGACGTCGTCGCGGCAATCGAGGACGCCCAGTCCACGCTGGAGTCGACGCGCTGGACCGAACAGGGCGAACAAGCACTGCAGGCGGCCGTGAGCACGTACCTCGACGACGCCGGCGAGGCGCTCGACGAGACGTTCGTCGGCGGCGAAGTCGCCGACCCGGAGGCGCTCGCGGAGGAACTCGACGAGGTCGTCGCCGCGGTCGAAGCCGCGGACCTCGACCCCGACGAGGACGCCGAGACAATCGAGGCGCTCACGGAGGCGACCGACGCGCTCACCGCGGGCGTCGAGGACGCCCAGGAGTGGGACGACCTCTCGGTCCGTCAGAAGCTCCGCGCGGAAGGCTACTACGAGGTCATGGGGCAGAAGCGCAAGGACTTCCCGCCGGAGTGGACGGCGCTCAAGCAGTGGGAGCAGCGCGAGAACGTCGAGATGATTCTGCTCTGCCTCGAACACATGGGCGACTCCGACTTCATGGAGCGCCACTGTCTGGAGGCGCTCAAGCGCGTCGCCAGCCCGGAAGCACTCGACGAGGTCGGCCAGCGCGCCGCGCGCCGGAACACGCTCGCCGTCGAAATCGTCGGCCGCATCGGCAGCGAGGACGGCATCGAGCACGTCGTCGACTTCGTGGACGCCGAGGGCAACCCCGACCTCCGCACGACCGCGCTGAAGTCTCTCGGCGAAATCGGCAGCGAAGACACCACCCAGGACGTCGCCAACCAACTGGTCGCCGACAACGACAGCGTGCGCAGCCGCGCGGCGCGCTCCCTGGGCCTCATCGGTGACACGCGCGCCATCGAGCCATTGACCGACGTGCTTGCTGACGACGACAGCGACACGGTGCGGGCGTCCGCGGCGTGGGCGCTCGTCCAAATCGGCACCGAGCGCGCGCTCGAAGCCGCCGCCGAGTACGCCGACGACCGCGCGTACATCGTCGAACAGGAGGCCCAGAAAGCCGCCGACGCGCTCGACGCGGACGCCGCCGAAGCCGCCGCGTAACCCTTCTCGCGTTCCCCGACCTTTACGTACGAAGCCGGGACCAACCCGGGGCGTGCTCGCGCGCCTCGCAGTCGCCGCGCTGCTCGCGTCGGCGACGATTACGGCCGTCGCGCCCAATCCGGCCAGCGATGGGGACGCCGGCGAATTCGTCGCCGTCACGTTCGACGAGCCGACGAACACGACTGGCTGGACGCTCGCCGACGACAACGACGCCGCCCGACTTCCGAACCGCACGCTCTCCGGGACGGTCGCGCTCTCGACGCAGCCAGCGGCCGCCCGCAACCGCACCGACCTCCCGGTCGTCGGGCTGAACGGCTCACTTGCACTCGCAAACAGTGGCGAGACAGTCGAACTCCGCTCCGGGAACGAGACTGTCGACGAACTCGCGTACCCGCGTGCTCCCACAGCCGAACAGTGGAACGGGAGCGAGTGGACACCGCTAGGCGCCTCCTCGTTCGCGCCGTTCGCTGCAACGAACGTCTCCGTGTCCGCGTTCGCGCTCCCCGACGCCGCCGGCCCGCCCATCGAGACCCTCGAATCCGCCGAGCGCCGACTCTACCTCGCGGGCTACACGTTCACCTCCGCACGCGCCACTCGCGCGCTCGCCGCGGCCGCACAGCGTGGTGTGGACGTACGCGTACTCGTCGAGGGAAGCGTCGCTGGCGGCGCGCCCAGCCCAGAAGACGACCGGCTCGACATGCTCCGTGCTGCGGGCGTCGACGTCCGGGTCCTCGACGGCGAGCGCGCCCGGTACAGTTTCCACCACGCCAAGTACGCCGTCGCCGACGACCGCGCGGTCGTGCTCTCGGAGAACTGGAAGCCCTCGGGCAGCGGCGGCCACGGCAACCGCGGCTGGGGCGTCACCGTCGAAAATCCGCAAATTGCCGACCACCTCGCGCGCGTGTTCCGCGCGGACACCAGTTGGACGGACGCCAAGCCCTGGCGAGCCGTCCGCGAGAACTTCACCGTCGTCGACGGCGAGCCGGCGACTGAGTCGTACCCGACACGGTTTCCGCCAGTAGACTCAGAGGCCGACAGCGTCCGCGTGCTGGTCGCGCCCGACAACGCGCGCTCCGGGGTGCGCGACCTCGTGGCCTCCGCGAACGAGTCGCTGGTCGTCGAGCAGGCGAGCCTCGAACGGAACAGCGCGTTCACGAATTGGACTATCGACGCTGCGCGGCGCGGCGTCCGCGTGCGCGTGCTGCTGTCCGGGAAGTGGTACGCTCGTGCGGACAACCGGAACACGACGGAGCGCCTGAACCGCATCGCCGCCGAAGAGAACCTGAACCTGGACGCGCGACTCGTCGAGCCGCGGTCGCGCTTCGAGAAAGTCCACGTCAAGGGCGCGGTCGTGGACGGCGAGCGCGCGCTCGTGGGCAGTCTAAATTGGAACGAGCACGCCGCCACGGAGAACCGCGAAGTCGTGGTCGTTGTCGAAGACGACGCGGTCGCGGACTACTTCGGGCGCGCGTTCCGCGCGGACTGGCGCGGCGGCGCGTGGCGGTTCCCTGTCGCCCTCGCTGTAGTCGTCGCCGTCGCTGCAGTCGCTACTGCAGGCTGCGCTCGGCGAATCGAATTCGGCGATAGTAGTGACGTCGGCCGCGACGGCTTCTGGCAGGAGAACGGGGAGCGGTGACTACCGCTTCGGGGCGGTGTGGAGTTCCTCGTCGAGTTCGGCTTCCGCCATCTTCTCGATGAGGGCGTCCAGCACTTCCTCGCGCATCCCGGGGACGAAGCGGATGGAGCCGACGACGAGGTGGCCGCCGCCGGAGACGCCCGCACCCGGAAGTTCTTCGTTGAGTTCCTCGACCATCGTCGGGATGTCGAGGCGCACGCCGTCGCTGCGAAGCACGGAGAAGTCCGGCCCGTAGCCGATGGTGATGACGGGTTCGCCGGTCTCCTCGACTTTGCGGTCGTGGATTTCGCCGGTGGTCTTCCCCGGCGCGGGGTACGTGAACCGGTGGGCGTGGTTCTCGACGTCAATGCGGTAGAGGTTCGCGCCGTTCGCGACGCGCTCGTGTTCGACGTGCGGGGTCGCCGCCTCGAGCTGTTCGGCGACGTCTTCGTCGGCGCGGTTCGCGAGGAACGGCACGAGTTCGCGGTGCCGGTCCTCGTCGCCGTTCACGTTGAGGATGTCGTTGATGAGCTGCGTACCGGGGTCGTAGCGCAGCATGTACGCCTCGTAGTCCAGCGCCTCGCTGATGTTCTGGAGGAACTGGTCGTCGTAGCCGGCCTCGCGGGCAATTTCGAGGTAGTCGGTCATCTCGTCGGCCTTCGAGCGGTCCGAGAGCCCCGCGACCGCGGGGACGTGTTCGAGTTCCTCGGTGAGCCCGGGGTAGATCATGCGCGCGAGTTCGACGCAGAGCATCCCCGTGGTGATGCGGTAGTCCTCGCCGTGGAGGTAGGGGTTGACGTGCTCCTCGACGAGCGGGTTCACGGCGTCGGGGTCGGGGTGGTGGTGGTCGACGACGACGATGGGGATGTCGTAGTTGTCCAGCGCCTTGTACGCGGGCGTGTCCTCCTCGGTGCTGCCGTTGTCCAGCATGAGGAGCAGCGGGAGCTTCTGGCCGTGGCGCGCGCGGTCTTCGAGCGCGAAGTTGAGGTCGCGGGTGGCGTCCTCCATCTCGTAGTACGGGGCCTTGCTCGGGAGGCGCTTGAGGAGGTGGCGCGCGGCGTCGGTGTCCTGGTGAGCGTCCTCGATGAACTGCGTGAGCGCGTACTGCACGGGGACGCTGGCGGCCATGCCGTCGCCGTCGGCGTGGTGGCGCATCCGAATCGGGCGGCCTTCGAGGACGGCGCGGCGGAGCGTGCGCGCGACCGAGCGCAGTTCCGGCAACATCCCTTCGAGGGCCGGCCAGTCGACGAGCGGGTCGACGTCGATGGGTTCGGCGCGCTCGGTGAGCGCGGCGTCGAGACGGCCCGCGACGTCGGCGGCTTCCTCGGCTTCGAGCACGTCGATTTCCGTGACTTCGACCTGGTAGGTTCCTTCGCGCTCCTCGACGTCGCCTTTCACGTGCACGAGGTCGCCGACTTCCACGACCGGGTGCGCGCGAACGCCCGCAGCCTCGAAGGCCGTACACGGGACGGCGCTGGTCTCGTCACGCACGCGGAAGATGGTCGGGCCGCCGGTCTGCTTGATTTGCACGACCTCGCCCTCGACGTGGACGGTCTCGCCGACGTGGTCGCCGACAGTCTCGGCGTCGATGCGGTCGTAGCTGTGCTCGCGCTCGACGGTCTCGTAGTCGTCGAGGGCGGCGAGTTCGAAGCTCAGGTCGCCGTTCTCGCGGACTTCCGTGAGCTTCACGACGACGTCGTCGCCGACGTAGAGGTCCTGCTCGCCGTCGAACGTGGACTCGTGGACGAGCCCGGAGACGTGCTCGGAGAGGTCGACGAAGACGCCGTAGTCGACGACGCCGTTCACGGTCGCGTGGTAGTACTCGCCGGATTCGACCTCCTGCGCGGTACACGAGGAGTGGAGGTCGACGACGACCGGCCGGTCGGCCTCGTCGTCGGAGGAAGCGTCAGTCATCTTGTGCCTAGATTCGGCGTCGGCGTTTTTAACCCTTTTCAAGGCCGTCTCGCGTGCGAACGCGCGAAACTGGCGGACCCGTGTCCCGCGATGTTCCGGAAGCCTCAACAGTCACCGCCGCCGACTATCAGGTATGCTGTTCGGTGGGCGTCCCGACGTCGTCGGCATCGCACGGGAAGCCCTGGACTTCGCGATGGAAGCCGCCGAGGACAGCCACCCCAACGAGTACCTCGGCCTGCTGCGCGGGACGCCCGCCAAGGAGTTCGACGTCGGCCCCGACGACGGCTACGTCGTCACGGACGTGTTGATGGTGCCGGGCACGGAGACCAACCCCGTGAGCGCGACGTTCAACTCCAGCCAAGTCCCCAACGACATGCGCAACGTCGGGAGCGTCCACTCCCACCCCAACGGCGTGCTCGCGCCCTCCGACGCCGACCGTGCGACGTTCGGCTGCGGCGACGTCCACATCATCCTCGGCGCGCCCTACGACCCGAACTCGTGGCGCGCGTTCGACCACGAGGGCGAACCCCGCACCCTCGACGTCTACGACGTCCCGCTCCCCGAACCCGAATCGTTTTTCGACTTCACGCAGGAAGACATCGACGAGGAACTGTGAGACGAGTCGTCGCGCAGGGGACTTTCGACCTGATTCACCCCGGCCACATTCACTACCTGGAGGACGCTGCCGCGATGGGTGACGAACTGCACGTCATCGTCGCGCGCCGCGAGAACGTCACCCACAAGGAACCGCCGGTGCTCCCGAACCGCCAGCGCCGCGACGTCGTCGCCGCCCTCGACGCCGTCGACCACGCCCGCGTCGGCCACGAATCCGACATCTTCGCCCCCATCGAGGACATCGACCCGGACGTCATCGCGCTCGGCTACG
The DNA here is from genome assembly GCF_021029015.1 of Halobacterium sp. KA-6. Taxonomy (NCBI): domain Archaea; kingdom Methanobacteriati; phylum Methanobacteriota; class Halobacteria; order Halobacteriales; family Halobacteriaceae; genus Halobacterium; species Halobacterium sp. KA-6. Next base: position 599,188 of record NZ_JAJJZH010000001.1, read on the forward strand.
ACCAACACCACGACGCCGACGCCATCGAGAGCGAACTCGCGGACCGCGGCGTCGACTGCGAAGTCCGCCGCGCGTCGGGCCGCGAGAAGCGCTACGACGACGAAGTACTGTCTACGGGCGACATCGTCGACCGGATTCTGCAACAGCGCTGCTAGGTTTGTTTTTCGCGGGCACGTATCCGTTCGACTCTGCCAACGGTATCTCCTCGAAAGCCCCGGCTGGCTCGCGGTCGCTCGCTCGCTGTGCTCCTCGCTCACTGCGTTCGCTGCGGTGCTTGCGTCGCGAGACGACTAAATTGAACGCGAGCCAGCCGCCCCTTTCAGTCCCACCCGCACAGACGGGTCAGCCGGCAGAACCACACTCACCGAACGAGCAACGAGGTGGGACTGGAAGGGGCCGTTCGCTCGGCGAAGCACGGGGATGCAAGCACCGCAGGAGCGAGCGTAGCGAGCGACGAGGCGCACAGCGACCCGCGCGAGTCGAGCGAACGGGGGCTTCCGAGGAGGAGACAGCGATGGCGAAGACAGCGCCAGCATTCCCGATTTACAATCCTAGCTCGCGGCCGATGACGAGGTGCTGAATCTCGCTCGTCCCCTCGCCAATTTCCATGAGTTTGGCGTCGCGGAAGAACCGCTGCGGGGCGAAGTCCGTGGTGTAGCCGTAGCCGCCGAGCGTCTGGACGGCGTCCTCGGCGACTTCGCGGGCGGCTTCGCTGGCGTCGAGTTTCGCGAGCGCCGATTCTTGCGTGACGGATTCGCCGTTGTCGTAGCGCGTCGCGGCCTTGTGCGTGAGGAGGCGGGCGCGCTCGGTCTTCCGGTGCATGGAGACGAGTTTGTTCCGGATGGCGTCGAATTCGGAGATTGGCTGGCCGAACTGCTCGCGCTCGACGGCGTACTCCTTGGCGGCCTCGTAGGCTCCCTGTGCGAGGCCCGTGGAGAGCGCCGCGATGGAGATGCGGCCGCCGTCGAGGGTCTTCTTCGTCTGCTCCCAGCCCTCGCCCTCCTCGCCGAGCAGGCGGTCGGCGGGAATCCGGCAGTCGTCGAACTGAATCTCGCAGGTCGGCGAGGCGTTCAACCCCATCTTGTCCCACTCGGTCGTGACCTCGAAGCCGTCGTCTTCCTCGGGGTCGACGATGAACGTGGAGATACCGCCGTAGCCCGCCTCGGGGTCCGTGACGGCCTTCACGAGCACGCTGCCCGCGACGGAGGCGTTCGTGATGAACTGCTTCGTGCCGTTGAGCACGTACTCGTCACCGTCCTTCTCGGCGGTCGTGTCCATGTCGCTGGCGTCGCTGCCGCTGTCGGGTTCGGTGAGCGCCCACGAACCGAGGTACTCGCCTTCCGCGAGCGGGCGCAGCCAGCGCTCCTTCTGCTCGTCCGTGCCGAACAGTTCGATTGGCTTCGACGCCAGCGAGACGTGCGCGGCGTACGACAGCCCGATAGAGCCCGAGACGCGGCCGAGTTCCTCCGCGACGAGCGCGTACATCAGTTGGTCGCCGCCGAGCCCGCCGTACTCCTCGCTGACGGGCACGCCCATCATGTCGAGGTCCGCGAGCTCCTCGAACACCTCCGCCGGGAAGCGGTGTTCCTCCTCGATGTCCCACGCGATGGGCTCGATTTCCGCCTCCGCGAACTCCCTGACGGTGTCCCGAATCATCCGGTGTTCGTCGGGAAGGTCGAAGTCCATACTGCAAACTTTGCCACCGCCAGCATAAACACACCGGAACGACCGTGAACGATTCCCATCTCGTCGGTGCTCGGGCGCTCTCCGGGGGAGGGCGTCTCGTGGGTTGCGCTATTCGAGTACGCTGCTCGCGGCTCACTCCGCTCACGGTTCACTGCGTTCACCGTTCGCAATAACGTGCTCTCCCATTCGGTCGAGCACGCGCCCGCCGGAATTTTATTCGCGCGGCCCCTCTCGTCGGTGTGAGCATCCGCCAGTTCGTCCGCGGGACCGTCCCGTGGGACTCCTTGGAAGCCGTCGCCCGCGAGGTCGCCGACCGCTACGACCAGGAGACGGTCCGGGTGACGTTCCTGGAGACGGACAACTGGCTGTCGACGCCCTGCGTCGTCAACGATCGCTGGTTCGTGAAGATTGTCTCCGGGCAGAACGCGCTCGTGCACGCGCTGTTCACCGGCGCGCGGAACCTCGGCGCGTTCTCCAGCGGCCGCGAGGGGTTCTTCGAGCCGTTCGACGGCCCCGTCGAGATGGCCGAGCACGAACTCGAAGCCACGCAGAAACTCCGCGACATCGGCGTGAACGCGCCCGAACCCGTGGAGGCGTTCGAGGTGGACGGGCTCGGCGTGCTCGTCCTCGAGTACCTCCCGGAGTTCCGCCCACTCGACGACCTCCCCGCCGACGCCGTCGAACGCCACGCGCCCGAGCTGTTCGGCGCGCTCGCGACGATGCACGAGAACGGCGTCGCACACGGCGACCTGCGCGGCGAGAACGTCCTCGTCTACGAGGACGACCTCTACTTCATCGACGCGACGAACGTCGCCGGCGACGGATTGGAAGGCGCTCGCGCGTACGACCTCGCGTGTGCGCTGGCCGCGCTCGAACCGCTCGTCGGCGCCCAGACCGTCGTCGAGGTGGCGCTGGACGCCTACGACACCGGCGACGGCTCGCGGACGCGCGCGGACAACGCCGCGGCGCTGCTGGACGCCCAGGACTTCCTGAGCTTCGTTCAGATTCGACCCGACCACGCCTTCGACGCGGCGGCGCTGGCCGGCGAAATCGAGAAGGCCGCGAGTTCGCGCAGCGACGCGACGCGGTAACTCGAGTCTGGGGCACAAGGTGTACCTTTTTCACCGCGCCGGTCGCAGTTTTTGCCGATGACGTACCAGCATTACATCGACGGCGAGTGGGTCGACGGCCACGGGACCGAGACCTTCGAGAGCGAGAACCCCGCGACCGGCGAGTCGCTCGGCGAGTTCCACCGCGGCACCGAGGCCGACGTCCGCGAGGCCACCGCGGCCGCCGACGACGCCTTCGAGACGTGGCGCGACCTCTCCCACATCGACCGCGCGGAGTACCTCTGGGACATCTACCACGAGCTCAAAGAGCGCCACGAGGAACTCGGCGAGGTCGTCACCAAGGAGTGCGGCAAGGAGATTAGCGAGGGGAAAGCCGACGTCACCGAGGCGTGGCACATGGTCGAGTGGGCGGCCGGCGACGCCCGCCACCCGAAGGGCGACGTGGTGCCCTCCGAGATTCCGAGCAAGGACGCCTACATGCGCCGGAAACCTCGGGGCGTCGTGGGCTGTATCACGCCGTGGAACTTCCCGGTCGCGATTCCGTTCTGGCACATGGCCGTCTCGCTCGTCGAGGGGAACACGGTCGTCTGGAAGCCCGCCGAGCAGACACCCTGGTGCGGCCAGATTGTCGCGGAGATGTTCGAGGAGTCCGGGATTCCGGACGGCGTCTTCAACATGGTGCAGGGTTACGGCGACGCGGGCGCGGCCATCGTCGACGACGACCGCGTGGACACGGTGCTGTTCACCGGCTCCGCGGAGGTCGGTCACGAAATCGCTAGCGAGGTCGCCAGCGACCCGGGGAAGCTCGCGGCCTGCGAGATGGGCGGGAAGAACGGCATCGTCATTACGGAAGAAGCGGACCTCGACATCGCCGTCCACTCCGCAGTGATGAGTTCATTCAAGACGACTGGCCAGCGCTGTGTCTCCAGCGAACGCCTCATCGTCCACGAGGACATCTACGACGAGTTCAAGCAGCGCTTCGTCGAGGTTGCCGAGAAGGTCGCTGTCGGCGACCCGCTGGACGACTCGACGTTCATGGGTCCGGCAATCGAGGCCGAGCACGTCGAGAAGATTCAGCAGTACAACGACCTCGCCCGCGAGGAGGCGACGAACGTGCTCGTCGACCGCACGGAACTTGACGACGAGGAAATCCCCGAGGGCCACGAGGACGGCCACTGGGTCGGCCCGTTCGTCTACGAGGTCGACTACGACCCGAGCCTCCGCTGTCTCAAAGAAGAGGTGTTCGGCCCACACGTCGCGCTCGTGGAGTACTCCGGGGACATCGAGCACGCGGTCGACATCCACAACGACACGCCCTACGGACTCGCTGGCGCGGTCATCAGCGAGGACTACCGCCAAATCAACTACTACCGCGACCACGCCGAAGTCGGCCTCGCGTACGGGAACCTCCCGTGCATCGGCGCGGAGGTCCAACTGCCGTTCGGCGGCGTCAAGAAGTCCGGTAACGGCTACCCGAGCGCTCGCGAGGTCATCGAAGCCGTCACCGAGCGCACCGCGTGGACGCTCAACAACAGCAAAGAAATCGAGATGGCCCAAGGGCTGAGTGCGGACATCAAGACCGAGGACGACTGAGCAGCCGGTAGCGGCCCTGGTGGAATCTCCAAGGGCGAACGCCGAACGAAGTGAGGCGTGAGGGCTTGGTGGCTGCAGGGTCTCTCTGCGGACATTAAGACGGAAGAGGACTGAGCAGCCCGTCGCGGCTTTTTCTTCGAGCTACGACGACAGCCACGACTCAGGGGCGCGTGAGAGAGGAAGGCGGAAGGGGTGGCGGTTGACTTCCCGCGGACTGCGGCCGTGGGCCGGGACACGGCCGCGTCGGCGGACGCGGAGCGGACGTGGACGCGAGGTTCTTGCCGGTTCGACGAGAAAAGCGTCGACTACCGGCAACACGGAGTAGCGCGCGACGACACTTAAATTCACGTATCGCGGGTATCGGCGCGTCAGTGCCGGCGGTCGTCGAGTGCGGGGAACTCCTCGCGGACGGTCGCGACGCGCTCGGGGTCGAGGTCGGCGTAGACGATGCTGGGCTGGTCGCTCGTGCTCGCGACTGGGGTTCCCCAGGGGTCGTACACCGTCGAGCGGCCGAGCAGTTCCGCCTCGTCGAATTGACCGCTGCCGTTGACGGCGGCGACGTACGCGAGGTTCTCGACGGCGCGTGCCTGCGGCAGGAGCTTCCAGTGTTCGACGCGCGGGTACGGCCACGCCGACGGCACGAGCAGGAGGTCGACGCCGTCGGCGACCAGCTCCCGGTAGAGTTCCGGGAACCGGAGGTCGTAGCACGTCGTGACCGCAGCCGTGAACCCGCCGATTTTGGCGGTCGGAACCCGCTCACCGGGCGTCAGCAGTTGGGCTTCCGCGGACTCGTAGCCGAAGAGGTGGTGTTTCCGGTACGCGAGCAGGCGCTCGCCATCGCTGTCGAAGAGCACACTCGTGTTCGAGAGGCCGTCCTCGTCGGGGCCACCTTCGGTTTCGCTCAACTCCTCGACGATGCTCCCCGCGAGCAGAGCGACGTCCGCCTCGACGGCCGCCTCGCGGACCGCGGAGAGGGAGGGGCCGTCCAGCGGTTCGGCCTCGCGCTGGTAGGCGTCGAACGCGAAGAAGCCGACGTTGAACAGCTCCGGCAGGCAGACGAGGTCCGCGCCCTCGCTGGCGGCTTCTCGGATGGCTGCGACGGCGCGCTCGACGTTCGCGTCGACGGCAGCGCCCTCGACGTCGATCTGGGCGAGTGCGACGCGCATCTCAGGCCTCCGCCTCCAGCGCGCTCTGGAGGCCGTCGAGTTCGTCGTCCAGGTTGCGCTCGAAGAACTTCTCCACGCCCGGGACTTTGCCGTCGACGACGAACCGGTTGGTCACGCGGGAGCCGCCGTTCGCGGCTTCGACCTCGTGCTCGCCCGTGACGTCGAAAATTCGGGACTTCCCAACGAACTTCACGTACCGCGGGGGTTCCGTCTCGACGTCCCGCGTCTCCACGGGAATCGTGCTCCGGACGACCGGAATCGGGAGGCGGACGTGCCACGTCGTCGTGTCGCCCTCGTGCTCGTAGCTGTCCACGACGCTGATTGCGCCCGCGCGCTTCTCGGGGTCGGCGATGAACGCCCACACGTCTTCGGGCGATACCGACACCTCGAACGTGCGCTCGACCCGAACTGTCATACGCGGACTTTTCCGCCCGCCAGCAAAAAGCCGCCGATTACGCGGGTTCGACGCGCCACGTCGTCGACTTCGAGCGACTCCACTTCTCGATGTCGACGTCCTCGGTCTTCTCCGCGAGTTCGGGGAGCCGCACACCGACCTGCTTCGAGGAGAGGCCGAGGTGGTTCGCGATGTTCTTCGAGCGGAAGTACCGCTCGCCCTTCTCGACGCTCTCGTGGAGGAACTCCAGAATCCGGCGTTCCTCGTCGGTGTATTCGTCGGTCATTACCTGACAACTACGGCCGAAGGCGGTTTATCGCTTTTGCTACCCCCACACGTGGAGGGCGGCGACGCACAGCGCCGACAGCGTGACGGCGCCGGCGAAGCCGAGTGCGGTTTGGAACTGTCCGGGCGCGACGAACGTGTACGCGGCCGCGGCGACGGCGAGCAGGCCGAACGCGAGGCCGACGCCGACGCCCATGTCCGTTTCCTGCGTGGACCCAGTCGTCATGGCAGGGCGTTGCGTGTGGTATCCCTTAACTGGTTCTACTCGGTGCGACCGCGGAGGCCGACAGACTTTCACTGTGCAAGCACCCCGAATCGAGCATGGACGTCCGCGCGCTGCTGTTCGGGAGCACGATACGGGTCGCTATCACGGTCGTCGCCGGCCTCGGACTGGTCGCCGGTGGCGCCTTCTTCGCCGGCTTCCTCGGCGTGCCGACCGTCGAACAGGTCGACAACGAATTCGGTGAGGTCAACGACACCTACACCGAAATCGAGACCGACCTCGTGATACACAACCCGAACCCGGTCGGCGTTCGGCTCGGTGACACCAGCGTGAACTACACGGTGGCGATGAACGATATCCGGATGGCCAGCGGGGACAAACACGGCGTCGGCATCGGCACCGGGAACTCGACGGTGAATCTGACGACGCAACTCCACAACGAGCGCATCCCCGCGTGGTGGGTGAGCCACGTCCGGGGCGGCGAGCAGACGAGCCTCACCGTGTCCGCGACTGTTCAGCCCGGGTTCGTCGGCCAGTCGGCGTCGTTCCAGCCGGCCGCCGAGACCATCGAGACGGACCTGCTCGGCCAGTTCAACTCCAGCGAGGACCGCCCGGTGAACGCCGAGATGCCGCTCGTCGAGGACCCCGTGCTCGTCATCGAGCGGACGAACGCCTCCTGGGGCAACGTCACCGACGCGGAGACGCCCATCGACCTGGAATTCGGCGTCTACAACCCGAAGACGTCGCCGGTCGTCGTCTCGAACGTCGGCTACAACATCACGATGAACGGCGTGCCGGTCGGCGCGGGCGAGACCGAGAACGGGCAGACCATCCCCGGGAAGAGTTCCCGCGTGGTGGAGACGCCGACGGTCATCGACAACGAGAATCTCGACGAGTGGTGGGTGACCCACGTCGAGAACAACCAGACGACCGAGCTCCGCATCGACTTCTACGCGGAAATCGAGCCGCCGGGCTCCTCGGAGACGATTCGCGTGCCGCTGGACGAACTGACGTACACGCAGACCATCGAGACCGACATGTTCGGGAACAAGGGCGACTCGGGCAGTGATGCCGGTGGCGAGGTGAGCGACAACGAGACGACTACGACGACCGCCGACGGCACGACTACCACCAGCGACGGCACGACTACCACCAGCGACGGCACGACCTCGAGCAGCGGGACTACGTCGGACAGCACGACAACCGACGGAACGACCACGGACGACAGCACGACCACCAGCGGTGACGGGACGACGACCGAGGACGGCTTGCTCGCGCGCGGTTCGCAGCCAGCCTGACTAGGCTTCGTGGCACTGCCCCGCGCCGGGGATAGATTTTTACGCGATGCTTCACTTTCAGCACACATGAACCGGAGTACCCAGGCTCCTGGTCGCGTTCTCCGACTGTGAACAGTCCATCGCCGTCGAGCCAGACGGCGGCGATATCCGCGTCACCGTCGACGGCGAAACCATCGAACTCTCCCGCGAGCACGCCGCCGAACTCCGGGACGCCGTCGGTGACGCGCTGACGAGTCGCGAAGAATTCTTCCGCACTGCCGCCGAGCACCGCGAGGACGGCAGCTACGTCGTCGAACGCCGCGGCGCGGAGTCGACGGGCAACTCCGCGGTCTTCGACAGTTTCGCGGCGGTCCGCCGGCTATTCGACCGGCTCCCCGAAACCTTCGGCGCGGAGAACCTCTCCGCGGCCGGCTTCACGGGGTCGCGTCGCCACATGCTCGTGCGGCACTTCGCCGAACACCCGGCGTTCCCGTGTACGCTGGCGTCACGCAACCCGCTGCGGGGTGAGAAAACGGAGACTAGCTGATGGTGGTGTGGCTGGACTGCTCGTTGAGCGCGAGGTTCGCCGCGATTTCGGCGTTGCGCATCGCGTACTCGGCGGTGTGCTGGAGGCTCACGAGCACTTCTCGGACTTCGAGGATGTCCTCGTTGTCCATCTCCGGGAGGTCGTCGAGAATGTCGCCCTCGCGGTCGCCCAATTCCGCGAACAGTTCGCGGACCTCGACGGTCGCGTCGTAGTCGCGGGTGACGACGGCTTCGACGGCGGCAGCCGTGATTTCGTCGACCTGGTCGGTGAATTCCCGGATGCGCCGCATCGTGGACTGCTCGACGTCGAGGGTGTGGCCCTCGGTTTCGAGCACGATTTCCGCGATGTCCTCGGCGTTGTCCGCGGTGAGCTCTAAGTTCTTCGCGACCGACCGGTAGCCGATGAGCGGGAAGCCGTCGTCGAGGCCGACGGCGCGCGCGAGGTTCGGGTTCTGGTAGGCGGTGAAGATGAGCCGGAGCAACAGGACGAAAATCTTGTTCGCCTGGCGCTCGCGGTTGAGCGCGCGCTGGGCCATGTCCGGGCTGCCGTGTGCGAGCGCCTTCACGGCCTCCTCGCGCATCGTCGAGCCAGTGCTCTCCAGGCGTTCGAGGAGGTTGTCGAGGTCGAAGTCCTCGGGGTCGACCGAGCACCGGATGGTGATGCGTTCGGGCGTCTCCTCGACGACGCCGAGGCCCATGAGCTGGGTCTCGGCCTTGTAGACGGCGTTGATGTGTTCGGAGTCGAGGGCGTCCTCGCTCTCGACGTGGATGATGCGGCGGCCGAGGACGTACTGGCCGACGATGGCGCGTTCGACGGCGTCCGCGTCGAAGTTCTCGGCGTGAATCGTCGCCTCGGTCTCCTCGCCGTGCGCGGACTCGGGCGTGACCGTCAGCGAGCCCTTCCCGCTCTCGCGGACGGTGACCTCGTCGCCCTTCTCGACGTCCTGATTGCGCGCCCACTCCGCGGGGAGCGTCATCGCCAGCGTAGACGGCCCCAGCCGTTGGACTTTCCGGGTTTCCATACGTCTGGAACGCACTGGAACGACCTTAGTCTTATCCCTCTAACCTTATACTTGCCTTAAGGTGTGGGCAGACGCGCGGAAATGTCCCCCCGAATTCCGGGACCCTTTTGGCTGTCCCGCCCCTGGGAGTAGTCATGGGTTTTGGTAGCTACGACGAGTCCGAGCAGGAGAACCAGAATACGGACATCGACGAAGACGGCGCAGTCAACGTCCACGAGAACGACCACGACGGCAGCGTCAACTTCGACACCGACGCCGACAGCGACGAACTCATCGACCAGCTCCAGTCGATGAAAGACGACGAGTAACGCGGCTCCCTCCGTCTCTTCCTGCTTTTGCCGCGCGGCTACACCACTTTCATCATGCGTCGCTCGAAGCGCCCAGTCCGGACTTTCGTCCAGCCACGCAGCGACTCGTCGACGGCCTCGTCGCCGGTGTCCACGCGGAGTACGCCCGTCTCGTCGAGTTTCCGTGGCGACGCGAGCACGCGCACCTCGCTCTGTTCGACGACCGCGGGCGAAATCTGGTGGTTCCCCCGGCCGAAGACGAACCCCTGGCCGCCGATGGGGGAGACGAAAATCACGTTCTCGTCGCCGAGCGTGTCCAGAATCTCGGCCTCGCTGCCGTCGCGGACGACGAGCTCGCCGTCCCGGTAGACGTCGACGCCCAGCGGCGACCCGTCGACGCCGAGCGCGTCCGCCACGTCGCCGAGCGTCCCACCGGGCCCGAGTACGTACGTCACGCCGAGTTCGACTTCCTCGGCGACCGCTTCCGCGAGCGCTTCCGTGCTCCCCGCGTGCACCTGCTTGGCGGACTGGAGGTCCTCCGCCACGGGCACCTCGACGACGCCCCGGAGACGCGTACGCACCTCGCCGCCGCGGTACGCTTCTTCGTCGATGTCGTTGACTTCCCGGCTCTCGGTGTCCTCGAACGTCGCGGCGACCCGGCCCGCTGCCTCCGGGCGCACCGCGAACACCGACGAGTACACCTTCACGCCCGCAGGTACGCCCAGCACAGGCACGTCGCTGTCCACCTCGTCGAGCTCGGTCGCGACGTCGGTCGCGGTGCCGTCGCCGCCGACGAACAGAATCAGGTCGACGCCGCGGTCGACGAACGCGCGCACCGCGTCCTTCGTGTCCGCAGCGGCTGTCTCGTCGCTGTCGGGCTCGCCGACGACCTCGGGGTCGAAGCCCGCCTCGCGCGCCTCCTCGGCACCCATCTCGCCGCCGTACGCCAAAATCTCGGTGTCGGGTGCGCGCTCGCGGAGCGCCACGAGGGCGTCGCGTGCCCGGTCCGGCGCGCGCTGCTCTGCGCCGCGCTCGCGGGCCGCCTCGACGTTCCCGTCCGTCCCCTTCAGGCCGACGCGACCGCCCATCCCGGCGATGGGGTTCACGACGACGCCGACAGTTCGCATACTCTGCCTAGGGTATTCGCGCCGAAAAGCCGACCGGTCGGTCGTTCGAAAGTATCACAGTCGTGGCGTGACGTGCGTACGACGATGCCGACTCCCGACGCCGACATCGCCGAAGCCCTCCGCGACACCGTTGGCGACGCGCTCCGCGTCGTCGGCTTCCACGAGGGGTCCGACTGGCACATCGAGTACATGCGCGAAGACGTCCGCGAAGGGTACGCCGACGCGTCCATCGACGACATCGCCGACGACCTCGTCTTGGACGTGCTCGCTTCGCCCCGCCAGGAGTCGCTGTACGACCTCGGCGACCTCCACGCGACCGTCCGCCTCTTCGAGGACGGCGTGGTCGTGCACGTGCCGACCGACGACCGCTCGGGCTACCTCGTCTCCCTCGACGCCAGCGGCGACTACACTGGGCGGGACGTCGTCGACGTCGTGCACGACGCGACCGAGTGAACCAAGAATTAAGACCGGGCGGCGGGAACTACCGGCCATGAGCTTCCTGCTGGCTGCGACCGATGGCACTGCACTCCCGATAAACTCCGTCGGCTGGGCCGTGACGATACTCGGCCTCGTCCTCGCGGTCGCGTGGACCGCGTACCTCTACCGCTAGACGCGTTCGCGCAGCCACGCGGCTGCGTCGTGGACCGTCTGTTCGTTCTCGTGTTGAATCTTCACGCGCACGCCGTCGCCGGGGTAGCTCCCGACGGTGACGCCGAACTCCGCCTGTAACTCTTCTAGTGGTGTCACCAGCGAACTCTCCGGGGCGTCCACGTGGACGAACTCGACGTGGTTGGTCGTCCCGGTGAATTCGTCGGCGACGGACTCGAACATCGCCTTCATCTCGGCGGGGACGCCCGGGAACACGTACGCGTTCTCCACGACCGCGCCCGGCGCGACGCCCACTTCGTTCTCGAGGAGGCGCGCGTTCTCGGGGAGCGCCGCGGTGCCGTCCGTGAGGTCGGCGAATTGGTAGGTGTCGTGTGTCTGGAAGTACGAGACTGCGTCCGCGTGCTCGACCATCTCGCGGTCGAAGGCGGCCGCGACGCCGTCCATCGTCACGTCGTCGTGGGTCGGGCCGACGCCGCCCGTGACGACGACCGCGTCGTAGCGGTCCGCCAGCGACCCGACTTCGCTGGCGATGGCGTCGCGCTCGTCGGGCACCACCACGACGCGCTCGACGGTCGCGCCCCGCTCGGTGAGGCGTGCGCCCAGCCACGACGCGTTCGTGTTCTCGGTGTCGCCGACGAGGAGTTCGTCACCGACTGTGACCACCGCAACCTGCATGGCCACTCGTATACAGTGGAGGGTGAAAAGTCACGTCCCCGCGGGCTACTGCTCGTAGTCGAGGCCAGACTGCTCGCGTTCGCGCTCCAGCCGGCGGATGCGCAGCCGGTAGTAGACGACGCCGCCGACCGCGACGACCGCCAGCACGCCGACGATGCCGCCGAAGATGTAGAGGTCGCGGTCGAGGTAGTACTCGGCGCTGACAGTGGCGCTGTCTAGGGACTCCCAGCGCAGGTGGACGTGGTTGTCTTCGATGGACTTCTCGTAGCCGCCCGGCGAGACGTCACCGAAGATGGGGAACGACACGCGCATCCCCGGCGGCAACACGACCTCGTGCGAGCCCTCGAAGTCGAGGGGCGCGTTCACCGAGCGCGTGCCGGCCGACCCGGTGTACGCGAACGTGCCGTTCGCCGCGGGCAGGTCGACTACCGTGCGCTGGTCGCGCGTGGAGACGTCGATGGCGTCCGCGCCGACGACGGTGCCGTTCTCGTAGCGGAACTGCACCGCCGAAATTAACACGGGGTTCCGGCCGCCGAACCCGCTCGTCGAGGCGAGGCGCACGCGCTCGGTGCCGTTCACGTCGGCGACGGTCTTGTACTGTTCGCCGGTGACGTTGAGCGTGACGTCGGCGTCGCGGTCCCAGTCGTAGGTCGCGTTCTCCGCGAGTTGCTCGTCGCTAGGCGCGGGTGCGCCGCCGAGACCGGTGCCGGCGCAGCCGGCGAGTGCGACGAGCGCGAGCAGCCCGAGCGCCACCCTGGCCCTGCTCATGGAACGACCGCGAGCAGCTCCGAGGGGAGGTACTCCCCGATGGCCGCGAGCAGGCCGGGCGGGTCCGTGCCCTCGCGGCAGACGATGCTCTGTTCGAGCAGACCGAGGCGTTCGACGGTGACGATGTCCTGGGCGTGGCCGGCGCGGTTGACCGTCGCGCGGACCTCGCCGCGAGTCGCGCTGTTGACGTTCAGGCGGCCGGTGCCGCGCGTCCACTCGTAGAGGCGGTCGCGCTCGACCTCCGCGAGTTCGGCCGGCTCGCCGTACGTGAACCGCAGCGGCACGTGCTGCACGAGCCCGAAGCGCTCGCGAATCTGGGTGGCCGTCCCCGGCCCGAGGCCGAGTTCGTCGGTGGGCACGCGGACGTCCTCGCCCGCGTCGAGCACGAATCCCTCGTCGTCCCAGGATTCGAGCGTGCCGACGTACGTCTCGCCTTCCTCGAAGCCCTCGGTGATTTCGCCCCACGTCTCCGCGAGGACGTTCCGCGCGGCCACCTCGTCGGGACCCTCGAGGGTCACCGTCGGGAAGTCGTCGTGGCGCACGCCGACGTCGTACTCGACGTCGAGTTCACCGACGTCGTTCTCTACTTGCGACCGGAGGCTGTCCAGCGAGCGCTCGCGGGCGTCGCCCTCCACGTACAGTTTGGTTGCGAGGACGACCATCAGGCCCTCACTCCGAGTTCCGCGCGGAGATTCTCGATGCGCTCGTCCATCGCTTCCACGAGGTCGGTGTTCTCCATCGCTTCGACGGGTGACCCGCACTCGGGGCACTCGAAGCCGAGGTCCATCGCCTCCCCGAATTCGAAGCGAATCGAGCACACCTCACAGAGGTAGAACTCGTTCGCTAGTTCGTACTCGCGGCGGTCGACGAGCGCCTCCAGCAGGCGGTCCATCTCCTCGCGGAGGTTCTCCGGGACGTTGTCGTACTCGAACGTCCAGAGGTACGTGAGCCACCCCGAGTCCTCGTCGCGGACGCGACGGTAGGTCGCGAGGTCGTTCTCGTAGAGGATGAACAGCGCTCGGCGCACGTCGTTCAGTTCGAGCCCGAGCCGCTCGGCGAGCTCCTCGTCGGTTACTTCGCCGTCCGGCGGGGACACCGCCACCGGCATCCCCTTCGGCCCGACCAACTCGTGGAGGTACTTCTGAACCACGGGGTCGTCGAGTAGCTCCTCAAAAGCCATTACGTCAAAAAGGGGTCCGCGCCGGCATTAAGTCTTGTCACTCCCCCGTCTGACGGGCGCGGACCGTCAGTCCGCGGTCGCCCCAGCGGCGTCCGCGGTCTGGTCGTCGCGCCACGTGAAGTAGCTCGCCAGCGCGGGGCCGCTGACGTTGTGCCAGACGCTGAACAGCGCGGGGATGAGCGCGGCCGCCGGGTCGAACAGCGACGCCGCGAGCGCGACCGCGAGCCCGCTGTTCTGGAGGCCGACCTCGAAAGTGGTCGTCCGCACGCGGTCCTCCGTCATGCCGAACAGCCGACCGACGCCGTAGCCCGCACCGAGCCCGATACCGTTGTGGAGAACGACCGCCGCCAGCACGAGCACACCCGCGGTGAGGATATTGTCGACGTTCGCGCCGACGACACCCGCGACGATAGCGACGATGGCGACGACGCTAATCACGGGGAAGACGTCGACACCGACCTCGGCCGCCTTCGGCGAGTAGCGGTCGAGGACGTACCGAATCCCGAAGCCGAGCACGACCGGGATGATGACGATTTGGACGATGCTCGTGAACATCTCCATGAACGTCACGTCGATGGCCTCCCCGAGGATGAACAGCGTCCACGCGGGCATCACGATGGGCGCGGCGAGCGTCGTCACCGTCGTGATGGCGACCGACAGCGCGACGTCGCCGCGGCCGAGGTACGACATCACGTTCGACGCAGTACCACCGGGTGCGGCGCCGACGAGGATGAGGCCGACGCCGATGGCGTCCGGCAGGTCGAAGAGGAGGTAGAGCGCGTACGCCGCCAGCGGCATCACGAGCCACTGCGTCACCGCGCCGATGCCCACGTCGACGGGGCGCTCGACGAGGCGTTTGAAGTCCGCGGGCTGGAGCGTCAGCCCCATCCCGAGCATGATGATGCCCAAGAGGGGGTTGACGTAGTTCAGTACCGGGACGAACGCGTCCGGATAGGCGAGCGCGAGGCCCGCCGCCGCTATCACCCAGACGACGAAGTACTTGCTCGCGACCTGTGCCACCCGCGAAATCCCTCCGCTGACACTCATACTCGTACGGCGACGACCCGGAAGGAGAAACTTTCGCCTACTGGCAGTATTGTGGCGTCACTCCTCGTCGACTTCCTCGACGCGCTTGCCCAGCGCCTGCGGAATCACGCGCTGCTCGGCGTTCTCGTACTCCTGGTCGAGTTCCGCGCCGTCGAAGAGGTGGTCGAGGAACACCGCCAGGCCCGCCACCTCCGAGTGGGGCTGGTTCGTGACGCCGACGTTGAAGTCGGCTTCCTCGTACACCTCGAAGGAGACTTTCTCGCCGCCGACGACCACCAGGAGTGGTTGTCGCTGGTCGTCGTGGATGCGTCGAATCTCGCTCTCGACGTCCTGGAGGCGCTCGCCGTACATCGTGAGGTGGACGATGAAGCCGTCCCAGTCGCGGATGAACGCGTCCAGTTCGTCCGTGAGTTCGACGTCGAAGGGGCCGCCGAACCGCTCGGTGATGTCCGCGACCGTCTGCTCGGACTGCCCGGCGTTCCCGGGGAAGACGACGCGGTCCGCGCCGAGCGCGCGCGCCGTCAGGCCGACGTGCGTCGTCATCCGGTCGTCCCGGCCCGGCCGGTGGCCGTACCGGAGCACCGTGACCTCGGGGTATCCCTGCATACGTCCGCAGAATCGTCCCGCCGGGGTACGCGTTTCGACTCGCGCGGTCAGTCGTCGGCGTGCGCGAGTTCGAAGGGGTACGGCGGCAGCCGGAGGTCCTCCAGTTCCGAGAGGTGTTTGACGTTGTAGACGACGCGGAGGTCCTCGGTGGTGGGGACGCCGTTGCAGGACAGCCGGATGTCGCGGTCGACCAGCTCCGGGGAGAGAATGTGGTCGGTGGGCTGGGAGAGGTCGCCGTCGACGACCACGACCGCGCAGTTCGCGCACGCGCCGCCACGGCAGGCGTACGGCCACGCGAACCCGCGGTCCTCGGCGGCTTCCAGGAGCGACTCGCCGGGCGCGACGTCGAATTCGCCGTGGTTGACGGGGTCGAGGCCGGCGTCGGCGGCGCGCTCGAAGAGGTCGTCGTCGCCGAGCGACCAGCCGTAGTCGTCCAGCACGGCGTAGTTCAGGTACTCGACGTGGGTCTCCTCCCACGGCCGGAAGTCGCGTTCGGGGTCGACGCCGTAGTCGGTCGGTGACTCGTCGCCGAAGCCGGCTTCCGTCGCGATGTCAGTGCCGTCGTCGGCGTCCTCGCTGGTGACCTTCTCGTAGGCCGCGCGCACCAACTGGAACTCCGCCGCAGAGCCGCCCTGGTCGGGGTGGGCTTCCTTGACGCGCTCGCGGTACGCGTGCTCGATTTCCCCCTCGCTGGCGTCCTCGTCGACCCCCAGCACGTCGAAGGGAGAATCCATGTTCGACTCGAAGGGCCACACGTTCAAAAGTCTCTCCGCGGCCGCGCTCGTTGCCGGGGCTCGGCAACCACGCTTAGGAGGGAGCCGGGCGCAGCCACGAGCATGCCCGCGTCGAAGCTCTACGCGTTCGATACAGCCGACTGGGACTACGAGTACAGCTCGATGGTCCGCGGCGAGCAGCCCGGCGAGACGTACGCCTCGCCGTGCCCGTGTTACCTCGTCGACCACCCCGAGGGGACGGTGCTCGTGGACACCGGCGTCGACCCGGCGATGGTCGCGGACCCCGAGAACTACGGCAACTACGGCGCACCGCAGGCCGCCGACCACGCCGCGGCCATCGAGACGAACGCCGGCCGCCGCGCGTCCGCGCTGCTCACGGAAGTCGGCTACAGTCCCGAGGACGTCGACGTGGTCGTACTCACGCACCTCCACCTCGACCACGCGGGCGACGTGAAGTCGTTCGCGGACGCCGAAATCGTCGTCCAGCAGGCCGAGTTGGAGTACGCGTGGTGGCCCGCGGACCCGTTCCAGCGCGACCTCTACCTGGAGGGGGACTTCGGCGTGCTGCGCTCCCCGGAGTTCGACGTGACGCCAGTCGAGGGGCGCTACGACGTGTTCGGCGACGGCGCAATCGAGTGCGTCCCGACGCCCGGCCACACCGCCGGCCACCAGTCCGTGAAGGTCGACCTCGAGAACGAGGGGACGGTCGTGCTCGGCGGCGACGTGGCGTTCCTCGAAACCGCCTACGAGGCCGACCGACAGCCGTCGTTCGCGTGGGACACCGAGACCGCCATCGCGACCACGCGCCGCCTCCGGAACGACGCGCAGCGCTGGGACGCCGACGTCTTCCTCTCGCACGACCGCGACCACCTCGACGCCCTCCCGGAGCCGCCTGCACACCTCGACTGAGCGACGCTGCGTGTCACCCATCGGAACGCTCTTGACCGACGGTCCGGTGTCGTCGGGTATGGACCTCACAGGCAAGCGCGTCGTCGTGACGGGTGCCGCCGGACTCGTCGGCTCTCACCTCGCCGCGGACCTCGCGGCCGACAACGACGTGCTCGCGGTGGACGACCTCTCGAAGGGCACGCGGGACCGCGTCCCGGACGACGTGGAGTTCGCGAAAGCCGACGTGCGCGACCCCGACGACGTGAACGACGTGATTACGGCGGACGTGGACATCGTCTTCCACTTCGCGGCGTACACGGACACGAACTACGGCGAACCCCGCCAGCTGTTCGAGGAGAACACGGAGATGACGTACAACGTCCTCGAACGCATGCACGAGGTCGGCGTCGACAAGCTCGCGTTCACCTCCTCGTCGACGGTGTACGGCGAAGCGCCGATGCCCACGCCAGAGGACTACGCGCCCCTCGAACCCATCTCGGTGTACGGCGCGAGCAAGCTCGCCGACGAGGGGCTGATTTCGACGTACGCCAACTCCTACGGCATCCAGTCGTGGGTGTACCGGTTCGCGAACATCGTCGGGCCGCGCCAGCGCGGCAACGTCGTCCCGGACTTCATCGAGAAACTCCTGGCGGACCCGGAGACGCTGGAGATTCTGGGGGACGGCCGCCAGGAGAAGTCCTACCTGCACGTCGAGGAGTGCGTCGACGCCATGACCCACGTCGTCGAGCACGCGGACGACGACTACAACGTCTACAACCTCGGCACGCGCACCACCACCTCCGTCAACCGCATCGCGGACATCGTCGCCGACGAGCTCGACGTCGAACCCGACTACGAGTACACCGGCGGCGACCGCGGCTGGACCGGCGACGTCCCGAAGATGCGCCTCTCCATCGAGAAGCTCTCCGCGCTCGGCTGGGAGCCCAGCCAGTCCAGCGACGAAGCCGTCCGGGAAGCCGCTCGCGGCCTCGTCGAGGAACTGCGCGCGGAACGCGAATGACCACAGAACAGACAAACGAGTCACACGTCGGGAACAAACCCTATCCCGGTGCGGCTAACAGTACGACGTAATGGGCTACGACGTCGCTGAGTTCCTCCCCGTGGAGGAAATTCCCGAGGGTTCGAACCTCCTCGTCGGCGGGCCGCCGCTGACGGGGAAACGCGAGCTCGCGCTCTCGCTGGTCGACGACGGCTGCGAGCGCGACGATGGCGGTATCGTCGTCGGCGCGCACGACAGCACGAAGACCATCCGGAAGCGCGCGCCACACGTCTGGGAGCAAGTGAAGAACGGCCGCGCCGGCATCGTCGACTGCGTGACGCGCCAGCGCGGCGAGTCGGTCCGCGACCAGGACCTCGTGAAGTACGTCTCCTCGCCGGGCGACATCACGGACATGGGCATCCGGCTGGGCGGTATCTTCCAGCGCCTCGAACGCGAGTGCGACCGGGCACGGCTGGACATCTCCACTATCTCGACGATGCTGATGTACGCCGACGTGCGCCGCGTCTACCGGTTTCTGCACGTCTTCGTCGGCCACATCGAGCGGCTGGGCTGGCTCGGACTCGGCGTCCTCGACACCAGCAACCGCGAGAGCTTCGACACGCTCGCGCCGCTGTACGACGGCATGATTCAGACGCGCAGCGAAGAAGACGGCCGCGAACTCCGCGTGGTCGGCCTCGGCGAGTCGCCGACCGAGTGGGTGTCCTACTAGTCGAACTCGCCGGCGAGCTCGTCCGGGTCTTCGGCGACGTCGCCGTGCTCGGCGAAGTTCTCCTCGACGTACTCCAGGAGGGCGTCGACGAGCGTCCCCGTGTCCTCGATGCTCTCGCGGTCGAACGCGACGATGACGCCCGACCACTCGTCGAGGGGTATCTGGACGACGACGACCTCGTGGAACCACCGGACGGTCGCGTCGAGGTGGCCGAAGCGCGCGAACTCCGGCTGTTCGAGTGGGTCGTCGAACCCCTTCAGCACGAAGTTCTTCGCGATTTCCTCGAACTCCGCCTCGGTGTACTCCTCGGAGAGGTCCTCGCGCTGGTAGACGGTCTCGTAGTCGTCGCCTTCGTAGTGGACGGCCGACCTGAGGTCACCGGCGTCGAGCTCGCGCAGATAGCTCGCGAGCGATTCGGCGGGCATACCCCACCGTTCGGCTCCACGGGTGGTTAATCTTCCGTCGCCCGAGAGACGGAAAATCGCCCGCACAGCCGAAGGTTCAAGCGGCCGTCGCACCTTCGGTCGTCTATGCGTATCGAACTGCGGGTGTGCAAACACTGCTACGAGGGCGAACACGGCAACCCAGAGAAGACTGCCGTCACGAAGGACATGGTGGAGATTGCGCGCCGCGTCCGCGAGTACAAGGACCTCATCGGCCTAGACGCGCTGTACGTGACGATGGTCGAGGAGGGCGACCCCGGCGGCGCCGAGGAACTCCCCGCCATCGTCGCGAACCTCGACCACGACCAGGTGAACCTCGCGGACACCCAGCTCGTGATGGAGGACGACGAGGGGAACATGCTCGTCTACCCGGAACCCGAGGACATTCTGGACGTGCTCACGCGGAACATCGACCAGATTAGCCAGCAGACCCGCCAGGACGTCACTGTCGAACTCTCCGAGGAGTCCGCGGAGCTGCTGACGGCGTAACGACTACGAAAAACGGATTTTTTGGCGCGCGATTCAGCCCAGCAACGGCCACGCGAGCAGCACGAGGAACGCCGACACCGCGACCGCGCGCAGCAGGTCCGAGGTCGGGTCGATTTCGTCGTCGAGGTCGCGACCGATCCACCAGACGGTGAACACGCCGCCGACGGAGACGAGCAGTGCGAGCGCGACGTACACGAGGTCGAGTACACCAGCCATGATATCGGCTAACACGACGAGTCCCTTAAACGAACCGGCTGACGGCGAAAAAACGGAGTCGTGGTGTGGTTACTCGTCGTCGCGGGGCTGGCCGCCGTCTGCGGCCGCCTCGGGCTCGGAGTCGTGTTCGTCGCCGGCGACCTGCTGCTCGTAGCGAGCGCGCAGGACGTTGCCGTACGTCGAGAGCACGACGCCCAGCAGCAGCACGAACATCCCGATGTTGACGCCGATTGTGAGCAGGACGCTCGTCGGCCCGCCGCCGGGGGTCAGCCCGGCGGGTATCGGGTAGCCGGAGTCGAAGATGCTCGCGAAGAGCATGCTGACGATGCCGATGACGACGGCAGCGCCGGCGAGGTTCACGGCCCACTTCCACGTGGGGCGCAGCGAGAGCAGCTCGATGCCGGTGCCCTCGTGGTCCTCGTGTTCCTCGTGGGGCATCATCGACTTCGGCACGAACGCCTTCATCTCCACGGGGTAGAACGCGGGATGGAACCCGTGCTCGTAGATGTGGAACATGATACCCATCACCATCACGACTCCGAGCAGGCCGTGGAAGGTGACGAACGCGGTCGCGGTGGCCTTCGACTGGAAGAACTGCGCGAGCCCGACCTTGCTCCAGATGAGCAGCCCGGAAATCATCAGGAGGACGAGCTCGACCGTGAAGATCCAGACGACGCCCTTCCCGACGTACGACAGCAGCGGGACCTCGTCAGAGGAGTAGCCCGCGAACTGGCGCGCGTTCGGGTGGCGTTCGTCGGCACGCCCGAGGACGAACTGCACGTCCTGGATGAACGCCTTCGCGTCCGTCGGCGTCGGGAGTACCGCCTTGAAGTTCTTGCGCCGTCCCGGCCCGATGAGCATCAGTGTCACCCAGAAGACGGTGAGCACGATGAGGCCGAAGCCGGCGATGCGGTGGAGCGCGAGCACGCCCGCGTTGCCGCCCATGAACTCCACCATCCACCAGAGTTCGTCGTTGAACATCACGGAGTAGCCCGTGAAGAACAACAGGAAGACGTCCAGCGCGAGCAGCGAGTGGAAGTACGTCGTGACGCGCGTGAACTTCCCGTGGTCCATGTTCGTCACGCGCTCTCACCTCCGCTGTCCGCGTCGCGGCCGCCGTCCGTGGCGACCTCCGCGGGTTCGTCGTGGTCGCGCATCCGCGCGCCGAGGCGGCGGAACGCGCCCCAGTGCACGAACACGAGCACGAGGATGAACACGCCCATCAGCACGTCGACCGCATGGATGACGACGATGAGCGCGTCGAGCAGCGGGTCGGTGTTGCCGGCGACGTAGTCGGTGCCGACGCCACCGCCTTCGACGGTCGGGTTGACGCGGTACAGCGTCTCGAAGCTCGCGTCGAAGGGGCCGCTGACGTACCAGACGGAGGCGACTGCGACGACGATACCGACGACGGCGCTGACCGCGATGGAGAGCGCCTCCGACATGCCGCGTGCGTCGTCGCTGCGAGCCATCAGTTGAACACCTCCGCGTCCTCGCCGAAGATGACCCCCATGGCTTCGTCGTTGAAGAAGGGGTCACGGTCGCGCTTGTCGAGTTCGTCGGCAATCTGACCGGGCTGGCCGACGAGGATGGCGTCGGTCGCGCACTCTTCGGCGCACGCCGGGCCCTTCCCGACGTTCTGGCGCTCCTCGCACATCGTACACTTGTCCATGATGCCGCCGGTGCCGACGACCGCGTTCCCGCCGTCGTCTTCGTCGGGGAACTGCGGGGCGCCGAACGGACACGCCGACAGGCAGTACTGACAGCCGACGCAGAGGTCCTCGCTGACCTGCACGAAGTCGTCGTCGTTCTTCTGGAGCGCGTCGGTCGGACAGACCGACACGCAGGGGGCGTTCTCGCAGTGGTAACACTGCATCGGGATGGCGGTCTCGCCGGGGAACGCGCCGTCGTCGAGCGCCTGCGAGCTGTTGGCGTTGTAGCCCTCGTCGGCTTGCTCGCCCTCGAACATCGTGGAGATGCTGATGCGCTGTTCCTCCGGGCCGATGTCCCACGTGCGCTTGCACGCGACGACACAGCCACCGCAGTCGATACAGGCCTCGACGTCGGGGAAGATGCGGGCACCTTCGCCGGTGCTGATGACCCCCTGGCTCAAGACCTCACGTTGTGATTGTTGGTTCGATGACATTTGTTACTGAACGGGCTTGTTCTCCCGGACGTCGAAGTCTTTCTGTCGGCCGATACCGTTCTCGTCCTGAGGGAACGAGAACGACGACAGGTCGACGTCCATGTTGAGTTCGTCGACCACGGACTGGGTCGCCTTCCGGATGCGAACCATCGCGGCCTTCGTCTCCTGCATCTGGGTTTCGACGTCGTACCCCGGCGACGTGATGGAATTCACGCTGTCACCGATGGCGTACGGTGCCATCCCGTCCGGGTACTCGTCCAAGAGGCTCTCCCCCTGGAAGATGCCGCCCCAGTGGTACGGGAGGAACGTCTCCTCGGCGTTCGGGCGATTCGTCACGCGCGCCTTCACCAGCACGGAGCCGCGGTTCGTCGTCTCGACGACCACGAGTTCCCCGCCGTCCACGCCGAGCTCCTCGGCCATGTCCGGGTGAATCTCGGCGTACATGTGCGGCTGGAGGTCCGCGGTGAAGATGTTCGACCGCGTCTCCGACCCACCACCCTGGTGTTCGACCTGTCGACCGGTCGTCATGATGGTGTCGATGCCGCCGTCGGAGTCGGCGATGCGGCTCATCGCCTGGTCCTGGACCTCCGCGTTGTTCTGGTCCAGCCGGTAGACGTTGTGCTGCTGGCCGTTCGCCGGCCACTCCTCGGTCAGCTCCGGCTCGGGGCTCTCGATGGGCTCCCGGTGGACCGGCGTCGTGTCGAGGAACTCCCACGCGACCGCACGAGCCCGACCGCGCCCCGTCGGCGGGTCCGGCTGCGGGTTGTCGAACTGCTCCCAGAAGTCGAGGTCGAAGTCGAACTCGTCGCGCTCGTTGAGCGCCACCGCGGTGTCGTACGGCGAGTGGTCCTCGCTGAGCGCGTACTCGAACGGGAGCGACGGTGCCGAGGGGTTGTCGAGGTCCTCGGGCAGCGCCGTCGCGAAGCCCGGGTACTCGGGGACGCCCTCGATTTCGCCGTCGTACCAGTCCGGGGAGAACGACGCCCGGAGCATGTTCAGGGCTTCGTCGCCGCCCTGGTCGTAGGTCGCCTGGAGCGGGTACTCCTTGTCCGTGTCCATCGCCGCCCAGTCGTCGGGCGACGGCGCCTCCGTCCCCCAGCGGGAACGGAAGTCCTGGCCGCCCTCGCGGGGGTCGACTTCGTCGGTCCAGAGAATCGGCGTGCCCGGGTGTCCGTCACCCCAGCACGGCCACGGGAGACTCCAGTACTCGCCGCTGACCGGCGTCCCCGTGTCGTGGGCCTTCGTGTCCTCCTCGGAGAAGGCGTAGTCGTACTCCCGGTGTTGCTGGAGCCGTTCGGGGCTCTGCTGATAGCCGATAGTACGGACGCCGAGGTTGATTTCGCGCAGCGCCTCCTCGTAGGTGGACTTCCCGTTGAACATCTCGGGGCCCGAACCCCAGTCGAAGTGCTCGCCGAAGCCGAGGCGGTCGGCCAGCTCCTGCATAATCTGCAGGTCCGGCTTCGCCTCGTGGCTCGGCGGCCGCACGGGCTCGCTCCACTGCACCGCACGGTGGGAATTCGTGACCGAGCGCCAGTGCTCGTACTGGCTGGCCGCCGGCAGCAGGATGACGCCGTCCTCGCGGTCCGGCAGCACGGACGCCAGCGACGGGAACAGGTCGACGACGACCAGCAGGTCCAGCGCCTCCATCGCCTGGCGCATCCGTGGCATCTCCGAGATGGAGTTCGAGGAGTGCCCCCAGAAGAACGCCGCCTTCACGGGGTTCTCCTGGTAGATTGGCGACTCCAGTAGCCGGTCCTCTTGCGGGAGCGCCGCTTCGAACCAGCGGGCGACCGTCAGCCCGTTCTGGAACATCAGCGAGCGGTCCTCCGCGGAGGCACCAGGGTCGCCGCCCTGCTGCTCGAAGAGGTCCTGCGGCATCGTCTCGAACTTCTGGTAGAGGTCCTGGTAGGTGACGTCGCCGGACGTGGTCTGCGTCTGGTCCCAGACGTCGGCCCAGTACTCCCAGGAACCACGGCTGGAGACGCCGTAGTAGCCGGGGAGAATGTGGCTGGCGACGCCGAGGTCCGTCGCACCCTGCACGTTCGCGTGGCCACGCATCACCTGCAGGCCACCGCCCGAGTGGGCGGCGCTCCCGGAGGCGAGGCTGGTCAGCGCGTACGAACGGATGTTCTGCGTGCCGTTGTTGTGCTGAGTGCCACCCATCGCCCACTCGATCTGGACGTTGGGCTTGTTCTCGATGATGAGGTCGCCGAGTTCCCGGACGCGGTCGGCGCTAATCCAGGTAATCTCCTCGACGGTCTCGGGGTCGTAGTCGTCGAGTTCGCCGTCGACGTCGGGCCACCCCTGCACGCGCTCCTCGAGCATCTCGTCGTCGAGCTCGCCCTGCTCGCGGAGGTACCGCATGAGCCCCATCATCAGCGCGACGTCCGTCCCCGGACGCAGCCGGTAGAAGTCGTCCGCGTGAGCGGACGTCTTCGTGTACCGGGGGTCGACGGAGACGACCGTGCCGCCGCGGGCCTGCCCCTCGAGGATGTGCTGCATCGCGATGGGGTGGGCTTCCGCGGGGTTCTGCCCGATGATGATGTTGAGGTCGAAGTTCCGGTAGTCGTTGACCGTGTTCGTCATCGCACCGTAGCCCCACGTGTTCGCGAGGCCAGTGACGGTCGTGGAGTGGCAGATACGGGCCTGGTGGTCGATGTTGTTCGTGCCCATGAAGGAGGCGAGCTTGCGCGACGCGTACGCCTCCTCGTTGCAGTGGTGGGCACTCCCGAGGAACATCAGGCTGTCTCGGCCGTACTCGTCCCAGATTCGTTCGAGCTCCTCCGTGATGTGGGAGTACGCTTCGTCCCACGTAATCTTCTTCCACTCGCCGCCTTCCTTCCGCATCGGATGTTTCAGACGTCGCTCGGAGTGTTCGCTGCCGTAGATGGCAGCCCCCTTCGAACAGAGCGACCCGTTGTTAATCGGGTTCTCCTCCCAGGGCTCCTGTCCGACGAAAGCGTCACCTTCACGTTCTCCGCGGAAACCACATCCAACCGCGCAGAAGTTACAGATGGTCTTGGTGAGCGTCGAATCGTCGCCGGAGATGTCGGCGCCACCGCTTTCGCCGTCCTGAGCGAGCGTCTGGCCGGTTATCCCGCCGCCGAGGGCGATGCCGCCCGCGAGGGCGCTCGCCTTCATGAACGAACGACGGTCAAGGTCCAGAGAGACCGGTTGTGTACTCATGGTTTAGAGCCTGTCACCGTGTACCACGATTAATGATGGACCAGCCACTTTAGTGTTCCTGCCTGGGCCCGCCATTCTGACCTCCGAATTCCCGGAAGGAAGTGGGGACTGCCGGTTCTTCGTGGGAGTCAGCCGCAACCTCTTTCGGTGGGCGCACGTAACGGCGAGTGAATGAACGTCGGGGCGTTCGTCTGTGGCTGTGGTGGTGCGGTCGACCTCGACCTCGAAGGCGTCCGGGAAGGCGTCCGGGACGTCGACGTCGTCGCGAGCGGGTCGCTCCTCTGTACGGAAGGGCTCCCGAAAGTCCGACACGTCGTCGAGGAGTACGACCTCGACCACCTGATAGTCACGGCCGAGAGCGACAACTGCAAGCAACGATACCGGACGGTGCTCGACGACGCCGGGCTCCACCCGGAAGCAATCTCGTTCGTCAACCACCGCGAGCGCGGCGCGTGGGTCCACGACGAGACCGACGCGACGGACCTCGTCGCGCGGAAAATCAACGCCGCGTACGCCGGCCTCCGCGAAGAGGCACCGCCGCGAACCGTCTCCCGGGAAGCCGGCGACGACGTCGTGGTCGTCGGCGACCCCGAAGCCGCCGAGGCGCTGTCTGACTCCGCGGACGTCACGCTACTGGCCGACGGGAAGGACTTCGCCGACGCCGACTACGACCTCCGCGACGTCACCATCGCTCGCGGCCGCGTCACGGACGTCGACGGCGTCTACGGCGAGTTCGAGTTACAGGTGCAGGCCGGCGTCACCGAAGACTGCATCGACTGCATGGAGTGCGTCAAGCAGGGGCCCGACGAGTACGTCACGAGCCAGCCCGTCGACGTGCTGCCGGGCGCGCCGAACGGCGACTGGGTGGACTGCTGTCCCACGGACGCCATCCACCCCGAAGAGCGCACCGTCGAAGCCGACCAGGTCGTCTACCCGGATGCGTCCCGGGAGACGCGCGGCGGCCGCATGGGCTTCTACACGGGTCCCGTCGACGCCGCGACCGTCGCGGCCGTTCAGGACCTCATCGGTGGCATCGAGAAGCCGCAGTTCCTCGACGTGGAGATGGACGTCTGTGCCGCAGGGGGGTCCAGCCAGCAGGGCTGTACGATTTGTTCGGACGCCTGCCCGCACGGCGCCGTCTCCCGTCCCACCATCGACAGCGTGGAGTTCGACGAAGTGGCGTGTGAGGGCTGTGGCGCGTGTACGAGTGCGTGCCCGACCGGCGCAGTGCGCGCTCGCGAACCCTCGAACGAGCGCATCGCCCGCGAGGTCGAGTCGATGCTCGTCGAGACCGACGACTCCGGACTGCTCTCGTCGTCGGATGGCATCGAGACCGGCGTCGTGGCGTTCGTCTGCGACGAGCGTGCGAGCCGCACGCTCGACGAGTACGGCCGCCGCGCGCGCCAGCAGGACGGCATCGAGTACCCGCCGCTTCTCCCCGTCGAGGTGCCCTGTGCGGACACCGTCGGCGAGGCCCACGTCCTGCACGCGCTCGCTGCGGGCGCTGACGGCGTCGCCATCGTCGGCTGTGGTGGCGACTGCCTGCACTCCGGCCCGGACCCGAAGGCCGAACTCGTGACACGCATGAATCAGGCGACCGAGGACCTCGGGCTCGGCAAGCGCACGGCGTTCTTCGCGCCCGAACCCGGCGAGCCGGAGGCGTTCGTCGAGGACATCAGCCGGTTCGTCGAACTGGGTCTCGACCCGTCGCCGGTGCCGACCGGCCACGAGGCCACCGGCATCGCCGACGCGACCACCGCGAACCCCGAATTCAACACCCACGAGTGGGGGCTCGAGAGCGTGCGCGCCATCGTCCCGCACACCGACCCCCGGGACGTTGTCCGCGGGCTGGAGTCGTTCGGCCGCGTCGAAGTCAACGAGGACTGCACGTTCACGCCGACGTGTTCGAACCTCTGCCCGACGGACGCGCTCCGCCGCGAGGAAGCTGGCCTGGAGTTCGACCACGAGCGCTGCGTGAATTGCGGGCTCTGCGAGGAGGGCTGCATGGAGGACGCCATCCGCGTGGACGGCGGCCTCGAACTCGGCCTGCTCCCCGAGAACAACGACGGGGACGCGTGGACGACCGTCGCGGACGGCGAGATGCGCGAGTGTCGCCGCTGCGGCAAGCCGTTCACCAGCGAGGCGTCCGCACAGAAGATTAGCGAGGAAGTCGGGGACGTCGTCGCGGGCATCGCGCCCGACGCCGACGGCGACGTCTTCGAGTACTGCAGCGACTGCCGCGCGAAACTCGTCTACGACACGTAACCATGAGCTTGGACCAGCAGGCACTCTACGACGCACGACTCGAACTCGTCGACTACCTCGTCGACGCACTCTACGACACCCCCGAGGAGGCGTTCGTCGAACGACTCCTCGACGGCGGTCTCGACACGCCCGCAGACTCCATCAACGACGACCTCGATACGGGCTTCGAGTACCTCCACGACTTCGTCGAGGAGAACGAGGGCCGCGACGTCGAGGCGGTCGTCGACGACCTCGCCAAGGAGTTCACGCGGCTGTTCGTCGGGCCGCGACCGCCCGTCCAGCCCCACGAGACCTACTACCGCGAGGACACCGACTTCCTCTCGTCGGGGCTGGCGGAAGTCGACGCCAGCTACGGCGCCGCCGGCTGGAAGGTGCCCGAGTCGATTAGCGAGGAGGCCGACTACGTCGGCGTCGAACTGCTGTTCCTCCGGAACCTGCTGCGCCGCCAGCAGGCCGGCGAGGAGGAAGCCGTCGGCTTCGAGCGCGTGTTCCTCGACGAACACCTCTCGACGTGGCTGGACGCGTACCTCGACGACGTCGTGGACGCCACCGACGAGCCGTTCTACCTCGCCGCGGTCCACGTGCTCCGCGGGTTCGTGGAGTTCGAACGCGACCTCGTCGCGTAAAAAAGAACTACTCGTCGTCGTTGTCGCCGGCTTCTTTCTCCGCGTCGTTGATTTCGCCGGGGGCGACGGCGTGGTCCGTGACGTCCTCGCCTTTGTACTGCATCGCGCGGCCCTTCGGTTTCCAGCCGGACTCTTTGTGTGCCATGCTATGCCGTAGAGCGGGGGGCGTAGAAAACGTTGCGGTCGCCTACTCCGTCGGCGGCGCGTTCGGCGGGCGCTCCTCCTGGTCGTAGTTGTCGAGGAACACCGTCGCGAACAGGTCGGCGTACATCGACAGCACGTCCTCCGGGTCGACGCCGACTGATTCGGCTTGCTGGTCGAGGAACGCCGCGAGCTCGTCGGTCGGCTCGTAGGTGACCGTCCGCTCGTCGACGTCGAAGTCGACGTCCTGCTCGCCGGAGACGAGGTGTTCGACCTCCAGGAGCGCCTGCTCGACTTTCGTCTCGAGCGCGTCCTCGCGGTCGCTCATGCGTTTCTCCGCCCACTCGTCGGCGGCCGCGACGAGGCGGTCGCTGGCTTCGAACTGCATCAGAAGCTCAGCCCCTCGCCCTCGAAGGCGACCTGCCACGTCGTCACTTCCTCACAGACGGGACACTGGCGCGTCGTCGCGTTCGTCTCGCAGCCCGGCATGCGGGTCATGTTCTCGCACTGCGAGCATTCGTACATCATTGCGGCGGGAACGACTCGGGGGTGGGTTCGCTCTCGCCGGCCTCGCCGTAGACGTAGACGACGCCCGCGCCGAACCCGAGCAGCACGAGCAGCCCGAGTGCGCCGCCGACGAACGTCTGACCGACGTAGGGACCGACGACGCCCGAGTACGCCTGCGTGAGGTTCACTACGTTGAGCGCAGTGACGATGGTCCACAGCAGGACCAGCAGTACCGCGACGGGGAGCCACCCGGTCTGGTCGATTGCCTCTCTGAGACTCATGTCCGGAGGGATGGGCTCTCGCGTAAAAAATCATTCCCCCTCGGAACGTCACTCCCAGCCGCCGTCAGTCGTCGAGTTCCCAGCCAGCACTCTCCGCGGCGTCGGCGAGGTCGACGAACTCCCAGCCGGCTTCCTCGGCAATCCACTCCTCGCCCTCGACGCCGACGACGACCATCCGCTCGGAGTAGAACATCGAGTGTTCGCCGATGGCCGCGAGCCGCTCGGCGGGGCCGTCCCCGGAACCGTTGAAGAAGTCGATGTCGAGCTGGTGCTCGCGCAGGAACGAGTTGATGGCGTGCGCCGGCATGTCGCCCACCAGCCCCACCCAGTCGGACCACTCGTTCGTCTCCGCGAGCGCGATGCGCGGGTCGACGAGGCGCTGGACGGCCTCGTACGTGTACGCGGTCGCCATCTCGTCGACGCCCCCGCCGTGCGGCCCGCTGGCCTCGGGCGCTTCCGCGCGGTCCTCCGCGGGGCCCGCGCCGCCGCCCGAGCCACCGTGCTCTTTCGGGATGCCCGCGGGGCTGTTCGAGGATTCGTAGGGAACGTGCGGGATACGGTCGCCCTGCGAGTCGCCGGACGACTCCGCAGCAGCGTCGTCGCTGCTGGGTTCCGTCGCCGTCCCGCCGCCGCTGCTGCTGTCGGCGGCCGTGCCACCGACGTCGCCGTCGATGTCGTCGGACGCGTCCTCGCGCCACAGCCAGTCGCCGTCGTTGCCCTCGTCTTCCTCGGTCTCCACCTCGACGTCGTCTAGGTCGATTCGTTCTGTCACTGTGTAACCTCCGTCAAGTCGAGTCGGTCCAGCGTCGCCTCGGTCGGGACACCCGCTGCCGACCAGCCGCGGGCGTCGTAGTACGCGTCTAGCATCGCGTCGAACCGCTCCCGGTCGACGGCCGCGCCCTCCGCGGGGCCGTCCGGCAGCGGCACGGTCATCGCCTCGGGGAGCGCGTCGTCCTGCCGGTCGTGGCCCTCGCGGACGTTGAACAGCCGCGTGAGGTTCCACGCGCGCTCGCCGAGGTCGGCCAGCGACTCCGCCGTGGCGTCCACGCCGACCGCGCGCAGCCAGCGCGCGCCCTGCTCGGGTGCCGCTTCGCCCGCGAAGTCGTCGGCAACGAGACACCAGCGCGCACTCCGGGCGTTCTGCTCGCTGACGACGGCCTGCACGCGGTCCGCGTCGCTCCACGACTCGGCGGCGACGGCGGCCTCCTCGATGGGGCGAGCGCGCCGGTGGCACGCCCCGCGGTCGCTGGTCGCGTACGCCAGCGCCATCGCGGGGGCCGCCCGCGGGTCGTACGTCGGGAGTTCCATCGCCTTCACCGCGGGAATCAACTGGTCGAAGCCGAGTCGGTCGGCGGCCGCGACGACGCCGTCCGCGAGCGCGTCCCCGAGGTCCGTCTCCCGGGTAGCGACCTCGCGGATGAGCCGCCGCGCGCCCTCGGGGTCGCCGAAGTCGACGTCCCTGTCGAGGGCGCCGCGCTCGCTCGCCCGGGCGGCGAACGCGACCGCGCTCCCGGCGCTGATGACGTCCACACCGAGGCGGTCGCAGAGTCCACCTAACTCCGCGACCGCGTCGAAGTCTCTGATGCCGAGGCCGGCGCCCAGCGTGATGGACGCCGCGCCCCGAGGGACCGTCTCGCCGTCGCCGTCGGGCACGCGGAACCCGCCCGGCACGGCCTCGCCGGGTCGCTCTCGCCCGACGCTGGCTTCGCGGACGGCCTCGATGCCGACGTCGTCGGCCCCGTCGAACGTCCCCGACTGCCAGCCCCGCGTCGGGAGCGCGCCGACTTCGTCGGCGAAGTCGACGGATTCGAGGGTCTCGCTGGCGGCCTGCCAGCGCCCGACTTCCGCGTCCGCGAACTCCTCGTTCGCGGCTTCCAGTTCCGACGGGGTCTTGGGTGCGTCGCCGCGCGCGACGACGGCTTTCAGTCCTTTCGCGCCCATCACGGTGCCCGCGCCGCCGCGACCAGCGTGGTGGTCCCCGCCGTCCGTCGCGACCGTCGCGAACCGGACGCCGTGCTCGCCCGCAGGGCCGACGCACGCGACCGCCGCGTCCGGATACTGGGCGTCGGTCTCGGCGGCGTCCATCCCCGCGAGTTCGGGCGCATCCTCGATGTGTGCGGTGCCGTCTTCGACGACGAGGACGCCCGGTTCGTCGCGCTCCCCCTCGACGAGGACGAGCAGACAGTCGTCGAGGCTGCCCGCGAGCCGCGCGGCGAAGTCGCCGCCGGCGTACGAGTCCAGAAACGCGTCCGTGAGCGGGGACTTCGTCACGACGGCGAACCGGGGTTCGCCGGGCGCACGCCCGGTGAGCGGGCCGACTGCGAACGCGAGCAGGTTCTCGGGGCCGAGCGGGTCGACGCCCGCGTCGGTGTCCGCGAGCAGGTAGCGCGCGGCGAGGCCCTTCCCGCCGACGTAGCGCTGTCGCCACTCGGGCGGAATCTCCTCGCGCGACACGGTCCCCTCGCCGAGCCGCACGCGCAACACGTGGTCCCCGACCATGCCCGAAGGCAACGGTTGCGCGGGGTTAAGCATTGTCGCTCCGGAGCGTTCAAGCGACTGGCGCGCCGACCTTCTCTCGTGCGCTCAGCAGTCGTGCTCGCGGGTGGCCGCTCGACCCGGTACGGCGACGGCGACAAGGCGCTGGCCGACCTCGCCGGGACGCCGATGCTCCGCCGGGTCGCCGACCGCCTCGCCGACGTCACCGACGAACTAGTCGTGAATTGCCGCGACGACCAGCGCGGCCCTCACCGCGACGCTCTCGACGGCTACTCGAACCCCGTGAAGGTCGCGGAGGACCCCGAACCCGACGAGGGGCCGATGGCGGGCATCGCCGCGGGTCTCCGGGAAGCCGGCGGCGAGTACGCGCTCGTCGTCGCCTGCGACATGCCGTTCGTCGACCCGGCCGTCGTCGACCTCCTCTTCGACCGCGCCGCCGGCCACGACGCCGCCGTCCCCGAGATGGACGACGGCTGGTACCAGACGACGCAAGCAGTCTACCGCGCCGACGCGATGGCCGCGGCCTGCGCGGACGCCCTCGACCGCGGCGACCGCAAGATTCTCGCGCCGCTCGAATCGCTGGACTGGGTCGCGGTCCCGGAGCGCGACGTGGCGGCGGCTGGCGACCTCGAATCCTTCGAGAACCTCAACACCCGCGAAGCCGTCGAAGCCGCGGCCGAGCGGTTCGCCCCGCAGTAGTCCCTACGGGTCCGGATTACGTCGCTCGCGGCAGTGTGACCGAGAAGACGCTGCCAGTCGGGTCGTTGTCCGCGACCCGAACGTCGCCGTCGTACTGTTCGACCAGCGTCTGGACGAGGTGTAGTCCCATCCCCGTGCCAGAACTCCCGAGCCCCTTCTCGCCCTCCTCGAAGATTATCTGCTTCTGGTGGTCCGGGATACCCGGGCCGTTGTCCGCGACGTGGACGTGGACGGCGTCGGGAGCCGTCTCGCAGCGTATCTCGACGGCGGGGTCGTCGGTGTCGTTGTGCTCGACGGCGTTGTTGAGGAGGTTCCGGAACACGGACCCCAGCATCTCGTTGGCCGTCACGTCCACGTCCGGTATCTCCCCGTCGACGACGAACGTGGCGTCGGGGTAGGACTCGCGGCGGACGTCGAGGACGTGCTGGAGCGTCTCGCGCAGCGAAACCGGCTTCGTTTCGAGGTCTTGGTCGTCGGTCACCGTCTTCGCGTACTCACCGGCAATCTCCGTGAGTTCGAGGACGTGCTCGGCGGCGTCGGCGATTCGCTCGAGGTGTGGGCGTCCCTCCTCGGTGACGTGGGGCTCGAGTAGTTCTGCCCACCCGGCGACGACGTTCACGTCGTTGCGGATGTCGTGGCGGAGAATCCGGTTGAGCGCGTCGAGTTCGTTCTCGCGGCGCTTCTGCTCGGTGATGTCCGTCGAGATGCCGACGACCCGGACGACGTTCCCCTCGGCGTCCCGAACCGGAATCTGGCGGTTTTGCAGCCACCGCACCGACCCGTCCGGGCGGACGATGCGACCCTCGTAGGTGTCCTCGATTTCGTCCGGGTCGGCCTGTTCGAGATTCGAGCGGACGCGCTCGCGGTCGTCGGGGTGAATCGTCTCGACGAGCCGCCCGGTTCGTTCTCGATTTCCTCGGGCGGGATTCCCCACACGTCCTCGAAGCCGTCGCTGATGTAGTCGAAGTCGCCCCGTTCGGACGCGACCCAGACCGCGACGCCGTCGAGGTGGTCGACCAGCGACCGGAAGTCCGCCTGCTGGTCGAGCGCGTCGCCTTCCATACGATCAACACGGCGGCCAGCCACATAAATAATTGTGCAGGATTCGTACTGTTAGCGCGTAAGACTATCCCGGAAGACGAACAACGAGAACGGACGAACGGCCGCTAGACGACGGTCTTCACCGGGTCGTCGGCTTTCAGCGACGTGACGACGACGCGGGGCACGTCCACGCGGTCGTGGACACCCTCGGCGATTTCGGTGGCGGTCTGGACGAGTGCGGCGTCGTCGGCCATGTTCACGAGCGGAATCACGGTCGCGCCCTCGGGAACGTCTTTCATCCCGCCTTCCGGGTGGGCGAGCACGCGTGCGACGTCTTCGGGGCGAATCTCGTCGCCGACCGAGAGGTCGGTGATGGCGGCGACGCGCTCGGGGCGGTGGGCGACGGCTTCCGAGAGCGGTTCGCCGACCGCGCGCACGCTCGCAATTGGCACCACGACGTCCGCGCAGTCCGGAATCTGTGGCTCGTGCTCGCCGGGCGCTTTCAGCCGGCGGGTGCGCGCGCCGTCGGCTTTCACGAGGACGGCGTTCGCGTTCGCGTCGGCGATGCTCGCTATTCGCTCCGGTTCGTAGCCGCGGTAGCGGTCCTCGCGCTCGCGCTCGGGGACCACGCCGAGCGGCCACTCGGTCGATTCGTGCACGGCGGCGGCCGGGTCGTCCGTGACGACGACCTGCGAGACGTGTTCGTCGAAAATCGGGATGCGGACGGTCGCGGTGACGACCGCGCGGTCGACCCGTCCGGCGAGCGCGTACAACAGCGACTTCTTCCCACCCGCCCCGACCGCGCAGACGACTCCCTCGGCGTCGACGGCGTCAGCGAGCTCCATTCAGTTTGCCAGTAGCAGGTGGTCGTCGTCGAGTTCCTTGACGACATCCTGTACGTAGCGATTCTCCCACTTGCGGCGCGCGCGGAGTTCGCGGTCCCCTCGCGGGGTGACCCCGTACTCGTTGGTGCGCTCGTCGTGCTGCCCCTTCTCGATGAGCCCCTTCTCGACGAGCGTGTCGAGGTTCGGGTAGAGGCGGCCGTGGTTGATGTCCGACTCGTAGTACTGTTCGAGTTCGTCCTTGATGTCGAGCCCGTTGGGGTCCTCGAGGCCCGCCGTCACGACGAGGAGGTCGCGTTGGAAGCCGGTGAGGTCGTCCATGGTTCTGGTTGCAGCGAGGTCCGGTATCGTATTAAGTTCGGTGGCCACGCCGTCTCGGAAAAACCCGCGAGAGCGGTCGAATCAGGCCTCGACTCGCGGCGGCGTCAGGAGGTCCGATTCGGCGAGCGCAGCGCACGCGCCAGCGATGGCGAGCACGCGGTCGGGCGTGAAGAAGTTCGGTTCGTGGGCCTCGGCGTCGATGATACCGACGACGTCGCCGTCCGCGAGGATGGGGCAGCAGAACTCGCTCTGGACGCTGTCGTCGCACTCGTAGTACGGGCCGTCGTAGTCGCCGACGTCCTCGACTAGCACGGCTTCGCCGGTGAGCCCGACGGTGGTATTGTTCGAGCGCTCGGCGAACGACTCGGTGAGCGGGAACTCCGCGCGGGAGTGCTCGCCGACGTACGCCTCCTTGACGAGCACTTCCTCGCCGTCGGGGTTGGTGGCGCGGCGGTAGACGCCGAGCCAGTCGGGGTTGGTCTCCTCGGCGAGCCGGCGCACCGTCTCGTCGAGCGCGACCAGGCGTGCGGTGTTGGGGTGGTCGCGGAGGCGTTCGGGCTCGTACTCCAGCCCGCAGATGGGCGCGAGGTTGTACGGTTCGTCCGCGAGGCCCACGCCACAGGCCCCGTCCGGCCCGAGTTCGGGGACGGGGTAGACGTAGCAGTCCTCGACGGTGTCGGCGTCGACGGTCGCGTGTGGCGGGCGGGCGACGAGCGCCGCGCCGCGTTCGGCGGCGTTCGTCGCGTGGTCGGTGTACTCCGGGAGGTCCACGGCCCGGAGGTAGGACTCGTGGTTCATACTGTGACGTTCGGCGCGGGGACGTATATGGCCGTTCACTCTGGCAAGACGCCGGCGTCGAGCGCGCGCTCCCCGCGCTCGGTGATGCGGTAGACGACCTCTCCGGTGACGGGTTCGACGAGGTCGCGCTCGGCGAGCGCCTCGAAGCGAGTCTCGACGTACGGCGTGTGCATCCCGATGCGGTTCGCGACGATGGCGGGGTACTCGGCGCTGCGGCCCGCGAGGAACGTCAGGATGGCGATGTCCGCGGGGCGACTCCACGCTGGTCGGCCCGGCGCTGCCTCGTGCATACCGAATCATGGGTCGTGCTACCACATAACACTATCGTCGAGCGGGTCCCAATTCACGTCGTGACGACGGTGACAGCGCCGTCGAATTCGAGGATGATGCGCTGCGTGACGTCCCCGAAGATGGCTTTTCCAGCAGGCGAGCGCTTGCGGCCGGCGAGGAAGATGTGGTCGGCGTCGCGCTCCTTGGCGAGCGCCAGAATCTCGTCGCCCTTCTCGCCGAGCCGTCCGACCGGCTCGTAGTCGACGTCAACGTCGGCGAGGACGTCGCGGCCGACGTCGTCCGCGAACTTCTCGGCGCCGTCGCGGGCCTCGTCGACGGTGTAGTTGACGTCGAGGCTCGGGACGCTCATCATCGACTCGCGCCGCTCGGCGTACTCGTCGTCGGTCGTCACGTGGACCAGGAGGAGTTCCGCGTCGACGCCCGCGGCGAGTTCGCCGGCTTCTTCGACGAGGGCTCTCGCGGAGTCGGAGGCTTCCACGACGGCGATGGCGCGTTCCATGTTCCACCGCCGTCGGCGTCCCACCATAAATCTCGCGGGCCCTTGCGGGTCGGCACACGGCAGCCGAACGCATTTGTACTAGGGGTGGAACGGTCGGAGTATGAGCCTCCGCGAGGTGGTGGCGACGGTCCGGGGGCGCGAGAAGACGCTCACGGTGTACACGGAACCGGGGACGGACGTCGTGCCCGAACTCCGGGAGTACTTCGCGTCCCAGAACGTCGCCATCGAGGAAGCCGACGCCGGCAGCGACCCCGAGCACGCGGTGCTGTCCGACGACGGCGAGTTCCTCACCGCGGTCGGCATCGACGCGCTCCGCTCGCTGACCCA
Organism: Halobacterium sp. KA-6; assembly: GCF_021029015.1. NCBI lineage: Archaea > Methanobacteriati > Methanobacteriota > Halobacteria > Halobacteriales > Halobacteriaceae > Halobacterium > Halobacterium sp. KA-6. Next base: position 635,715 of record NZ_JAJJZH010000001.1, read on the forward strand.
CGGGAGTCCGCGCTCGGTCGGCGAGGACGCCGCGTACAGCCGCCTCCTCTCACACCTCGACCGCACCACGTTCACGTCGTACAACCGCCGTCAGATGCTGGAAGCCTCCCGCGAAATCGAGGACCGCGCGTGGCGCACGGGCGACGGCCGGCTGTTCGCGGGCTTCCAGCGGCTGTCGAACTTCGCGGGCGAGCGCGGCACCTACGAGCGCCTCGCCAGCACCGACCTCGACGTCCACGTCTACGGCGTCCCCGACGACACCGTGGACGTGCCCGACGACGTAACCTTCCACGGCAGCGCGATTCCGGACGTCACGTCGTCGTGGTTCGTGGTCTTCGACGGCGGCGACGACCCACGGCAGGCGTGCGCGCTGCTCGCGGAGGAGCACAGCGACGGCTTCTACGGCTTCTGGACGTACGACACGAGCCTCGTCGACGACGCGCTGGACGCGCTCGGCGCCGCGCGGCGCTCGGCCTGAACGGAGGGTAACGCTTTCCCGGTGGCGCGCGAACGCCCGGCCATGCGAGTGTTCGACGTCGCACGACTCGTCGACGGCCAACGCGACGACGCCGTGGACGACGCCCGCCTCGTCGTCGAGGACGACGGCACTATCGCCGCGGCCGGTCCCCGCGAGTCCGTCGACGCGCCACCAGACACCGAGCACGTCGAGTTCCCGGACCGTACCGTCGTCCCGGGGTTCGTCGATGCCCACGTCCACCTCCAGGGCGCGCGCTCGATGGACGTCGCCGACTGGACGACCACACCTGATTCGCTGGCGGCCGCCCGCGCCACCGCGGACCTGCGGAAGTTGGCCGACGCGGGGTTCACGAGCGTCCGCGACCTCGGCAGCACGGTCGGCCTCGGGCTCCGCGAGGCGGTCGCGGACGGCGAGGTTTCGGGCCCGCGCGTGTTTACGAGCGGGCGCGCTATCTCCCAGACCGCCGGCCACGGTGACATCCACGGGCTCCCCCACGAGTGGGTCGCCGACGGCACGCCGCTGTCCACGCTCGCGGACGGCGCCGACGAGTGCCGGCGGGAAGCCCGCAAGCGAGTGCGGGACGGCGTCGACTGCCTGAAAATCATGACCACGGGCGGCGTGTTGAGCGAGCGCGACGCCCCCGACCGCCGCCAATTCACGGACGACGAAATCACGGCGATGACGCGGGAGGCCGACCGCGCCGGCGTCGACGTCGCCGCCCACGCGCAGGGCAGCGCGGGCATCAGGGCCGCGTTGCGGAACGGCGCGACTACCATCGAGCACGGCTTCTACCTGGACGACGACTGCGTCAGCCTCCTGAAGGAGTGCGGCGGGACGTTCGTCCCGACGCTCTCGATTATGTACCGCATCACCGAGCGCGGCGGCGACCACGGTGTCCCCGAGTGGGCGCTGGAGAAGGCTCTCGAAGCGCGCGACGCCCACGTCGAAGCCGTCGAGCGCGCGTACGAGGCGAACACCGCCATCGCCGCCGGCACGGACTTCATGGGGCCGGAGTTGGTCCCGCACGGCGAGAACGCCCTGGAGATGGAGCTACTCGTGGACGAAATCGGGTTCTCGGAGATGGACGCCATCCAGGCCGGGACGCGGGTCGCCGCGCGCACCCTCCCGCGGAACGATGTCGGGACGCTGACGGAGGGCGCTCGCGCGGACTTCGCGGTCCTCGCGGACGACCCGCTGGCAGACATCTCGGCGGTGCGGCGCGTCGAGGAGACCTACGTGGACGGTCGGCGGCTGGACGTCTGAGTCACTCGTAGCGCCGGGAGCGCACGGCCGTCACGAGCGCGACGAACAGCACGACGAGCGCGTAGCCGCCGACGACGACGCCGGTCGCGCGGTCGAACGTCTCCGCGACGCCGAACGCGAGCGTGACGAGGCCGAAGACGGCAAGCGACAGCCCGAGCAGGCGCGCGAGCGCGGCGGGGTCGTCGGCGGCGTCGGGGTCGTACAGCGGAACGTCGTCCATCGACTTCTGGCGGCGCAGCACCAGTCCGCCGCCGACGAGCACGACCCCGAGAGCGCCGTAGAGCGCGCCGGCGACCAGTCCCATACGTCGTACTGCCCGAGCGCGGGCTTAATGTTTACTGATTTTACACGAACGCACGACCGCGAACGTTTACCCCGCGGCGGTGGTAGCCGTCGCCATGTGGGACCTCACGCACGAAATTGGCTCCGGGCTGCGGTACCCCGGCGACCCGCAGGCGTCCATGACGCCGCACGCGACCTTCGAGGCGGACGGCTACCGGGTCGCCGAAGTCGCGTGCTCGACGCACTCGGGGACGCACGTCGACGCGCCCGCGCACCTGCTCGCCGACGGCGCGACGCTCGGCGCGTACGACGTCGAGACGTTCGCGTTCGACGCGCGAACCGTCGACTGCACGGCGTTCGGCGCGCGCGAGCCGATTCCCGCCGACCGCGTCCCCGACACCGACGCCGACCTCGTCGTCTTCCGCACCGGCTGGAGCGAGCACTGGGGCGACCAGCGCTACTTCGACCACCCCTACCTCACTACGAGCGCGGCAGCGCGCTGTGCGGCCCTCGACTGTCACGTCGGCCTCCGAGCGTGCGACGGACGACGAGCCGACGGGTTATCCGGCTCACCACGCGCTGCTCGGCGACGAGCGACTGATTCTAGAGAATCTACGGAACCTCGACGCGCTCCCACAGCGATGCACGATTCGCGCGTACCCGTTGCCCGTGGACGCGGACGGCGCGCCCGTGCGAGCGGTCGCCGACGACTAGGCCTGGTCGGCGGTGCCGCGGTCCTCGACGAACCCGGACTTGAACGCAATCCAGCCGAGCACGCTGATGAACAGAATCGGCGGGAGGATGACGAACCCCCACAGCGGGTTCAACCCCCAGACGAGCAGGAGGACGACGTCCGCGATGCCGAGTAGGAGGAACGGGAGGATGGCGAGGAACGCGTACCGCCGGCTCCCGCCGGCGTCGTCGGTCGGCGTCGGTATCGGCGCGTCCATAGTCGGTTGTTCGCGAGCGGTAACCAAAAGCCCACCCTTTGCGCGTTCGCCGACCGCGACGGCATCCCCGCAAAGCGACCTATCAGGCTTCGTAGCCACGCTCGCTTCCGGGTGCGCTGTGAGCGCCGACAATCCGGCGCGTTCGGCCGGCGCAACGCGGCGGTTCGCTCGCCCGTTCGTTTCGGCGGCCGTTCGGCTGTAGTTTGTAACGGGTTGGTCGCGCACAACTCGACCCAACCCTCTTCCGCGAGACGCCACTCACGACCGGATACACGATGTCTCGCTTCGACTCCGAGAACCGCGGAGCCCACGGTACGGCGGCCGGCACGGGGACGGCGGGAGTTGGGCGATTCGTCGAGCAGAACGCCCTCCCGCTCAAAGTCGCGGCGTTCTACGCCGTCGTGCTCGCTGGCGGCGTGCTCGCACGGCGGGTGGCCAGCGGCCCGAACGTCGAGATACTGCTCTCGATTGCCATCTGGTTCACTATCATCTTCGCCGCCTGTAGCGCGCTACTCGGCGGCGTCATCAGGCTGTTCGGGGCCATCCAGCAGCGCCGCCACGACTACGAGTAACCGCCCGGCTTTTAGGCGCGAGCGCCGTCCGTTCGCGTATGCCCGACTACGTCTCCGAGGAGACCGTCGAGACGGTGACCGGGACCGTCGCCCGCGCCGGGGGGACGCGCCGCCACGAACTCCGCCTGCCCGCGGACGCCGCCGACGACTTCCCCGCTGGCGAGGTCGTTCGTATCGTTCTCGACGGCGACGAGTACCACGTGCAGCTCCGCCACCACGACGACGGCACGCCCGTGATTCGCGGCGCGTACGACACGCCGTCGCTCGCCCGCGACCCCGGGAGCGCCACCAACCACCTCGCGGAGTGGCTCGACGACGGCCCGCTGGAGGCCGGGCGCTCCGTGCACGTCGACGTCGTCGAACCCGGCTTCAAGTACGGCGTCCGCGTCCCCGGCGAGTCCGCGACGTACGCCGCGACCCAGCCGCCGGATTCGAGCCTCTCGGCCATCGCCGACTCCCTCGACGAGTAATCACTCTAGGTCGCGGAAGACGATGCGGTAGTCCCGCGCGTCGAAGCCGTCCGCGATGTCGTCGGCGCGCTCGCGGAGTTCGCGCACGCGCTCGGCGTCGTCGTGCTCGCCCGCCGCGCGACGCTCGCTGGTCTCGTGGAACGCTTCGACGGCGTCGACGTACGCTGACAACGAGCGCAAGCGCTCGACGACGTCGGTCAAGTCGTCTGCCGAGACGGGTTTTCTGAGGTAGGCGTCGTAGCCGAGTCCGACGATGTCCTCGTCCGGCTCGTTCGCCGTCACCATCGCCACCCGGCAGTCGTAGTCGGCTTCCCGAATCGCCGCCAGCACGTCGTCGCCCGAGACGTCGGGCATGTCCCTGTCGAGGAGCACGACGTCCACGTCCGACGAGAGCGCGTCCAGCGCCGCCTCGCCGCCGTTGGCCGTCCGCACGTCGTACCGGTCGCCGAGTCGGTGCTCGTAGACGTCGAGGTAGTCCTGCAGGTCGTCGACGGCGAGCACAGTCGCGTCGTCACGCCCCCGGCTCATGGCTAGTCGTACTGACAGCCAACGTCAGGTGCTGTAAGTGTTGTCCTACTCGCCACGACAGCCGGTAACTTCGAACCGGGCACCGCGCTCCGGCTCGCCCTCGTCTGGCGGAACGGCCTCGACGGTCCAGCCGTGGGCGTCGGCGATGCGCTCCACGATTGCGAGCCCGAACCCGGTGCCGCCGTCCACGGACGTGTACCCGCGCTCGAACACCTCGTCGTGGCTGCCCTCGGGCAGTCCCGGGCCGTCGTCGGTGACGGCGAAGCCGTCCGCGTGCGACGTGACTGTGACCGAGACGCCGTCCCCGGCGTGCTCGACAGCGTCCTCGTGAGCGTGCGAACGAGGGTTCGTGGAGCCATGCTCCACAGCATTTCGGAAGAGGTTCTCGAACAACTCCTGGAGCCGCGAGGCGTCCGCTTCTACGCTGTCGTCGGTTTCGACCGCGAGCGTCGCGTCTCCTGCGCCGACGCAGTCCCACGCGTCCGTCGCGACGTCGGCAAGCGCGACGCGCTCGCTTTCGTCGACGAGCCGGCCCTGCCGGGCGAGTTCCAGCACGTCCTCGACGAGGCCCTCCATGCGGTCGAGGGCGCTGCTGGCGCGGTCGAGGTGGTCGTGGTCGCCGGTGTCCGTCGCGAGGTCGAGGCTCCCGCGCGCGACGTTGATGGGGCTGCGGAGGTCGTGGCTGACGACGCTCGCGAACTCGTCCAAGCGCTCGTTCTGCCGTTCGAGTTCGCGCTCGCGGGCCTTGCGCTCGGTGATGTCCCGAATCGAGGCGAGCACCGCCACGTCGTCCTCGTAGTCGATGCTCGTGGCGCTGAATTCGCAGAAGCGCACGCCGCCGTCGGGTCGCCGGATGCGGCTCTCGAACGTCTGCCGGCGGCCGGCCGCCGCGGTCAGTTCGCCGGCGACGCGTTCGGCTTTCACGCGGTCCTCGGGGTGGAACAGCTCGCAGGCGTCGGCGGCGAGGAGTTCCTCGCGGGAGCGCCCGAACAGCGCCGACGCGCGTTCGTTGGCGAACGAGAGCTCGCCGTCGGCGTACGTGACGACGGCGTCGTGGCTCTGCTCGACGAGCGTCCGGTACTTCTGCTCGCTCTCCCGGAGCGCGTCGGCCGAGCGCAGTCGCCGGAGCGTCGCGGAGACGTGCGCCATCAACAGTTCGACGAGTTCGGCGTCCGTCTGCGAGAACGCGCCGTGCTCGCGGGAGCCGGCCTGGAACACGCCCACGTCGTCGATGGGCACGCTCAACACGGCCGTGTACTCGGGGTTGGCGGGCTCGGCGTCGTCGTGGTCGCCGACGTCGTCGACGACCATCGAGGTGTTCTCCTGGTAGGTCCGTCCGGCGATACCGGTGTCGGCGGGGAGGCGCTGGGAGTCCTCGGGCTCCAACTCGGTGGAGGTGGCCTTCGGGACGAGGTAGCCGTCCTCGACGACGTCGATGCCGCAGACGTCGAATTCGAGGATGTTCTCGGCGGCGTCGATGGCGAGGTGGTAGATGCTCGTGGCGTCCTCGCAGCCGACCATCCCGGCGGCGACGCTGTGGAGTTTCTCGAACTGCCGGCGCTCGGTCTGGAGGGAGTCCCGCAGCCGGTCGCGCTCCCGGACGGCGTCCAGCCGCGTGAACCCCTGGCCGACGACTCTGCCGACGGTGGCGAGGCGCTCGCGCTCGGCGTCGGTGTCGGCGCGCCCGTCCGGCCCGAACGCGAGCGTCCCGTAGTAGTCGTCGGCGTCCACGACGGGGACTGCGGCGGCGTACGCGTCGTCGTACGCGACCCACGTCACGGTGCGTTCGTCCGCCGTCGGTGCGTGTGCGTCGTCGAGTGGCTCGGACACGCCGCCTCCCTCGTCGGACCCGGACGGGGTCGGACCGCTCGCTGCGCTCCGGAACGTCGGCGTGACGGTCTGTGGGTCGGGCGGTTCGACTGCGGCCTTGCTCGCCGTCACGGAGTCACCGTCGGTGCCACAGAAGCAGGCGAACTCGTGGCCGGCGTCGACGACAGCGTCGCAGACGCCACTTCGGAGGGCGGGGACCGTGTCGGCTCGCTGGACGGCTCGCGTCACGGTGCCGACGAGAGGGCGCTCCGGCGACATCTGGTCAGTCGCTGCCCGTGTTCCGGTCGGGGACGTCGCGGAACGCGACGCGGAAGTCGTCGAACCCGAAGCCGTCCATCGTGTCGTCGATGCGGTCCCGGAGCTCCTGGATGCGAGCGACGAGCTCCTGGTAGGACTCGTCCAATTCGAGGTCGCCGTCCTCGGCTTCGGATTCGAGCAGCGCGCGCTTCGAGGCGAGGGCGTACAGCTCCTGGAGGCGGTCGTCGTACGCGGAGCGGTCGAGGAGGGTGTCGACGACGTCGTGGAGGTCGTCGCGGTCGACGGGCTTGAGGAGGTACTCGTCGAAGCCCAATTCGACGACGTCGGTGTTCGGGCGCACGCCCGTGACCATCGCGACGCGGCAGTTGTACTCCGCGTGGCGGATGCGGTCGAGGACGTCTTCGCCGGAGAGCCCCGGCATCCGACGGTCGAGGAGCACGACGTCGACGCCGTCGTCGAGGTCGCGCAGGGCGGCTTCGCCGGTGGTCGCGGTCTGGACGGCGTACCGCTCGGAGAGCCACTCGGCGTACACGTCGGTGAGCGCTTCGTCGTCGTCGACCACGAGTACGCGTGCCCCTTCGTCTGTCATGCGTGGGAGTCGGTCTGTGCTGTATCGATAGTCACCCGTGTTAAAGGTTTCTCCAGTCGGCACTTTCCCCTCAAAATACTCCGACGGCACCGGTCGTGGTACTGACTACCACCGAAACACCTTTCAGTATCCTCCCTACCCTTCGGTTATCGTGGCCGAATCGTTAGGTGTCCCCAAAAGTCGGTTATTCTCGCTTCTTTTCGTCTCTGTGGCCGAAAGAGAGTGTGTCAACGATGCGCAAAACTGCAAAAGGTTTAAGTACTTATCGCTCCTACTACTGAGTACGACGAGTCGGGCAGCCTCGTGCGCCCTCCACCCGACGTTTCCACCATCATGAGTGACACCACAATCCGTACGTACTCCAGTGACCGACAGCAGAACGAGAACGAATCCGAGTCCGAGGTAGAGTCCTCCGACGAGCGGCTCAGCTGCCCCGAGTGTGGCGGCCGCGTCGTCAATGACGAGGAACACGGCGAGTCCATCTGTGCGGACTGTGGCCTCGTCATCGAGGAGGACAGCATCGACCGCGGCCCCGAGTGGCGCGCGTTCAACTCCACCGAGAAGGACAACAAGAGCCGCGTCGGCGCCCCGACCACGAACATGATGCACGACAAGGGGCTGTCGACGAACATCGGCTGGCAGGACAAAGACGCCTACGGTAACTCCCTGTCCAGCAGCCAGCGTCAGAAGATGCAGCGGCTCCGCAAGTGGAACGAGCGCTTCCGCACCCGCAACAGCAAGGAGCGTAACCTCAAGCAGGCTCTCGGCGAGATCGAACGGATGGCGTCCGCGCTCGGCCTCCCGAAGGAGGTCCGCGAGACGGCCTCCGTCATCTACCGCCGCGCCCTCAGCGAAGACCTGCTCCCCGGCCGCTCCATCGAAGGCGTCGCCACGAGCGCGCTGTACGCCGCCGCACGGCAGATGCAGACGCCGCGCTCCATCGACGAAGTGGCCAACGTCAGCCGCATTGACGCGATGGAGTTCAAGCGAACGTACCGCTACATCGTCCGCGAACTCGGTTTGGAAGTCGCGCCCGCCGACCCCGCCAGCTACGTCCCGCGGTTCGCCTCCGAACTCGACCTCCCGGACGAGGTCGAGCGCCGCGCCCGCGAACTGCTCGACAACGCCAAAGAGGACGGCGTCACGAGCGGGAAGTCGCCGGTCGGTCTCGCGGCCGCCGCGATCTACGCCTCGAGCCTGCTCACCAACCACAAGGTGACCCAGAGCGAGGTCAGCGAGGTCACGGACGTCAGCGAGGTCACCATCCGGAACCGCTACCAGGAGCTCCTGGAAGCGACTGAAGTCGCGGCCTAACGCGGCCGACTGCGGTCACTGGTGGCGTCACTGCTGACGGTTTTTCTGTTCTTCACGCCGCGTAGCCGGCGGCTCGCCGATTACGCGTCGTAGGCTCTCTCGCCCGCTCGAACCGCCACGTCGAGACGGTTCTCGGCGGGCGGGAGCGCACACGAGAAATGGTCGGCGTACGCGCAGAAGGGGTTGTACGCGAGGTTGAAGTCCACCACGACGTCGTCGCCCTGTTCGGCGTCCGCGGCGTCCACGTCGAGGTAGCGGCCGCGGTGGTACGTCTCGTCGCCGTTCGTCTCGTCGGCGAACGGCACGAACAGCGAGTCCTCGCCCTCGACGCGGAACGCTTCGAGGGTGCGGTGCTCGCCGTCGAGCGTGAACCCGAGTACGCCGACGCGGTCGTACTCCGCGGGCGGGCCCTGCGTGGTCTCCAGCGAGACCGGCTCGGGGTTCTGCGCGCGTCCGAAGCGTGCGACGACGCGGTAGTCGGGGTCGGGCTCGAAGTACGACAGCCCGTCGAAGTCCTCGCGGTCGCCGACTGGAATCGGGGACTGCGGGTGCTCCGCGAAGAACTCGTCTTTCTCGGCGCGGTGCTCGTGAACGCGCTCGCGCCACGCCGCTTCGTCGAACGCGGGCTCGTCGGTCATGGCTGGTGGTGTGGCTGGGAGCGTGGTAACTGTGGCGACTCCGCGAGGTGACGAATCCCTTTTCACCTCCGAACGTCTCGTACCGGTATGAACATTCTCGACGGGGGCGAGGGCGGCGGCCAGTTGGTCCGCACCGCGCTCGCGCTGTCCGCGGTCACAGGCGAACCGTTCCGGATGCGACACGTCCGGCGCGCTCGCGCGAACCCGGGATTGCAGGCCCAGCACTGCGCGGCAATCGAAGCAGTCGCGGCCGTCTGCAACGCCGAGACGGGGGGCGTCGAAGTGGGGTCGGAGTCGTTCACGTTCGAGCCGAACGAGGACATCGACGAGGACGCCGACCCGGCGGACCAGGGGGTTCTCGGCGGGAGCGTCTCCGTGGAAGTCGGCACCGCGGGCAGCGTCCCGCTGGTGTTCGACGCCTTGCTCCCGGTCGCCATCGCGCTCGACGAGTCCTTCACGGCCCGCCTGGAGGGCGGCACCGACGCGAAGTGGGCGCCGCCGTTCGACTACTTCCAGCACGTCAAACTCCCCGTCCTGCAGGAGCACGGCCTCGACGCTGACGTCACCCTGAATCGCCGTGGCTTCTACCCGCGCGGCGGCGGGAAGGCGACGCTGACCATCGAGCCGTCCACGCTCGACGCCCTCGACGTCACCGAACGCGGCGAGCGCGAGTCGCTGACCGCGTACTCCGTCGCCGAGGAGTCCGAGGCCGAGGACGACGTCGCGGAGCGCCAGGCCGAGCCCGCGCCCGACGCGGCCGACGTCGAGACCGAGTACGTCGAGGCGGACTGCTCGGGGTCGGCGTTCGTGCTCGCAGCCGAGTACGAACACTCCCGCGCGGGCTTCGCGGAGCTCGGCGAGATGGGCGTCGAACCCGAGACGGTCGGCGAGAAGGCCGTCGAGCGCTTCGAGGCGTTCGAGGACGGCGACGCTGCCGTCGACGAGTACCTCGCCGACCAGCTGCTCCCGTTCGTCGCGCTCGCGGGCGGCGAAGTCCGGGCGCCCGAAGTGACGACGCACGTCGAGACCTGCATCGACCTCCTCGCGGAGTTCGGCTACGACGTGAACGTCGAGGAAGACGGCGACACGGTCCTGCTGTCGGCTTGACATCCTCCCCGCCCTGAAGGGCGAGGATTCCCGCGTTGGGATATTGTGGTCTACGACGTGACCTGTTCTCGCGGTGCGAAGCAGCCGCTCTCTGAATCGAACAGGTACGTCGATGGCTGTGCCAACCAGCCGTTACTCCTATTCACCGACAGATTCGGTGAACTCGGAGATACTTTCTGCCGAATGTTCTCAGCACCGTTCACGTCCGCGTTCGCCACCGTCTCGCACTCGTCACAGACGTACAACCCGCGCTCCACACGGTTCGCGCCACGCTTCCGACCACAGCACGAACACGACTTCGACGTATCACGCTCCGATACTTGCTCGACCGTGATGCCTTCCACCTCGGCTTTGTACTCAAGCATCGAGGTGAAGCGGTTGAACGCCCACGAGTGCAGGTCGAGGTTTCCGTGCTTGCCCCAGTTCTTCGACTCGCCGTTCTCCTCATCCTCGCGGATGTCGGAGAGGTCGCCCACCACGATCGTTCCCACACCTTTGTCTACGCACCGTTCGACGATGTGCTTGGAGAGGGTGTGGCAGTAGTGGGTGCGCCGAGCCGACTTCTTCTGGTTCAACCGCGTGGCCTGCTCGGAATCGGAGTCATCACAGCGAGCGATGCGTTTGCTGAAGTAGTAGTCGTCCTGCTTCAAACAGTTCAGCGGGTACAGTTCGCTGTGACCGTCCTCGTAGGCGAGCGCGGCGAAGTTGTTGATACCGAGGTCAACACCCACGGTTTTCTCACCGGGTGCTTCAGAAACCTCGATTTCGACCTTGCACACGAAGTGCAACTCCCACTCGTCACTAGTCCAGACGGCTCTGGCTTGTTGTACGCTCTCCACGGTGGAGAGATCAACGCCAGGCTGAGTCTGATACTCGCAGAGGATGAAGTCCGACCAATACTCCTTGAGGTTCGAGCCTTTGCTAAGTCTGACTCTCCCGTACTCGGTGTCGAGTTTGAAGCCAGCGGCTTTGAATGTGACCGTGCTTCGCGGGTGTTCGTCACCGTGTTTGCGGTACTTCGGCGGGTTCGCCCGCGTGTCTCCGTTGCGCCGTTTGCCGTACCAGCCGTTGAACGCCTCAGCGAGTTCTTGAAGGACTCGCTGACTTGACTGAGAATGCAGGTCATCGTAGCGTTCGTGTGACTTCAGGTACGCGGTGAGTTCGTTGTGACTGGGAATGTGGCCGATTTCATTCCACACACGGTCGCAGACCCACCGCCCAACGTTCCAGAGTTTCGAGGCCGAGAACCCGAGCGAATCAAGGTCGTCAGACACCTGTTGCTGGTTCCGTATGGAAGCAGTGTAGGTGCGGGTGACGACCTGTTTCGCCATACGTAATCTATGTAGTCAAACTCACTTGAAGATGTGGATGACGCAACGTGGAATATCCTGCCGTGCAATCGAACGGTGAATTGTGTAGTCGATTGTCGGATTGATCCCCGCTCTGAAGGGCGAGGCTTTCTCCTTGCACTTCCGTAACCGCGGCTCCTTTCTACAGGACGAGCGTGGCGAGCCCGGCAGTCACGGCGCTGATGGCGAGCCAGCCGGCGAAGTTCCACCACGGCACCCCGCGGACGCGCGGCCCGGGGAGGTCGTCGGTGTACGTCCAGCGGCCGTCTGCGACGCCGCGGTGGTCGACGAGCACGTCGTAACCAGTTGCGAGTACGGCCGCGAGCGCGACTGCCAGCCAGCCCTCGGTGACGAGGAGCGCCGCGCGGAACGCGACGTAGACGGCGCCCGTCCACCCGAACAGCACGTAGACCGGGACGCCGAGGACTTTCGGGCCGACGTGGTGTTCGAGCCAGCCCAGATTGATGACGACTGCTTCCGCGACGAACGCGACGGCAGCGCCGCCGCCGAAGAACGCGAGCACGGCGACCGGCGGCCACGTCAGCACGGCGTGCGCGAATGCGACGAGGCCGACGGCAGCGACGCTGGTAGCGAACGCGCGATTGCTCGGCATGCAGCAAGCGAGAACGCGGGTCGGAAAAAGTTAGTCGGTGAGGCCGTAGCCGCGCTGGAACAGCCAGACGTCGATAGCGAGCACGACCACGGTGAGCGCCGACAGCACGACGAGCGCGGTGTCGGGCTCGATGTCGGAGACGCCGATGATGCCGTAGCGCACGCCGTTGACCATGTACACCATCGGGTTCAGGTAGCTCGCGGTGCGCGCGAGCCCGTCGAGGGCGTCGAGGCTGTAGAAGACGCCGCCGAAGAACACCAGCGGCCGGAGGATGAACTGGTTGAGCACCGTGAGGTGGTCGAAGTCCTCCGCGACGAGCCCGCCGATGACGCCGAACGCCGCGAACAGCGTGGTGATGACCCCGAGGAACGCCACCGCGTAGAACGGGTGGGCGAGCGTTCGGACGGGCGTGAACAGCGCGCCGATGACGGCGATGAGGATGCCGATGAGGACGCCACGGAGCGCCGAGGAGACGACGTACGCGACGACCATCTCCCAGTACGCCATCGGGCTGGTGAGCGCTTCGTGAATGTACTCGTTCCAGCGCCCGTGGAAGATGGAGAAGGAAGCGTTCTCGAAGGCGTTCGAGACCGCGCCCAGCACGGCCAGCCCGGGGAGGATGAATTGGATGTAGGGGACGCCGCCGATGTCGCTGATGCGTGCGCCGAGGATGACGCCGAACACGCTGAAGTAGAGTACGTTCGTGATGAGCGGCGGCAGGAACGTGTTGTACGGCCGGCGGACGAACCGCAGAATCTCGCGGCGCGTCAGCGCCTTCAGTCCCGTCGAGAGATTCACGGCGCCACCTCCTGTTTCTCACTGTCCTCGTGGTCGCCGCTGCTGCCGTCGGTGGCGTCGCCGCCGGTGCGGGTGATGTCCACGAAGACGTCTTCGAGGCTGGTGCGCGCGACGTCGACGTCGAGGACGCGGTGGCCCGCGGCCTCCAGTTGGCGGATGGCGACCGGGACGACTTCACTCCCGCTGCTCGCGCGCAGCGTCAGCGTGCTCCCGTCGACGGTCACCCTATCGACGCGGTCGTCGTCGATGGTCGGTGTCGCCGCGGGCGCGGCGTCGAGCGTGAGCGTCACCTCGTCGGTGCCGCGCTCGGTGAGGTCGTCGGGCGTCGCGACGGTCACTTTCTGCCCGGAGTCGATGATGGCGACCTCGTCGCAGAGGCGCTCGGCCTCCTCGATGTAGTGCGTGGTGAGGAGGATGGTGGTACCGTCGTCGTTGAGTCCGCGGATGACCTCCCAGAGGTCGTGGCGCAATTCGACGTCCACCCCGGCGGTGGGTTCGTCGAGGATGAGGAGGTCGGGGTCGGTGACCATCGCTCGCGCGAGCATGAACCGGCGCTTCATCCCGCCGGAGAGCCAGTCGAAGCGCGTCTCGGCCTTCCCACCCAGTCCGACGGTTTCGAGGGCTTCGGCGGCGCGCTCGGCGGCCTCCTCGTCGGAGACGCCGTGGTAGCCGGCCTTGTGCATCAGCACCTCGCGAATCGGGAAGAAGCGGTCGACGTTGTACTCCTGGGGCGCGAGCCCGATGGCGTCCCGGGCTTCCCGGTAGTCGTCCTCGACGTCGTGGCCGAACACTTCGGCGGTGCCACTGGTCTTGCGGGCGAGCCCGACGAGCGTGTTGATGAACGTCGTCTTCCCCGCGCCGTTCGGCCCGAGCAACCCGAAGAAGGAGCCCTCGGGAACGGACAGCGAGAGGCCGTCGAGCGCGCGGACGTCCCCGTACTCCTTGACGAGGTCGTCGGTGCGTATCGCTGGCGGCATTTAAAATACGGAAGGCACGTGACGCGGTTAAGGCCACGGAAGTCGGCGGCCGGTTCTGGGTCAGCCCGTGTTCTGCATGCCCGCGGCGACGCCCATCACGGAGAGCCGGAGCGCGCGCTCGGCGCTGGGACTCCGGTGTTTGCGGTCCAGGAGCTCCACTTGCAGGAAGTTCAGCGGGTCGACGTAGGGGTTGCGGCGGTCGAGGCTCTCGCGGAGCCACGCGCGGTCGACGAGGTCGTCGCGGCCCGTCACCGACAGCACCTCGTCGCGGGCCTGCTCGTACTCGTCGTCGATGCGCGGCTGGAAGCGCTCGCGGAGGTCGTCGGGCGCGAGCGCGGCGTACTCGTGGGTGATTTCGGGTTCGCTGCGCGCGAGCGCGAGCGCCGCGTTGTCCAGCGTCGTCCGGAAGAACGGCCACTCCTCGTACATCTCCGCGAGGAGGTCGTCGTCCTCGCAGGCCGCGAGGCCCGCGCCGAGGCCGTACCAGCCGGGGATGACACACCGCGTCTGCGTCCACGAGAACACCCACGGAATCGCCCGCAGGTCCTCGACGGCACGCTCGCCCGTCCGGGAGGCGGGCCGCGACCCGAGGTTGAGGTCTTCGACGACGTCGATGGGCGTTATCGCCTCGAAGTACGAGACGAACCCCTCCGAGTCGAGGAGGTCGCGGTACGCCTCGCGCGCGGTCTCGGCCATCTCCTCCATCGCGTCGACCCACTCGTTGGGGACGTCCGGGTTGTCCTCGGCGATGGCGGCGTGGCGCGCGCGCACTTGGGCGTTCAGCATCTGCTCGAGTTCGCGCTCCGCGATGCGGGGGTTGCCGTACGTCTCCGCGATGGACTCGCCCTGCTGGGTGAACTTCACGTCGCCGGTCACCGTCTCCTTGGGGAGCGCGAGCAGCGCCTCGTTCATCGGGCCGCCGCCCCGCGAGATGGAGCCGCCGCGCCCGTGGAAGAAGCGCACGTCGACGTCGTGGTCGTCGCAGATGGCGGCGAGTCGGCGCTGCGCGCGGTCCAGTTGCCAGTTCGCCGCGAGGAAGCCGTTCTCCTTGTTGGAGTCAGAGTATCCCAGCATGATCTCCTGTGTGCTGTCGCGGGCCTCTACGAGCGCGCCGTACGCCTCGTTCTCGAACAGCGTTCCGAGAATGTCGCGGGCGTTCGACAGCGCCGACCGCGTCTCCAGGAGGGGTACCACGTCGAGGCCGGCGTGGTCGGGCAGCGAGAGCACGCCCGCCTGGTCCGCGAGGAAGACGACCTCCAGCACGTGACTCGGTTCCTCGGTCATGCTGATGCAGTACGCGTCGATGGCGTCCGGGCCGTACTCGCGGTGCCAGTCCGCGAGCGCGTCGAAGCGCCCGAGCACGCGCGCCGTCTCGTCGTCCACGCCCTCGGTGTCTTCGAGGTCCACCACGGGGTCGTCCTGCAGGACGGCTTCCGTGAGGAACTCCACGCGCTCGTCCTCGCTCATCCCCGCGTAGTCGATGCCCTCGCGGTCGAGCGCCTCTCCGACCGCGTGCGTGTGCTTCTCGCGGTGGTCGCGGAGGTCCAGGGCCGCGAGGTGGAAGCCGAACGTCTCCACGCGCCGCACGAACGGCACGACGTGTTCGTCGGCGACCTTCCCGAGCCCGGCCTCCCGCAGGCCGGCTTCGAGCGCGCGAACGTCCTCAAGCAGGCTCTCGGCGTCCGCGTAGCCGCCCGGCTGGACGTCGGTCACGCGGTCGACGCGCTCCTGCACGACGGCGACGACCTGCCGGAACAGTTCGTCCGGGTAGCGCTCGGCGACCTGGTCGACGACCCGGGGCACGTCCTCGCTGGCCTCGTCGAGGAGGTCCGCGGCCGCCTCGCTGTCCACGCGCGTGCCGTCCATCGAGAGCGCGCCGAGCAGGTCGTCGAGGTCGTCGAGGTAGCGCTCGGTGACGAGCCGGCGCTGCCGGTCGAGTACGCGCTCGGTGGTCTCCACGGTGACGTAGGGGTTGCCGTCGCGGTCCGAGCCCGCCCACGACCGGAACGCCAGCACTTCCGGAATCTCGGGCGGGTCGTCGTAGCGCTCGGCGAGCGCGTCGTCGAGGTCCGCGTACACCTCCGGCACGACGTCGTAGACGGCGTTCGCGAGGTAGAACTGGACGTCGCGCGCCTCGTCGAACGGCGTCGGCTGGCGCTCGCGCACGCGCCGCGTCGTCCACAGCGACTCGACGTTCGCCTCGATGCGCCGCCACGTCCGCTCGCGCTCGCGGGGCGTGAGCCGGCGCTCGTCGAGTTCCTCGAGCAGTTCGCGGATGCGCTTGAGGTGGGCTTTGACGGTCTTCCGCCGCGCTTCGGTCGGGTGCGCGGTGAACGTCGGCACGACGTGGACGTCGTCGAGAATCCCGGCGACGTCGTCTGCGCTCGCGCCCGCATCGGCGAGCACGTCTACCGCTCCGCGAACGCTGTCCGCGAGCGTGCCCTCGGCCTCGCTGCGGCGGAGTTCGCGCACGCGCTCGCGCTCCTCCGCGAGGTTCACGAGTTCGAAGTAGCCAGCGAACGCCCGCGCGAGGTCCTCGTAGCCGTCCACGTCGGCTTCGGCGACGACCTCGCGGAGGGCGTCGCGGTCGTCGCTGTCGCCGCGTCGGTAGTCGATGGCGGCCGTGCGCGCGGCCTCGACGGCGTCGTAGGCCGCCGGCGACTCGTGGGTGCGCATCGCGTCGCCGAGCGTGGCACCGAGTTCACGGACGTCCTCGCGGACGCTCCTGCTGTGCAAATCCATACCACACAGGTGGTCGTGCGGGGTTTTCAAAACACGGGTCGACCCGACATATTGCCACTCGATTACGAGTATGGAATTAGACTACTCGCTCGGACTCGCCCACGGTGCCGCTGCCGGCGACGACTCGGGTGCGACGGTGACGTTCGTCTCGTAGGTCACGCGCGCGTCCTGCACGTAGACGGCCACGGTCGCGCTGTAGAGCGCCGGGACTGCCGCCGGCGACCCGTTGCTACGGTCCGCGTACGTGCCGGCAGCCACGTCATCGTCCGCGTTCGGCACGTCCACGACGAACCCGTACTTGCCGTTCGCGTTCCCGCCGTTCTCGACGCTGATGCTGTAGGGCGCGCTGACGTTCTCGGCGAACGTCCAGTTCGCGACCCGCGTCCCGTTCACCGTGCCCTCGGTGACGTCGATGGAAGCGGTGCCGGACTCGACGTAGGTCTCTGCGAGCACGTCGCCGGTCTCGTTCCGGACGTCCACGTCGGTGTAGTCGGCGTTCGTGCCGTTCTCCGAGACTTCGACACGCCACGACGCGGTTCCGTCCGAGAACGTGAACGCCACGGGGCTGCCGCTCGTCGGCGTGACGACTGCCTCGAAGCGCCGCGTCTCGCTCACGTCTACGGCTGCCGTCCAGTCGGTCGTCCCGTTCGCGTCCGAGAAGTTCCGCTCGTCGGCCTGCACGATGCGCGTCCCGTTCTCGACGCTTCGGACGGAGGCTGCCGTGATGGTGCCGCTGCTCGCGGACAGTAGCGACGCGTTCGCGTCCCACGTTTCGACATTCGCGCTCAGCGCGCTCCGGAGGTTCGCGTGGTCGGCGTCGTCGTACGCGTTCGTCTGGACGAGCAACCCGCCGACGGCGACCTCGGTCGCGCGCTCGTAGCCGACCACGTCGTCGGTCTCGCCGTGGTTCCGGGTGGCGAGGTTCTCCGTGAACACGACCGCGTTCAACACCAGCGCGAGCACCACGAACGCGAGCGCGAGTCCGAGCCCCGCGACGAGCAACAGCTGG
Source organism: Halobacterium sp. KA-6 (assembly GCF_021029015.1). Taxonomy (NCBI): domain Archaea; kingdom Methanobacteriati; phylum Methanobacteriota; class Halobacteria; order Halobacteriales; family Halobacteriaceae; genus Halobacterium; species Halobacterium sp. KA-6. The sequence goes on from NZ_JAJJZH010000001.1 coordinate 653,482, forward strand.
CCGCGGTCCCGGTCCATGTCTCCGGGAGAAGCGGGCGGAGTACAAAAGGATTGTCGCGCGGCTACTCCGTGCGCGCGGTGCTGACGAGCGCGACGCCGACGCCCATCACGACGCCGCCGAAGGCGAATCCCGGGCCCAGCGTCTCGTCGAGCAGGAGCGCGCCGAGCACGCCGCCGACCAGCGGCTGCGCGAAGAAGCACGCTGCGACTACGGTCGCCGTGGTGCGTTCGACGCCGCGGTACCAGAGGAACCACGCGGCCGCCGTGCTCGCGATCCCGAGGTACGCGACTGCGCCGACGACGCCCGGCGTGAGGGGGACGGTCGCGCCGGTCATCGCGAGTTCGACGGCGGCGAGCACGCCGAGCACTGGCACCGCGGCGAGCGAACTGTACGTCGCCGCGACGAGTGCGCCGTGCTTCCGGACGAGGCGCGCGCCGTCCACGGTGTAGGCGGCCCACGCCGCACTCGCGACGAACAGCACCGCGACGCCGACCGCGCTCCCGCCGCCGATAGAGAGCCCGTACTGGCCCGCGACGACGAGCGCGGTGCCGACGCCGGCGAGCGCCATCCCGCCGGTGGAGCGCCACGTCAGCCGCTCGTCGAGCATCGTGACACCGAGCAGCAGCGTGAACACGGGCGTCAGCATCGTCAACAGCGACCCCTGACTGGCGGTGGTGCGGTCGGTGCCGACGAACTGCGTCGCCAGCGTGAGCGCCACCCACGCGCCCAGTCGGAGAAAGCCGCGACGGTCCCGCGACGAGAACGACGCCTCCGTTCCGAGCGCGCGCAGCGCGACGTAGAGCGCGACGCCGCCGACCACGATTCGGAGGAACGCCAGCGTCACGGGCGGCACGGAGGCGAACCCCCACTTGCTGACGACGTACATCCCGCCCCAGAGGCCGGCGGCGGCCAGCGGCGCGGCGGCGTCTCGGAGTCCCATAGTCGCTCGCGGACGCCCGCCCCCTAAGTCCCATCGAACCCCGGGAGGCTTTACCGACACCCGCCGTACCGCCGCCCATGCGCGTGGTCGTCCTCGGCGCGGGGTCGCTCGGGTCGCTGCTCGCGGGAGCGCTCGCCACGGCGGACGTGGACGTGACACTGCTCGGCCGGGACGGCGACCACGTCCGTCGCGTCCGCGAGCACGGCCTCCGGTTCACACATCCGGACGGCCGCGAGGAGCAGATTTCGCTGGACGTGGCCACGGAACACGCGGCCGCCGCGGACGCCGACCTGCTCGTCGTCTGCGTGAAGAGCTACGACACCGGCGACGCACTCGCCGACGTCGCGGGTCACCTCGACGACGCGGACGTGCTCACGCTCCAGAACGGCCTCGGGAACGCCGAAGTAATCGCTGACCACGTCCCCCGAGAGCGCGTAATTGCGGGGACGACGACGCACGGCGCGGTCCGCGAAGCGCCCGGGCACGTCCGACATGCGGGTCGTGGCGACACCACCATCGGCCGCTACTTCGTGGAGAACGACGCCCGCGTCGAGGCCGTCGCCGACTGCTTGACTGCGGCGGGTATCGAGACGAGTGTGACCGACGACCCCGAGGCCGCTGTGTGGACGAAGGTGCTCGTGAACGCGGGTATCAACGCGGCGACGGCGCTCGCGCGCGTGCCGAACGGCGCGCTCGTCGAGTCCGAGAGCGGCGAGCGCGTGCTCCGGCGCGCGGTCGAGGAGGGCGTCGCGGTCGCGCGCGCCGAGGGAATCGCGGTGCCGCGGGACGCCGTCGAGCGCACGCGCGAGGTCGCCGAACGAACGGCGACGAACCCGTCCTCGATGCGGCAGGACGTCGAGCGCGGTCGGCGCACCGAAATCGAGGCGCTGAACGGTGCGCTCGTCCGGCGCGGCGCGACCCACGGCGTGGAGACGCCGGTCAACGAGACGCTGGCGAACCTCGTGCGGCTCGCCGAAGAAAAGTAGGGTCGCGGACTACGCCTCGTTGCGCGTGACTTCGTAGGAGAACTGCATCGCGTTCTCCGGCATAATCTTCACCGACCACGCCCCCGCGTCGGGGTCGTCGAGTCGGTACCGGAACGTCTGGTGTTCGCCGCTGTCGGCGTACGTTCCATCAGTGGTCGCCTGCCGGCGGGACGAACCGAGGTCGACGGTGCCGCGGTTCGTCACGCTGACGCGCTCGGCTGCGACCTCCGTGCCGTTCGGCGAGACGAACGTCACGTCGAAGCTCGCCGGCTCGCTGTCGGCGCTCCGGTAGCGGCTCGCGGACAGGTCGAGGGTCACGTTCTCGGTGTCGTCGCTCACTTCGAACGACGTCTGGAAGGGCTGGTCGGGCTGCGTCCACACCTGGAAGCGGAGGCTGACGCGCTGCCAGTACGAGGAGCGGTCGGGGCGCGCCGGGTCTTTCAGCCCGAGGTCGAGTTCGGCGCGGTAGTCGCCGCGGTCGGCGTCACTCGGCGGCGTGACGGTGACTTCGATGGTCGCCGTCTCGCCGGGGGAAATCTCGTTGGGCGCGTCGATTTCCACCCACGAGCGTTCGAGCCTGTCGCGGTTGGCGTGGGGCCGGTAGCGGTCCTCGGTGACGAGTTCGGGGCTCACCGGGACGGCCTGGTCGCCGGTGTTCTCCACGACGAACTCGCGGGTGAACGAGTCGCCGGCCTGCACCTGCGAGTGCATGTACGTGTCCGAGACGACGCGCACGGTGGGCTCCTGCCAGACTTCGACGTTCAGGGAGACGCCGTTGGCGGGCTGCGCGGGGCGACCGGGGTAGGAAATCGTCTCGTTCGTGAGCGCGATTGCCCCGGCGTACCGGTTGAGTTCGGCGTCCTCGGGGACGGAGACGGTGACGTCGAACTCGCGCTCCTCGCCGGCGTCGAGCTGGAGGTCGGAGGTGCCGATGGAGACCCACGACTCCTCGACGGGGCGCTCGCCGCGCGGCGGCACGAACAGGTGCGGCGAGAGCGTCACGGCCTCGTCTTCGCCGTTCTCGACGGTTATCGTGACGGTCTTGCTCTCACCGGGCTTGAGGCGGAGGTTGCGGTACTGTTCGTCGACGTACAGTCGCGTGTAGTTCGTCTCGCCGTCCGACTGCTGGACCGCGTCCGCGTCAGTGTCGGCGGTCGCGGGCGAGTCGGCGGCGGGGCTGTTCGGCTGGGCGAGTGCCGTGGCGCCCGCTGCCGAGACGACGAGGACGGCAGCGATGGCGACGGCGGTAATCGTTCGCGCGTTCATGTGTACCTGCCAGTCCCGGCAGCGCTGTCGCTACGTCGCGGTACCAATCAGGGGCTCGCGGGGACCAGCGTCGTGACTGTCGGATGGTCGACTATTAGTAGTTCGGTTAGGTCAAACGCCGATAGAACCGGCGACAGACTCTTGTGGGTGCGACGGCCGTCCGACGTCAGGATTCCGCGGGGCGCGGACAGTCGTAGGTGTCGCGGACGGTGTCTGCGAGAATCGAGTTCTTGTGCAGGACGAGGTAGACGACGACGAAGTCGTGTTCGAGCGGCCGGAAGACGAACACCTCGTGCTCGCAGTCCTCCTCCTCGTTCAGCCGGTCGATGAGCGGCTCCAGCGGGAGCGCCCCGGTCTGTATCTCCTCGAAGACGTCGCGCTCGCCGGGCTGTTCGGCGAACGCGTACACCGCGCCGTTGGGTTCGCCGTCCGCGCTGAACGTCGGTCGGCCCTGCACGCCGGTGCCCTCCTGGTGGGCTTGCTCCATCGTGTCGAGGGCGGCCTCGAACAGGCCCGAGACGGCGTCGGCGTACGTGAACAGCGTGCGCTTGCGGACGTCGAGTTCGGCGAAGCGCGCGTCGCCGTCGTCCCACGAGAGCGTCGCGTCGACAAGGTAGCCCGGGCGAAGCGCGTCGACCGCGAGGTCGTCGTACCCCTCAGCAGCGACGCGGACTGGCTCGTGGTCGGCCCGGTCGAGCAACAGGAGGTCGTCGGCGTGCTCGGGGGCGGCGCCGAGCACGCGGAACGTGCTCTCCGTCGTAGTCTCCATGCGCCGAGATTGCGCGCGAGAAGGGATAAGGCCGTCCGTCTCCGCGTCCAGTCGCGCCCCGGCTGTGCCCCTGGCCGCCGGCACCGGCTGGTCGTGTCGGGAAAAGATAAGAATCGACGAACCGGAAGACGTTTCCTGTTGTTCGCGGCCGAACGACGCGCTCAGTCCGCGGAGACGCGGCCCGCGTCGTCGGCAGCGTCCGCACAGCGGCGCTCGGTGTCGACGACGCGGAGGTCGCCGTCGAGCGTGACGTCCATCGCCTCGCTGTCCAGCACGATGGTCACCGTCACGCGCGTCGGGTCGGCGTCGTAGGTCGTCGACGCGTCGGTTACGCACCACGGGAGCGTCCAGTGCTTGCGCGTGTCGAGTTCGACGCCGTGGTCGGCGTGGAACGCCACCACGCTGGAGTTGTCCAGAAGCGACAGCCCGACCGGCGAGGAGATGGTGTGCTGGCACTGCACACACGTGTGGTCGACGCGCACGTCCAGTCCGAGCAGGTCCTCGTCGTCGGGGACGACGGCGGTGTCCACGCGGCCACCACACTCCGGGCAGACGCCGTCCGCGGCGAGACAGTGGAGGTGGCGCACGCGCTGGTCGAACGCCGCCTCGATTTCGGTCGTCGAGCGGTCGCGCAGCCCGCCCGGTGGGAACGCGTACCGGCCGTAGACGCTCCCGCAGTCCGTACACCGGACGGTGAGGCGCTCGTCGGCGTACGCGGCTTCCAGCGAGCCGCCGCAGTCGAAGCAGTCGCCGGTCACCGGGAACTCCAGTTCGACGCGCTCGGTGAACGTCCCCGCGAGGATGGCGCGGACGACCTTCTCGCCGGCGTACTGGAACTCGTAGCCGCCCTCGACCTGCCGCACGAAGTGGTCGGTGAGCTTCGAGAGGTGGTAGTTGAACTGCGCGCTGTCTTTCATCCCGACACGCTTGCGGAGGTCCGAGAACGCGACCGGGTGGTCGGGCGCCAGCCACAGCTCCTGCAGGATAGTGATTCGGGTCTCGTTCCCGAGCAGCGCGAACGCCTCGGCGGGCGGCAGACTGTCGTCGAGGCTGCCGTCCGGGTCGAGGGGCGCGCCGTCGAGAGGCGTATCGGAGCCGCTCATGCGCGGACGTACACGGACACGGGGCATAAGCCCTCGCAAAAATTCGATTATGTAACTTACGCGAGAGGAGTCGCCAGTACCACCGCGGCCGCCGTCGCGAACACGCCGAGGGCGAACAGGCCGACGTTCCAGACGGTGCTGTCGGCGGTGGTCAGCCCCAGCGAGTAGCGCTTGCTCGACACCGGCCACAGCGCGGCGACGCCCATCGGCGTGAGCGCGTCCGCCAGCAGGTGCGCGAGAATCGCGAACGCCGCGACCCCACCCGCACCTACAGTCAGCTCGACTGCCTGGTCGGGCGCGAGCGCGAGTCCAGCCGGACCAGTGAGGAGCCACGCCCCGCCACCGACGAGGGCGCCGACGACGCCAGCGAACAGTAGCGTGTGCGTGACGCCGCGGTGCGAAATCAGCGGGACGTCGTGGTCGGCGTCGGGCAGCGGCGTCAGCGCGAGCACGAGCGCCAGCCCCGCCCCAGCCGCGACGACGCGGCCCAGCGAGCCCAGTACGTACAGGACGGGTGCGTACGCGAGCAACGCGACGCCGTAGTGGCCACTCCGGTACACAGTCTATCGTCGGCTTCGAGCAAGTAGAGGGTTCCGAGAGCGACTCAGGGCTGGCGCACGAGCAACACCGCGCCGACGACGAACGCCAGCAGGTACGCGGGGTGGCCCTGCGCGTACGCTATCGCCTCCGGCAGCGCCGCGCTCACGTCGCCCGTCGCGACCGCGGTGTCGAGCGTCTGGCCGGGCGCCTGCGCCCACAGCGCGAAGTGCGCTATCGCTGCCACGCCGAACACCACACCGACCAACTGGTACGCTCGGTCCGCCAGCGCGTTCCCGAGAGCCTCCGTAATTCCCATACGCGAGTGGAGGCGCCGCCACTAGAAAAACCGTCCGTAGTCGAGCGACTCGCTGTTCGAAGTCGATGCGTGCGTACACACAGCGGTCGCTACGTCGTGTAGCGTCTCAAAAAATTGGAACGTCGGCCGTCACTGAAAGCGACGGCGGATAGGACTTAGTTGCGGACGAGGTTCGTCGCGCGCGGGCCCTTCGGGGAGGACTCGATGTCGAACTCGACTTCCTGACCCTCTTCGAGGTCGGGACCGCCGATGTCCTCCATGTGGAAGAACACGTCCTCGTCGTCGTCCACGTCGTCGCTGTCAGTCGAAATGAAACCGTAGCCGCCAGTGTCGTTGAAGAAGTCAACCTTGCCTTCTGCCATTACAAACAATCGTAGGGCCGCTTCGGGGATAACGCTTCCGAGAGTCGAGTTACCACGGACCTTCGGGGGTGTTCGTCGCCGATTCCAGCCGGCCAGCGTTCCACTCGACTACTGTTAAGGGCGTCCACGAGCGAGTTCACGGCATGTCAGCGTTCCAGACGCGCACCCGGGAGTGCCAGCAACGACTCCAGGAGCGCGGCGCTAGCGGCGTCGTCCTGTTCCCGAGTCCGAATCTCTACTATCTCGGCGGGTTCCGCGAGGAGCCCGGCGAGCGACACCTCTTCCTGTTCGTGCCCGCCGAGGGCGACCCGGCGTTCGTCGCGCCCGAACTGTACGGCGAACAGCTCCGGGAGGCGACGTGGGTCGAGGACGTCCGGCTGTGGGCGGACGTCGAGGACCCGACCGAGTTGGTCGCCGAAACTGCGAGGGACCTCGGGATGACCGACGGCGAACTGCTCGTTGACCCGACGATGTGGGCGCGCTTCACGCAGGACCTCCGCGCGACGCTCCCGGACGCGACGTGGGGGCTCGCGGACGAGGTGCTCGGCCCGCTGCGCGTGCAGAAGGACGACGCCGAGTTGGACGCGCTCCGGCGCGCCGCGGACGCCGCCGACGCCGCGATGGAGGACGTCCGCGACCTCGGCGCGGACGCTATCGGGATGACGGAGCGGGAACTCGCGACGTTCGTCGAGGACCGCCTCGTCGCGCACGGCGGCGACGGCACCTCCTTCGAGACCATCGTCGGGAGCGGGCCGAACGGAGCGAAACCACACCACCACCGGTCCGAGCGCGAGATTCAGCGGGGTGACCCCGTGGTGTTGGACTTCGGGACGCGCGTCGACGGCTACCCCAGCGACCAGACGCGCACGGTCGTGTTCGCGGGCGACCCGCCGGCCGAGTTCGAGCGCGTCCACGACGTCGTCCGGGAAGCACAGCAGGCCGCGGTCGACGCGGTCGAACCGGGCGTCCCCGCGGAGGACGTGGACGCTGCCGCGCGCGAAGCCATCGAGGATGCGGGCTACGGCGAGGCGTTCGTCCACCGCACGGGCCACGGTGTGGGGCTCGACGTCCACGAGGAGCCGTACATCGTCGGCGGCAACGACCGGCCGCTGGCGGAGGGAATGGTGTTCTCGATAGAGCCCGGCGTCTACCTCGACGGCGAGTTCGGCGTGCGCGTCGAGGACCTCGTGGTCGTCACCGCGGACGGCTGCGAGCGCCTCAACGACACGCCGCGCGGCTGGCGGGCGTAGCGCGGCGGACGCCCCACGACGTTCGGCCCGGTCTGTATTTCGTTCCGAAATAGTTGCGTTTTTGTCCGGCCCACGCCGAGCACGAGGTAGTCGTGGTCCCGAACCCGTTCAGTCGGCTCCTCCGCGAAATCGGGCTGGCGCTGGCGCGCCTCGGGCTCATCTCCGAGGAGCGCGCGCGCCGGACCTCGGACCTCGCGTGGCCCCGCATCGTCACCGGCGTCGCGCGCATGTCCAAGAGCGCCGCGGACGTCGCCATGGTGGGCGTCGTCCTCGGCAGCTCCGCCATCGCTGGCGTCGGGTTCGCCGGCCCGTTCTGGGGCGCCGCGTTCAGCCTCGGCGGCGGCCTCGCGGCGGGGACCATCGCGCTCGTCTCCCAGCGCTTCAGCGCCGAAGCCTACGACGAACTCGGGCAGGCCATCCGGTCGAGCACGCTGCTCGTGTTCGCGACGACGCTCCCGGTCGCCGCGCTGTTCTACCTCTTCCCCGTCGAACTCATCGACCTGCTGACCGACGACCCCGCGGCCGTCACGTACGGCGCGGACTACCTCCGCGTGCTCGCGTTCGGCGTCCCGTTCGCCGGCCTCAACCTCGTCGGGAGCCGCTCGCTCATCGGCGCCGACGACGCGTGGACCGCGATGGTGTTGCGCGCGGGCGGCGCCGTCGTCAACATCGGCCTCAACGCCGTGTTCATCTTCGCGCTCGGGTGGGGCGTCGAGGGCGCGGCGCTCGGCACCGTCGTCAGCAACGTCGTCATCGTCGCGGCGTTCGTCGTCGGCATCACGCGCGGCCGCCTCCCACTCGTCGGCGCGTTCCCCGTCACCGTCTCCCCGTTCGGCGGCTACTGGGACCGCGAGACGTGCCGCGACGTCGTCACCATCGGCCTGCCGGTCGTCGGCCGGAACTCCGTCTGGACGGGCGCGCGCTTCCCTCTGCTGGCGTTCGTCGGCCTGCTCGGTTCCGAGGTCGTCGCCGCGTACGTCGTCACGCGGCGCATCTGGGGCATCATGAACGCGCCCGGCTGGGGGTTCGGCCTCGCCGCGTCCAGCCTCGTCGGGCAGGAACTCGGCCGCGGCGACGAGTCTACCGCGGAAGCCTACGGCCGCGAAATCGTCGTGTTCTCCGTCGCCACGTACGCGCTGTTCGCCGCGCTCGTCGCCATCTTCGCCCGGGACATCGTCGTGCTGTTCGTCGAGGACCCGACGTCCGCGAGCGTCCCCATCGCAGTCGGGATGGTGTACGCGGCCGCGCTCGCCATCGTTCCGCAGGGCGTCACGAGTGCGGTCGCGGGTGCGCTCGACGCCACGGGCGACACTCGCTGGCCGTTCTACAGCCGCGTCTTCGGCATGTTCGGGCTCGCCATCCCGCTGGTCTATCTCGGCGCGACGACGTCGCTGGGGATTATGGGCGTCTACCTCGCGTTCTTCGCGGAGACGGTCGCGCCCGCCGTCATCAACTACTATCGCTTCGCCACCGGGAAGTGGAAGGCCATCAGCCGGGGCTACCGGCCGGAAGCCGCGACCGACGACTGAGAAGGGAAGCCGTGGGGGGGAGTTGAACCCCCGACCGGTCGATTACAAATCGACTGCTCTGGCCACTGAGCTACCACGGCGCGCGTCGCCACCTCAACGTACAGCCAACGACGAAATAACCCCTTTGATACCCGCCGGGTTCGCCGCCCGACTCCGGGACCGGCCACACGTGGCCTCCCGTGGCCGGCGACGAGCTTTTTGTGTGTGCCGAGCGAGCAGCCGACAATGCACTGGAGTGGTCGCGCGTGAGTCTGTCCGTGTCCAGCTCGGCGTTCGACGACGGCGCCCGGATTCCCGAGCAGTACGGCCACGACGCCGCGAACGTCAACCCGCCGCTGTCGATTTCGGGCGTGCCCGACGACGCGGTGTCGCTGGCGCTCGTCGTGGACGACCCGGACGCCCGGGAGCCCGCCGGAAAAATCTGGGACCACTGGACGGTGTGGAACGTCCCGCCGAGCGTCGAGGAGATTCCAGAGGACTGGGACGCGAGCGCCGACGGCGCAACCGAGGGGACGAACGACTTCGACGAGCGCGGGTACGGCGGGCCGGCCCCGCCGGACCGCGAACACACGTACCGATTCAAACTGTACGCGCTCGACACCGAACTCGACCTGCCCGAGTCGGCGGGCCGAGAAGAGGTCGAAGCCGCGGTCGAGGGCCACGTCATCGACGACGCGCTCCTCGAGGGGACGTACGCACCCTGACGCGCGAGCGCTCGCGAAGAGTACGGCATTTACGCCAGCGCTCCCTTCTCGGGGTATGGTCGCGCCGCTCGCCGTCGACATCGACGGGACGCTGAGTCGCCCGGACCGGTCCATCGACAGCCGCGTGCTGGACGTGCTCCGGGAGTGGGAGGCGCCGGTCGTGATTGCGACCGGGAAGGCGCTGCCCTACCCGGTCGCGCTCTGCCAGTTCGTCGGCGTCGAAGAGCGCGTCATCGCGGAGAACGGCGGCGTCGCGTACGTGAACGACGAACTGTTCTACTTCGGCGACCGGGACGCCGCCGCGGACGTCCGCGAGGCGTTCGCGGACGCGGGCTTCGACCTCGGCTGGGGGGAGTCGGACCTCGTGAACCGCTGGCGGGAGACCGAATTGGCGGTGAACCGCGAGCGCCCGCTGGACGTGCTCACAGAACTCGCCGACGAGCACGGCCTGAGCGTCGTGGATACGGGGTTCGCGTACCACGTGAAGGCCACCGAGCCGAGCAAGGGCGCAGCCCTAGAGGTCGTCGCCACGGAACTCGGCTACGAGCCCGCGGACTTCGCCGCCGTCGGGGACTCCGCGAACGACGTGGAACTGTTCGACGTGGCCGGCGAGTCCTACGCCGTGGCGAACGCCGACGACGCCGCGCGCGACGCGGCCCAGATCGTGCTCGACGAGTCGTACGCCGACGGCTTCCTCGCAGCGACTCGGCGCATCCGTGCCGAGTAGCGAATCGGGGAACCGTTTAGTGGTGCCGCACGAACCACGAGACATGGACTTGGCCGCGCGGCTCGCGGACGCCCCCTCCCCGACGATGACGATGCTGCCGGACGGGAGCGTCGACCGCCGGTTCGGCGTGCTCGACCGCGGGCACGCCACCGAGAGCCGCAGCGTGTTCGTCGAGCAATTGTCGGGCGGGCAGCGCTCGTTCGTCACCGAGCACCGCGGCGTCGAACCCGGCGGACAGGCGGTGAACGCGGCGATACAGGGCCGCGAATTGGGCGCGGACGTCGAACTGTACGGCCACCTCGACCACGAGGTGTTCGGGGTGCTCGACGCGGCCGCCCACTCGATGGGCGCGCCCGCGTCCGTGAACGTCTACGAATTCGAGGACTCCGCGATGATGCTCACCACGGAGTCGACGGACATCCGGACGTGGACGTACGACGACCTCGTGAACGTGGGCGGCGACGAAGCGCTGGACGCGGACGCGGTGGTCTGGACGAACTGGTCGTCGCTGGCGAACTCCACGGACGCGCTCCACCGCGCGGCCGACCGCCCCGGCGAGGGTGGCGTGCTCGTGCTCGACCCGGGCGGCGTCGCGGTGCGCACGCCCGCCGAGCGCGCGGGCTTCGTGGACGCGCTGGGCGCGCTCGCGGACCGCTACGACGTAATCGTGAGCGCGAACGACGAGGAACTCGATTCGCTGGCGTCGGCGGTCGGGATCGAGGGCAGCGTCGTCGAGGAAGCCCGAGAACTCCGTGAAGTCGCGGGCATTACGGGGGTCGTGATGCACGGCGAGGAGCGCGCGGTCGCCGCCACGCGCGAGGACGTCGTCGCCGTGCCGAACTTCGAGACGGCGGACGTCTCCCGGTTCACGGGCGGCGGCGACCGCTTCTCGGCAGCGCTCGGCTTCGCGCGAGCCTGCGAGTGGGAGTGGGAGCCGTCGCTGTGGCTCGCGAACGCGTGTGCGTCGTACTACGTCGGCACGGGGCTGACCGGCGACCGCGCCGCCATCGCGGAGTACACCAGCGAGGCGGCGGTGCTCGCCGGTGACGGGAGCCACAACGATTAACCGTCAACCTGTCGATAGAATTATCGATGAGCGGCGACGCAGGGCGCTCCGCTAGCGCCCCGGACACTGGCGAGGCCCGAGAGGGGACGACGCTCGTTCTCGGCGAAACCAGTCACGACGACGCCTGCCGCCGACTCACCCACGAGAGCGCCGACGACGCGCACCGCGTCCGCGCGACCGTCGGCGAGGCGTCGGGACGGTGCTGCACGAGCGTGGACCACCTGTACGACACGGGCGTCTACGACGACCTCGCGCTCTCGGAGGCCGGCGTCGTCGTCTCGGACACGATTGCGAACCTCGACGGCGACGCCACCGAGTCGGACCGGCTCGTCGTCTGCGTGGACGGCCTTCCCCGACCCACCGACGAGACCGGCCGCCAGCAGCTCGTCCAGTTCCTCCACGCCGTCACGCACCGCGTCGGCACCGCGAACGGCCGCTGTCACGCCCACCTCGCCGTCGACGCCGACGACGACCTCGCCGAGGTCGTCGGACCGCTGTTCGAGACGGTCGTCGACGCCAGTTCCTAGTCGTCGGCCGCGAGGTCGTCGGCGTGGTCGTGTTCCTCGAAATCCGCGCTCTCGGGTACGTCACTAGTGTCGTGGACGCCGACCGGCGGGAGGTTCACGTCGGCCGCTGGCGACGCTCCGAGGTCGGTCTCGCTGTCGATGCCCGCCATCTCGCCGTCGGCGTCGCGGGCGTCCTGGTCGATGCGCATCGAACAGAACTCCACGCCACACATCGAGCAGAAGCGCGCGTCCTCGTAGTTGTCGCCGGGGAGCGTCTGGTCGTGGTAGTCGCGGGCGCGCTCGGGGTCGAGCGCGAGGTCGAACTGCCGCGACCAGTCGAACTCGTAGCGCGCCTCCGAGAGGGCGTCGTCCCAGTCGCGGGCGCCCGGGAGGCCGGCGGCGACGTCGCCGGCGTGCGCGGCGATGCGGTAAGCAGCCATCCCCTCGCGAACGTCCTCGGCGTCCGGGAGGCCGAGGTGTTCTTTCGGCGTGACGTAACACAGCATCGCAGCGCCCGCACGCGCCGCCTCGGTCGCACCGATGGCGCTCGTGATGTGGTCGTAGCCGGGCGCGACGTCCGTCACCAGCGGCCCGAGCACGTAGAACGGCGCGCCGTCGCAGACTTCCTGCTGGCGCTCGACGTTCTCCCGAATCTCGTCCATCGGTACGTGGCCGGGGCCTTCGACCATCACCTGGACGCCGTGGTCCCACGCGACCTGCGTGAGCTTGCCGAGCGTCTCCAGTTCCGCGAATTGGGCGTCGTCGCTAGCGTCCGCCAGCGACCCGGGGCGGAGCCCGTCGCCCAGTGAGAACGTCACGTCGTGCTCGCGGAATATCTCGCAGATGTCCTCGAAGTGCGTGAACAGGGGGTTCTGGGAGCCGTTCTCCTCCATCCACTGCGCGAGAATCGATCCGCCGCGCGAGACGATGCCAGTGGTGCGGCCGTCCGTTAGCGGGAGGTGTTCGGCGAGCACGCCCGCGTGTATCGTCATGTAGTCGACGCCCTGCTCGGCCTGCTTCTCGACGACGTCCAGCAGGAGGCCGGGCGTGATGTCGGGAACGTCGTCGACGCGCGTGACGGCCTCGTAGATAGGGACCGTGCCGACGGGCACCGGCGAGTGCTCGACCTGCATCTCGCGGATGTCGTCGAGGTTCGCGCCCGTCGAGAGGTCCATCACGGTGTCCGCGCCGTAGTGGACCGCGGTGTGGAGCTTCTGGAGTTCCTCCTCGCGGCTGCTGGTGGTCTCGCTGTTCCCGATGTTGGCGTTGACCTTCGTGGCGAACTTGCGCCCGATGGCCATCGGGTCGAGCGAGGCGTGTTCGTGGTTGTTCGGGACGACGGCCTGCCCGTCGGCGACTTGCTGGCGGACGAACTCGGGGTCGCGGTTCTCGCGTTCGGCGACTCGTTCCATGGCGGGCGTGACGGTCCCGTCGCGGGCGTGTTCGAGCTGCGTCGGCATGAATAACTAGGTTGTAAAACTAGGTAATAAAACGTGGTGGTGGCCGCGGCTCGAGGAAAGAAAACGTCGGGAGAACTGCGTCGCCTCAGGCGTGGGGCTCGAAGACTTCCTCGTGGAGCCGGCCGGTGACCGTATCGAGGAGCGTCTCGAGGTTCTGGGTGTCGTAGCGATTGTACTCCACGAGCTTGTCGAGGGCGGCCTCGTCGCCGTCCTCGTAGCGGTGCCAGAGCCGGACGGCTTCGCGGCCGTCTACGTCCATCCCGCCGCGGTCGATGCCGAGGTCCTTTTCGACCTGCTTGAGCCCGCCAGTCAGGTCGAGGCGTCGGCAGAGGTACATCAGGTCGAGGTGCGGGACGTCGACGCTGACGTCGTAGTTGTGCTCGACGAACGGCTGGTCGAAGCGCTTCCCGTTGAACGACACCACGAGCGAGGCGTCCAGCAGCTCCGCGAGGTTCTCGCTGGTGAGGTCGTCGCCGCGCACGAGCGTCTCGGTGCTCCCCCCGTGGTGGACGCTCACCGTCGTCATGTCGCTGGAGCGCTTGTCCAGGCCGGTGGTCTCGATGTCGAAGAACGCGACGTCGTCGGCGACGTTCTCGTAGAGCCGCCAGAGCGCGTTGTTCGGGAACGTGTCGGCGAAGAAATGGGTGTCGCCCGTGTCGAGCGCGGCCCGGGCGTCGTCGATGAACGCGTGGACGTTCGCGGCGGTGGTCTCGCCGACGCCGGGCGCGCTCGCGTCGAAGTCGTCCCAGTGCGTGACGCCGTGCTGCCAGAGGCGTCGCTCGGTTGTCTCGCCGACGCCGGGAGCGGGGATGAAGGAGTTCTCGACGCGCATACTACTCGGTGGGCGCCTGCGGTACAAAGGCGTCGCGGTCCCGCGGTCGCGGCCGCGGTCGCGTCAGTCGACCTGACAGTTGTTGCCCGCCGCGATGCTGCCGTCCACGTTGATGCGGATGGTGACCTCGGTGAGCGTGGCTTCGGGCCCGCAGGTGAGCCGGCCGAGCGTCCGCATCGGCTCGTCGCCGGTCGGCTTCGCGACCGAGTAGAAGACCGTGGCGTTCCGCGGGACGTTCTCGAACAGCGCAGTCGTGTTCTGCGTGCCGTTCCAGCGGTACGTCCGCGACTCCACGCCGTCACCGATTGGCCGGAGGGAGACCGTTCGCGGAACGACTGTCTCCGGGATGTCCTCGGTGCCGCGGGCGTCCGGGTACTCCAGCACCGTGCCGTTCACGAGTTCGACGGCGAGCCCTTCGTGGCCGGCGGGTGCGGTGCTGACCGTGACGACCGACGCGTCCGCGTGGTCGTCGACGACGTGCACGCGAACGTCGCTCCCGGGCTCTTCGGGTGTTCGGTCCACGGGCGGCGCGGTGCAGCCGCTCAGCAGCACGGCGACGGCGAGCACCAGTCCGATTGCGCGAGTGTTCACAGTTGCGCGTCGCGCGGCAGCCGTATGACGATTGCTATCAGTCCAGCCCCTCCCGCACGAACGTCTTGACGCCGCGCCGGAGGCGCTCGCTGACCGCTTGCGAGGAGATGCCGAGTTCGTCGGCGACGTCGGACAGCGACGCCTGGCGGGGGACGTCGTAGTAGCCCAATTCCGCGGCGGTTACGAGCGCCTCGCGCTGTTTCGCGGAGAGCCCGTACTCGTCGCCGAGCGCCGTCTCGGTGTCGCTGTAGACGCCGCGCAGGGTGACGTCGACGCCGCGCGCTTCGACGCGCGGCTGGAACTCCGAGAGGCTCTCCCGGTCGGGGAACCGGAGCCGCGCCTCCACGCCGTCTGCCGACGAGGAGACGTCGAGGCGCGAGGCCTCCATGCGGTCGTCTATCGGGTACAGCGACACGGGCGTCTCGCCGCTGACGGCCACCCGGTAGAGCCGGCGGTCGTCGGCGTCCTCGACGAGCGTGAGGTCCGCGACCGTCGGGTCGTCCGCGACGGCGGCTTCGAAGTCGTCGAGGTCGCCGTCGGACGCCCACACGAACAGGACGGGCTCGTCGGGGTCGGCGGCGACGGCTTGTTCGACGTCGAGTTGCACGCCGCTCTCTTCGAGCGCTGGCATCAACGGCAGTCCCGGGTGCCGGAACGTGAATTCGGCGATGACCCCCACGTGTTCACCCAGAACCCGGTGACAGATATATCAAACGGTTGTTACTATTGGCGATAACTGGATGGCGATAGCACGGACGAAACGAGAGGTTATCCACGAGCGAGACGCGTGGACGACTGCGAACAGCAAACCGTCGCACGGCGACGCGGTTGAACCTCTGCCCTGCCCAGTAATGGATTTAAAACCGGTCGGTAGCGAGGAGTGTATTCGGTAGCCGACCCGTCCCGCGAATTGTCGGCGGAAGGCTTCAGTCCGTCCGGCCCGTACCCCTCCCCGTGCGTCGAATCGCGCTCGCCGTCGTCGCCGGCTCACTCGTCCAGGCTGCGCTCCTCGCGGCCGTCTCGGGGTTGCCACACCACCACCCGAGCGTCGGGACGATTGCGTTCCGCGTGCTCTCGGTCGGTGCCGTCGGCGGGTTCGTCGCGGCGGTCGCCGCCGACCACGCGCCGTTCCGCGCGGGCGCCGCGACCGGCAGCCTCGCGGGTGTCGGCGTCGGTGCGGGGTTCTGGTGGCTCGTCTTCTACGGCGACACGGTGGGAATCTTCCACCACTTCCACTACGCGCTCGTGACGACGACCGCACTCGTCGACCTCCTCACGGCCGTGCCGCGCCTCGTCGTCGCTGGCGGGGCGCTCGTCGTCGCAGTCGCGTTCGCCGCTGGCGGGCTCGTCGGCGGGTACGCCGCGAACCGCCGGCCCTGAGTCTACGTCATGGCGCGCGACGCTACCAGTCCGAGCAGCCACGTGACCACGAGCCCCGTGACGGTCGCGGCCGTCTCGCCGGCGACCGCGCGCACGACGGTCGCCACGAGGAGGTAGCACGCGCCGACCGCGCCACAGGCCGCCAGCGCCCACGCGACGCCAGCGAGCCGGCTGTCGAGGCGCTCGGTCCACGAGTCCGCGTAGATGTTCGGGACCGCGACGCCCGCGAGAATCACGAGGGCGAACGCGTCCCGTTCGCCCGGCACGTGCGAGAAGACCAGCGAGACGCCGGCGAGCGCGACGACGACCGACGTGGTCGTCACGGCGAAGTCGACGCTGCCGAGCCACGACCGGAACCGCGAGAGCGCGCTCATAGTGGCTGGTTCCGCGCTGGCGGCTTCAACGTAGCGGCGAGTCGCGCGCGGTGAGGGGCGAGACCGCAACGCGTTAGGGGCGGAGGCGGCGTACGTGGTGACGGTATGACGCTACTGTGCGCCGACACTGTCGTCTGTGACGCCGACCGGACCATCGACGACGGCGCGGTCGTCGTCGCCGGCGACCGCATCGAGGCGGTCGGCGACCGTGGGGACCTCGCGGACGCGTACCCGAACCACGAGCGCGTCGACTGCGACTTGCTCGCCCCCGGGCTCGTCGGCGCGCACATCCACTCCGTGCAGAGCCTCGGCCGCGGCATCGCCGACGACGAGGAGCTGCTGGACTGGCTGTTCGACCACGTGCTCCCGATGGAGGCGTCGATGGGGCCCGACGAGATGCGCGCGGCCGCGGACCTCGGCTACCTCGAACTAATCGAGTCGGGGACGACCACGGCCATCGACCACCTCTCGGTCGCGCACGCCGACGAGGCGTTCGACGCAGCCGCCGACGCCGGCGTCCGCGCGCTCATGGGGAAGGTCCTGATGGACAAGGACTCCCCCGACGGCCTCCTGGAGGACACCGACGCCGCACTCGCCGAGACAGAAGACCTCATCCAGCAGTACGATGGCATCCGGAACGACCGCATCCGGTACGCCATCACGCCCAGATTCGCCGTCTCCTGCACCGAGGCGTGTCTCCGTGGCTGCCGCAGCCTCGCCGACGAGTACGACGTGCGCATCCACACGCACGCCAGCGAGAACCGCGGCGAAATCGAGACCGTCGAGGACGAGACGGGGATGCGCAACGTCCACTGGCTCGACGAAGTCGGGCTGACGGGCGAGGACGTGGTGCTGGCGCACTGCGTGTGGACGGACGAGACCGAGCGCGAGGTGCTCGCCGAGACCGGGACGCACGTCACGCACTGCCCGTCCTCGAACATGAAACTCGCCTCCGGCGTCGCGCCGATTCGGGACTACCTCGACCGGGGTATCAACGTCGCGCTCGGCAACGACGGCCCGCCCTGCAACAACACGCTGGACGCGTTCACGGAGATGCGCCAGGCAAGCCTCCTCGGGAAAGTCGAGGAACTGGACCCGACCGCGATTCCCGCGCGCACCGTCTTCGAGATGGCGACCCGCAACGGCGCGAAGGCCGCGGGCTTCGAGACGGTCGGCAAACTCCGCGAGGGATGGACGGCGGACGTGGTCGGGCTCACGACCGACAACGCGCGCTCGACGCCGATTCACGACCCCTACTCGCACTTGGCGTTCGCGGCGCACGGCGACGACGTGACGTTCACGATGGTCGACGGCGAAGTCCTCTACCGGGACGGCGAGCACGTCCGAATGGACGACGCGGGGATCCGGGAGCGCGCCCGCGAGTTCGCCGACGCGTACTGACTACTCGGCGGTTCGCCCACAGTTCTATTTGGTAGCCACTCGCACACCGAGGTATGGGCTACGCCGAGGACATGTGCGACATCGTCGTCTCGCACGCCGGCCAGAAGGTGCGCTTCTTCGTTCGCATCGACCCGGACACCCGCGAGCAGGACGTGCTCCACGAGCGCGAGGACCTCGAGTGGACCGACGAGGACGCCGACGCCGCCGACTCCGAGCTCCAGGAACTCGTCGCGAAGACGGCCTACGAGGCCCAGATGGGGGCCGAGAACGTCACCCAACTCGTGAAGGTCGCCGACGACATGGTGCTGTTCACGGGGTTCATCGAGGACGAGGTGGTCGTCGTCTCCTTCGAGCGCGGGATTCTCGGTGCACTGCCGGCGATGGTCGGGGAGTTCCGCGAGTACATGCTCGACCACGACGTCGAATTCACGGCGCTGGCGGCACCCGAGCAGTCCGCGGACGGCTGACCCGGCACCACGCTTTTCGGGCGGGCGCACGCACCCCTAGACGAAGCATGTCCCGGAGCGAGCCGGTTCAGTGTCCGATTTGCGGCTGGACGGGGCACGCGAGTGACCTCGACGAGACGCCGTCGGGGTCGGCGTGCCCGACCTGTGGCGAGCCCGTCAGCGCAGCGTCGGCCTGACGGCCAGTCGCGACTTTCTCTCATTTTCGCGTCGCTCGGCGTGGACTGTGGCTTCGTCACGCGGACCTCGAATCAGAGTGACACGACCGCGGGTCAGCGATAACAACGTTTTCAAGCGCACCGACCGGAGTGAGCGTATGGACCGCGGTCTGGCGTGTTGGGTGGTTGGGTTGCTCGTCGTGGCGGCGGTCGCCGCGCCAGCGGCGGGCACCGGTGCGCCGGACGGCCCGTTCGGCGTCGCACAGGGGGAGTTCGACCCGGACGACGTGACGTTGTCCGCGGCGCTCGAGGAGGACGGCAGCGCCGCGTGGTCGTTCAAGTACCGGATGGAACTGACGACTGAGAACGAGACGCAGGCGTTCGAGGAGTTGCAGGCGGACATCGAGGCGAACCGGTCGCGGTACGTCGCCCGGTTCCGCACCCGCATCGAGTCGACGGTGGCGTCCGCGGAGAACGCCACGGGTCGCAACATGAGCGTCGAGAACGTCTCCGTGCGGGCGTTCCAGCAGACGAGCGCGGAGTTCGCCGACTCCTACGGGTTCGTCGTCTACACCTTCGAGTGGGGCGGCTTCGCGGCGACCGACGGCGAGCGCATCGTCGCCGGGGACTCGCTGGAGGGGTTCTACCTGAACAACGAGACGTCGCTGCAGTTCTCGTGGCCGGACGGCTACGCGGCGACGGACGTCGACCCGGTGCCATCCGAGGAGACGGCGACGTCCGTGCAGTGGAGCGGCCCGGCGGACTTCGGCACCGACCAGCCGCGCCTCGTCATCGAGCCGAGCGACGCGACCGGGACGACCGAGCCGACGGAGACGACTGCCGCGTCCAGCGGCGAGAGCAGCGTCGTGCTGCCCGCGCTCGTCGGCGCGCTCGTGGCAGTGCTCGTGGTCGCGGGCGCAGGCTGGCTCTACTTCCGTCGTGAAGGCGGCGGCACGGGCGGTCCCGCCGAACCGACCGATACCGGCGGCGGAGGCGGCGGTGCTGGTGAAGCACCGTCCGGCGTCGAAGAATCCGCCGAAGAATCCGCCGAGGAAGCAGGCGCGGGCGCGACCGCGGGTGCAGCGGCGGGGACGGAGCCGCCCGAGGAGCTGTTGAGTAACGAGGAGCGCGTCAAGCGGTTCCTCAGCGAGCAGGGCGGTCGCGCGAAACAGCAGGACGTCGTGGAGTCGATGGGCTGGACGGAAGCCAAGACCAGCCAGGTCGTCAAGGACATGCGCGAGAGCGACGAATTGGAGTCGTTCCGCATCGGCCGCGAGAACGTCCTGAAACTCCCGGACGCGGACATCAGCGAGGAGTAGGCGCGTGCCCGAGTGAGGTGAGGGCACGGCCTACGGACACTGCCCACCGCGAACGTGTCTCACGGCGGCCGCGATGCGGCATCTCCTTATGTACTGCGCAAATACTGCCGAGACATGACAGAGACCGGTCCGCTGGACAACATGCTCGCGCAGATGGAGCAGGCGCGGGAGTACGTCGACATCGACGACGGCATCTTCGAGCGACTGAAGTACCCCGAGCGGACGCTGTCCGTGAGTCTCCCCGTGGAGATGGACGACGGCTCCGTGGAAGTGTTCGAGGCCTACCGCTGCCAGTTCGACGGCGCGCGCGGCCCGTTCAAGGGCGGCATCCGCTACCACCCGAACGTCTCCGAGGAGGAGGTCTCCGCGCTCGCGGGGTGGATGACGTGGAAGACCGCGCTCGTGGACCTGCCGTTCGGCGGCGCGAAGGGTGGCATCATCTGCAACCCGAAGGAGCTCTCCCAGTCCGAAATCGAGCAGCTCACCCGCCGCTACACGGAGGGAATCCGGCGCATCATCGGCCCGGACACGGACATCCCGGCGCCGGACGTGAACACGAACCCGCGGACGATGGCGTGGATTATGGACACGTACTCCGTCTACCAGGGCTACGCCGTCCCCGAGGTCGTCACGGGGAAACCTCCCGAGGTCGGCGGGACCGCGGGCCGCGTGGAGGCGACCGGCCGCGGCGTCACCATCGTCACCGAGGAGACCTTCGAGTATCTCGGCACGGACATCGCGGACGCCGACATCGCCATCCAGGGCTTCGGGAACGTCGGCAGCGTGACCGCCCAACTGCTCGCCGAGCGCGACGCGAACGTCGTCGCAGTCTCCGACGTCACGGGCGCCATCCACGACCCGGACGGCCTCGACGTCGAGGCCGTCGGCGCGCACGTCGCTAACGACGGCCGCCTCGAAGACTACGACGCCCACGAGCACATCAGCAACGACGACCTCCTGACGATGGACGTGGACGCGCTCATCCCCGCGGCCATCGAGGACGTCATCACGGTCGACGTCGCCGAGCGCCTGCAGGCCGACGTCGTCGTGGAGGCCGCGAACGGGCCGACGACGTTCGACGCCGCGAACGTCCTCAAGGAGCGCGACGTCCCCGTCGTGCCGGACATTCTCGCGAACGCGGGCGGCGTCATCGTCTCGTACCTGGAGTGGGTGCAGAACAGCCAGCAGTACTCCTGGGAACTCGAGGAGGTCAACCGCGACCTCGAAGCGCGGCTGACGACGGCGTTCGACGAGATGCTTGCCGCCTACGAGCAGAAGGACATCCCAGACCTGCGGACCGCCGCGTACACCCTCGCGCTCGAACGCACCGCAGACGCCCACGAGTACCGCGGTCTGTTCCCGTGACTGGCGCGGCCTGACCCAGTCGGTGGCCACGCGGAACGGACGTGTTCTTTTCCCTAACTTTCGCCCAGAAGTGAAGTGGCCCCGGCAATATTTCCTACCGGACACGGGATGGCCGACGAACCAGCCGCGTTCGCGGAACTCGAATTCGAAGTCGAGGACACGGCCTACCCAGCCGTCCGGGTGTCGCGGACGCTGGACTGCCGGCTGGAGTTGCTGGACTCGCTGTGGACCGACGACGGCCTCGTTATGTTCGTGCGGCTCGCCGACGGCGCTGGGGACGAACTGGCCGAGCGAGCCACTGCCGCCACCCTCGACGGGGAAATCGACGCGCTCCAGACCGTCGGTGACGAGGTAATCGCGGAGTTCTCCCCGCCCGAATCCGTGGTCGGGACGCTGGCGCGCCTCGGCGTGCTGACGCAGACGGCGACCACCACCGACGACGCGGCTCGCATCTCCGCCGTCGTGCCCGCAGACGCGGACCTCCAGCGCGTCGTCGACCGCGTGCAGGACGCCCACCCGTCTGCCGCGTTCGTGGGCAAGCGCAGTTGCGACATCGTCGCGCCGTTCGTCACGGAGAGCGGCGTGCGGTCGCTGGTCGCCGACGCGCTCACCGACCGCCAGTGGGAGGCGGCGTACCTCGCCTACGAACGCGGTTACTTCGACGAGCCCCGGCGCTGCTCACAGGCCGAACTCGCGGCCGCGATGGACATCTCCCAGAAGACGTTCAGCCAGCACCTCCACGCTGCCATCTGGAAGGTCTTCGACGTCGTCTTCGAGGGGTAATCCCGCTGCAAAATCACGCTGTCAGAGCGTAGCACGGCCGCTCGTACCACGCTCGTCGGTGTCACGGTTCACATCACTCTATCGAGGTAGACCGCCTTTCCTATCGGCGCTCCGACGTAGCGTATGTCTGGGACACGAGTGGACGATGCCTGAGCGGGATGCGGGCGGCGCGGCGGACGACGCACGAAGCGATGCGATTACGGTTCTCGTCGTCGAGGACGAGCGAGCGCTTGCCAGCCTCTACGACGCGTGGCTGAGCGACGACTACGACGTCCGCATCGCGCACACGGGCCGGGACGCCCTCGACCTGCTGGACGAGGCGGTCGACGTCGTGCTGCTCGACCGGCGGCTCCCGGGCCTCTCCGGGCGGGAAGTGCTGACCGCGATTCGCGAGCAGTACGACGACTGCCAGGTCGCGATGGTGACCGCCGTCGAACCGGGCCTCGACATTCTCGAAATGGGATTCGACGACTACGTCACGAAGCCCGCCTCCCGGGAGGACATCCGGAGCGTGGTGGCGTCGCTCGTCGACCGCAAGCAGTACGACGCCTACGTGCAGCGGTACTTCCGGCTGCTCTCGAAGCGCGCCGCCCTGGAGCGCGAAGTCGGCGACCTCGCCGAGCACCCGGAGTACGACGAACTCCGCGCGGACATCGAGGCAGTCGAGGCGAACCTCGACGGCCTCGTCGACGAATTCGGGCTGACGGACTTCGACGCGCAGTTCTACTCGTTCTCCTCGCCGAACGGCGTCGCGGACGACTGACGCGGCCGTGCTCAGACGTGGCGCGCGTACTGCGCGAGCAGGAACGTGACGAGCACGAGCACGCCGAATCCGCCGACGGCGAACCACAGCCCCGCGACCTGCGGCGCTTCCGCAATCTCGGGCGCGAGCAGCCAGACGACCGTAGCACCGGCCACGAGCAGGAGGGTGTACACGTACGCTCGCACGACGTCGTAGGCGACGCGCACGCGGTCCATACCCCGACACTACTGTTGAAGAACTTATGTGTTCGGGTGGGCGGCGTCGCCGGGAACGCGCGACTCCGTGGGTGTCGGCGTGAAAACTCGAAGCACTTTAACGCCAGCGCGGTGACGAGAGTACTATGACCGACGTAGACGTGGCCATCGTGGGCGGCGGGCCGGCGGGGTCGGCAGCCGCGTACGCGGCCGCCGACCGGGGTGCGGACGCCGTCGTCTACGAGAAGGGCGTGCCGCGGGCCGACCGCGACCGCCTCGGCCCGGACTCGACGGACGCTGCGGGCTTTCTGGACTACTGGCTGGAGGTCGCGGACCTCGACTTCGCGGACATTCCCGACGACGTCGTCGAGCAGGAACTCGCGGACGCGGCGTTCATCGGCCCCGACGAGGAGGTCGTCGTGGACCGCACGGGCATCGACGCCGACTACGACAACTTCGGGTTCACGTTCCACCGCGCGAAGTTCGACGACTGGCTGCGCGACCGTGCCGAAGCCGCCGGCGCCGACTACGTCGCCGGCACGAACGTCAAGGGCGTCGACTCGGACCTCTCTGGGGGCCACGAGCACACGCTGACGCTCGGCGACGGCGAGGAAGTCACCGCGGAGTACCTCGTGCTCGCGGACGGCCCGCAGCGCCAGGTGACGATGCGCGTGCTCGACCCGCTGCTCCCCGACGGCAAGCGCGCCAGCGAACTGCTCAGTCCGCCGTCCGCCAACCACATCGCCTACCAGGAGTACCGCCAGTTCCCCGCGGAGCTGTTCGACGAGGACACGCTGAAGTTCTGGTGGGGCTGGATGCCCGGCGAGACGGCCTACCCGTGGGTGTTCCCGAACCGCGACGGCGTCGCACGCGTCGGCCTCACGATGCCCATCGGCCTGGACATCGACGACTTCGACGCCAGCGAGTGGCGACTCCTCCGGGAGGACGACGAGCGCATCCCCTCCGGGAAGGTGTACCTGAAGCGCCTCCTCGAGGAACTGTACGGCGACGAGTACGACGTCGACGAGGACTTCCCGCTCGTGGACGGCCACGGGAAGTCCAACAGCACGGAGACGTACGCCATCTCCTCGACGCGCCCCATCGAGTCTCCCACGGACGCCGGCATCGCGGTCGTCGGCGGCGCGATGGGCGCGACGTCGTCGTTCCACGAGGGCGGCGACCACGTCGCCCACCGCACCGGGAAACTCGCGGGCCGCCTCGCCGCCGAGGGCAACCTCGGGGAGTACAACGCCGCGTGGCACGACGCCATCGGCGACGAAATCCGGCGGAACGTCGCGATGGCGGACGTCGTCGGGGAGTTCGGGCCCGCCGACTGGGACAAGACCATCCGCATCACCCGACAGATGCTCGAGTCCAGCGACAGCGGGAAGATAATCTCGAAGTCGAACGCGCGCTCGGCCGCGGGCGGCATCCGCCTGTACACGCGCTACAAGCGCGCGAAGTTCCGCTACCGCAAGCGCAAGTACGCCCAGATTCGGGAAGGCGACTACTCGCTGTAACCCCGTGACTGCGGGACGCCACGGCGTCGGAACGTTCAAGCGGGCGTCGCCGCCTACTCCGAGTCAGTGAGTCAACGCGAGGACTTCCTGGCCGGCGTCTGGGACACCTTCCCGACGCTCCCGGCCAACATTCCGTTCGGGTTCGTCGTCGGCGCGGCGGCCGTGCAGGCGGGCTTCTCCGGCGTGCAGATTGTCGCGATGTCCGCGACGGTGTTCGGCGGCGCGTCGCAGCTCGCCGCCATCGACCTCCTGGCCAGCAACGCACCGCTCGCAGTCGTCGCGCTCACGGCAGTCGTTGTCAACCTCCGCTACACGATGTACAGCGCAGCCATCGCGCCACACTTCCGTCGGCTGTCCGAGCGCTGGCGGCTCGTCTGCGCGCAGTTCCTCCTGGACACGACGTTCGCTATCTCCGTCACCGAGTTCGAGCGCAACGAGGACACCGACCGGCTGGCGTACTACCTCGGCACCGCTGCGGCCGTCTACGTGACGTACCTCGCCGGCACGGTCGCGGGCGTGGTGTTCGGCGACCGCATGCCGGACGGCCTCCAGTTGGACTTCGCGGTGCCGCTGCTGTTCCTCGCGCTGCTCGTCCCGTCGATTAGCGACGAACCGACCGCCGTCGCGGCCACGGTCGGCGGCTTCGTCGCCGTCGTGGCGGTCGGCGCGCCGATGAACCTCGGCATCATCGTCGCCGGCCTCTCCGGCGTGACCGCCGCCGTGCTCGTGAGCGAGACGGGGGTGGGACAGTGAGCCTCTGGTTGGTCGTCCTCGCGGCCGCGGCCGGCACGTACGCCCTCCGGGTGTCGTTCATCGCGCTGTTCGGTCGGCTCGACGACGTGCCGCCGCGCGTCGAGCGCGTGCTCTCGTACGTCCCGCCGGCCGTGCTCGCGGCCCTCGTCCTCCCGGAACTCGTGCTCAGCGACGGCGCGCTCGCCGTCTCCCTCGGGAACGACCGCCTCCTCGCGGGCGCGGTAGCGGCCGTCGTCGCGTGGCGGACCGAGGACATGCTCGCCACCGTCGCCGTCGGGATGGGTGTCCTGTACGCGCTCTCGCTGCTACCGTAACTGCTTCCCGGGGGGAGAGCGAATCGCAGGTATGCTCTCGGAAGGCGAACCCGCACCCGACTTCGAGTTGCCGAACCAGGACGGCGAACCTGTCGCGCTGTCCGACTACGAGGACCAGTACGTCGTCGTCTACTTCTACCCGCGCGCCGACACCCCGGGCTGCACCACGGAAGCGTGCAGTTTCCGCGACAACTGGGACGAGTACGAGCAGCGCGACGTCCCCGTGCTCGGCATCAGCGACGACCCCGTCGAGGACCTCGAGGACTTCGCGGAGAAGTACGACCTCCCGTTCGACCTGTTGAGCGACGAGGACGGCTCGGTCTCCAGCGCCTACGACTCCTACGGCGAGAAGAACGTCTTCGGCAACGAGGTCGAGGGCGTCTTCCGGAACACGTACGTCGTCGGGCCGGACGGCGACATCGTCGCGGCGTTCGAGGGCGTCGACCCCGAGGAGCACGCCGACGAAGTGCTCGAAGTCATCGACTAACCCCAGTCGCCGCCGACGCGGTCGATGCCGTGCATCTGTGCGCCGGCGTGCTCGGTGAACACGACTTTGAGATTCTCCTCGGGGACGTCGAAGCGCTCGGCGGCCTCGGCCATCACGGCCGTCGCGAACGCGCGCTTCGTCTCCTCGTCTCGGCCCTCGCGAACGTCCGCTGAACAGAACACCCGCCGGCCAGCGACCGCGCGACCGAGCGAGAGGTGGCTGTCGTCCCGCACGACGACTGCCACGTACGACCGGTCGGCGTTCATCGTCTCGACGTACAGGTCGGTGACGACGTCGGCGAACGCGTCGGCCTCGGCGTCGGCGACCGGGTAGTCCGTGTCGAACTGGAGCAGTGGCACGGTCCCTCCGACGCCCCCCGACCACGAGTTCCTGTCGGTGCGGCACGCGACCGTCACAAAGCACTTCCGCCGCGCGCAGTTCGCTTCCGAACGCATCATGCCCGCTACCACCCGCTTCACCGCCCTCCTCGTCGCGCTCGCCGTCGTCACCGGCGCGACCGTCGGCGTCGCCGGGGCCGCGTCAGACGGGTCGATTTCGGCCGACCCGACGTTCCCCAGCGGCCCGTCGACGCACACCGTTACCGCGACCGCCGGCAACGACACCGCCGGTTCGTGGAACGGCTTCGCCGTCGACTACTCGAACTCCGGCGTCGACGCCGGCAACGTCAGTCGGGCTGACGTCGTGAAAATCGGCATCGACCGCGGCGACGACGCCGCCGGTGACACAATCGAGGTGAACGTCTCCGACGACCTCGACAGCGTCAGCGCGTCCAACGAGGGGCACCTGTTGACGTTCGGGCTCGGCGGCAGCTACGACCTCGACGCGGGCGACGAAGTTGTCGTCGTCTACGCCGACGCCTACCACCCGATGGTGCAGGGGAGCTGGGAGACGCCACTGGACGTCAACCCGCAGTCCAGCGGCGGCGAGACTTCGGCGACGCTGTCCATCGAGTCCGCGAGCACCAGCGACGACACGCCGACCACCGTGGGCGACGAACAGACGCCGGAGTCCACGACCGATGACAGCGACGGCACGACGGCCGCCGCCACGACCGACGGCTCGAACGCTAACTCGCCCGGCTTCGGGCTCGCCGTCGCCGCGCTCGCGATTGCCGGAGCCGCGCTGCTCGCGTACCGCGACTGACGCACCTATCTCTTCACGCTGACCGAGATACCCTCGCCGAGCGGCACGAACGCGGTCTCGAAGTCGGGGCCGTCGCGGATGTGTTCGACGTACGCCGCGATTGCCGCCGTGTGGTCGTCGACGGGCTCCGCGCCGTCGAGCGCGGCCGTGACGTTCTCGGGTTCGACTGGCCCCGCCATCACGTTGTCCGCGACGATTACGCCGCCGTCGGCGAGTTTCTCGCGGGCGTCCTCGAACGCGTCGACGTACTGTGGTTTGTCGTGGTCGAGCAGCACGACGTCGAAGGGGCCGTCGTAGCGCTCGAACGTCGCCATCGCGTCGCCGGCCTCGTAGTGGGCGATCGCGCCGTCCTGCTGGTCGAGGAACTCGCGGGCGGTCGCGAGGTTCGACTCGTCGTAGTCCGTGAGCACGATTTCGCCGTCCGCCGGGAGCGCGGTACGGAACCACGCCGCCGAGTAGCCGAAGCCCGAGCCGAATTCGAAGACGCGCTCGGCGTCCGCGAGCGTCGCCGCCACGCGGAAGAACTGGCCGACGTCCGGCCCGACGATGGGGAAGTTCTGCTCGCGGCCGTACGCGGTCATCTCCTGGAGCAGTTCGGACGGTTCGGGGTTCGCGGCGTCGAGGAAGGCGTCGATGGTGTCGCTCAACACGCGGTTCATGGGTGCGCCGTCGGGAGCGCGGCCCATAGCCGTACCGGACTCAGCGGTTCCGGCTCACGGGGAACTTCACGCGCTCGGGGTGCTCGTTGAACGCTTCGAGCACGCGCTCGTAGAGGTCGTTGCGGACGTGCTGGGCGCGCTTCGGGCTGACGAGGTAGCGCACGCGGAGTTCGACCCACGACTCGCCTTGTTTGACGTTCACGCTCGGACGGTCCTGGACCTCCAGTTCGACGGGCGTCTCCGCGAGCTGGCGGCGGAAGCGTTCGACCTCGCGGGCCATCGTCTCGCCGAGGTACTCCTCGGTGGTCTCCTGGAGGAGTGTCTTCGCGAACTCGAGGTCCGTCTCGTAGGCGACCTGGACGGGGAGTTCGTTCCAGACGTACGGGAACTCCTCGCGGCTGAAATTCACGACGTGGCTGGTCAACACGACGCTGTTCGGGACCGTGATGTGGCGGCCGGAGGGTTGGTTCGTCGTGACGAGTTCGCCGTTGACTTCCCACAGCGTCGTCACGAGGTAGTCGACGTCGATGACGTCGCCCTTCGAGTCGTCGATGCGCACGCGGTCGCCCACCTGGTAGGGCTGCTTGGTCATCACGTACACCCACCCGAGCAGGCTCAACAGCGGCTGCTGGAGCGCCAGCGACACCGCGACGCCAGCGACGCCCAGCGAGACGAGCGCGGGCACCCAGCGGTCCGTCGCGACGCCCAGTACGGCGATGGCGGCGACGACGAGGAACGCGAGCCGGAGCACGGACTGCGCGCGGTGCCGGCGGCGCTTGTCCATGGTCGATGACAGCGCCAGCGACACCGCGACGTGGTAGGCGGCGGCGACGGCGAACGCCGTCCCGAACACGGCGAACACGCGCGAGACGACGACCGCGATGGGGTAGCCAGCCACGGTCGCCGTTCCAACGAGTTCGGGCGCTACTGCCGAGAGCACGCCGCAGGCCAGCGCTGCGAGAACGAGGACTGTCGCGCGTCGAGTCACGCCGGACGGACGGCCCGCCCGCTCAAAGAACTACCGTCGACTACTCGTCGGTCCACTTGATGGAGCAGCCGCGGGAGGGGCGCCACTCCTTTTCGACCGGCTCGCCCGCGAGGATGCTGTCGATGGCGTCGCGGACGTCGCCGCCGGGTCGCGTGGGCTCGTCGCTGGGGTTGAGCGCGTCGTCGAGGCGGCCGTGGTAGGCCACTTCGAAGCCGTCGTCGGTGTTCCGCAGGAGGAACGGGTCAGGGGTGCAGACCGCACCGTACGCGCGAGCGACCTCCTGGGATTCGTCGCGGAGGTAGGCGTCGTACTGGATTGTGCCCTCGTCCACTAACTCCTGCATGCGCTCGAAGGAGTCGTCGGGGTACTCCTCGGCGTCGTTGGGGTTGACGCCGACGACCGCGGCGTCGTCGTAGTCCGCCGCGATGTCGTTGAGCACGTCGAACTTCGCCTTCGCGTACGGACAGTGGTTGCAGGTGAACACCAACAGGACCGCGTCGTAGTCCGCGAAGTCGTCGAGGCTGTACGTTTCGCCGTCCGTTCCCTCCAACTGGAAGTCGGGGGCGGGGTCGCCGGCGTCCAGTTCCGTCTCGGATTCCATCTCGACCATACTCGAAATTACGGCGGCGAGCGGCAAAGTAGCCGGGGTTGCGGCACGCGCTCAGGCCGGCACGTAGCCGTCCGCGGTCGCTTCGAGCAGCCCCTCGCGGACGAGGTGGTCGAGGTGGGCGTACGCCTCGCCGGGGCCGTGGAGGACGTGGATGCCGGCCAGCGAGCCGAACAGTTCGGCGCTGACCTCCCAC
Source organism: Halobacterium sp. KA-6 (assembly GCF_021029015.1). Taxonomy (NCBI): domain Archaea; kingdom Methanobacteriati; phylum Methanobacteriota; class Halobacteria; order Halobacteriales; family Halobacteriaceae; genus Halobacterium; species Halobacterium sp. KA-6. The sequence goes on from NZ_JAJJZH010000001.1 coordinate 683,318, forward strand.
GCCGTCGCGGGCGCGAGGTCGGCGACGGCCTTCTCGACGCGCGCGGTGCGCTCCTCGTGGTGGCCCGCGATGTCGCGGGCGCGCTCGCTGGGTGCGATTATCGGGCCGCGGTGCCCGGGCCACGCGCGGTCCAGGTCGAGCGATTCGACGCGCTCCAGGCTGTCGAGGTACTTCGCGAGCGGTCGGTCGACGCGGACGTCCGCGCCGCCGACGTTCGGTGTGTACTTCGGGAGCACAGCGTCCCCGACGAACGCCTCGCGGCGCCCCTCACGCTCGACGAGGTACGCGACGAGGCCGGCGGCGTGCCCGGGGAGGTGGACGACCTTGGCCTCGAGGGGGCCGAGTGCCACAGTATCGCCGTCCGCGACTTCCGTCACGTCAACCGGTTCACCGCGGAGGCCGCGGTGCTCGGCGTTGAATGCGAGTAGCCCTTCTCGTTCCTCGTCGGGGAGCCCCCAGTCGTAGAGCGCGGCTTCTTGCGCGTCCTGAAGGTCGCTGCGGGCGTTCCCGCGTTGCGCGACGAGGGCCGCGTCGGCCTCGTGGACGAGAACAGTGGCGTCGCTCTCGTTCTGAATCGCGCCCGCGAGCCCCGCGTGGTCGTGGTGCCAGTGCGTGAGCAACACGCGGTCCACGTCCGCGAACGCGACGCCGCGCGCGTCAAGCGCGGCGCGCAGTTCGGCTTCCACCGCTGGCGTCGCGACGCCCGTGTCGACGAGCGTCGCCGGCGCGTCCGCGTCGCCGTCCCCGAGGAGGTAGACGCTGTTGTGTCCCTCGAAGGCGGCGTTCGACAACTGGATGTGGTGCACACCACACCGTACGCGGCACCCCGACAAATGCGTACCTGCTGGCTACCGGACGCGGTAGGACTCGGGGCCGACGAGGAACCGCCCGAGGTCCGCCTCGCGGTGGTAGTCCGTCGCCCGGAGGTCGCGGAGCGCGTCGACGTACGCGGCCTCGTCGTCGTCGGTCCACTCGTCGGGGTCGAGCGCGGGCACCACCAGCCAGCCGCTGCCGTGGAGTTCCTCGCCGTGGACGTCCGCGAGGTCGACCTCGTCGGCGACGATGGCGGTGTACGTTTCGAGGACGTGGCGGGTCGCGCGCTCCCCGACCGGCAACAGCACGTGGGCGGTGATGGCGCGAAGTTCCGCGTCGAAGAACGGCTCCATCTCCGTGTAGTCGCGCTCCGTTGGCTCGCCGTCGGGGACGCAGGCGTGGAGGTACGAGAGGAAGAGTTCGACCGGCTCGTCGTCGCTGTCGAGCAGCCCCGCGGCCGTCAGCGCGCGTCGGAAGCGCTCGGCACCTGGCGTCCCCGTGAACGGCACGCCGGTGTCGCCGCCGCCGTGGACGCCCGGGTGGTCGCCGACGACGTGGAAGTCCGCGTTCGCGTCGCCGTAGCCCGGGATGAACGAATCGCAGGGCGGCTGCATGCCGAACGGGTTGCTCGTGCGGTCCGTGACGTTCTGCACGACGCGCCGTAGGCGACTCCGGGACTTAAGCGCCGCGAGACTGGCCGTCGTTGCCGGGCGATGGCTCGTCGGGGGCTCGCTGGTCGCGTGCTGGCTGGTCGGCCACTTCGTCCACGACGAGCATCGCGGCCGCCGACGCGAGTAGCGCGGGGTACGCGATAATGGCGGCCATCACGACGATGGTCCCGAAGCCGCCCGCGGCGAGCACGGGCGAGACGAACAGCGAGACGACGGCGACGCCGACGGCGAACACCACGGAGAAGTAGAGGTAGTGGCCGCCGTCCAGCGCCAGCGCGACGCTCTCCGCGAGCGCGTCGACGACGTCGCGGTCGCGGGCGACCACGAGAAACGGCGCGCCCCAGAGCAGGTAGCCCGCGAGCAGCACGAGCGGGAAGCCCAGGAACGCCAGCAGGACGTTTCCGCCTGCGACGAGCAGGAACCCGAACGCGCCGACGGTCAGGAACTCGACGACGCGGACGCCGAGCACGGGCAGCGCGTACGACGAAACGTTCTCCGCGAAGTCCGGCTCGACGTCGTGGGCGGCGTCGTAGATGCCGCCGAGGTAGCCCGCCGTGAGCACCGCGTCCACGAGGAGGTAGACGGGGAGGACGCTCAGCGAGGTCGGCGTGACGAACGAGACGCCGGTCGTCGGCGGGTCGAAGACCGTCCACAGCGTCGGGACGGCGGTCGGGAGTGAGAACTTCACGGAGAAACTGAGCCCGCCACCGCTGGCGGCGGTCGCGGTGACGTTGTCGAACGCGAGCAGCGTCAGCAGTGCGGGGACGACCGCGTAGGGCGCGACGCGACCCGCGACGCGGGCCGCTCTGTCGAGGAGGGACTCGGGCATACCGACGGCATCGGCCGGCCCCGACAAACAATTTTCCTGTCTCCGTAGCCCCAGCAAGACGCCCACAGACATTTGCCGGCTCCGTCCGACGCTCCCGCCATGACTGCCGCCTGGGTGCTCGGCGACCAACTCTCCCGGGAGCGCGGCCCGCTCGCCGACGACCCCGACCGCGTCCTCTTCGTGGAAGCCAGCGACTTCGCGCGCCGGCGGCGCTACCACCCCCAGAAGCTCACGCTCGTGTTCGCCGCGATGCGAAACCTCGCGGACGACCTCCGCGCGGACGGCGTGGATGTCGTCTACGAGCGCGCGGACTCCTTCGGCGACGGCCTCGACGCGTACTTCGACGCTCACCCCGGCGACGAGTTGGTCGTCCAGCGGCCCGCGACCCACGGCGCCGCCGACCGCCTCCGCGAACTCGTCGACGCGCGCGGTGGCAGCCTGCGCGTCGCCGAGAACGAGCAGTTCCTCTGCTCGCCCGCGGCGTTCGACGAGTGGGTCGACGACCGCGACGGCGACGCCTACAGCCACGAGGCGTTCTACCGCTGGATGCGCCGCGAGACGGGCTACCTGACGACCGACGGCGACCCCGAGGGCGGCGCTTGGAACTACGACGACCAGAATCGCGAGACGCCGCCCGACGACTACGAGAGTCCGGCACTCCCCGACTTCGAGTACGGCGAGCACGTCCCCGAAGTCCGCGAGTGGGTCGCCGAGGAGGTCGACACGTGGGGCGACTCCGAGGGGTTCGGCTGGCCGGTGACCCGCGAGCACGCCGAGCGCGCGCTCGCCGACTTTCTCGAGAATCGTCTCGCCGACTTCGGCCCCTACGAGGACGCGATGTTCGCCGACGACTGGCACCTCGACCACAGCCTGCTGTCGGCGGCGCTGAACGTCGGCCTGCTCGGGCCGCGGGAAGTCGTGGAGGCCGCCATCTCGGAGTACCGCGAGCGCGACGACGTCCCGCTGAACTCCGTCGAGGGGTTCGTCCGCCAGATTGTCGGCTGGCGGGAGTTCGTGCGCCACGTCTACCGCCGCGAGATGCCCGCGCTGGCGGACGCGAACCAACTCGGCCAGTCCCGTGACCTGCCCCCGCTGTACTGGGACTCGGACGCGACCGAGATGGAGTGCGTGGGGTCCGCCATAGAGCGCGTCCACGACCGCGGCTACACCCACCACATCGAGCGGCTGATGGTGTTGTCGAACTTCGCGCTGCTGTACGGCGCCAGTCCGCAGGCGCTCAACGAGTGGTTCTACGGCGGGTTCGTGGACGCCTTCCACTGGGTCGTCACGCCGAACGTCGTCGGCATGGGGTCGTTCGGCACCGCGGCGTTCACGACGAAGCCGTACGCGGCGTCCGCGAACTACGTCGACCGCATGAGCGACTTCTGCGCGGGCTGCCAGTACGACCCCGACAGCACGACCGGCGCGAACGCCTGCCCGTTCAACAGCCTCTACTGGGACTTCCTCACCGAGCACGAGGACGCCCTTCGGGCGAACCACCGCATGGGACTCGTGTACGGCCACCTGGACGACAAGCGCGACGCCGGCGACCTCGCGGCGATTCGAGAGCGCGCCGACGACGTTCGCTCGCTCGCGGAGTCCGAGGACCTCTGAGCCGTCGCCGGGTTTGGCCACCGCGTTCATAGGCGGGGCGGCGCTCACGTCGACTATGGCAGGCATCAACCCGGACGCGCCGACGGATCCGCTCACCGACGTCCCCGAACACGTCGAGGGCGCGCGGCTCGTCGGCGTCGACGCGACGGGCGTCCCCATCTACTTCGACGAGGCGAACGAGCGGGCCTTCGAGGCCATCGAGCGCGACGGCGAGTGGGTTGTCGGCGAGGAGCGAACCCGCGGCGCGCTCGCGGACGTGGTCGACGACATCGGCACGCTCACGGGCTGGAAGGGGCTCTCGCCGTTCGGTCGCGGCGAGGAGTGAGCGGGCCGGGGCGGTCCCGCGGAGCCGATTACGATTACGTAAGGGGCTATCGTTAGGTAGCCTTAACTGGCGGTCACTCCTACTGGGAGCCATGAGCGAAAGCGAGCAGTTGCCCGCGTGGTGTCCCGGGGACGGCTGGTGTTCGATTACCGCGACGGCCTCTCTCGTCGGGAAGAAGTGGCACCCGGTCATCATCCACCGGCTGCTCACGCGCGGCCCGCTCGGCTTCAACGCCCTCCAGGAGGAAGTCGACGGCATCTCCAGCAAGGTGCTCTCCGAGAGCCTCGACGACCTCGAGGAGAAGCAGGTCGTCTCCCGGACCATCGTCAGCGAGAAGCCCGTCCGCGTCGAGTACGCGCTCACCGAACTCGGCGAGTCGCTGGAACCGGTCGTGACCGCGCTCGAGGACTGGGGGAACGAACACCTCGAACCGGTCGACGAAGAAGCGGCGTCGCTCGTCTGAGCGTCGCGAACCGGAGAAAACCTGTGGCTCCGAGCGTAGCGAAACGCGACGACCGGAGGAACCGGCTAGTCGAGAACGGCTTCCGCTTCCTGTTCGGCGTCCTCCTCGCTCTCGTCGATGGAGAGCCGGTAGAGGTTCTGCCGGGCGTCCGGGATGTAGATGTCCTTCTCCACGACGTCGGCGTCCTGGAGGCGGTCGAGGGCGTCCCGGACCGTGCGCTGGGACAGCCGGGAGTTCTCGACAATTTGCTTCTGCGTGAGTCCGCCGTTGTACTCCAGTACTTTCAGCACGAGCTTCGCACTCGGGGGTAGGTCCTGAACGAGTTCGTCGGTCGTCGTCATCTACTACACAGTGTGGACGCCACCCCCTTTAGCGCTCGGTAACGGAGGTGTGAGCCAGTTACCGTCGGGTAACCGCCCCCGTGTTCGTGGCGGGGAAACGCGACGCTATTCCGGGCGAGTATGCGGTACGGCGCGAGGTTGGCCGGGCCGCTACACGGTGTCCGCGTGGACGTCTTCGGTGTACGTGCGCTTCCAGCCGAGGACGTCCTGGACGGCGTCGCGGCCCACGTCCGTGATGCGGTAGTAGTTCGTCCGGGAGTCGCGTTCGCCCTTCTCGACGAGGCCGCGCTCGGCCAGCGAGTCGAGGTTCTGGTAGACGCGGGCGTGCAACACCTCCGAGCCGTAGTACGATTCGAGTTCCGACTGAATCTCCATGCCCTTCGGGTCGTCGAGCCCGCAGAGCACGCAGAGGATGTCCCGCTGGAAGCCCGTCGTCTCGTCTCGCTGTCCCATAGACGCCCCCACTCTTCGTAAAATTATAACTATTTCGCCGGGAAGTTAACTACAGTCAGTCGGCGAGCGCCGCTTCGTAGCCCGCGTATTCTACCGACTCCACGAGGTCCTCGACGTCGGCGTCGCCCTCGACGGTCGCGACGCCCTCCTCGCGGTCCGCGTTCGCCTCCTCGACGCCGTCCACGCCGGACAGCGCGTTCTCGACGATGTCCTCGCAGCCCTCACAGCCCATGCCTTCGACGGTGAGTGTCGTCGTCATGTCGACAGCACGTACACGACCCGCCGGCTAGGGTTTTTCGGCTTCCCGCGAGAGCGGCGGAAGAACCCTGGCGGCGTCTGCTACCGGCCGAACAGCTGGTAGTCCTCGTCCGGCGTGTACCGTCGGGAGACTACGTCTCCCGTGCTATACGCCGCCTCGCCTACCGGCCGAACAGCCGATAGTCCTCGTCTGGCGTATAGCGCCGGAACAGCAGGCTGTTCGTGAGCACGCTGACGCTGGAGATGGCCATCGCGACCGCCGCAAGCACCGGCTGGAGCAGCCCCAGCGACGCCAGCGGAATCATCGCGGTGTTGTAGCCCAGCGCCCAGAAGAGGTTCTGCTTGATCTTCGAGAGCGTCCCCTCGCTGACGCGGATGGCCTTCACGACGTCGTAGGGGTCGTCGCGCATCAGCGTGACGTCCGCGGCTTCGATGGCGACGTCCGTCCCGGAGCCGATGGCGACCCCGACGTACGCCGTCGCGAGTGCGGGCGCGTCGTTGACGCCGTCCCCGACCATCATCGCCTGCGTGCCGTCCGCCTGGATGTCGTCGACGGCATCGGCCTTCTCGTCGGGGAGCACGCCCGCGCGGACGTTCTCGGGGTCGACGCCGACCTGCTCGGCGACGGCACGCGCGGTGCGCTCGTTGTCGCCCGTGATGACGTGGACGTCGACGCCGCGCTCGCGGAGTTCGCTGACGGCGCGCGCGGAACTCTCCTTGACGGTGTCGGCGTCCGCGACGACGCCCGCGACGCGGCCGTTGACGGCGACCAGCATCGCGGTCTTCCCCTCGCGTTCGAGGCGCTCCATCTCGGCTTCCGCAGGCGCGACGTCGACGCCCGCGTCTTCGAGGTGTTTCCGGTTGCCGACGAGCACGTCGCGCCCGTCGACGGTCGCCTTCACGCCCTGTCCGGGGACGTTCTCGAAGTCCTCGGCGTCGCCGACGTCGACGCCGCGCTCGCGCGCACCCTCGACGATTGCCTGACCGAGCGGGTGCTCGCTGCCGGACTCGGCGGCTGCTGCCATCCGGAGGACGAACGACTCGTCGCCCGCCGCTCCGGATTCGGGTGCCGCGACTGCGCCGCCGTCCGGAGCCGCGTGCTCCTCGTCCGGGATAGCGACGACGTCGGTCAGTTCCATCTCGCCGGTGGTGAGCGTGCCCGTCTTGTCGAAGACGACCGTATCGACGTCGCGGACGCGCTCGAGGACGTCGCCGCCCTTGAACAGGACGCTATTCTGCGCGCCGATGCTCGTGCCGACCATCGTCGCCGCGGGCGTCGCGAGCCCGAGCGCACAGGGGCACGCGATGAGCACCGCCGACGCGAACACGACGACGCTGAACTCGAAGACGCCCACCGCCGCGGGACCGCCGACCACGACGCCCCACAGCGGGAGCGCGCCGACGACGCCCGTCAGCGCGTCGGGGAACGCGTACCAGACGACCGCCCAGAAGACGGCGTTGGCAATGACCGCGGGCACGAAGTACGCCGAGATGCGGTCGGCGACGTTCTGAATCTCGGGCTGGCGCGACTGGGCCTCCTTGACCGTCTGAACGATTTGCTGGATGGCCGTGTCCTCGCCGACCTTCGTCGCCTCCACGACGAGCACGCCGTTCTCGTTGACCGTGGAGCCGACCACCTCGTCGCCGGGCTCCTTCGAGACCGGGACGGACTCACCCGTGACCATCGACTCGTCGACCGCGGACTCGCCCTCGACGACCACGCCGTCGGTGGGAATCTTCTCGCCGGGCCGGACCTTCATCCGGTCGCCGACTTCGACGTCGGAGAGCGGGATTTCCTCTTCAGTACCGTCCTCGCGAACGACGGTCGCGGTGTCAGCCTCCATCTCCAGCAGCTTCCGGAGGGCGTCGCTGGCCTGGCTCTTCGAGCGCGCTTCGAGGTAATTCCCGAGCGTGATGAACACGAGGATGAGCGCGGCCGTGTCGAAGTACAGCCCCGCCTCCGGGAGGACACCGAGCAGCGCGACGACCGAGTAGCCGTACGCGGTCGTCGAGCCGAGCGCGATGAGCACGTCCATGTTCGCGGTCCGATTCTTCACGAGCGCCTTGTAGGAGTTCTCCAGGAACTCGCGGCCGAGCACGGCGTAGACCGGCGTCGCGAGCAGGAACTCCACCCAGCCGAAGCGCGCGCCGAAGACGGTCTCCGGGAGAATACCGCCGCCGAGGAGGTGGGTCTCCACGACGAAGAACAGCAGCGGCACGGACAGCAGCGCGCCGAACAGCGTGAGGTTGCGCTGGCGGCGGGTCTCCGCTTCGCGCGCCGCGTCCGCCGCGCTCCGGCTGTCCCCCGTGCTCTCGCCGCCCTCGCCGCTCTCCTCGCGGACGGGCGTGTAGCCCGCCTCCTCGATGGCGGCGTAGACGTCGTCGAAGTCCACCTCCGTGGGGTTGTAGCGGACGCTGACCTCGTCGGTGGCGTAGTTCGCGTCCACCGAGACGACCCCGGGCACGTCGCCGACAGCGTCCTCGATGGTCGTCGCGCAGTTCGCACACGACATGTCCGTCACCGAAATCGTCCGGTCGTCGTCGACGGGGTCGTAGCCGGCGTCCTCGATGGCCGCGTAGATGTCGGCCAGCGACACCTCGTCGGCGTCGTACTCGACGGTGCCGCCGTCCGTCGCGAAATTCACGTCGGCGTCGTGGACGCCGTCGAGGGACGTGACCGCGTCCGCCACGGTGGACGCGCAGTTCGCGCACGTCATCCCCGAGATGTCGATGTGGACTCGTCGCTCTGTCATTGGGAACTAGTACGGTCTAATCATTCAAGCGAGTTGTCCCTTCGGAAGCAAACTACGGAATCGGTCGAACCTTCGAATCCAAACCGGCTGGTCGGGTCTGGGCTGCGACTTACAGGTGGAGCACGGCGAACGCGGCGGCGAGCCCCACGAGCGCGACGAGGTTCAGGCCGACGGACTGCTTGTGGTAGCGCGCGAACGCGTCGGAGCCGGCGGCCTCCATCTTCGGAATCAACTGGTAGCGGGCGTAGAGGTTCGCGAGGAACGCCGCCACGACGCCGACGTCCGCAATCAGCGGCGGCTCGGCGACGTTGGCGACGGTCGGGCCGAGCGCCCACACGACGAGCACGACTGTGCCCATCCAGATGCCGAACGAGTAGTAGCGCGGGAAGACGACGTTGACCGCGTCGCCGGCGCGCTCCTCACCGAGTTCGTCGAACAGCGCGGGCGCGGCGACGAACGAGAAGAAGACGATGCTGCCGAGCCACACGCCGAGCGCGGCGTGCACGACGAGCGAGACGAGACTCATGTCCACCACCTCGGCGGCCACCCCTCTCAACGTTCGGGTTTTAAGTCCAGTGCACGGGTACCTCACAGCGATGTCGAGACAGGAGCGCCGCGTGCTCGCGTACGCCGGCCTCCTCGTGGCCGTCGCGGCGACGTACACCGTCGCGTTCAAGCACGGGATGGCGTTCTTCGAGGGCCGCGAGCTCACCTACGTCGAGTCCCTCCAATTCGTCGGGCAGACGTTCACCACCACTGGGTACGGCGAGTACGCACCGTGGACGTCGAACGTGATGCTGATTACGGTCGTCGTGATGCAGCTCAGCGGCGTCTTCCTCATTTTCCTGACGCTGCCGCTGTTCGTCGTGCCGTGGATGGAGGAGCGTCTGGAGGTCGAGCCGCCGCGCAGCGTCGACCTCGAGGACCACGTCGTCATCTGCGGGTTCGGGGCGCGCGACGAGACGCTCGCGGCGGAACTGGACGCGCAGGGCGTCGAGTACGTCGTCCTCACCGACGACCGCGACACCGCGCTCTCGCTGTACGAGGACGGCTGGCAGGCGGTCCACGGCGACCCGGAGACCGAGCGCGGCCTCGAACGCGTGAACGTCGCGGACGCCCGCACGGTCGTCCTCGACGAGAGCGACGAGCGCAACGCCACCATCGCGTTGACCGTCGGCGACCTCGCGCCCGACGTCCAGACGGTGTGTTTCGTGGAGGACCCGTCGCTTTCGGAGTACCTCCGGTACGCGGGCGCGGACCGCGTGCTCGGGCCGCGGGAGATTCTCGGTCGGAGTCTCGCGCGCAACGTCACGACCACCATCACGTCGCGGCTCGGGGACGCGGTCGAAATCGGCGAGGACTTCGAAGTCGTGGAGATGCCCGTCCAGTACGGTAGCGACCTCGACGGCGCCACGCTCCGCGACACCGACCTGCTCGAACCCGGCGGCGTGAACGCGGTCGGCGCGTGGTTCGCCGGCGAGTTCGTCGGCTCCCCGGGCCCCGACCGCGAACTCACGCGCAACACCGTGTTGCTGGTCGCCGGCCGCGAGGACGACCTCGAAGCCTTCGAGGAGCGCACGCTCGCGCCCACCGACGAGCAGGGCGACGAGCATGTCGTCGTCGCGGGGTACGGCGAGGTCGGGTCGACCGTCCGCGAGGTGCTCGACGAGGAGGACATCGACACGACGGTCGTGGACATCGAGGACCGCCCCGGCGTGGACGTCGTCGGGGACGCCACGGAGGGTGGGACGCTGCGCAGCGCGGGTATCGAGGACGCGACCGCGCTCGTGCTCGCGCTCGGTGACGACACGTCGACGGTGTTCGCCACGCTCGTCGCGCGCGAGGAGAGCGAGCGCGTGGAGATTCTCTGCCGGGCGAACGACACCGAGAGCGCCCGCAAACTGTACGCGGCGGGCGCGGACTACGTGTTGTCGCTGGCGACGGTCGCTGGTCGGATGCTCGCCCAGACCATCCTCGACGAGGACGTGATGGCCCTCGACAAGCAAATTGACGTCGTGCGCACCGAGGCACCGGCGCTCGTCGGCCAGACGCTCGCGGAGGCGGACGTCCGCGCTCGCACCGGGTGTACGGTGGTCGCGGTCCAGCGCAACGGCGACGTCGTCTCCCAGCCCGACGCCGACTTCCGGATTCCCGAGGGGGACGCGCTCGTCGTGGTCGGTGCAGACGCGGACGTCGCGCGGTTCAACGAGGTCGCGGGCGTGCACGCGGGCCCGCCGTGACCGCGCCCGCGAGAAACGTCCGGGAAGTGATAGCTCCCCAGCGAGCGCGCACGACCGGACGTGGGCGTACTGCCGCAGTAGGACGGCTATCCACCGTTGAAACCGGCGTAGGGCCCGCTATCCCGCACATACTTATGTGTCTCCGTGCAACTATCAGCAAGCGGAACAGGCCGAGGTGACGTCGGTTTCGCCCGTACAAATGACGTACAACGTCGACGGGGTGCTTCCCACCGGGCTCGTTTCGGGGTTCGACGACGGCACGAACCTCCTGTTGAGCGGCCCGGCGATGTCTGGTAAGCGCGAACTCCTCCTGTCGCTGCTGGCGCGCGGCGAGGCCGACGGCGACGGCTCCGTCATCGTGACCGCGCGCGACCCGGCGGAGGAGGTGGCCACCGAGTACGCTGACGCGGTCGGCGCGGAGCCCCGGTTCCTCCGCATCATCGACTGCGTCAGCGCGCAGAGCGGCAGCGCTACGAACGGCGACAACACCCACTACGTCTCCTCGCCGGGCGACCTGACCGGGATGGGCATCGAGTTCTCGGAAGTCGCACGCAGCGCCGGCGACGCGGGCGTCGACCGGCTCCGCGTGGGCTTCGACTCGCTTTCTCCCCTGTTGATGTACGTCGACCTCCAGCGGCTCTTCCGGTTCCTCCACGTGTTCACGAGCCAGATACAGTCACAGGGCTGGCTGGGCGTGTTCTCGGTCGACCCGGAGAGCCACGACGACCAGACCATCAACACCATCAGCCAGCTGTTCGACGGCGTCGTCGACGTCCGGCTGACCGACGACGGCGACCGCGAAGTCCGCGTCCGCGGCGTCACGGACGTACCGACCGAGTGGACCGTCGTGGAGTGACGGCCTAGAACTGGCGTTCGTGACGCGCGGCAGCGACCTCGACGACTGATTCCCTCTCCGGACTGTACGCGAGGTGCGTGGAGCACTCGCAGTCCGACGCGCCCAAGCCCGCAAGCGGCGTTCCAGCCTCGTTCAGCGCGCGTGCGGTCTCGCACTCGATTTCCTCGTTCTCGGTGACGTAGACTTCCCGGATGCGTGATTCGGGGTGCCCGAGCAGGTAGTCGACGTGCCAGTGGCGGGCGTCGGACTCGCCGCGTGCGAGCCGCTGGTGGCGTTCGACGCGCGTCAGTCCGCCAGCGCCGAACGCGCTGCCGGTGTACGCGTACCAGCCCGCGTCGAGGTCGTACGCGCCGCGCGCGCCGAATTCGACGGTCGCCGGCGCCGCGAGTTCCACGAGCAGCGTGTACGTGCCCGGTTGCATCCTCACTCGTGGCCCGAGGCGGGCACGGGCTCGTAGGGCTCTTCGAGGTAGTCGATGTCCGAGTCCGAGAGGTCGATGTCGAGGGCTTCGACGGCGTCCTCCAGGTGTTCGACGCTGGACGTGCCGACGATGGGCGCGTCCACGCGGTCCTTGTGGAACAGCCACGCGAGCGCGATTTGGGCCATCTTCACGTCCTTCTCGTCGGCGAGCTCCTGCACGCGCTCGTTGATTTCCGGGCCGCCGCCCTGCCGGTAGGGGTGCTCGTAGAGGCGCTTCTCGCTGGCACCGCGCTGGGTGGCTTTGACGTCCTCGTGGGGGCGCGTGAGGTAGCCCCGCGCCATCGGCGACCACGGCATCACGCCGATACCCTCCTTCTCGCAGAGCGGCAGCATCTCGCGCTCCTCCTCCCGGTAGACGAGGTTGTAGTGGTTCTGCATCGTCGCGAACTGCTCGTACCCCTCGCGCTCGCTGGTGTGTAGCGCGTCCGCGAACTGGTGGGCCCACTGCGAGGACGTCCCGATGTAGCGCGTCTTCCCGCGCCGCACGGCGTCCGTGAGCGCCGCCAGCGTCTCGTCGATGGGCGTGTTGTAGTCCCAGCGGTGGGTCTGGTAGAGGTCCACCGTCTCCATCCCGAGGCGGTCCAGCGAATTGTCTAACTCCTGCTCGATTGCCTTCCGGGAGAGCCCGCCCGAATTCGGGTCGTCCGGGTCCATCTGGAAGTACCCCTTCGTGGCGACGACCTGCGCGTCGCGGTCGTAGTCCGCGAGCACGTTCCCGAGCACGCGCTCGCTCTCGCCCTCGGAGTACATGTTCGCGGTGTCGAAGAAATTCACGCCCAACTCGATGGCGCGCTCGATGACGGGGCGCGCCTCTTCCTCGTCCAGCACCCACGGCCGCCAGTCCGAGGAGCCGAAACTCATGCAACCGAGACAGATTCGGGAGACCTCCAACCCAGTGTCGCCGAGTGTCGTGTACTCCATACGCGAGGTGTCGGCCGCGTCGCTCAAAGGCGTTCGCCCGGCGGAAGTCGCGAGTGGGAGCCTCAGAAGAGGCCGATGCCGACCGCGTACCCCCACTCCGTGCCGCTAATCGCGAGGAACGTTAGCGCCGCACCGAGCAGCTCGCCGTTCTTGATGAAGTCGGTCATCTCGCTCTGGGCTTGCTCCTCGGACGCCGCCCAGAAGTCGTGAATTGCGGGCGACGTGACGAGGAGGAACACCGCGACCATGCCCGCGCCGATGGTCGCGTACGCGCCGGCGAGGATGGAGAGGCCGCCGAGTATCAACATCACGCCGGACGCGACGACGCCGACGCGCGGCGCGGGCACGCCCTTCGCGTCCGCGTAGCCCGTGAGCTGGTCGACGTTCGTGAAGTGGTTGACCCCCTGGAACGCGATGAGGCCGCCGAACAGCACGCGGCCCACCAGCAGGAACGCCCCAGCCGTTCCGGTTATCGCCACGACCGCTCACCCCCTGTGTTGTGCGACATATTCGGGAGGAGGCCCGTCCGACTGAAACCGGTTGTAGCCGCGCGTGTCACCTGATTTCGGTCTGCAACCTGGATACGAGACGAAACCCCTCCTAGCCGTGAAGTAGCTCGGCGTCTTCCCGAATCCGCTCGTAGATGCTATCGGCCCACTCGATGGCGTGGCGCTCGTCGTTCTCGACGACGCCAGCGAGCCCGTGGTCGTCGAAGACGAGCGCGCAGACGACCGTGCGCTCGGGCTGCTCGGCGAGCACCAGTCCGTAGTCGAGCACCGTGGTCGCCTCTCGGAGCGTCAACCGACCGGTTCCGAGCGCCTCCTCGACGGCGTCGGCGTGCGACGAGACGAGTTCGTCCAGCGCCGCGGGCGCGACGGTGAGGTCGACCGGTGCCGCTCCGTCCACGATGCGGTCGCGGAATTGGGAGACGTTCTCGTCGAGGACGGCCGGCGCGAAGCCCCGAATCGCGGTCGCGTCCTCGACGACCGACTGGTACGCGACGTACGGGCGCTGTGGCGCGACGGGGTTCGACTGCACGACGTCAGCGCCGCGCAGCAGCGCGCCGTCGATTGTCGCGTCCGCCGGCAGCACGTCCAGCAGGTCGCCCGCGGTGTCGAGCGCGTCGAGGAGGTCCACGAAGTCGTCGTAGGCGTCGAGCGCGAGGCGCCCGCGGAGCGTGAGCGAGACGGCGTCGTCGCGGGCGACAAACCCGTGTGCTTCGAGCGTGCGCACCGCGCGGTCGACGGTCGACCGCGAGACCGACTGTGCCGCCGCGAGGTCCTGCTTCGCGCGTGGGCCGTCCCGGAGCGAGCGCAGCAGCTCCGCGCGCTGGGCGAGCAACGCGACGGCGTCGTCGGCTTCGGTCATCGTGTCACCGGACGAGTGTCAACTTCTGACTACGAGTATATAAATGACCGGCAGGATTATCACTCTTCTTCGGTTTCCGAGTGGGTGTGCAAGCGGTAACGTGAAGGCCTCCGCGTATCGACAGTTGGATGCTGGTGTACGAACACCGGCTGTGCCTCTGACATGCTCCACGCCGCCGGCAAATTGCCGGCGGCTACCGGAGCGCCGACAGAACATCTCGTAGCCACGGTTCCGTCTAGTACTCCCGATTCCGACCAGCTACGCGACCGACTCCACGAGTTCCGGCCGGTCGTTCGCCGGATTGTTGACCGCCTGCGACACCGGCCACGCCTGTAACTCGACGTCGCACGGTTCGAGGAGGTCGCTGGGGTCGTCCGCGGACAGCCACCGCTCGCCCGCCTCGGGGTCGAGCACGACCGCCATCCGGTGGTGGTAGTCCGCGAGGAAGTCGTTGGGTTCGGTCGTGACGACGGTGAACGACCGCACCGGCTCGACGTCTCGACTCGGGCCGCCGCTCCCGAACTCGCCGAGCCCGGTCTGTTTCTGCTCGGGCGTCCACGTCTCCCACAGCCCCGCCAGCAGGAGCGGCCGGCCGTCGGCCCGCGAGACGAAGTACGGCTGCTTGCCGTCGCCAGTCTCGGTCCACTCGTAGAACCCGTCCGCGGGTACCAGGCACCGCCGTTCCCGGTACGCCTCCGCGAACAGCCGGCGCTCGGTCAGCGTCTCCGCGCGAGCGTTGATTGGGTCGGGGCCGTCCTTCGGGCCCTCGGACCACGACGGCACGAGCCCCCAGCGCGCCGTCGAGAACGCCGTCGGGTCGTCGTCCAGGAGCACGGGCAACTCCTCGGAGGGCGCGGCGTTGTACGTCGCCTCGTAGTCGGCGTCGTCCAAGACGAACTCCGCGGCGAGGTCCTCCGGGTCGCTGAACAGCGCGTACCGGCCACACATACCCCGGGAGAAGGACTGGACGGTAAAAGTCAGTCCGGTAGCGCGGCTTCGAGGTCGTCGATGACCGACTGGTTCCCGACGAACGTCGGCACGCGCTCGTGGAGCGTCTCGGGCTCGACGTCGAGCAGCGACTGCGAGCCGTCGCTGGACGCGCCGCCGGCCTGTTCGACGACGAACGCGATGGGCATCGACTCGAAGTGCGCGCGCAGCTTTCCTTCGGGCCGGGACTGCAGGCCCGGATAGCCGAAGACGCCGCCGTACGTCAGGACCTGATTCACGTCCGCAATCATCGCGCCGCCGTACCGGAGCTTCAGCTCGTCCTCGACGTCGCGGACGAACGACTCGAAGTCGGCTGTCCAGTCCGGTACGCGCCCGCCGAACCCGTAGACGACCGGGTCGTCGGGGAGTTCGACGGGGCCGAGGTCCGTGCGCCCGTCGTCATCGACGAGATACTCGGTGACGTCGCCGTCGCGAGCGACCGTCATCGTCGTAATCGGGCCGTACAGCACGAACCCTGCGGCGACGAGGCTCTGCCCGGAGGCGGGAAGTTGCTCGTCGTAGACGCCGACGACCGTCCCGCAGGGGTTGTTCGACTTCACGTTCGAGGAGCCGTCCAGTGGGTCGACGGCGACCGCGTAGCCGTCGTCGGCGTCCCCGACGACTTCGAGGGCGTCGCGCTCCTCGCTGGCGTACCAATTCACGCCGTCGACGTCGGCGAACCGCTCGACCAGCAGGTCGTCGGCCCACAGGTCCGCCTCCAGTTGCACGTCCCCGGAGACGTTCTCGGTCGCCGCTTTCGCGCGGCGCTCGGGGAGGCCGTCGCGAATCTCGGGCGCGGCGTCGGCGACGACGTCGAAGACTGCCTCGACGACCATCAGATTCGGTCCAGGGCGTCGTCGACGCTCGTCTCCTCGTAGATGACCGCTTCGAGCGCGTCGAGGAACGGCTCGGGCTCCTCGCGCTGCCAGACGTTCCGCCCGACCGCCAGTCCCTTCGCGCCAGCGGCGATTGCGCCCTTGACGCTCTCGAGGAAGTCGCGGTCGCTGGTCTTCGACCCGCCGGACATCACGACGTCCGTCGGCCCCGCCATGTCGACGGCGTGCGACATCGCGTCCGTGCTCCCCGGGTACTTCACCTTCGCGACGTCAGCGCCGAGTTCCAGCGCCTGCCGCGCCGCGTACGCGATGGTGTCCGGCGACGTGTCGTTCTTGAGGCCCTGCCCGCGCGGGTACGACCACATCACGACCGGGAGGTCGTAGTCCCGGGCGGCCTCCTGAGCGCGCTGGAACTCCTCGGCCATCTCGATTTCGTTGTTCGAGCCGCCGTACAGCGTGAAGCCGATGGCTTCCGCGCCGAGTTCGGCGGCGTAGTCGACCGACCAATTCACCGCCGAGTCGGGTTCGCCCATCCAGAGGTTCGACGTGCCGTTGAGCTTCGCGAGCAGGTTCACGTCGTCCTCGTAGGAGGGGTAGTACGCCTCGGCGATGCCCTTCTGCACGGCCATCGCCGACACCGCGTCGTGGGTGGCGATGTCCCAGACGTTGCCGGGGTCCATCGTCTCGGGCACTTCCTCGAAGTCCACCGGGCCGTGTTCGAGCCCGTGGTCGTACGCGAGAATCAGTACCTTCCCGTCGCGCGAAATCGGAGAGTCCTCGAAGGGACGCATCAACTGCACGTGCGGCGAGGACGTATAAGTGTCTAACTGTCCGCGAGCCGCTCCGAGGCGCCGATCCTCTGCATATTTACTGCACTCCGAGTAACTACTGTTCGAGGTCGGCGGCGGCGCGCTTCCACGCCGCGACCTCGTCCTCGGCGATGCCGAGCGAGTCCGCGACGTGCTCGACGTGCGCGGTCGCGAGGCTCCGAACCGAGGTCACACCCGCTCGTGCCAACAGTTCCGCATCGTGGGCGTCGATTCCGTCGACGGCGGTCACGGGAGTGGGTGTCGACTGCTCGCGCCACTCGCGCTCGTCGCGCTCGGGCGACGCCTCGCCGTCGTCGCCGTTCGGCCACGACCGCTCGCGCCACGCGGCCTCGTCCTCGGTTTCGTCGACCCCGGAGTCCGCGCCGCCGCTCGGCGTGACGGGCTGCTTGCGCCACGCCGACTCCTCGGCGGTCGCGTCCCCGCTGCCGTCGGCGGACGCCTCGTCCTCGCCGTAGCTCGCAGCGACCCACTCGCGCTCCTCGTCGTGGAGGCCACGCACCTGCTCGGCGCGCCGGTCCAGGTCTTGCCCACCCTCGAACGACCACTGGAGAGAGTGCTCGCGGCGGATGCGGGCAGCGACCCCAGGATTGACGCCGAGTTCGACGAGTTCCGCGTGCGAGACCGCCTTCGACTCGAGGTCGCGGGCGTCCACGCCGGCGTCGACGAGGACGTCTGCGGTCGCTGGCCCAACGCACTTCAGCGACAGCAACGCGTCCCGCGTGTCCTCGTCTGCCACAGTTGACGGGACGAAGCCCCCGAAGGTGCTTGAGTGTTTCCACGTTCCGGCATCCTTAGGTGTCAGCCAGTCGCAGTCGCGGCTATGCGAGACCTCCAAGACATCGAGACGGTCGGCGTCGTCGGCGCTGGCACGATGGGCGCGGGCATCGCGCAGGTCGCCGCGACCGCCGGCTACGACGTCGTGATGCGGGACATCGAGACGGAGTTCGTCGAGCAGGGCTTCGACCGCATCGAGGAATCCCTGGACCGCCTCGTGGAGAAGGGCGAGGTCGACGCCGACGAGCGCGGCGACATCCGCGACCGCATCACGGGGACGACCGACCTCGAAGACTTCTCGGAGTCGGACCTCGTCGTGGAAGCGGCCGTCGAGAACATGGACATCAAGCGGGACATCTTCGCGGAGCTGGACGACGAAGTCCCCGACGACGTGCCGCTGGCGACGAACACGTCGACGCTCTCGATTACGACCATCGCGGCCGCGACCCAGCGCGAGGACCGCATCGTCGGCCTCCACTTCATGAACCCAGTCCCCATCATGACCGGCGTGGAGGTCGTCGTCGGCGAGAAGACCAGTGAGGAGGTCGTCGACCTCGCCCACGGCTTCGCCGAAGCGCTCGGCAAGGAGACGTGGGAGTCCGACGACAAGCCCGGATTCGTGACGAACCGCATCCTGATGCCGTGGATAAACGAGGGCATCCGCGCGTTCGACGAGGGCGTCGCCACGAAGGAGGACATCGACAAGGGGATGAAACTCGGTACGAACGCCCCGATGGGCCCCCTCGAATTGGCAGACCACATCGGCCTCGACATCTGTTACGACGCCAGCGAGACGCTCCACGAGGAGCTCGGCGACCGATACAAGCCCGCCTACCTCCTCAAGCGCAAGGTCGACGCCGGCGACCTCGGCAAGAAGACCGGGAGGGGGTTCTACGACTACGACGAGGAGTTGTAAGCGGACCCGAACCGTCGGATAAGGGCTTGCAGGCGGCGAACTGTGCCGGTGTGTGCTGCCGCCGTTCCACGTCCGAGCACACCGGGCGGCCGTCAGGTCACGCGCCGGGTTGGTCCCGGCTTCCTACTTGAACCTACGTAGCCGTCGAGATAGCATCCGCGAGCGCCGTATGGCGCGAGCGGTTCACTCGCGGCGAAGCCGCGAGGCCGACGAGCGACCGGAGGGAGCGAGGAGTGCTTTTTCCGCAAGTTCTGCCAGCGAGCGGCCGCAGGCCGCTCGCACAGCAAAAAGTGCGTTTAGAAGCTACTCTTCAGTTTCTCGAAGAAGCCCTGGTCGACGTCGATTTCTTCGCCGCCGGCTTCCGCGAACTGCTCGAGGGCTTCGCGCTGTTCGTCGTTGAGGGACTCCGGCGTGACGACCTGCACAGTGACGTAGAGGTCACCGCTGCCGCGGCCGCGTAGTCGGGGCATCCCCTTGCCTTTGAGGCGGAAGGTCTCGCCGCTCTGGGTGCCGGCGTCGAGGTCGAAGGTTGCGCCGCCGTCGAGCGTGGGGACTTCGATTTCGTCGCCGAAGACGGCCTGGGGGAACGAGACGGCGTGGCGGTGGTGGAGGTCGTTGCCGTCGCGCTCGAAGTCTGGGTGGTCTTCGACGGCGACTTCGACGAGCAGGTCGCCGTTGCGCGCGCCGCGGTCGCCGGGCGCGCCTTCGCCGTCCATGCGGAGCGTCTGCCCGGAACGGATGCCGGCGGGCACGTCCACCGTGAGCGTCGCCTGTTCGCGGACCTGGCCTTGCCCGCTGCAGGTCGAACACGTCTCGGAGGCGAGTTCGCCGTCGCCGCCGCAGCGCGAACACTCCTGAGTCTGCTGGACGCGGCCGAGCGGCGTCTGCCGGACCTGCGTCACCTGGCCTTGGCCGTCGCACTGCGGGCACGTCCGCACGTCGGCGTCCTCGGGGTAGCCCGCGCCGTCACAGTCGGGACAGGCTTCGGGCCGTCGGACCGTGACCTGCTTCTGGACGCCCTCGTAGGCTTCTTCGAGCGAGATAGTGAGGCGGGTGCGGAGGTCGCGACCGGGCTGAGGGCCGCCCTGCTGGCCGCGGCCGCCACCGCCGAAGAACTGGTCGAAGATGTCGCCCATGCCGCCGGCGCCACCGCCGCCAGCGCCGCCGAACGGGCCGCCGCCCATGCCGCCCGCGCCGCCACCGGCGCCGCCGCGCTTCTCGGCTTCCGTGAAGCGCTCGTGGCCGAGCTGGTCGTAGCGCTGGCGCTTCTCCTCGTCGGTGAGGACGTCCTTGGCCGTCTGTATCTTGTTGAACTTCTCTTCGGCGTCGGGGTCGTCGTTGACGTCCGGGTGGTACTCCGAGACCTTCTCGCGGTACGCCCGCTTGATTTCCTCCTCGGAGGCGTCCCGTGAGACGCCGAGAGCTTCGTAGAAGTCCTCGCTCATCAGTTGTGCGTACGTATCCGATTGAGACACTTGAAACGCGCGCTTGTCGGCGTTGGGCGCGGCGACGCCGTCGAATCCGATTCGGCGCGGGACGCCTTCGGCCTATTCGGTGGACTGGTCGACGAGTTCGTCGTGGTGGACTTCGTAGATGGTGACCGCGTCGTTCCGGTAGACCGCTTCGATGCCGGGGTCGCTCGAAAGCGACCCGACGTCGTACTCCTCGCGTTCGAGCGGCCCGACCCAGACGTACTGCACGTCGTGCTTGTCGAGGAGGACGGCCCGCGAGCGCGCGTCGTTCGTCTCGTAGACGATGTTCACGTCGCTGACGCGCTGGTAGTACGGCTCGTCGCCGCGGTAGCCGGTCTCGTGGAACCAGCCCGCGACCGCCGGGAGCCCCGTGAGCGTCGAGACGGGGTTCTGCCAGCCGCGGCTCAATCCCGGCTTCTCGACGAACGGCGGCGTCCCGGTCTCGCGCTCCATCCAGAGCACCGACTGCGTCGCGCTCACTTCGTCCTCGAACCACTCCATCGCGGCGACCTCCTGCGGGTGGTCTTCGCGGTGGTCGGCGTACCCGTCCAGCGACGGCTCCACTCCGTCCTGATACGGTTCGACGACGTCCGTCGCGACGACGAGGGGCGCGAACAGCGCCGAGGAGACGAGCACGAGCGCGAGTACGACCGAGACGGCGGTCGTGGCGGTCGCCGTACCGGACTGCCGGACCTCGGCTAGCGAGGGCGCGGCGTCCCGAACGTCGCTCACGAGAATCGCGGCGATGGGGCCGGCGGCGAGCCCGCAGAACACCCACCCCTGGATGGCGACTTTCAGCGTGGTGTTCCAGCGCGCGAGTTCGAACGGGTGGACCTTGGCGTGGACGAGCTCCATCGCCAGGACGAGCCCGACGCCGCCCACGACGAGCATCGCCTCGAAGCCCGCCGACTCCCGGAAGCGCATCGCGAGCCACGCGCCCGCGACGACTGGCAGGAGGACGACGATGGCGCCGAGGTCACCGACGAGCGCGCCGACGCCGACCACGACGGCGACTGCGCCGAGTGCTTTCGCCACGTCCGTCGTGTCGCTGTCTTCGACGGTGGAGAGTCGCGTAAACAGGTACGTCGCGAACAGCGCGAGTAGCGCGCCGTAGATGAGCAGTACGCCCGCGGCGGTCGTCCGGGGTGGGAACAGCCCGATGCCGTCGTTCGGCGGGACGCTCGCGAGCAGGAACGGCGACGCGAGCAGGTATCCCACAGCGCCGACGCCCGCGGCGACGACCGCCGCGAGTACGGTCCGCCACGCCTCCGCGAGCACCAGCGAGCGCCGTGACTCGTCCCGGTCGGGTGCGACAGCCTGGAGTCGCTCCCCGACGCGGCCCGGCACGAGCGTCGCCGGGTGCGAGCCAGCGTAGACGACCGCCAGCCACGCCATCCCGACCGCGCTCGGCAGCGACCACGTGTTCGTCACGCCGAAGTAGCCCGCGACCGCGCCGAGCCCGCCAAACAGCAGGCCGGCACGGCGCTTACGGGCGGTCGTCGGCGTCTGCACGTAAGCGTACGCCAGCGCCGCCGACAGCACGAGGAAGCCGGTCGTCACGGTGTGGCCGTGCATGTCGGCTTTCACGAACGAGTACAGCGGGAACTCCTGGAGCGTGCCCTCGACGACGTAGCGGGTGTCCCACCAGCCCCACGAGGACAGCGACGACTGCTCGAACAGAATCTGGGGGTAGTCCGAGCGGTTCAGATTGAACGCCGCCCGCCCCCACCGCACCGCGAGGTCGCGGGGGAGCTGCCCGAGCGCGAACCGGACGATCGTCACGGCGTTCCCGGCGAACGCGACGAAGAACACGCCGAGCGCGCCGCCGAGCCGCCGCGAGTAGCCGCGGTCCCGGGTAATCCACCCACACAGCGAGTACGCGCCCACGACGAGCGTTCCGAAGTAGCCCGCGAGCGCGACGTTGTGGACGTACTCCACGCTCGTGTCCGTGAGGAACGCCGCGACCGCGTTGAACACCGGGAGCCCGTAGTAGTAGCGCACCGGCTTCCCCGCGTACCACATGTCCTCGGGCGGCAGCGCCTCCGCGCGCAGCACGGCGTTCAACAGCCCGGTGTGGAGGAACTTCTCGCCGCCCCAGCCGCTCATCACGGGGTTCATCGACCGCAACGCGAGCACGAACCCGAACCCGACCGCGAACACGGCGAACGCGCCCGCGACCCGGTTCCAGTCGTAGTCGGCCAGTCCGCGACGCTGCGCGAGCCGATGGCCCACCGCGCCGAGCGCGACCAGCGCCGCGACGCTGACGAGCGCGGTCCACGGCCCGAAACTGAACTGCCCGACGTAGAACGCGACCATCGTCACGACGACGGTCGCGATTGGAATCGCGAACCCCGCGCCGTCGTCGGGCGCGGACGGGAACAGCAGCCGCGCTATCGGCAGCGCGGCGACGAGGAACACGCCGTACAACACGAGCCAGCGGAGGACGACGGCGGCGTCTGACATATCGAAGTGGCGGACCACGCCGCGCATAAACCTTCTGTCCTCGGGCGGAGGCGAGGCTCTACAGCGAAAAGAAACGGCAGCGAGAAACTCGTTCGGCGGGTCGCGTCAGTTTCGGTTGGTCGGCTTCCGAGCCGAGGAAGACGGCGAGTCGTCGCTTACTCCTCTTCGCCGTCTTCCAACTTCGAAAACCTCGCTACGCTCGGTTTTCGAAACACCGGGAGACTCACTCCGTTCGTCTCCCGAGCGGAAGAAGCCTCCTCGACTCGCGTTACTCGTCTGCGTCGTCCTCTTCCACGTCTTCGAAGTCGGCGTCCACGAACTCCTCGTCGTCGCCGTCAGCACCGGGGCCTGCGCCGCCCATGCCACCCATGCCGGCACCGGCGCCGCCGGCGCCAGCCTGCGCTTCCTGCTGGTAGGCCTGCTTACCGATTTCCTGCAGGGTCTTGCTGAGGGACTCGGTGGCGTCCTCGAGCTCGTCGGGGTCGACGTCGTCCTCGTCGAGGAGGTCCTCGAGGTTCTCGATTTCCTCGTTCACGTCGGCTTCGAGGTCCTCGTCGACGAGTTCCTCGTTCTCCTCGAGGAGGCTGTTCGCGCGCTGAATCGCGGTCTCGGCCTCGTTGCGCGCTTCGATGCGCTCGCGGCGCTGCTCGTCCTCCTCGGCGTGCTGTTCGGCCTCCTCCTGCATCTGCTCGATTTCCTCGTCGCTGAGGCCGACGCCGCCCTCGATGGTGATGGACTCGGCGTTGCCGGAGCCCTTGTCCTCGGCTTCGACGTTCACGATGCCGTCGGCGTCGATTTCGAACGTGACCTCGATTTCGGGGGTGCCCGCGGGCGCCGGCGGGATGCCCGTGAGCTGGAAGTCACCGAGCAGTTCGTTCTCGTTGGCGATTTCGCGTTCGCCCTGGAAGACGCGAATCTGGACGCTCGTCTGGTTGTCCGCGGCGGTCGTGAACACCTTCGACGCGGTCGTCGGGATGGCGGTGTTCTTCTCGATGAGGCGCTCGAAGAGCCCACCCTTCACCTCGATACCGAGCGAGAGGGGCGTGACGTCCACGAGCACGATGTCGTCGACTTCGCCGGAGAGCACGCCGCCCTGGACGGCCGCACCGAGCGCGACGGCCTCGTCGGGGTTGACGTTCTTCTTGGGCTCCTGGCCGACGAGTTCCTCGACTTTCTCCTGGACCTGGGGCATCCGCGTGGAGCCACCGACCAGGATGACTTCGTCGATGTCGTTCTTCGAGAGGCCGGCGTCTTCGAGGGCCTGCTCCGTCGGACCGACAGTGCGCTCGATGAGGTCCGCGGTGAGGCTCTCGAATTTGGCGCGCGTGATGTCCTGTTCGAGGTGGACCGGACCCGAGTCGGTCGCCGTCACGAACGGGAGGTTGACGGTCGTCTCCTTGCGGGAGGAGAGTTCGATTTTGGCTTCCTCGGCGGCGTCCTTGAGCCGCTGGAGCGCCTGCTCGTCGTCGCGCAGGTCGATGCCGTGGTCGTTCTCGAATTCGTCGGCGAGGTAGTCGATGATGGCCTGGTCCCAGTCGTCGCCACCGAGGTCGTTGTCCCCGTTGGTCGCGACGACCTCGTAGACGCCGCCACCGAGGTCCAGAATGGAGACGTCGAAGGTGCCGCCGCCGAGGTCGTAGACGAGGACGGTCTGGTCCTGGTCCTCGTCGAGGCCGTACGCCATCGACGCGGCGGTCGGCTCGTTGACGATGCGCTCGACCTCGAAGCCCGCGATTTCGCCGGCGTTCTTCGTCGCCTGGCGCTGCTTGTCGTTGAAGTACGCGGGGACCGTGATGACGGCCTTCTCGACGTCCTGGCCGAGGTACTCCTCGGCGTCGTGCTTGATCTTCTGGAGAATCATCGCCGAAATCTGCTCCGGCGTGTACTCCTCACCGTCGAGTTCGACCGTGTAGTCCTCGCCCATGTGGCGCTTGATGGACGCGACGGTCTCCTCGGAGTTCTGGACGGCCTGATTCTTCGCGGGTTTCCCGATGAGGCGCTCGCCGTCGTCGAACGCGACCACCGACGGGGTCGTGCGGTCGCCTTCGCTGTTGACGATGATTTCGGGGTCTCCACCTTCCATCACCGCGAACGCGCTGTTCGTGGTGCCGAGGTCGATGCCCAAAATCTTCTCACTTGCCATGTTACCCGTGTGTAAGCCGCGTTTTCCCTTTAAGCCTTGCTAGTGACACCGAGTGTCACGAACGAGCGGGTCGCCGCAGTCTTGCGATTTCGGCGACTACCGGAAAAACGGGCCGGCGGATTTATGACGAACCGATGGGCTATCGGTGCGTCGTCCGCCGAAAATATCTGAGCGCCGCGGAACGTTAGTCGTCGCTCGAACCGTCGCTGACCGTGACCTGCGCGGGCCGGAGCACCTTCCCGCCCATCTCGTAGCCCGAGCGGTAGACGTCCGCGACCGTGCCCTCTGGCTGGTCGCTGTCCACGCGCATCATCACTTCGTGGCGCTGCGCGTCGACCTCTTCGCCGCCGGACGGCGAAATCTCGGAGACGCCCTCCGCGTCGAGCACGCGGTCGAACTCCTTGCGCGTGAGTTTCACGCCCTCGCGGAGGCTGTCCACGTCCCCGGACTCCTCGTCGAGCGCGCGGCCGAGGTTGTCCCGCACGTCCAGCAAGCGCTCCACGAGGTCCTCCGTCGCGCGCTCCCGGATGTCCTCCTGGCGCTGCTTCGCGCGCTGCTTGTAGTTCTGGAAGTCCGCCTGCTTGGCCTGCAGTCGCTCCGTCAGGTCGTCGACTTCGGCTTCCGCCTCGGAGAGGTCGGCCTCCAGTTCCGCGACGCGGGCTTCGAGGTCCGCGACCTCGTCGCCGAGGTCCTCGTCGTGCTCGCGGACGCGCTCGGCCAGCGACTCCCCGCTGGCGTCTTCGGCGTCGGCAGCCTGCTCGGCGTCGTTGCTCATGTGCGTCAGAAACGGATACTCGGGTTTACGGATTTCGGGACGCCCGTGCTCGGTGCCGCCGAGTCCGACGACTAATTAGCGTCCGCTTCCTACGTCCGCGCGTGACAGTCCGGCTGGCGTTCGAGGACGGCACGCTCCGCGTCGAGCACGACGGCGACGGCCCGCCCACCGACGGCGTCGCCAGCCTGCCCGGCGTCGAGTACGACGAGCGCACGGAGACGGGGCGAGCGCCCGCGATGGCGTACGCCGACCTCGTCGCGTACCTCGACGCGCGCGAGATTCCCTACGAGGACGACGCGCTCCACGCCGACGCCCTCGCCGTCGAATCCGCGTACGAACTCCGGGAGTACCAGCAGGACGCCCTCGATGCGTGGACCGGCAACGACCGCCGCGGGGTGCTCGAACTCCCCACCGGCTCCGGGAAGACGGTCATCGGCCTGAAGGCCATCGAAGCGGTCGGCCAGTCCGCGCTCGTCGTGGTGCCGACCATCGACCTGCTGACGCAGTGGAAGCGCGAACTCGGCACGGAGTTCGACTGCGACATCGGGCAACTCGGCGGCGGCGAGCAAGAGGTGGGACCGATTACGGTCGCGACCTACGACTCCGCGTACCTCCGCGCGGACGACCTCGGCGACCAGTTCGGGCTCGTGGTCTTCGACGAAGTGCACCACCTCGGCGGCGAGGAGTTCCAGAACATCGCGCGCCTGCTCGCCGCGCCCGCCCGCCTCGGCCTGACGGCGACGTTCGAGCGCCCGGACAACGCTCACGAGATCGTCGCTGACCTCGTCGGCGATGTCGTCTACCGGCTCTCCGCCGACGACCTCGCGGGCGACCACCTCGCGGAGTACGACGTCAAGCGCCTCGAAGTCCCGCTCACAGCGGAGGAGCGCGAGCGCTACGAGGCCGCGCAGGGGACGTTCACGGACTACCTCCAGCAGTCGAACGTCCAACTGCGCTCGGGCAGCGACTACCAGGAACTCGTGAAGCGCTCCGGGAACGACCCGCGAGCGCGGGAGGCGCTGCTGGCGAAGCAGCGCGCGCGCCGCATCGTCCGCGAGAGCGACGCGAAAGTCCAGCGCCTCGAAGGCATCCTCGACCGCCACCGCCGCGACCGCGTCATCGTGTTCGCCGCGTCGACGGACCTCGTCTACCGGCTCTCCGAGCAGTTTCTGCTACCTGCAATTACCCACGAGACGGGCGCCAGCGAGCGACGGACCATCCTGGAGAAGTTCCGGAGCGGCGACTACTCGCGGGTCGTCACGGCGAACGTTCTCGACGAGGGCGTGGACGTGCCGGACGCGAACGTCGCGGTGGTGTTCGCGGGCAGCGGCAGCGAGCGCGAGTTCACGCAGCGCCTCGGGCGCGTGCTCCGGCCGAAAGAAGACGGCGGTCGGGCGCTGCTGTACGAACTCGTCAGCGCCGACACCGCGGAAGAACGGGTCGCCGACCGCCGCCGTTAGTCCTCGACGAGGTCCGTGTTCCAACTGGCATTCGTGACGTCGTCGTAGGCGACGTCGTACTCCACGCGCACGACCGTCGTCTCGTTCGGACCGAGCGTGACCTCCCGGACGCGCGTGTAGGCCTCGTCGTCGAACTCGGTGTTGACGTACAGCGTCCCCGACGCCTCGCGGCCGGAGGGGTTGCTGACGGTGACGACGACCACGACGTTCCCGTTCTCGCCTTCCTCGTACGTGGACTCGGCGACCGTCAGCCCGGCCTCGTCGTCGCCGCTTCGCAGGCAGCCCGCGAGCGGGAGGGCGACGCTCGCGGCGGCCGTCCGTCGGAGCAGCGTCCGCCGGTTCATACGTCTCGGTCCGGGCGTACCGGCAAGAATCTTCTGTATCCTTTTGTGCGCGCGTCGCCAACCTTCGAGCGTGCTGACGAAAGACCTCCTGCGAGTGTCCCGGGCGGGCGGCGGCTACCAGCCGCAGTTCGCGACCGAGGACGACGAGGCGCTCGCGGCGCGCGTGCTCGGGACCTTCCAGGGGCACGTCGGCGAGGCGCGCGCCGACCTCCGCGAGTCGCTGACCGACCTGGAGCAGGAGGCACGCGACTTCAAACTCGTGCGCGGACTCGCACACCTCGTCGAGCGCGACGCGACGTTCGAGGTCGAATCCGCCGTGGACCCGCGGTCGGCGCGCCGCGCGGCGTTCGCGGCCGCCGAGGGCGTGGGCGTCGTCACCGCCGACGAGCGCGAGCGAGCGCTATCGGAGGCGGCCGACGGATTCCCGGGCGACGTGACGCCCGACGAAATTGCGGCCTCGCTGTACGCCGACCGCGAGACTCGCGAGGAGCTCACCGAGGTTTCCTCGCGCTGGACGCCCGCGTCGCTGGTCGCCCAGTACAACCTCTCGCTCGCCCAGACGGCGCTGTTCGACGCGACCGAACTCCGCGTGCGCTCCTCGGACCCGCGGCGCCTCGTCTCCGCGGTGAAGCGCCTCGGCCTGCTCTACGAGGTGATTCCCGTCGAGGATGGCGAGGGCCGCGAGGTCGTGCTCACCGGCCCGGACGCGCTGTTCCAGCGCTCGCGGCGGTACGGCACGCGGTTCGCACGCGTCCTCCGGACGGTCGCGAAGGGCGACGACTGGCGAATCGAAGCGACTATCGACGACCGCGGCCGCGAGCGCCTGCTCGAACTCTCGGCGGGCGACCTCGACGTCCCGGACGCCGACCCCGTCACCGACGTAGAGTACGACAGCGGCGTCGAACGCGAGTTCGCCGCGCGCTTCCAGTCCCTCGATTTGGACTGGGAGCTCGTCCGCGAGCCGGACGTGCTCGCGGCGGGCGACCGCCTGATGGTGCCGGACTTCGCGTTCGACTACGCGTTCGGCGACGAGCGCGTCTACTTCGAGATTATGGGGTTCTGGACGCCCGAGTACGTCGAGAAGAAACTATCCCAACTGGACGCAACCGACGAAACCCTGCTCGTGGCGGTGGACGCCAGCCTCGGCGTGGGCGAGGACATCAAGTCCCGCGACCACCGCGTCGTCGAGTACACGGGCTCCGTGCGCGTGAAGGACGTCGTGGACGCGCTACGCGACCTCGAAGCCGACTTCGTCGCCGAATCCGCGGCCGCGCTCCCGGACGAACTTGCACCCGACGCGGACGCAATCACGCTCGCCGACCTCGCGGTGTCCCGCGGCGTCAGCGAGGACGCCATCGAGGACGTGCGATTCCCCGAGCACGAACTCGTTGGGCGCACACTCGTCCGCCCGGACGTACTGGACGACGTGGCCGCAGAGCTGGCGGCCGGGATGTCGAAAGACGACGCCGAGGCTGTCGCCGAAGATTACGGCATCGACGACGCGAGCGCGCTGTTCTCCCGGCTCGGCTACCGCGTCGAGTGGGAGGGGTTGAGTGGCGGAACGTTGCGCGAGAAAGACTGACTAGAGGTCCCGGCGGTTGCCCTTCGGCACCATCGACTTGAGGTCGCCGTACGTGTAGAGGCCGACGCCGATGGGTTCGACGTCGCCCGCGAGTTCGTGCGCGACGACGAGGTAGCCCCAGTCGCCGTCCCACTCTATCTCCTGCTCCTCGCCGGCGACGAAGCGCTTCGCTTCCTCCTCGTCGAGCACGAGGACGTTCTGCTCGGCGTCGCGGCCGAACCGCTGGACGGCGTCGGTCGTGGGCTTCCAGTGCTCCTGGCGCGTGCGCAGGATTTTCAGGCCGAGCGCCTCGACGGGCACCGGCTCCCCGGGGTCGTAGGGGAGCGCCCAGACCTTCCCCTTGCCCTTCTCCCAGAACGTGTACTCGTCGAAGGTGTCCTCGGGGACGGCGAACCGGTCGACCCACCAGTCCACGACGGCCCCGCGGGTCGGCCGACCTTTGACCGTCCGGTCGGCGTCCGTCTCGGGGAGGCGGTCGAACTGGTCGCTCCTGTTCCGGCGGAAGTAGTCGACACCGCTGTCACCACCGCCGTCGCTGGAACCGCGGTCGTCGTCAGTCACGCCGTCACCTCCAGTTTCGCGGCGAAGAACCCGCCCGTGTCGTTCTGGTGGGGGTAGTAGCGGCGCGTCTTCGTCAGCGAGTCGTCGTACGTCTCGTCGTTCCACTCCGTGATTCCGGGCGAGGATTCGAGGCCGGTGTCGAACTCGACGAGCCGACAGTCGCCGTCGGCGAGGGCGCCGTCGACGACGGCCTCGTTCTCTTCGGGGGCGAACGTGCACGTGGAGTACACCACGGTCCCGCCCTCGCGAGTGAGTTCGATGGCGCGTTCGAGGATGTCCGACTGGAGCGCCGCGAGGTTCCGGCTGGCACTCGCCCCCGCGCCGTCGAGGGCGTCGGCGTTCTTGCGGACGGTTCCCTCGCAGGTACAGGGCGCGTCGACGAGCGCGCGGTCGAAGGCGTCCACGTTCGGGAACGCGTCGAGGGTCGCGCGGCGAGCATCCGTGTTCGTCACCGCCGCGCACGTGACGCCGAGGCGGTCGCAGTTCCCGCGCAGCGCGGAGAGGCGGCCGAGGTTGTCGTCGTTCGCGACGACCAGACCCTCGTCGTTCATCTCTGCCGCGATTTGGGTGGTCTTCCCGCCGGGCGCGGCACACGAGTCCCAGACGACCTCCCCCGGTTGCGGATCGAGAATCGCGGGCGGCACGGCCGACACTTCCTCCTGGCCGTGAATCCAGCCGTGGACGTAGGGCCACGTGTTCCCCGGTTTGCCGGTGGCGACCCCCAGCACGTCGCTGTTCCAGTCGCGGCCGTAGACGTCGATGCCCTCGGCTTCGAGGGCGTCGACCACGCGGTCCCGGGTCGCCTTGATCGAGTTGACCCGGACCGTCGTGGGGAGGTGGCGTTCGCAGGCGTCGAGGAACGCGTCGAAGTCCTCGATTATCGGCTCGTATCGCGAGAGCGCGTCCATTACCGCCTCGTAGGGCCGACGGGCGCTTGTGGGTTACGCTCGCCGCCGGCCGATTCGTCGCGCGCCGCCCCCGAGTTTAAGCCGTCTCCGGGAGTCGGTGCACTCATGGCGAGCATTCGCATCAAAACGGAGTTCGACCTCGAGAATCCGACGCTCGTCGAGGGGTTGCCGGGCGTCGGCCTCGTCGGCAAAATCGCCACGGACCACCTCGTCGATGCCTTCGACATGGAGTACGTCGCGAGCGTGGACTGCCAGAACATCCCCCGCGTCTCCGTCTACGAGGAGGGCACCCGCGACATTCTCCCGCCGGTCCGGCTGTACGCCGACGAGTCCCGGGACCTGCTCGCGCTCCAGTCCGACGTGCCGCTGGCACGCGACACCGGCGGCGAGTTCGCGGACTGCATCACCGAGTGGCTGACCGACAACGACGCCACGCCGCTGTACCTCAGCGGCCTCCCGATGCAGAACCTCGACCCCGCGAACGTCCCCGAGGTGTTCGGCATCGCCAGCGGCGACGCCGCAAGCCGCCTCGACGCCCAGGATATCGGGACGCCGCCCGAGCGCGGCCTCGTCAGCGGTCCGACCGGCGCGCTCATTAACCGCGCAGCCGAGAGCGACATCGACGCCATCGGCCTCGTCGTCGAGTCCGACCCGCAGTTCCCCGACCCCGCGGCGTCCAAGCGCCTGCTCGACGACGCCATCGAACCGCTCGCCGGCGTCGAGGTCTCCACCGAGAAACTCGTCGAGGAAGCCGAGCAGATTCGCGAGCAGAAGAAGCGCCTCGCCGAGCGCATGCAGGAGGCCGAAGAGGAGGAGTCCACGCAGGCGCGCCCGATGCGGATGTTCCAGTAGCGTCGCGCCAGTCCCGACTTCCGGTCTCCGAGTTCCGTCCCGACTGCTTACAGAAACACGATTCAGATTACCGTTAAGCAGGTGGGGATTCCAGAAGTTTCTATGAGGATTCCACGTCGGAGGCTCTCGGCATGACCGCCTCTCGCAACTCGGACTCGCCACTGAGCGCGCTCTCGGCGGGGGAACAGGCTACCGAGGCGTTCGAACTGCTGAGCAACGAGACGCGGCTGGCCATCCTCGTGGCGCTCTGGGAGCACGACGACCCGTTCGGCGACGACGACGCGCTCCGGTTCTCCGAACTACAGTCGCGCGTCGGCACCGCCGACAGTGGCCAGTTCAACTACCACCTCGACCGGCTCGACGGCCACTTCGTCGAGTCCGTCGACGGCGGCTACCGCCTCACCAACGCCGGCCGCAAGTTCGTCCGCTCGGTGATTGCGGGCACCGGCATCGAGTCGCCAGCGCTCGAACCGACCGAGGTCGACGTCCCCTGCACGCTCTGCGGCGCTGCCGCCGAAGTCCAGTACGAGCGCGGACAGGTGTACGTCACCTGCACCGAGTGTGAGGGGCTCTGGAACGCCGACGACGACCACTCGGGCCACCTCGCCAAGTTCTCGCTCGACCCGGCGGGGCTCGAGGGCCGGTCGCCCGAGGAAATCTACGCCGCGGCGTGGGTCAACACCTTCCAGACGATTTACAGCATGATCGAGGGCGTCTGCCCCACCTGCACTGGTCAGGTCGAGCGAACACTCGCGGTCTGCAGCGACCACGACGCCGACGGGCAGTGTGACAACTGCGGGAACCGCTCCCGCGCAATCGCGCGCTTCCGCTGCACCGTCTGCAAGCGCACGACGCGCGCGACGCTGGGCGTCGTCGCCAAGTACCACCCACGGGTCGTCGCGCTCTGTTACGACCACGGACTGGACCTCCAGTACGGCTTCAACGAACTCGCGCACATCGCCGAACGCTTCGACCGAACGAGCACGGACGTCGAGTACCGCTCACTCGACCCGCCGCGCGTCAGGGTGACGACGACCATCGACGGCGACGACGCGTGGGTCGAACTCGCCGAAGACCTCTCGGTCGTCGACGTCTCGGACTGACGCGCAGAACGATTTTTGTCCCTCCACGAGTCGCCTCCGATATGGACGACGCTGCCCTCCAGTCCCGCCTCGACCGAATCGAGCGCCGATAGCGACTCCTGCTCGCGCTGCTCGCCGTCCCGTATCTCGTCGGTGCTGCGGAACTCGTCGGCGTCTGGCTCGCGGGCGTGCTCGGCGTCGCGGCCGCCGCCGTCGCGCTCGTCGCCACCCGGCGACGTCGCGAGAATTCCGCAGGAGAGTAGTCATCACTTCGAAGCCGTGTGAGACGTGGTTCGACAGAAATGCACCGACCGGGATTTGAACCCGGGCCATGAGCTTGGAAGGCTCAGGTCCTAGCCACTAGACCATCGGTGCTCATCTGTCAGTTCCTTCCCGTCGCTTAAGGGCGTTACTCTTCGCCGTGGACGACGGCGTAGCAGTTCCCGCTGGCGGTGAACGTCTCGGCGACGGTGAGCGCGCTGTCGGCGAGGTCCGCGCGAAATTCGTCGGGGCTGTAGACGTGGTAGAAGCGGGGGACCGTCTCGCCGCCGGGGAGCGTCCAGTCGACGTTGGTGTCGAACCCCTCCTCGCGGTCGAATTTGTCGTGGGTGGTGCTCCACGCGCTCACGAGGGCGTCGCCGTCCGTGGTGAGCACGCGCGCGAGTTCGTTGAGGCTGGCGACGCGGGCCTCCCGGTTCGGGAGGTGGTGGATGGTCGCGATGTACACCGCGAGGTCCGCGACATTGGCGGCGAGCGGGAGGCGTTCGGCGTCGCCGGCGACGAGGTCCGCGTCGAAGCCGTGGTCGGCGGCGCGCTCGCGGGCTTCGGCGAGGAGGCCGAGGCTGGCGTCCACGCCGACTGCGCGGTCGGCGTGCGCCGCGAGCAGTTCGGTGTGGCGGCCGTTCCCGCAGCCGACGTCGACGGCGACGCTGCCGGTGCGGTCGGCGAGGAACTCCTCGATTTCCGGCCACGCGTACTCGCGGGTCTTCGAGAAGTGCTCGGCGATGCGGTCGTAGGTGTGGTGGACGTCGGTGGAGTCAGTCACGAGAGTCACCCGAGGAGGACGAACGTACCGTACGCGAGTGCGAGCATTACAGTGGCGTGTTTCGCGCCGGCTTTCACGCTCCCCTGTCCCATCTGGCCGGCGACGAGCCCCGAGCAGACCGCCTGCACGAGCCCCGTGTGGAAGAACACGAGGCTGTACGCGTCCTTCGTCGCTTGCGTGAGTTGCGCCGTCCGCGCGAACGCGCCCGAGCCACCGCCGCCGGGGAGTTGGTCGGGGGACGCGGTGGCGTCCACGACCGGGATGTTCGGGATGAAGATGACGTCGAGCGCGACGATGATGGCGAGGAAGACGAAAAACGAGATGTAGATGACGACGAGGTACGTCAACAGCTCGCTACGGCGGTCGCGCTCGAGCCGCCGGGTCGCCTTCGCTTCGTTGGCGGCGATGCGCAGGACGGGCCCGAGGTCGCCGCTGGCGTGCATCGCGTTCGTCGTCAGCGTCACGACGCGGGAGATGGCGGGAGTGTCCGTGCGGTCGCGGAAGCGGCCGAACGCGTGCTCGACGCGTGCGCCCCACTGGACGTCCGCCCACGTGCGTTCGAGTTCCGTGGTGAGCGCGCCGAGGTCGCTGCCGACGACGCGCCCGAGGCTCTGGACGACCGGCATCCCGGCTTCGTTCGTGGACGCGAACCGGTCGAGGAAGTCCGGGACGCCCGCCTCGACGGCTTTCACGCGGCGCCGGTGGAGTTCGTACGCGACCGTGAACGTCCCGAGCACGAACAGCGCCGCGTGCACGAGCGGGTCGTCGTACGCCGTGAGGTCGGTGACGCCCGCCGACGCGAGCGGCCACCACCGCACGACGAGGTAGAGCGCGGCGAGCGGCGTCGTCGCGTACAACAGCACCGACGGGGATTCGCGCACGACCGACAGCGGGTTGCGAAGCCGGTAGAGTATCGGCCGCAGCGTCTCGTAGACGTCGAGGCGCTGGCGATTGAGTTCCGTCCCCGTCGCTGTGCCTGCGGTCTGCCCACCGTCCGTGCGCGCCGTCGACCGCCGCGGGATGGACTGGAAGCGCGTCGCCGCCTCCGACTCCTCCTCGCCGGTGACCGTGCCGCCGGTCGCGGTCTCGGTGATGCTGTCGAGGTAGACCACGAACCCGAGCGTCGCCATCGGAATCAGCAGGTACGCGGTGAATTGCAGGAACGTCAGCGTGTCCTGGAGCGTGAGGCCGACGACGACGAGGATGGTGATGAGGAACAGCGGGCCGGCGACCAGCAGCGTGACGTAGGCCTCCGCCAGCGTCGCGAGCAGTTCGAGGAACTGCTCCTGCTGGGCCTCGGCTTCCTCCGCGTAGTAGTCGTACTGACGCTTGAGGAACCCCGGGAGGTCGCGGCCGCTCTGAAGGACGCTCGTGAGGTTCTCCGCGAACTCCGAGAGCTCCTCGCTGGGCGTGCGCTGGCCGAGCCGGCCGAGCGCGCGCAGGATGTCCGCGCCGTACATGTCGACGTCCTTGACGGCGATGGCCATCTCCTCGGCGCTCTCCCCGTAGACGTCGCGGTTGCGCGCGAGAATCCGCAACACCTCGGGGAGCGCCATCCCGCTCCGCGAGAGCGCGTAGAGGAACGCGACCGTGCGCTCCATCGAGACGTCGATGCGGCGCTCGCGCTCGCCCGCCCGGTAGCTCGGCATCGACCACCGGAGCTGGTAGGCGGTGTACGCCACCAGCACGCCCAGCGTCGCGCCCGAGGCGAGGAAGAGCACGAACAGTTCGGCCACCGCGAACCCGCCGACGCCGTCCACGAACAGCCCCTGCACGGCCGCGGGAAACCGCGACTGGAGGCTCGCGGGAGTGCTTCCGAGGAACACGAGCACGCTCGCGACGAGGTAGACGCCGAGGATGCTGCCCGCGAGCGCGCCGACCGTCGCGTAGAAGAACGTCCGCGCGGCGTACACGCGGTACGTCTGCGCGACGTGTGCGCCCTGCAGCGCGGCGACCTGCTCGGGGTTGGCTTCCCGCCGGCGACGTGCGAACCCACCGAACGCCGCCAGCGACACCCGGGAGACGAAGCGGTCTATCGGGCGGGCGACCGGCGCGGCCGCGAGCGCGAACAGGACGCCGAGCACCGCGACGAGCGGCGCGAAGACCAGTGGTGACGCCATACTACTCGGCGACACCCGGCGCGTTCACGACGACGTCCTCGTCGAGTTCGGCCTGGACGCGGTCGACGACGCGCTCCGGGTTGGCGTAGTACTCGTTGACGACTGCCGTGAATTGCCGGTAGTCCGTGACGTCCTGCTCGGTCAGGTACCGGAGGACGCGCTTGCGGTTCCGGAGCTCGCGCAGCAGTTCGCCCCGCGACCAACCGCGCTCGTCCCGAATCTCGTCGAGGACCACCGAGTCCCGCTGCTTGAAGTCGTCGTCGGTGGGGTTCCACTCGAACGCCGTCGAGTAGTCGAGGTCACCGGTGCGCTGGTCGATGCCCTCGATTTCCGCGATGACGCGGTTCCGGCGCACGCGCTCGCCGCCGACGTGGGTGAGCGTCTGCACGCAGAGGATGTCGAGACTCTGAATCATCGCCCGCGGGACGTTGATGGGTTCGTTTTCCAACCGATTGATGACCGTCTGCACGCTGTCGGCGTGCATCGTCGAGTACGTCGTGTGGCCGGTGTTCATCGCCTGGAACAGCGTCATCGCCTCGTCGCCGCGCACCTCGCCGACGATGATGTACTCAGGGCGGTGGCGCAGCGCCGACCGCAGCAGGTCGTACATCGTGATGTCCTCGCCCTCGCCGATGGACTCCCGGGTAACTGAGGAGAGCCAGTTCTCGTGGAACAGCGTCAGCTCGCGGGTGTCTTCGATGGTGAGCACCTTCGAGCGCGGCGGCACGAACATCGAGATGGCGTTCATCGACGTCGTCTTCCCGGAGGCGGTACCGCCCGCGAACAGCAGGCTCTTGTTGGACTCGATGGCGAGCCAGAGGTACGCCATCTGGTCCAAGTCGAACGTGTTGTAGTCGACGAGCGTCGCGGGCGTGAACGGGTCCTCGCTGTACTTCCGAATCGTGAACGCCGACCCACGGGGCGTGACCTCCTCGCCGAGCGCGAGTTCCGCGCGGGAGCCGTCCGGGAGCGTCGTCTCCGTCACGGGGTCGCCGATGGAGATGTGGCGGCCGGACTGCTGGGCGAGGCGCACGACGAACCCGTCGAGTTCCTCCTGCTCGTAGGAGACGTTCGTCTCCACGTCCGTGTACTGGTCGTGGTAGACGAACAGCGGGACGCTGTAGCCGTCGCAGGAGATGTCCTCGATGTGGGGGTCCCGCATCAGCGGGTCGAGCTTCTCGAACCCCTCGAAGGCGCGGTGGAGGTAGTAGAACAGCCGGTAGAACGCGTTCGGACCGACGTCGATTCCGTACTCCTCGATTAGTCGCTTCATCTGCCGCTTCAGGACGGCTTCGGGGTCGTCGGGCTCGTACTCGGCGTCGTAGATGAGCGCGTCCCGGATGTCGTCGTACAGCGTCTCCAACAGCTCCTGCTCGAAGTCGTCGAGCGCGGGTTCGACGACGTGGTAGCGGTACTCGTCGTTCTCGGCGTCGTGGCCGACGTAGACGAACGCGTACGGCGCGTGCACCCAGTAGCGGTCGACCTCCTCGTAGCCGTCGAGGCCGTCGAAGTCGACCAGCGGCCCGTGGGCGGCGGGGTCGTACTCGACGAGTTCGACCGTGGACCCGCGGACGACGTCGACGACGCGCTCGGCGCGCTGCCGGACGGCTTCGAGTTGTCGGTCGATGTCCGCGAGGAAGTCGTTGGGCATCGATTACTACCTCCACGTTCGCCCGCGTCACCTTAAAGGCTGGCTGCCGCCCCGGTGCCGGGCTACACGACGCCGTTCGCGAGGCGCTCGCCCTCGGCGATGCGGCGGACGTTCTCGCGGACAAGCGCGGCCATTCTCCGGGGGTAGTCGCGGGTCGCTGCGGCCGCGTGCGGTGTCACGACCACTTCGTCCATCTCCCACAGCGGCGAGTTCTCCGGGAGTGGCTCCGTCTCGAAGACGTCGAGCGCCGCGCCCGCGAGGTCGTCGGCTTCCAGCGCGTCCACGAGCGCGTCCTGGTCGACGACCGGGCCGCGCGCGACGTTCACGAGCACCGCGTCGTCGCGCATCGCGTCGAGTTCGGCGTCGCCAATCATCCCTTCCGTGTCGTCGGTGAGCGGCACCGCGAGCGCGACGAACTTCGCGTCCGCGATGGCCTCGTGGAGGTCCGGGCTCGGGTAGACGGTGTCGACGTGGTCGACGGGCGTCGGCGTGCGCTTGACGCCGACGACGTCCATCCCGAGCGCGTCAGCCCGCGCCGCGATGCCCTGCCCGAGCGTGCCGAGGCCGACGACACAGAGCGAGGAGCCGGCGAGTGTGAACGGTTCGTCCCACGCCGGCCACTCCCAGTGCTTCTCTGCCTGCTGGTCGCGGTACGCGTGGAGCCGGCGCGCGAACGAGAGCATGTAGCCGGCGACCGTCTCGCCGACGCTGTCGCCGTGCGTGCCCGTGCTGTTCGTGAGCCGGATGCCCGCGGCTTCCAGGTCGTCGAACGGGAACCGGTCGACGCCCGACTGCACGGAGTGAATCCACTCCAGGTCCGCGTCGAGGAAGGCGTCGTCGTACGCGAACGTCACGAGCGCGTCCACCTCGTCGACTTCGTCGGACGTGACCACGGTCACTTCGGGGTCGACGTCGTCGAGTTCGTCGACCAGCACTGTCGGCGGGAACAGCGTCTCCACGGACGCGTGAATCCCGATGCGCGTTACCATGTCCGGGGGTTTCTGACCAGGCCTCTACAGTTTGTCGATGCCCGTGGCAATTCACCGCGTCGCGATGTACGAGATGGTGAACAGGACCACGGCCGCCGTCGCCACGTTCACGAGCGTGAATTCCATCGCGCCGATGAAGTCCAGCCCGCCGACGACGACGAGCGCGAACAGCGTCGACAGCACCGCGTTGATTCCCTGCGCGACCCACGGGCTCCCCTCGGAGCGCTCTGCCGCCTCGCTGAACCCCGCCTCGTCTCGCTCGCTACGGTCGTCTTCGGTCATACGTGGAAGCGCGGGAGTAGCGTACTTATCTCTTGGCCGACGGAACCCGGGAACTAAGGCAGTCGAATGCTATTCTCACACATGGGCATCGTCAACAAGGTTTCGGCCGCGCTGTCGGGGAGCGCCGGGACGGGGACGGACGACGTGGAGGTCGAGGCCTCGCGGGGCGCGTACTGGTGTGACGACTGTAGTGTCCGCGTGCGGGACGTCACTATCGAGGACGAGGGGCTGGACCGCGACGAGGCAGGGACGCCGCTGTGTCCGGACTGCGGCGACCCGATGCGCTTCGAGCGCACGTACGCCGACGGCTGCGCCTGCTGACTACTGGGTCGCGGGCTCGGGCTCGCGCAGCACGACTTCTGCTTCGTTCTCCGTGCCGAACGGCCCGTCCGGAAGTGCCGCCACGTCCTCCCACTCGTCGTCCGTGACGAG
This sequence comes from Halobacterium sp. KA-6, assembly GCF_021029015.1. Lineage (NCBI taxonomy): Archaea > Methanobacteriati > Methanobacteriota > Halobacteria > Halobacteriales > Halobacteriaceae > Halobacterium > Halobacterium sp. KA-6. The sequence goes on from NZ_JAJJZH010000001.1 coordinate 722,207, forward strand.
CGCGCCGTCGAGGCGCTCCCGGAGCGCCGCTTCTTCTGAGTCCGTGCCGATGACGACGAACTCCGTCCGGCGGTCGCCGTGCTCGTCGTCCCACTCCAGGTTCGGGCGGTTCGACCGGTAGAGGTCCTGTTCGACCTCGGGCAGCGACGCAATCCACGGGCCGCGCGCGGTCACGCGCACCGACGGTCCTGCCTGCCCGACGGTCTGCCGGAGCTCGTTGCCCGCGACCCACAGCGTCCCCTTCGAGCGCACGACGCCCTCCGGGAGCGTTCGCAGGACTTCGGCGACCCGCTCGGGGTGGAACGGCCGTCGCGCTCGGTACGTGAACGACGACACGCCGTACACCTCGTCTGGGTGGCGGTGGCCGTGGTGTTCGTCCTCGCCGTGGTCGTGGCCCTCGTGGTCGTCCGATTCGAGCGCGCGCTTCCAGCCGGGGAGGTCGCCGACCTCGCTCTCGTCGAAGCGCTCGACGTCCAGCAGCCACGACGGGTCGACTTCCGAGAACGACGTGCGAACTGTGTCCGCGTCGGGTTGGAGCGCCGCCACGAGCGCCTCGGCTTCGTCGAGTTCGGCGTCCGTGCAGAGGTCGGCCTTGTTGAGCACGACCGCGTTCGACACCTCGATTTGCTCCACGAGGAGATCCGACAGCGGGCGGCCGTCCTCGTCGGTGCCGACGCGCTCGGGCGTGCCGTCGCCACCGAACGTGTCCACGAGCAGCCGGCTGTCCACGACCGTCACGAGGCCGTTCACGCGGTACTTCGCGGCGACCCGCGACTCGGTGGTGAACAGCCGCGCCACGGGCGCGGGCTCGGAGATGCCCGAAGACTCCACGACGAGGTGGTCGAAGTCGCGGTCGCCCGCGAGCCGCACCACCGCGGTCTCGAGGTCGTCCTGAAGTTCACAGCAGATGCAGCCGTTCGACAGCTCCGCGACGCCCTCGGCGACGTCTAACTCCGAGCCCTCCGCCACGAGGTCGGCGTCGATGTTCACGTCGCCCATGTCGTTGACGAGCACCGCGACGTCGCGGTCGCCCGAATTGGCGAGCAAGTGATTCAGCAGCGTCGTCTTCCCGGCTCCGAGACTCCCCGACAGTATCGTCACCGGAATCCGTTCGCCCATGCGTGTGAGTACGTGCCAGTCGCCTTGAACCTCGTGCTTCTCGGGGCCGCTTGCCGGCGGACGACCGCGACACCTTTTACCGAGTGAAGCCGTACCACCGATACGATGAACGTCGCCGAGCGGATTGCGGCCTACCGGGAGGTCGTCGAGGAGTGGCTGCGCGGCCTCTACCACGGCATGATTTCCCACCCGGCGTACGAGAAAATCGAGAAGGAAGCCGAGGACATCGAGGACGCGTTCCTGCTGGCCTGTTTCCCGGACGCCTTCGGCATCCCCTCGCCGGTCTCGTACTACACCGCCGAGATTCTGCCGTACATCGAGGACGAATTCGAGGCGTGGGAGCGACGCCTCTGGGACCGCCAGACGATGCTCGAACGCAAGGGCCAACAGTACCACTTCTGATGACCGCGACACCAACACGCCGACCGCTCGCATCGCGACCGACCGACAGCCCGACGCCGGAGGCACACCTGTGAAGCCGTTCGTCTTCTTCGGCGGGAAGGGCGGCGTCGGCAAGACGACCGTTTCGTGTGCGTACGCGCAGAAGTGCGCGGACGCGGGCGTCGAAACCCTCGTCGTCTCCACGGACCCCGCACACTCCGTCTCGGACGTCTTCGACCAGCAGTTCGGGGACGCCCCCGAATCGGTCGAGGGTATCGACGGGCTCTCCGCGCTCGAAATCGACCCCGACGAGGAGGTCACCGCGCACCTCGACGACATCCGCAACCGGCTCTCCGACCAGGTGTCGGCGTCGATGGTCAACGAAATCAACAAACAACTGGAGATGGCCCACCAGACGCCCGGCGCGTACGAGTCAGCGCTGTTCGACCGCTTCGTCGAAGTGATGCGAAACAGCGACCCCTACGACCGCGTCGTCTTCGACACTGCTCCGACTGGGTCGACGCTACGGCTGCTCGGCCTGCCGGAGTTCCTCGAATCATGGGTCGACCGCCTGATGCACAAGCGCCGGCAGAGCATCGACCTCTTCGAGAAGGCCGCGGTCGGGAACAACGAACCGCGGCGCGTGATGGACGGCGACCCCGTGCTGGCGCGCCTCCAGGAGCGCAAGGAGTTCTTCGAATTCGCGGGCGGCGCGCTCCGCGAGGACGCCGCGTTCTTCCTCGTGTTGAACCCCGACCAGCTCTCCGTGAACGAGACCGAGCGCGCCATCGCGGACATGGACGACGAAGGGCTCGCCGTCAGGGGGCTCGTCGCGAACAAGCTCACGCCGTCCCCGGACGACGACGAGAACGGCCGCGGCGCCCGCTACCTCCGGGACCGCGTCGAAACCGAGCGCGAGCGCCTCGACCACGTCCGGGAGTCACTGGACGCGCCGCTGCTCGCGGAGATCCAGTCCCGCACCCGCGAAGTGAAGGGTGACCTCCTCACCGAGGTCGCCAACGAACTCGACGTCGAGGTCGGCGTCGAGGAACCCGCGTTCGTCTAACGAGAGGCGTCACGTCCTCCAGCGATTATTTCGCCTCGCAGGCCACTCATTAAGAGGCGAACGCTTAAGTGGCCGTTCGGTAATCAGTGTCACGAAGGTACGTTACAAATGACACAGGTAATATGGATTGTGGCAGCGGTCTTGGTCACGTTCTCGTTGGGGTACGTGGGGTACTCGAAGTACCTCTCCCGATTCGTCGACCTCGACAACTCGCGTGACACGCCCGCCCACAAGTACGAAGACGGCCAGGAGTACGTTCCGGCGAAGAAACCAGTACTGCTCGGACACCACTTCTCCAGCATCGCGGGCGGCGCGCCCATCGTCGGCCCGATTACGGCCGGCGCTATCTGGGGATGGGTGCCCGCTCTCGCGTGGGTCGCCGTCGGCAACCCGCTGATGGGTGCCGTCCACGACTTCATCTCGCTGTCCGGCTCGATGCGACACGAGGGGAAGTCCATCGGCTACATCATCGGCGAGTACGTCGGCGAACGCGGGAAGAACATGCTGCTGTGGTTCGCGTTCATCACCATCATCCTCGTCGTCGCGGTGTTCGCGCTCGTCGTGGGTATCGTGCTGAACGCGTACCCGTCGGCGGCCACCGCGAGCTTCGTGTACATCGCGCTCGCGGTGCTGTTCGGCGTCTACCTCTACCAGCTCGACGGCCCGTTCATCCCGGGGACCATCGTGTTCGTCGCCGGCGTGTTCGCGGGCGTCTGGCTCGGTATCCAGTACCCGTTCGCGTTCTTCGAACTGGCAGGTGACGCAGCACACCCCGCGAGCACGTTCATCCTCTTCGAGGGCACGGGCTCGTGGGTGCCCGGTGCCGGCGCGCTCGGCGGCAACACCGCCGCCTGGGTGCCGGTGATTCTGCTGTACGCCGCACTCGCCAGCGCGCTCCCGGTCTGGGTGCTGCTCCAGCCGCGCGACTACCTCTCGTCGTTCCTGCTGTACGCAGGCGTCGGCGGCGCGCTCGTCGCTATCGTCGTCGGCACGTTCCTCGGGACATCCAGCCAGCCGCTGGTCATCTCCGACAGCATCGAGCCGTTCACCGGCTTCCTCGGGGTCGAGAGCGTCTCGCCCTATCCGTTGTTCCCACTGCTGTTCGTCACCATCGCGTGCGGGACCATCAGTGGCTTCCACTCGCTGGTCTCCTCCGGGACGACCGCCAAGCAGCTGAACAAGGAGAGCGACGCGCGCCTCATCGGCTACGGCGGCATGCTCGGTGAAGGCCTGCTCGCCGCAGTCGCGCTGTCCACGCTCGCCATCGCCGGCATCGCCTCCGACGCGGCCGCCGGCGGCATCGGCGGCGCGCTCCCGAACTTCGCCGCAGGTGGCGGCGTCATCCTCACGAGCCTCGGCATCCCCGCCAGCTACGGTGGGCCGTTCATGGCGCTCGTGCTCGTGAGCTTCCTGCTCACGTCCACTGACACGGCCGCGCGACTCGGCCGCTACATGATGGAGGAAATCGTCGGGACGCAGGGCAGCGGCACGGACACCGGCTTCTCGGGCGGCATCGGTTCGTTCGCCCGCGGTCGGTACACGAACCCCGTCGTGCAGTGCGGTATCGCGTACGTGCTGGTCATCTCCGGCGAGTGGGCGACCCTCTGGGGCCTGTTCGGCGGTGCCAACCAGCTGCTCGCCGCGCTCGCGCTGCTCACCGGCACGGTGTGGCTCGCCAACTGGGACGAGTCCAAGCAGCTCGTCAGCACGGGCGTGCCGATGGCCATCATGGTCGTCATCACTGTCCTCGGGCTCTCGTGGCTCGCGCTCTACGAGAACCTCTACGTCAACCTGATTCAGGGCGGTGCCGCTGGCCTCGGCGGCCAGGTCTCGGCAGCCGTCCAGATGGTGCTGGCGCTCGTGCTCATCTACCTCGCGCTCTCGCTGGTGCGCATCGGCTACGGCAACATCAGCAGCGCGCGTAGTGGGCGCGAACCCGCAGCAGAACCGAGCGACGACTGAGACCGACCGCTCCACGGTCCCTCTTTCCTGCCCCTCCCTCGAAGCCGCGTAGCGGCGGGACTGTCGCGCCGCCTACGTCCAGAAGCGCTTCGCGAACCGCGAGAAGAAGCCCTCGGACTCGCGCTCGACGTCGCCCCACAGCGCGAACGCGTCCACGACGTCCACCTTCTCGCTGGCGACCGCCGCCTCGTCGTCGGGCGCGACGACGGCGAGGTTCACCTCGTAGTGGCCGTAGTAGCCGTACTTCAACAGATTCCGGTCGCGGAACCCCTCGACGAACGACGCCACGTCGTCGGGGAGTTCGTCGGCGACGAGCACGAACGTGAATTTCGTCTCGTAGTGCTCCTCGTCGGCGTCCACCCAGTCGTCGGCGAGGTCGTGGCCGAATTCGACCAGCGCTTCGAGGTCCGCGACGGTCGGCCAGCCGGTCCGGCGCGCGAACACGTGTTCCTCGGTCTCGTGGTCGGCGTAGCTCAGTGCAGGGTGGAAGAACTGCTTCTGGTTGAGCACGCGCAACTCCCCGTACAGGTCGAAGCGCTCGCCCCGGACGGCGTAGTCGCGTTCAAGGTCGTAGCTGTACATCAGCCGGTCGCTGACGCGGTCGAAGTACTCGTCGTCCCACGTCGGCACGTTCTCCCGAATCTCGGCGGGGAGGTCGGCGGGCTCCGGGTTGTCGGCTTCAGTCATCCTCGCTGGGGTCGTACGCGACCGCGTCGTCGGGGGCCGGCGGCGCCCCCACCGCCAGCAGTTCGACGCGCTCGTCGGCGTCCTCGGGGTTGTGCGCGCGCTGCGGACTCTCCGGGTCGACCGTGAACAGGTGGCCCTCCGGCACCTCGTACGTCTGCTCGGGCGTCTCCACGTACAGCGTGCCCGAGAGTACGAAGAACGCCTCCTCCTGGGTCTCGTGGTAGTGGTACGCCAGCGGCACCTGCTCGCCGGGTTCGGCCCGGAACAGGTTCATCGCCATCTCGTCGAGGCCGCCCGCGTCGGTCAGCGAGCGGTACTCGCACGGCCGTCCTTCCGGTACTTCGACGTCGTCGGGGTCGACGATTCGGTAGCCCATGCCTGTAGATACCACACGCGGGTTAAAAGCCCGTCGCGTTCGGCCCTCTGCAGGCGGCAGAACTATGGCCGTTCGCGTGTGAGTAGTACGCATGGCAGAGAAGCAGCCGACCGAGGCGTGTGGCCGCTGCTCGATGACGACCGTCGTCGACGCGGTCGACGCCAACAGCGACGACCCGCCCCGCGACCCGTTCGCCGACGAGCGCATCGAGGTCGAGGAGTCCGCCGTGCGGCGCGTCTCGCCGGTCGCGTGGATGCAGAACGCCACTGCACGGCTGAACGCCGCCGTCCAGCGGCTCACGTACGGCCAGTGACCGACACCTGTTCGGGGCGTTACGTTCATTTCCCCGTCGGTCCTATTCACCCGTAGGGAATGCGCCGGGATTACTTCGAACTGGACGTCGCGAACGTCGACTGGGTCGACGAGGACGGTGACCCCGAGAAGCCGAACGTCACCATCGACTTCACGGGTGCAGCCGCGGAACTCGAAGACCGACTCACGGACCGGGACGGCGAACGCCTGGACGCCGGCGAGACGGACGCCACGTTCCGGTTGACGGACGACGTCGACGACCCGGACGCCGGCGGCGTCGTCGCCGTCACGAACCGCATCACCGGGGAGTTCGTCCTCGAACTGAATCAGGACGCCGACGACGTCCTACAGTTCGTACGGGCGGCACGCCGGTACGGCGAGGCGACTGGCGACGACGGCCAGTACCGCGTCGAGATTCTCGTCGACGGCGAGCAGCTGGTCGTCTACGAGAAGTCGACGTTCCTCGTCTACAGCGAGGACGGCGACCTGCTGCGCAGCCACAGTCTCATCCCGAGCGGCATCGAACTGTAGCCGCCTCGTCTCTTCTCGCCCGGGAACAGCGGAACCTAAGTGAACGCGGGCGCTCCCCCCCGCGTATGAACCTCTTCGGCACGGCAGGGATTCGAGGGAACGCGGTCGCCGACGTGACCCCGGAGTTGGCGGTCGCAGTCGGGGCCGCGGCCGGCGCGGACGCTCGCGGCGACGACGAGGCGTTCGTCGTCGCGCGGGACGGCCGCGAGACGGGGCCAGCGCTCGCAGCGGCGATGAGCGCGGGCCTGCAAGCGGGAGGAATGCGCGTGCTGGACGCGGGCGTGCTGCCGACGCCCGCGCTGGCGTACGCGTCGCGGGGTCGCCGCGGCGTCCAGTTGACCGCGAGCCACAACCCGCCGGAGGACAACGGCATCAAACTGTTCGTGGACGGCTCCGAGTACGACCGCGAGCGCGAGCTCGCCATCGAGGACCGCGTGGAGAGCGACCCCGAGTACGCGTCGTGGGCGGAGTGGGGTGAGACCGAGTCCATCGACGTGCTCCCGGACTACCGCGAGGCGGTCGCGGCGTTCGCGAGCGAGCACGGCGCGCCCCTCGACGGACTGACGGTCGCCGTGGACTGCGGGAACGGCGTCGCGGGGCTGGCGACGCCACAGGTGCTGCGGGAACTCGGCGCGCACGTCGTCACGCTGAACGCGAACGTCGACGGCCACTTCCCCGGCCGCCCGAGCAAACCGACGCCCGAGACAATCGGCGACCTGATGGACTTCGTGGCGACCGGCGACGCCGCGTTCGGCATCGCCCACGACGGCGACGCCGACCGCATCGTCATCGTGGACGGGGACGGCGAGGTCGTCCACGAGGACACCGTGCTCGCGATTCTCGCGGAGCACTACACGCGCGCCAGCGACGCCGACGACCCGGTCGTCGTCACGACGCCGAACGCCTCCGCGCGCATCGACGAGCGCGTCGGCGAAGCGGGCGGGCGCGTCGAGCGCGTCCGTCTCGGCGCACTCCACGAGGGCATCGCGGCGGCCCGCGAGGACGGCGGTGACGTCGTCTTCGCCGCGGAGCCGTGGAAGCACGTCCACACCGCGTTCGGCGGCTGGATCGACGGCGTCGCGTCGGCGGCCGTCCTCTCCCGGTTGGTCGCTGATGCTGACGGCCTCGCGGCGCTGCGCGAGCCCGTGACCGAGCGCCCGTACCGGAAGGTCAGCGTCGAGTGCCCGGACGAAGCCAAAGACGCGGTGATGGCGCAGCTCGCCGAGGACCTGCCCGCGGAGTTCCCGGACGCCGACGTGGACACCGAGTACGGCGTGCGCCTGGAATTTCCGGACGCCTCGTGGACGCTCGTACGGCCGAGCGGGACCGAGCCCTACGTTCGCGTGTACGCCGAGAGCGACGACGTGGACGACCTCGTGGAGTCGGTCGCCGCTGTCGTCGAGGACGCGGTCGCTGCGGCCTGACAACGCGCCCACGTTTTGCCGCTTCCCCCCACAAACGACGGCTTTATCACCGCACGAATGTCTCGTTACACGCAAGTATTTCCAACTTCGACAGACGGGAGTTCATCAAGGCGACAGCGGGCATCGGCGCAGTCGGACTCGCGGGGATGGCGGGCTGTACGGGCGGTCCTTCTGGTGGGGACGAGACGGAGACGACCACCGAGGAGTCCACCGAGACGACCGAGAACTCCGAGGGGACGACCACCGCGGAGTCGGACGTCACCAACGTCGGGATGGTGTACGCGACCGGCGGACTCGGCGACGGGTCGTTCAACGACCAGGCCCAGTCCGGCATCCAGCAGGCCGCCGAGGACTTCAACGTCGACTTCAACGAGTCCCAGCCGGATTCGGTCTCCCAATTCAGCGACTACCAGCAGCAGTACGCCGGTTCGACGGACCCCAACTACGACCTCGTCTCCTGTATCGGGTTCCTCCAGGCTGACTCCCTCTCGGAGACCGCCGCGAACTACCCCGAGCAGAACTTCCAGATTGTCGACAGCACCGTCGACGAGCCGAACGTCGGCAGCTACGTCTTCCGTGAGCACGAGGGGTCGTACCTCGTCGGCGTGCTCGCCGCACACCTCACGTCGATGAGCTTCAGCGCGGGCGCGGGCTCCACGCAGTCGGACTCCACGAACGTCGGCTTCGTCGGCGGCCGCGAGAGCTCGCTCATCCAGAAGTTCGAGGCCGGGTTCAAGGCCGGTGTGAAGGCGACCAACGACGACATCGACATCCAGACGTCGTACGTCGGGAGCTTCAACGACACCACCGCCGGTCAGGAAGCCGCACTCTCGATGTACAACTCCGGCAGCGACATCGTCTTCCACGCCGCGGGGAACACCGGGACCGGCGTCTTCCAGGCCGCACAGGACGAGGGTCGGTTCGCCATCGGCGTCGACCGCGACCAGTCGGTCACCAAGGACAGTTACGCGAACGTCATCCTCGCGAGCATGGTCAAGCGCGTCGACACCGCCGTCTACAACGCCGTCGAAGCGACGGTCAACGGCAACTTCCAGGGCGGCGAGACGACCACGCTGGGCCTCGACGACGACGGCGTCGCCTGCGTCTACGGCCAGCAGCTCGGCTCCGAGATTCCCGAGGACGTCAAGACGGCGGTCAGCGACGCCCGCCAGAGCATCATGGACGGCGAGACCTCCGTCCCACAGGACCCCTCGAACGTCAACTGACGGGGTTTCGCTCGCTCACAATCACATTCTGCACGCAATGACGCAAACGGATACGGCCGTCCGACTCGAAGACATCACGAAACGATTCCCGGGCGTCGTCGCGAACGACAACGTCGACTTGCCCGTCGAGCGCGGCTCCGTGCACGCGCTGCTCGGCGAGAACGGCGCCGGAAAGACAACCCTGATGAACGTCCTCTACGGTCTCTACCAGCCGGACTCGGGCCGTATCGTCGTCGACGGCGAGGAGCGCGACTTCGCCTCCCCGCGGGACGCCATCGACGCCGGCATCGGGATGATTCACCAGCACTTCATGCTCGTGGACACGATGACGGTGGCGGAGAACATCGCGCTCGGCAACGAGCCCCGGAAGTGGGGCGGCCTCGCGGTCGACCGCGAGGCGGCGCGCCGCGACGTCGTCGAGCTCAGCGAGCGCTACGGGTTCGACGTCGACCCCGACAAGACCATCGCCGACGTCAGCGTCGGCGTCCAGCAGCGCGTCGAGATTCTGAAGGCGCTGTACCGCGGCGCGGACGTGCTCATCCTCGACGAGCCGACCGCCGTGCTCACGCCCCAGGAGGTCGAGGACCTCTTCGACGTCCTCGACGAACTCACCGACCAGGGGAAGACGGTCATCTTCATCACGCACAAACTCGGCGAGGCGATGCACGCCGCCGACGACGTCACCGTCCTCCGGGACGGGAAGAACGTCGGCACCGTCGACGCCGACGAGACCACCCGCGAGGAACTCGCGGAGCTGATGGTCGGCCGCGAGGTCGTCCTCGACGTCGAATCGACGCCGCCGGACATCGGCGACACGGTCCTCGACGTGGACGCGCTCTCCGTGCTCGACGACCGCGAGGTGCCCGCCGTCACGGACGTCTCGTTCGTCGTGCGCGAGGGCGAAGTGTTCGGCGTCGCGGGCGTGGACGGCAACGGGCAGGCCGAACTCGTGGAAGCAGTCACGGGCCTGCGCGACCCCGAAGCCGGGTCCGTCGAGTTCGACGGCCGCGACGTCACTGATGCTCCCCGCCGCGACCGCATCGACAGCGGCATGGCGTACATCCCCGAGGACCGTCAGGAGCGCGGGCTCGTGATGGACTTCGACCTCGTGGAGAACGGCATCCTCGGCAGCCAGCACGGCGCGCCGTTCGCGTCCGGCGGCACCATCGACTGGGACGCCTCCCGGACGCACGCCGAGGACATCGTCGAGGAGTACGACGTGCGGCCGCCGAACGCCGACACGGAAGCCGTCGCGCTCTCCGGCGGTAACCAGCAGAAATTCATCGTCGGCCGCGAGTTCGAGCGCGACCCGCGCCTCGTCGTCGCCACGCACCCGACGCGCGGCGTCGACATCGGCTCCCAGGAGTTCATCCACGACCGCCTGCTCGAACTCCGCGACGAGGGCCGGGGCGTCCTGCTGGTCTCCTCGAAGCTCGACGAAGTGCAGGGGCTCTCGGACCGCCTCGCCGTCATGCACGACGGCGACGTGATGGCGGTCGTCGATCCCGACGACATCGACGAGGAAGAACTCGGCCTGCTGATGGCCGGCGAGTACCCCGAGGGGTACGAGCCACGCAGCGAGAGCGACGCTGAGGGGGTGGCGCAGTGAGTTTCTCCGAGCGCGCCCACGACCTGCTCGGGCGCCTCGTCCGCGCCTCCGCGTTCGAGCGCTTCCTCATCAGCACGTCCGCACTCCTGCTGTCGGTGTTCATCGGCGCGCTCATCATCCTCGGCGCCGGCCGGATGACCGACTGCGCCAGCGCCGCCTACACCATCGCCGTCCCCGGGAAGTTCGTCACGACCACGCTCCCGGGACTCGTACCCGGCGTCGTCAAGAGCGTCCTCCCCGGTGGCCTGTGGCCGTCGCAGGCCGTCTTCGCGATGGGGTTCTGTTACGACCCGTTCGCGGTGTACGACCTGCTGTTCCTCGGCGCGCTCGGGGACGTCCTGAACAACCCGCTGAACAGCCAGTTCGCCACCACCATCGCCGAGACCACGATTCTGATGTTCACGGGCGTCGCCGTCGCGGTGGCGTTCCGCGCGGACATCTTCAACATCGGTGTGCAGGGCCAGCTCGTCGTCGGCGCGCTCACCACGGGCGTCGTGCTCACGTACGTCGCGCCGCCGCTGGCCGGCCTCGGCGTGCTCGCGACTATCGTGTTGCTCCCGCTGGGCCTCCTGCTCGGCGGCGTCGCGGGCGGCGCGTACGCGGCGGTCCCGGGTGCGCTGAAAGCGTACGCGGACGCCAACGAGGTCATCACCACTATCATGCTGAACTTCGTCGCGACGTCTATCGCGCTGTTCCTCGTCTCTCGCGAGCAGTACTTCAAGGACCCCGAGAGCTTCGCCAACCAGACGGTGAACCTCCCGGACGTCGCACTGTTCCCGTCGTGGCTGTTCCGGCCACGGGACGACGTCTCCCTGCTCGCGTTCGCGTTCGCAGTTCTCGTGCTCGTCGGCATCTGGTATCTGCTCCAGCACACGCCGTTCGGCTACGACCTCCGCACCAGCGGCCTCCAGCCGGACGCCGCCGAGTACGGGGGCGTCGACGCCGACCGCACCATCGTCTCCAGCATGACGCTGTCCGGCGCGCTCGCCGGCATCGGCGGCGCCGTCTACGTGCTGATGGTGCTCGGGAACTTCCAGACCGGCGTCCCGGACTACGGCTTCGACGGCATCACCGTCTCCATCCTCGCCGGGAACAACCCGCTCGGCGTCGGCCTCGCGGCGTTCCTCTTCGGCGTGCTCAAGAGCGGCTCCATCGTCGTGCAGGTCGGCTCGGACGTCCCGCCGACGCTGGTCGGCGTGCTCCGCGGGCTCATCATCCTGTTCGTCGCCATGCCGGAGTTCTTCCGGATGATCGGACAGAAGTTCGGCTCGTTCGGCCGGCCGGGCGAGCCAGTTGCCACCGACGGCGGTTCCGGAGGTGGGAGCGATGAGTGACGACAGCCGGGTCGTCGGAACCGCTCGCGACGCCGTCCTCAGTACCTACGACCGGCTGTTCGTCGGGCGGAGTCGCCTCCAGCAGGGGGTCATCGGCATCGTGCTGTTGGCCGCCGTCGGCCTCGTCGCCGCCGGCCTCCTCGCGCCGCAGTCGGACGCCGGCCGCCTGTTCGCCGTGCTCACGGCCGACTCCACGCTGGCCGCGACGCTGCGGCTCTCGGTCCCCATCGCGTTCGCCGCGCTCGGCGGCATCTTCGCCGAGAAGAGCGGCGTCATCAACATCGGCCTCGAAGGCCTGCTCATCATCTCCGCGTTCGTCGGCATCTGGGCGACCGACGTGACCGGGAGCGTCTGGTACGGGCTGATTGGCGGTGTCCTCGCGAGCACGCTGCTGGCGGGGCTGTTCGCCATCGTCTGCATCGAATTCCGGGCCGACCAGATTATCGCCGGCCTCGCCGTCTGGCTCATCGCGCTCGGTCTCGCGCCGTTCCTCTCGTCGGTCATCTACGGCTCGAAGAACTCCACCAGCGTCGACACGTTCCCGACGCTCCCAGACATGGGGATTCCGGTGCTCTCGGACGCCGTCAAGGCCCCGATGCCGGTCGTCGGCGTCGCGCCCGTCGACATCCCGTTCTTCGGCGCGCTGTTCGACGCCAGCCCGCCCGTCTACCTGATGCTGCTGGCGGTCGCGCTGTCGTGGTACACGCTCCACCGCACCGCGTTCGGGCGCTGGGTCGAGGCCAGCGGCGAGAACCCGAAGGCGCTGGACACCGCGGGCGTGAACGTTCACCGCGTCCGGTACGCGGCCGTCCTGCTGTCGGGCGTGCTCGCTGGCGTCGGCGGCGCCGCGCTCGCGCTCGGCGTCGGCCAATTCACGGGCAACGGCCCGACGATGGTCAACGGCAAGGGGTTCATCGCCATCGTGGCGTACCTCTTCGGGAACTACAACCCCGTGGGGGCGCTGGCCTCCACGATGCTGTTCGCTGGCCTCGACGCCACCCAGCTCACGCTGCAAGCCCGTGACGTCTTCCAGGTGCCCACGGAGCTCGTGCGCACCATCCCGTACGTCACGGTCATCGTCGTGCTCGCGCTGTTCGGCCGCACGCGCATCCCGTCGGCGGGCGGTGAGCACTACGAGTCTGGCGAGGACGAGTAGGCCGAACGCGGCGGCTTTTTGTCGCGGCTGCTCGAAGTACGGATATGGACGACGACGAACTTCTCGCCGCCGCTCGTGACGCCCTCGAGGAAGCCTACGTGCCGTACTCGGAGTACCCGGTCGGCGCGGCAATCGAGACCGCCGACGGCGAGGTGTACGTCGGGACGAACGTCGAGAACGCGAATTTCTCGAACAGCCTCCACGCCGAGGAGATCGCCGTCGGCTCCGCGGTCCGCGACGGTCACCGCGACTTCGCGAAGGTCGTCGTCACCTCCGAAGCCCGGGACGCCGTCACGCCGTGTGGGATGTGCCGGCAGACGCTCGCGGAGTTCTGCGACGACGACGTGCCCGTGCTCTGTGACACCGGCGACGGGTTCGAGCGCTACACCATCGGCGAACTCATTCCGGACACCATCACGCCCGAGATGCTCGGGAAGTGACGAACGAGCGCAACGCACGACGGTTCAACAGGACGAACCCCGTCGCGATGACCACGAAGCCCGCCGCGGTCACCGGGCCGATTGCCTGCCCGAGAATCACCCAACTGGAGACCGCGGTGACGACCGGGACGACGTAGGAGACGAGGTTCGCGCGGACCGGGCCGACGGCACCCACGAGTTCGAAGTACAGCGGGTACGCCAGCGCCGTCGAAATCACGCCCGTGTACGCGATGGCACCGAGCAGCGACGCCGATGTCGGCAGCGACTGCGGTTCGCCCGCGGCCAGGCTGCCGACGTGGAGGAGGACTGCGCCGAACGCCAGCCCCCAGGCGGTCTCCGCGAGCGCGTCGAGGTCGCTGCCCAGTCGGTCGACGACGACGCTCCCGAGCGCGATGCTCGTCGCGCCCGCGAGCAACAACAGTTTCCCGGTCGTGCCGGCGGCCAGCGCGCCCGGCGACGGACGCACGACGATGGCGACGCCCGTGAGACCGACCACTAGTCCGACCAACTCGACGCCGTCGAGGCGCTCGGAAGGCGACACCGCGGCTGCCAGTCCGGCCGCGATGACGGGGTTCGTGGAGAACAACACCGACGCGACGCCGCCCGTGGTGTACTGCTGGCCGACGAACAGGAACGCGTTCGCCAGCGCCGCGACCGTCAAGCCGTTGACCGCGGCGCTGGCGACCTCCCTGCGAGTCCGCGGGAGGAAGCGGTCGCAGACGACGTACGCCGCCGGGAGCGCGACCACGGCGGCGGTCTCCAGCCGGTACGCCGCGAACAGCAGCGCCGGCAACTCCCGCAGGCCGACGTCGATGGCGACGTACGACCCGCCCCACGCGACTGCGACGATTCCGAACAACAGCGCGACGCGACTCCGGTGCACGGCGGACGAACGGCTCCCGGCGCGAAGTGCGTTCGGCTTCCGGAAACACGAAGACCCTTTGCCCGTCGCCGGCGAAGCCAGCAGCATGCCCGGCGACAGCGAGGACCCCAACGACGAGGTCCAGTATCACGTCGAACTCTCCCCGGGGGACGTCGCGGACGCAGTGTTGCTCCCCGGCAACCCCGAGCGCCTCGACAAAATCACGCCGCTGTGGGACGATTCTGAGGAGGTCGCCCACCACCGCGAGTACCGCACTGCCACCGGCAGTTACGACGGCACGCCCATCTCGGTGACCTCCACCGGTATCGGGTCGCCGTCGGCCGCCATCGCCGTCGAGGAACTCGCGCGCATCGGCGTGGACACGTTCATCCGCGTCGGCTCCTGTGGCGCGCTCCAGGCGGAGATGGAGCCCGGCGACCTCGTCATCACGCGCGGTGCCGTCCGCCAGGAGGGCACGAGCGACGAGTACGTCCGCGAGGACTACCCCGCGGTCGCGGACACCGAGGTCGTCTCCGCGCTCGTCGCCGCCGCCGAACGCCTCGGCCACGACTACCACGTCGGCCTCACGATGAGTTCGGACTCCTTCTACGCGGGCCAGGGACGGCCCGGCTTCGAGGGGTTCGAGGCCGCCGGTAGCGACGACCTCATCCAGGAACTCAAGGACGCGAACGTCGCCAACGTCGAGATGGAGGCGTCGGCCATCCTCACACTCGCGAACGTGTACGGCCTCCGCGCGGGTGCCGTCTGCTCGGTGTTCGCCAACCGCGAGACCGGCGAGTTCCTCACCGAGGGCGAGTCCAACGCCGCCGAGACGGCAAGCCTGGCGGTCCACCTGCTCGCGAAGATGGACCAGAAGAAGGCGGAAGCCGGCGTCGACCAGTGGCACGCCGGCATGAGTCTGGAGTAGGCTACAGCGCAGTCAGGGCGCGTACTCGGGCAGCGCGCGGTCGAGTACGTCCTCGACGAACGCACTCTTCTCCGTGGTGTACGCTTCCCGATTCTCCGGATACTTTTCGGCCAGGTCACGTTTCAGCGACGCGTACGCCGCTGCTACGTCTGGGTACTCCCGGAGATAGTCGCGGAACGCGACCTGTTCGCGGTGGCAATTACTGTCCGCTTCGACCAGCGAGAGGTAGTGCGTTCGACAGTCCGGCGGCCCGCGCACGAGGAAGACACGGTCGGGCACGTCGTCGTTCGGCCGCCGCTCGTAGCCGTTCGCGTCCAACGCGGCGGCCACCGACTCGGTCTCCCCATCACTGACGACGACCAGCACGTCGACAATCGGTTTCGCGGGAATTCCCCCGATGGCAGTGCTGCCGACGTGTTCGACTCCCTCGACGCGCTCACCGACAAGGTTGCGCAGCCGCTCGGCTTCCTCGACGTAGGCGTCGTGCCACGACGGGTCGTGCGGTTCGAGCGCGACGGCGTCGCGGGAGAGCCCGACCATCCGACTGTTACTCGTCGCCTCTCGCGTCGCCGGAGAGGAAGATGCTCTCCTTGCCGGCGTGGAAGCGGTCAAGCGCACGCATCGTGCCGATGTACGACCCAATGGCGATGACAGTAATGGCGGCGAGGAGGACGAACCCGTACCAGACCAGTTGGGCAGCCATGCCCATACGGAGGTCAGCGTCCACCTTCAACGTTCGGCGACGGCTTCGAGAGTATCGGCTCCGGGGCTGCGATAGTCCGCGTTCGGAAAACAGAGACGTTACTGCGGTTAGAGCGCGTCCCAGGCCTTCATTGCACGGGACCAGGACGTAATCTTCGCAATCCAGCGCGCGGCTGCGCCCTTCTTCAGCATCTTCGCGGGCGTGCCGTTGAACGTGCGGACCGGCGCGGCGAAGCCGTTCACTTCGACGTCGTGGGCGATGGCGGTTTCGCCGATGGAGACCAGCGTCCCCTGGTCGTCGTACGTCCACGTGCGCAGCGGCCGGTCGTCGATGGCGCGCGAGATGTTCTCGGCGGCGACGTCGGCGGCCTGCCAGGCGGCCTGCGCGGTCGGCGGCGCGACCTCGTCGTCGCCCTGTTCGATTAGTGAGCAGTCACCGACCGCGAACACGCGGTCGTCCTCCGTCTGGAGGTTCGAGCCGGCCTGAAGGCGGTTGTGCTCGGCTTCGAGGTCGACCTCGGAGAGCTCGCTGGGGCCGGTGACGCCGCCGGTCCAGAGGAACACGTCGTAGGAGAGGTCGTCGCGCTCGTCGAATTCGAGGCTGTCCTCGGTCGCCGCGGTGATGGGGTCGTCGGTGAGAATGTCGATGCCGCGCTCCTCGAGGCGGTGGCGGAGCGCGCCCTGAATCTCGCTGTCGCCCGGCGGGAAGATTTCGGGCAGCGCCTCCACGAGCGTGACGTCGATAGGCGCGTTGTGGCGGTCGCGGAACTCCGCAAGTTCGCCCGCGCTCTGGATGCCCGAGAGGCCCGCACCGCCGACGACGACCTGCGCGGGGTCCTCGCGGGTGGCTTCCTTCGCGGCGGCCTTGACGTCCTCGTGGATTTCGAGGGCGTCGTCGAGGCCCTTCAGCGTGTGCGGGTGTTCGCCCATCCCCTCGATGCCGTAGGTCGCGGTCTCGGAGCCGATGCCGACGAGGAGGTAGTCGTAATCGACGGCTTCGCCCTCTTCGAGTTCGACGGTGCGCTCGTCGGTGTCGATGTCGACGACTTCGTCGTGGACGAACCGCGTCCCGCGGGACTTGATATCCCTGACGGGGATCGTAATCTTGTCCTCGACGCCCGGGTCGCGGATGATACGGTGGGCTTCGTGGAGGACGAGGTGGTAGTCGGTCTCGGAGACCCAGACGAGTTCCGTGTCGGGGTCGACTTCGTCTTCGAGCTTCGACACGGCACCAGCGCCAGCGTAGCCGGCACCGAGAACGACGACTCTGGTTGTCATACGGAAGCCTGCGTGACCCGGTGATACAAAGGCTTTGAAACGCCGCGCGCTAGTGCTCGGGTTCTTCGGCGGGCGCTTCCATCGAGTCGATTTTCAGGATGAGAATGTTCGCGGTGTCGTCTTTGCCGTCCAGCGTGCCCTCGATGACGAGCTTCGACAGCGGAGTCGGCCCGACCGTGACGCTGTCGCCTTCGTGGAACTCCCGGATGGAGCCGCGGAGGTGAATCTCGGCGCGGCAGAGCTCGGGGTGGTGGACGCTCGTCAGGCCGATTTCCTCGACGTTCGCGTCTTCGAGGAGTTCGCCCTCGTGGCGTACGGGGACCTCGGCGGTCGTGTCCAGCTTCTGGATTTCCAGCGCCTCGTAGGCGTTGACGGTCGGCTTGTAGCCGCCCTTCGGGCCGGGGACGCCCTCGACGAGCTGGAGCGCTTTCAGGCTCTGCATCTGGTTCCGGATGGTGCCCGGGTTGCGGTCGACCTCCTCGGCGATGTCCTCGCCCTTGACGGCCTGCTCGCGCTCGGTGTAGAGGTCGACGAGCGCGCGCAGTATCGTCTTCTGACTGGAGGTCAGTTCAATCGATGACATACGACTGGTTACGCCGGTGTTTTCCATAAATCCCCCGATGGGAAGACCGCGTGCGGGCGGCGAAGCGGTAGGTTTTACGGCACGACCGCCAATCCACGCGCATGGACGGAAACCGCGTTCTCGTCACCGGTGGTGCGGGGTTCATCGGGTCGAACCTCGCGAACCACCTCGCCGCGGACAACGACGTTATCGCGCTCGACAACGGCTTCCTCGGGACGCCGGAGAATCTCGACGACGACGTCGAGTACGTCGAAGCGGACGTGCTCGACGACGACCTGCCGACGGACGTCGACGTCGTCTACCACCTCGCCGCACTCTCCAGCCGGCAGATGCTCGAAGAGAACCCCCGCGAGGGCGCTCGCGTCAACATCGAGGGGTTCGTCAACGTCGTCGAACAGGCCCACGACGACGGCTGCGACACCATCGTCTACGCCTCGACGTCGTCGGCGTACGGCAGCCGCACCGAGCCGAGCCCCGAGGACATGGACCTTGAGGCCGCGACCGGCTACGACGCGTCGATGCTCGGCCGCGAGCGCTACGCGGAGTACTACAACAACTTCTACGACGACATCTCGTGTGCGGGGATGCGCTTCTTCTCGGTGTACCAGGGATACGGCGGCAACGAGGCCCACAAGGGCGAGTACGCCAACACCGTCTCCCAATTCACCGAGAAGATTGCGAACGGCGAGTCCCCCGTGCTGTGGGGCGACGGCACCCAGACCCGGGACTTCACGCACGTCGACGACATCGTGCGCGGCCTGGTTCGGACTGGCGAGGAGGAACTCGCGGGCGTCTACAACCTCGGGACGGGCGAGGCGTACTCGTTCAACGAGATGGTCGACCTCATCAACGACGCGCTCGGCACGGACGTCGAACCCGAGTACGAGCCGATTCCGCTGGAGAACTACGTCCACGACACGTGCGCGGACATCTCCAAAATCGAGGAAGCGACCGGCTGGGAGCCCCAGATTTCCTTCGAGGAGGGCGTCGAGCGCGTCGTCGAACCGTACCGCGACGACTAATTCTACCGACACACGCTTCATCGTCGCGGAACCGCACGCACTAAGGGTCGCTCGCCGTACTTGCGCGCATGGCCAAAAACGTCCACGTCATCGGCGCACCGATGGACTACGGCTCGGACCGACGCGGGGTCGACATGGGGCCGTCGGCGATTCGCTACGCCGACCTCGCCGCGGAACTCGACGCGGCGGGCGTCGACGCGGTCGACACCGGCGACCTGCTCGTCCCCCGGGCGGAGGAGCGCGTGCCGAGCGACGGGCGCGCGAAGTTCCTCGAGGAAATCGAGGACGTCACCGCCCGGCTCGCCGACGAGGTCGCGGACACGCTCGCGGACGGCGCGTTCCCGCTCGTGCTCGGCGGCGACCACGCGGTCGCCATCGGGTCGCTGTCGGGGAGCGCGCGGGACGCGGAAATCGGCGCGCTCTGGCTGGACGCCCACGGCGACTTCAACACGCCCGCGACCTCGCCGAGCGGGAACGTCCACGGGATGCCCCTCGCGGCGGCGCTGGGCCGCGGCGAGTTCGCGGACACGGAGTGGGCGAACGCCGCCGGGCTCCGCGAGGAGAACGTCGCGCTCGTCGGCCTCCGGAACCTCGACCCCTCCGAGCGCGAAGCCATCCGTGAGAGTGAGATGACCGCGTTCACGATGAGCGACATCGACGAGCGCGGCGTCACCAGCGTCGTCGACGAAGCGCTGGACATCGTGACTGCGGGCACCGACGGCGTGCACGTCTCGCTGGACGTCGACTGGCTTGACCCGGACGAAGCCCCCGGCGTCGGGACGCCCGTCCGCGGCGGCGCGACCTACCGGGAAGCCCACGCGGCGCTGGAAGCGATTGCACAGCGGGACGCAGAAGAGTCGTGTCTGCGCTCGATGGAGGTCGTGGAAGTGAACCCGATTCTGGACGAGTCCAACCGCACCGCGGACATCGCCGCGGAGCTGGCCGCGAGCGCACTCGGCAAACGAATCCTCTGAGGCGCCGTCAGAGCGCGGCGGTCAACACCGCGTACGCGAGCCCCGCACCCGCCGCTGCGAGTGCGGCGTGACCGAGCGCGCCGAACACGACCGCAGCGCCTGCGAGCACCCTGTCGATTGGTTCGAGTTCCTGTCCGAGTAGTTCTCGTTCGCGTTCGGCGACAGCCATCGTCGTTCACCCACGTAATCGTAGGACGAGCAGGGGGACAATCCCCCGGGGTGGTTCCTACGGCGTCGAAAGCGCTCCCATTCGCCGGGAATCCGCGAAAGAAGTTAGTGGACGGCTACTCGTCGGCTTCGCTCTCGTCTTCGTCGCCGTCCTCGCTGGGGCGGTAGACGGAGACGTCGGCGACTTCGTCGCCTTCCTCGACGTCCATCACTTTCACGCCCTTCGTGTTCCGGCCGACCGTCGAAACCTCCTCGACGGGGAGCCGGATAATCTGGCCGCCCTCGCTCATCGCGACGAGGTTGTCCTCGTCGCTGACGGTGTCCAGGGAGACGACGTTGCCGTTGCGCTCCCCGGTCTTGATGTCCACGAGCCCCTTGCCGTTCCGGGACTGCTTGCGGTACTCCGTCAGCGGCGTGCGCTTCCCGTAGCCGTACTCGGTGACGGTCAGGAGGGTGCGCTCGTCGTCAGGTTCGACCGGCGCGAGGCCCGCGACCCGGTCGTCGCCTTCGAGGTCCATCCCGCGAACGCCGCGGGCGTTCCGCCCCATCGCGCGGACGTCCGTCTCGTCGAAGCGAATCGCCATCCCGTGCTCGCTGCCGAGCACGACGTCGTGGCTGCCGTCAGTGACCTCGACGTCGGCGAGTTCGTCGCCGTCCTCGAGGCTGATTGCGATGATGCCCGTCGAGCGGATGTTCTCGAATTCGCCGACGGTCGTGCGCTTCACGTAGCCGTGGCGGGTCGCCATCGTGAGGTACTCCTCATCGGATTCGAAGTCGAGGTCGTCGGCGGTGACGACCGCGGAAATCTCCTCGTCGTCGTCGAGGTCGAGGATGTTCACGGCGGAAGTGCCCCGCGCCGTGCGGGACATCTCCGGCACCTGATGGACTTTCAGGCGATAGACCTGGCCCTGGTTCGTGAAGCAGAGCAGGTAGTCGTGCGTGCTCGCGGTGAACACCGCGGAGACGCGGTCCTCGTCCTTGAGGTCGGTGCCGATGATGCCCTTGCCGCCGCGGTGCTGGGCGTCGAAGGTGTCCGCGGGCACGCGCTTGATGTAGTCGCTCTCGGAGAGCACGACCACGACGTCCTCTTCGGGGATGAGGTCCTCGTCGGTGACCGTGCCCGTGTCCTCGATGAACGACGTGCGGCGCTCGTCGGCGTACTGTTCTTTGATGTCGCGGAGCTCGCCCTTGATGACCGAGAGGAGTTCCTCCTCGCTGCCGAGAATCTCCTCGAGTCGCTCGATGCGCGCAGTCACGTCCTCGTACTCGGACTCGATTTCGGCGGCCTCCATCGACGTGAGGCTGCCGAGCTGCATCCGGACGATGTGGTCGGCCTGCGCCTGCGTGAACCCGAAGCTGTCCTTGAGGGCTTCCTTGGCGTCGTCGCGGTCCTCGGCG
The DNA here is from genome assembly GCF_021029015.1 of Halobacterium sp. KA-6. Lineage (NCBI taxonomy): Archaea > Methanobacteriati > Methanobacteriota > Halobacteria > Halobacteriales > Halobacteriaceae > Halobacterium > Halobacterium sp. KA-6. Next base: position 743,745 of record NZ_JAJJZH010000001.1, read on the forward strand.
TTCTGGATGGTCTCGACCACGTCGTCGGCCTGCTCTAAGGCCTTGAGGCGACCTTCGAGGATGTGCGCGCGGTCCTCGGCCTCCGCGAGGTCGTGCTCGGAGCGCCGCCGCACCACTTCCTTGCGATGGGCGACGTACTCCTCGAGCATCTCCTTGAGCGTGAGGACCTTCGGCTGGCCGTCCACGAGCGCGAGGTTGATGACGCCGAACGTGCGCTCGAGGTGGGACTCCAGCAGGTGGTTCTCCACCACGTCCGTGTTCGCGTTGCGCTTCAATTCGACGACGATGCGGATGCCGTTCCGGTCGGACTCGTCGCGGAGGTCGCGCACGCCGTCGAGGTCGCCGTCGCGGACGTCGTCGGCGATGCGCTCGACGAGCTTCGACTTGTTCTGCTGGTAGGGGAGTTCGGTGATGACGATGCTGTCACTCGAATCGCCCTCCTCGACGTGGTACTCGGCGCGCATCCGGACGCGGCCGCGGCCCGTCTGGTAGGCCTGCTTGACGTCCGAGCGCCCGACGATGTTCCCCGCGGTCGGGAAGTCCGGCCCCTTCACGTGGTCCATCAGGTCCAGGACCGTGCAGTCGGGGTTGTCGATGAGGTGGACGGTCGCGTCCACGACCTCGCCGAGGTTGTGCGGCGGGACGTTCGTCGACATCCCGACCGCGATGCCCGACGAGCCGTTGACGAGCAGGTTCGGGAACGCCGACGGCAGCACCGTCGGCTCCTGTAGGCGGTCGTCGTAGTTCGACTGGAAGTCGACGGTGTCCTTCTCGATGTCGGTCAGCAGTTCCTCCGCGATGGGGGACATGCGGGCTTCCGTGTACCGCATCGCCGCGGCCGGGTCGCCGTCGACGCTGCCGAAGTTCCCCTGGCCGTCCACGAGGGGGTGGCGCATCGAGAAGTCCTGGGCCATCCGCACGAGCGCGTCGTAGATGGCGGAGTCGCCGTGCGGGTGGTAGTCGCCCATCGTGTCCCCGACGATGTTCGAGGACTTCCGGTGGCTGGAGCCACTGGAGATGCCCGCCTCGTGCATCGCGTAGAGGATGCGGCGGTGGACGGGCTTGAGGCCGTCCCGGACGTCCGGGAGCGCACGGCCCGCGATGACGCTCATCGCGTAGTCGATGTACGACTGTTCCATCTCCTCGTCGACGCGGACGTTCTTCACGCGGTCCGCGACGTCGTCGGGTACGTCTGGTGCTTCTGAACTCATGTTAGATGTCCACCCACTCTGCGTCCGTGGCGTGCTCCTGGATGAAGCGCTTGCGCGGCTCGACGGCGTCCCCCATCAGCACGGAGAACATCTTGTCCGCGGCGGCGGCGTCCTCGACGGTGATACGCTTGAGGATGCGCTCGTCCGGGTCCATCGTGGTGTCCCAGAGCTGCTGGGGGTTCATCTCCCCGAGGCCCTTGAACCGCTGGACCTGCGTCGGGTTGCCGTCGCACTTCTCCTCGATAATCTGTTCGCGCTCCTCTTCGGTCATCGCGTCGTACGTCTCGCCGCGGTACCGGATGCGGTACAGCGGCGGCTGGGCGGCGTACACGTAGCCGGCCTCCAGCAGCGGCTTCATGTGCCGGTAGAAGAACGTCAACAGCAGCGTGCGGATGTGCGCGCCGTCGACGTCGGCGTCGGTCATCATCACGATGTTCTTGTACCGGATGTCCTCGATGTCGAACTCGTCGCCGATGCCGGTGCCGAGCGCGGTGATGATGTGGCGAATCTCGTCGTGTTCGAGGATGCGGTCGAGGCGGTGTTTCTCGACGTTCAGAATCTTCCCGCCGAGCGGGAGAATCGCCTGGAATTCGGGGTTGCGGCCCTGTTTCGCGGAGCCGCCCGCGGAGTCGCCCTCCACGATGAACAGCTCTGCGTCGTCGGGGTCTTTCGTCTGGCAGTCCGCGAGTTTCCCGGGGAGGCTCGTCGAGGAGAGCGCGCTCTTGCGGCGCGTGAGCTCCTCGGCCTTCTTCGCGGCCTTTCGTGCTTTCGCGGCTTCGACGGCCTTCCGGACGACGGCTTCGGCGGTGTTCGGGTTCTCCTCGAAGTACGTGCCCAGTCCCTCGTGGACCGTGCCCTCGACGATGCCCCGGACCTCGCTGTTGCCGAGTTTCGTCTTCGTCTGCCCCTCGAACTGCGGGTCGGGGTGTTTCACGGAGACGACCGCGGTCAACCCCTCGCGGATGTCCTCGCCCGTGAGGTTCTCGCCGTCGAGCTCCGAGAGCAGGTTGTTCTCGTTGGCGTAGTCGTTGACCGTGCGCGTGAGCGCGGTCTTGAACCCCGTGAGGTGGGTGCCGCCCTCGCGGGTGTTGATGTTGTTCGCGAAGGCGTGCGTCGAGGACTGGAGGTCGTCGGTCGCCTGCATCGCGATTTCGACCTGGATGCCGTCCTCGTCGCTCTCGAAGTAGATGACGTCGTCGTGGAGGGCCTTCCGGCTCTCGTTGAGGTACTCGACGAATTCGCGGATGCCGCCCTCGTACTCGAACGTCGAGGATTCGGCTTCCTCGCCGCGCTCGTCGGTGAGCGTGATTTCGACACCGGAGTTGAGGAAGGCCAGTTCGCGCAGGCGGTTCTCGAGCGTGGAGTAGTCGAACTCCAGCGTCTCGAAGATGTCGGCGTCGGGCCGGAACCGAATCAGCGTGCCCGTCTCCTCGGCGCCGACGTCGCCGATGCGCTCGAGGTCGGTGACGGGTTCGCCGTGCTCGAACTTCTCGCGGTACTTCCCGCCCTCGCGGGAGACCTCGACCGCGAGGCGCTCGGAGAGCGCGTTCACGACGGAGACGCCGACGCCGTGGAGCCCACCGGAGACCTGGTAGGACTTCCCGTCGAACTTCCCGCCGGCGTGCAGGACGGTGAGGATGACCTCGACCGCGGGTCGGTCGTACTCCTCGTGGGTGTCTATGGGGATGCCGCGACCGTCGTCCTCCACGCTGACCGAGCCGTCCTCGTGGAGTGTCACCTCGATGCGGTCGCAGTATCCGGCCAGCGCTTCGTCGATGGAGTTGTCCACGACCTCGTAGACGAGATGATGGAGGCCACGAGCGTCAGTGGAACCGATGTACATCGCCGGCCGTTTCTGGACGGCTTCGAGCCCCTCCAGAACCTGGATTTGGCCAGCGCTGTACTCGCTTTGGTCAGACATGAACGTTGAATCGTCCTAGGCTCCCCGTCGGTAAAAAAGACTCGCACGCGTGCGCGCGAAAACCCACGATTGTCTTGCGACCGTCTGCCGTCCCGCGTTCAGTTTCACTTTCACCCCGCACACCGCTGGGGTTTTACCCACCGAACGGGAACTACGTGTATCGAATGACGTCCTTCCAGTCGACACTCGGCGAAGAGGAGGGCATCGCGGAGGAGCTCGCCGCGAGCCAGCGCGAAATCTCCATCGCCGAGTTCTTCGAGAAGAACAAGCACATGCTCGGCTTCGACAGCGGAGCCCGAGGGCTGGTCACGGCCGTCAAGGAGGCCGTCGACAACGCCCTCGACGCCACCGAGGAAGCCGGCATCCTGCCCGACATCTACGTCGAAATCGAGGAGGGCCGGGACTACTACACCCTCGTCGTCGAGGACAACGGCCCCGGCATCACCAAAGAACAGATTCCGAAAATCTTCGGGAAGCTCCTGTACGGCTCGCGCTTCCACGCCCGCGAGCAGTCCCGCGGCCAGCAGGGTATCGGTATCTCCGCGGCCGTCCTCTACAGCCAGCTCACGTCCGGGAAGCCGGTGCGCATCGAGAGCCGCACGCAGGATTCGGGCGTGTCGAACTACTACGAGCTCATCATCGACACGGATACCAACGAGCCCGAAATCAGCGTCGCGGAAGAACTCTCCGCGGCGGAGAGCGACCTCCGCGGGACCCACGGCACGCGCATCGAGATGGACCTCGAAGCGAACATGCGCGCCCGCGGCCAGCTCCACGACTACGTCAAGCACACCGCGGTCGTCAACCCCCACGCGCGCATCGAACTGCAGGAGCCGAAGGGCGAAATCAAGGCCGAGCGCGCCGAGGGCGCGGGCCTCCCCGAGGAGACCGAGGAGATTCGCCCCCATCCCCACGGGGTCGAACTCGGGACGCTCATCAAGATGCTCGGCGACACCGACTCGCACTCCGTCTCCGGGTTCCTCCAGTCAGAGTTCACCCGGGTCGGGAAGAAGACCGCCGACGGCATCGTGGACGCGTTCCGCGACCGCCACTACGGCCGCGAATTGCGGTGGCGGCCGCCGGGTATCGACGCGGAGACGGACCTCGAAGCCGCCGTCGTCGACGCCGTCTCGAACAAGGGCGCCGACGACACCGCGGCGTTCGCCGAGCGCGTCGTCGACGCCGTCGAAGATGCGGAGCGCGTCGCGTACTCCGAAGTCGAAGCAATCGTTGCTGACGCCGCGACTGAGTCCGAGGAGTCCTCCGGGACGACGTTCGGCGACACGGTTCAGGAACACGTCGTCGACGCCGTCTGGGCGGCGCTCACCGAGGACCGCGCGGCCGACATTTTCCTCGCAGTCGACGCCGCGACGACCGTCCAGAAGGACGACGCGACCGTGCGCGGGCTCGCCGAGCGCATCGCCGACAAATTCGGCAGCGACACGCCCCGCGACCGCGTGACGCGCGCCGAATTGGCGGAGTTCGTCTACCGCGCCGCGGAGATGACCGAGGAGGTCGAGGACGCGACCGTCGGCGACACCGCCCGCGAGAACGTCGTCGAGGAACTCTGGACGGACATGGCGACCGTCCCCGACGACCTCCCGAAGACCAAGGACGTCGCGGGCGACCGTGACACCGCCAGCGAACTGCTGGACGCGATGGCGAGCGTCGACGTGATGGCGCCGCCGACCTCCTGCCTGTCGCCCATCAAGGACGACCTCGTCGAAGCGGGCCTCCGCAAGGAGTTCGACGCGGAGTTCTACTCCGCAGCCACCCGCGACGCCGAAGTCCACGGCGGCGACCCGTTCATCGTGGAAGCGGGCATCGCGTACGGCGGTGAACTCGAAGACCAGGGCGGCGTCGATCTGATGCGGTTCGCGAACCGCGTGCCGCTGGTCTACCAGCGCGGAGCCTGTGCGACGACGAACGTCGTCAAGGACATCGGCTGGCGGAACTACAACCTCGACCAGCCCGGCGGCAGCGGCCTCCCGCAGGGGCCGGCCGTCATCATGGTCCACGTCGCGTCGACGAACGTGCCGTTCACCAGCGAGTCCAAGGACGCCGTCGCGTCCGTCGAGGAAATCGAGGATGAAATCGAGCTCGCAGTCCGGGAAGCCGCCCGCGACCTCAAGTCGTTCCTCAACAAGCGCCAGTCGATGCGCAAGCGCCAGCAGAAGCAGAACGTCATCATGGACATTCTCCCCACCATGGCCGAGAAGGTCTCGGACATGACCGGCAACGAGGCCCTCGACGTCGAGGACTCGCTGGCGCGCATCATGAACAACGTCCTCGTCGAGCGCGAAGTCGACGACGACGAGGTGACGCTGCGCGTCGAGAACCACGGCAGCACGGCCGCGAACGTCGACGTCACGGACATCGTCACCGCCGAGCCCGCGGACGCCTCCGACGGCAACGTCGTGGAGATGGACGGCGAGTGGTTCGTGAAGTGGTCGCCCTCGGTCTCCGGCGGCGACACCGCGGAACTGACGTACAGCGTACCGGACGACGCGGAGTTCGACCTCTCCGTGCAGGGCGTCGAGGACGCCCGCCTCACTGTCAACTAATGAGCGACGCAAACACCCCAGACACCCCGAAGGGCGACGACGCCCGCGACCAGCTCGTCGAGCTGGCCGAACAGTTCTACGACCAGTTCGAGCGCGGCGACGTCCCGAAGATGTCGCTGCCCACGCGTTCGAAGTCCAACATCGAGTACGACGAGGACTCCGACGTGTGGGTGTACGGCGACCGCACGAGCACGCGCTCGGCGAACTCCGTGCGCGGCGCGCGCAAACTCCTCAAATCGGTGTACACCATCGACTTCCTCGCCCAGCAGCTCGACGAGGACCGCTCGTCGACGCTGCGTGAGTTGTACTACCTCTCCGAGTCGTGGGACGAGGAGGAAGCCCAATTCAACGACCAGAGCGAGTCCGACAAGCTCGTCGAGGACCTCGAAATCGTCTCCGGCGTGAAACGTGAGGACTTCCACATGCGCCCCGAGGAGTCCGGCGCGAAGGTGATGGGGCCGCTGCGCATCCGCGAGCAGACCAACCGCGGCGACCGCGAGATTCACTGCCAGGACGACGTCGGGCAGGGCGGCTACCAGATTCCGAACAACCCCGACACCATCGAATTCATGGACTGCGACGCGGACTTCGTGATGTGCGTGGAGACCGGTGGGATGCGGGACCGCCTCGTCGAGAACGGCTTCGACGACGAGTACGACTGCCTCGTCGTCCACCTCGGCGGCCAGCCCGCGCGGGCGACGCGCCGGCTCATCAAGCGCCTCCACGACGAACTCGGCCTCCCCATCACCGTGTTCACTGACGGTGACCCGTGGTCGTACCGCATCTTCGGCTCCGTCTCCTATGGCTCCATCAAGTCCGCGCACCTCTCGAAGTACCTCGCCACCCCCGAAGCGCAGTTCGTCGGCATCCGCCCGCAGGACATCGTCGACTACGACCTGCCGACGGACCCGCTTGGCGACTCTGACGTGAACGCCCTTGAGTCCGAATTGGAGGACCCGCGCTTCCAGAGCGACTTCTGGAAAGAACAGATCGAACTCCAGCTCGACATCGACAAGAAGGCCGAACAGCAGGCGCTCGCCTCTCGCGGCCTCGACTTCGTGACGGACACCTACCTGCCCGAGCGCCTTGACGAGATGGGCGTCCTGTAGTCAGGCTGCCGTCCTCGTTTTTCGCGTCTCAGTTGCCGCCGGGGATAGCGACTTGAACCTGCGGGACCCCTCGCCGCTATGGACCACCGCCCGGCGCTCCGCGACCACCCGGTCGTGGTCGCCAGCATCCTCGGCACGGCCGTCGCATCGGGCGCGTACGAAATCGTCCCCGCGAGCACGACCCCGGTGCTGTCCGCGCAGCTCGGCGCGAGCGCTGCGGAAGTGAGCTGGCTCGTCAGCGTCATGCTCGGCGTCGCCGTCGTCGCCAGCCTCCCCGCGGGGGCCGTCGTCGACCGGTTCGGCGCGCCGCGCAGTTTCGCGTTCGCGACCGCCGTATTCCTCGTCGGCGGTGCGGCCAGTTGGCAGTTCACCCAGCAGGGAGCCTACTGGCCCGTGCTGTGGTCGCGCGTCGTCGCCGGCCTCGGCTTCGTCCTCCTCTGGAACACCGGGCTCACCGTCTTCGGGCAGTTCCGGAACGCCGCGACCGCCACCGGCCTGTTCACCGCCAGCGGCCCCATCGGGTTCGCCGTCGGCCACCTCACGGGCCCGACCATCGTCGCCGAGTACGGCGCTGCCTCGGTCTTCCTCGTCTACCCGCTGTTCTTGTTGCCTGCGCTCGCTGGCATCCTCCTCGGCTGGGAGGCCGACCTGTCCGGCGGCGGCACCGGGAAGATTCCCGCGCTCGGCGACGTGCTCGCCGTCGCGCGCAACCGCGCGGTGCTGCTCGTCTGCGTGCTCGGGTTCGTCGCGTACTCGCTGTACCTTTTCGTCAACAGCTGGGTACCGACGTACCTCACCAGCGAACTGGGGCTATCGCTCGCGCAGAGCGGCGCGCTCACCGCGATGTTCCCACTCCTCGGGGCTGGTGCGCGCGCCAGCGGCGGCGTCGTCACCGACCGGTTGTTCGGCGGGCGCGCCCGCCCGGTCGTGCTCGCGTCACTGGTCGTCTCCGGCGTCACGCTCGTCGGCATCGCGCTCTCCGAGACGTACCTCGTGGTCGCGGCGTTCCTGCTCGTCGGCGGCTACTTCGTGCAGTTGAGCCTCGGGCTCTTCTACGGCGTCGTGCCACGAACAGTGTCCGACGACAGCGTCACCACCGCCGTCGCGCTGCTCACGAGCCTCGGGCTGTTCGGCGCGTTCAGCGCACCCTTAATCGCTGGCGAAGTGATTCAGGCGACTGGCTCGTACGCCGCCGCGTTCGGCTACGCGCTCGCGCTCACGGTCGTCGGCTTCGCGCTCGCCGTGCCCTACTTCCACGACTGACCGTCAGTCCAACAGGGCGGGTACGTCCGCCAGCGAGTCGCGGACGTAGTCGGGCTGCACGTCGCTGTCCGCGAGGTCGGCGTCGCCGCTGACGCCCGTGCGCACGAGCACCGTCGTCATCCCCGTGCGCTCGCCCATCGCGATGTCCGTGTCGAGGCGGTCGCCCACGAGCACGCACTCGTCGCTCGGGACGCCGATGCGGTCAGCGGCGAGGCGCGCGGTCGTCGCCGACGGCTTCCCCAGGACTGCATCGGGCTCTCGGTCGGTGACGCCCGCGACCGCCCGGATGATGGCGCCCGACCCGGGCGAACGCCCGTCTTCGGTGGGAATCGTGGTGTCGCGGTCCGTGCCGACGAACGCCGTCTCCTCGCCAAGCGCGTCGAGGGCGGCCTGCAGATCGCGGTAGTGGAACTCGCGGTGGTAGCCCGCGACGACCACCCCGGCAGCGTCGGGGTCGTCGGTCAACGGCACGTCGGCATCCCGCAGTTGGTCCACGATGGCCGACTCGGCGATCGGAAACGCGCGTTCATCGGCGTGGTTCTCGTGGAGGTACGCGACGGTCGCAGCAGTCGACGTGAGCACGCCCTCGGCGGTCGCGTCGACGCCCAACTCGCGGAGCCGCGCCGCGTACTCGCGGGGCGGAATCGTGGGATTGTTCGTCAGGAAGAGCACGCGGTCGAGGCGTTCTCGGAGGGCGGCCACGGCAGCGGCAGCGCCCGGGAGGAGCGTCTCGCCACGGAGGACGGTGCCGTCGAGGTCCACGACGGCGCCACGAACGTTCATACCGCTCCTTGGGCGGCTGGCGTGTTCAACGCATCGCCGTCAGCCCTGCTGCTCGGCGAGGTGCTCGACGCGCTCGATGGTGTCGGCGTTCTCCGGGGGTTTGTCCTCGCGGACGGTGACGAACCGCGGGAACCGGAGCGCGTACCCCGATTCGTAGGTCGGCGACGTCTGAATCTCCTCGTAGCCGACCTCGAAGACGACGGCGGGTTCGAGGTCCACTTCCTGGCCGTCCTCGCTACGGATGTGTGGCTCCAGGAGGTCCGTGAGGTCCGCGAGTTCCTCGTCGGTGATGCCGGTCGCGACCTTCCCGATGGTCGCGTACTCGCCGGTCCCCTCGTCGCGCGCGGAGAGCATGAACGTCCCGAGGAACGACGCGCGCCGGCCCTCACCCCACTCCGCGCCGGTCACGACCAAATCCAGCGTCTCCACGTCGGGCTTGCGCTTCAGCCAGTGCTTCCCGCGGTCCCCGGGCGTGTACGCCGCGTCCGGGTCTTTCAGCATGATGCCCTCGTGGCCCGCTTCGAGGGCGCGCTCCTCGAAGGCCGCAATCTCGTCGGCGTCGTCCGTAATCAGAATCTCCGAAACTGCGGATTCGTCGTCGACGACGTCGCGGAGGCGTTGGTGGCGCTCGCGGAACGGCTCGTCGAGCAGGTCCTCTCCGTGGGCGTGCAGGCAGTCGAAGGCGTTCAGTTCGACGCGAATCTCGTCGCGCATCTGTTCGACGTCGTGCTTGCGGCGGAAGCGCTTGAGAATCTCTTGGAAGGGCAGCGGGTTCCCGTCGTCGTCGACCGCGACCGCCTCGCCGTCTAGAATCACGGGCGCGTCGACGTGGTCCTCGACGAACTCTACGAGTTCCGGGAGCGCGTCCGTGACGTCCTCCATGTTCCGCGAGTACAGCGACACGTCGTCGCCGTCCCAGTGGACCTGAACGCGCGCGCCGTCGAACTTCGTCTCCACGGCGGCTTCGTCCCACTCGTCGAGGGCGTCGGTGACGGTGCCGGCCTGTGCGAGCATCGCCTGCACGGGCCGCCCGACTTCCAGGTGCATCGCGTCGAGGCCTTCTACGCCCTCATCGCGGGCGGTCACGGCCACGAGCCCGTAGTCGTTCGACACCTGGAGCGCGCGCTCGGCGGCTTCGACAGGAACGTCGAACGCTTCCGCGATGGCGTCCCGAACCGCGCCCTCGCCGACGCCGATGCGCATCTCCCCGAGCACGAGGCGCGCGAGGTACCGCGCTTCCTCGCCCGAGCAGTCGTTGAACAGCCCGAACAGCAGCGTCACCTTCTCGTCCTGGCTGCCGTCGCCCTCGGCGGCCGCGAGCGCACTCAGGTCCTCGTACACCTCGGCGACGGTCAGGTTGTCGTCACCGCTGTCTGCCGCAAATGCGCCGAGTCCTGCCTGCCCGCCGAGGTCGAGGTTCCCGGCGACCTCGCCGATGTCGCCGGTCTCCGCGAGCCGGTCCTCGACGTCCTCGACGGTGACGTTCGTGGATGCCGCGCGAGCGAGCGCCTCGTAGCAGAGCCGCGGCCCGATGTCGAGTTTCGTCTCCGAGTGCGCCGGGAACACCCGCCCTTGGACGAATCGCGCGACCACCGCGAGGTCGTCGCCGGCCTCGTCGAACAGGGCCGCGACCTTCGTGACGACGTCGAGGTCCGCGTCTGTAGCCTCGATGTCGGCGGCGTGCGCGGCGAACGAACCGAATTCCATTGTCGTTGGGTAGCCAGTTCCCGCAGTTAAAACGCGCGAACCGCGCTCACCCACCCACCGCGCTTATTAGTCGCGGGGCGACAAACCCCACGCCATGACAGGCCCGGACCTCGTGGAGCGAGTGCGAGACACTCTGGACGTGGACGCCGAGGCGTTCCAGCAGCAGGTCCGCGAGGACGCCGAGGTCGTGAAAGCCGAAATCGCCGCGGGCACGTTCGACAACCCGCAGGCCATCGTCGGCCTCGAGTACGAGTTCTACGCGGTCAACGACGAGGGCTCGCTGGCGCGCGTCCCGCGGCGCGTGCTGGAGTTCGTCGGATTCGAGAAGGAACTGGGCCTCCACAACGCGGAGATGACGACAAGCCCGCAGCCACTGAACGAGCACGGCTTGCGCGCCCAGGAGATGGAGGTGCGGGCGAACCTCGACGCCGCCGAGGAGCCGATGGACGCGGAAGGCCTGCACCTCGTCAGCGACGGCATGTGGACGATACCACCCGAGGGCGAGACCGCGCGCGACTACCTCACAGACAGCGTCTCGCGGAACGGCGTCGAAATCGCGACGAACATGTCGGCGTCCGCGCGCTACCACGCGATGGCCAACACCGACCAGCCAGCCGGTATGAAACTCGACGCCCCGCACGTCTCTCTGGAGGCGGACACCGTGATGCCGGAGGCGCTCATCACGTCCATTCAGCCCCACTATCAGGTGCCACAGGCCGTCGACCTGCCGACGTACTTTCGGTACGCGCTCCGGTTCGCGGGCCCGCTGCTGGCGCTGTGCGTGAACTCGCCGTTGTTCCCGCCGGACCTCTACGACGAGGACGCCACGCCCGAGGAGATTCTCGTCGACGGCTGGCAGGAGTCCCGCATCGACGTCTTCGAGACGGTGTTGAACGTTCCCGGCGAACAGCAGAAGGTCCGGTTCCCCGAGGACTTCGAGAGCGTCGCGGACGCCGTTGACCGCGTCGCCGAGGACAACACCATCGTCCCGATGCCGGTGTCGGGGAGCGGGCGCTTCGACGACGAGTTCGCGCACTGGCGGCGCAAGCACGGCACGTTCTGGCGGTGGGTGCGGCCGGTGTTCGGCGGCTCCTCGAAGGAGAACGCGAACGCCCGCATCGAGTTCCGCCCCATCGCCGGCCAGCCGACCGTCCGGGACACCATCGCGGTGCAGGCGGCGTTCGCGGGCCTCCTGGAGAACCTCCCGCGGACCGAACACCCCCTGTACGACCTCGACTGGGAGACCGCCCGCGAGAGTTTCTACGACGCCGCGCGCAACGGCATCGACGCGGACCTCGCGTGGATTACTAGTGAGGGTGACCGCGTCACCGACACCGCGGACATCTACGAAGACCTCTTCGAGCAGGCCGAAGCCGGGCTGCGCCGCCGCGGCCTCTCAAACGAGCAGGCCGCGAAGTACCTGTGGCCGCTGCGCCAGCGCGCCCGCCACGAAACCACGCCCGCGTCGTGGAAGCGCGACCACGTCCGGAGCGCGCTCTACGACGGCAACTCCTTCGAGAATGCGGTGTACGCGATGCAGTGCGAGTACATCGAGAACCAGCGCGAGACCCTCCTCGAAGGCAGTTTCGCGGACTGGCTCGGCCGAGGCGACGGCCTCGACTGAACGGCGGCCGCGTCGCTACGGTCGTGAGAAAAACGGAGGAGAGGAAGACGAGGGGGAGTCGAAGCGGCCGTTACAGGACGTCGTCGACGTCCTTGTGACCGACAATCTCGACGTTCTCGGGCGTAATCTTCGTGACGTGGATACCGTTACCGGAGGCAGTGTCACGCTCGCTGGCGGAGTCGATGGCCTGCGCGGCGACGGTGACGGCCTCGTCGGTGGTGAGGTCGTCGCTGAACTCCTGTTCGAGCACACCGAGCGCGTACGGCATGCCGGAGCCCTGCGCGGTGTAGTTGTCCGAGAGCGAACTCCCGGAGGGGTCGAGGCTGAAGACGTGGCCGCCCTCGTCGTCGACGCCGCCCAGAATCGGGACGACGCGGAAGAACGGGCCGCCACGGAGGAGGTTCGACGCCATGGTGGCGAGCGCGCTGACGGACATGTACTCGCCGCGGCGGGCCTCGTAGAGGTTCGCTTCCGCGCGCAGCGAGCGGATGAAGCTCTGCGCGCCGCCAACGGAGCCGGACATCGAGAGCGCCGCGTTGGGCTGAATCTCTTCGACCTTCTGAACATCCTTGTTGGAGACGACGCGGCCACCGAGGCTCGCGCGCATGTCGGACGCCATCACGACGCCGTCCTCGGTGGTGAGGCCGACGATGGTGGTGCCGGTCTTGTTGACGTACTCGTCGTCAGCGCCCGAGCGGTCGTTGTCGGGGAGGGAGCCGACTTCCGGCTCGTAGGGGTTCTGGGTGCCGCCGAACCGTGCCTGGTTCCGGGCGAAGTCCGAGCCCTCGTTGCTGTTGAACATTACCAGACGTTACCAGTCCGGGACGGATAAAACCATCTTTTCCGGGGATTCGCGACGCGGGAGAATCAGGCGATAGCGGCCGTCTCCGCCGGATGTTCAGTTCGCAGCGCGGGCCTTGTACGCTTGCTCGGTGCGCTCGACGAGGCGGCGGACCGGGAGCGTGACGCCGGCGCGGCGAGCGAGCAGCGCGACGGGCAGCAACGCGATGCCCAGAGCGAGGGCGGACTGGTACAGCGTGAACAGCGCGAGTCGGGTGGTGCGGTCGAGCATCGGGATGGTCACCGCCAAGGCGTATCCGTATAAATACTTTCCGGACAGGTGCATAGGGACGACCCGACGCTGTACTGCGATTATCCACTCGGGCCGTTCGGTCGGGCCGCAGCCCTACCGCAGCGGGTGCGAGTCGTAACCGCGCCGTTGCCACCGCGACACCACGCCATAAGTTATGCAGACGTTTCCCGTCACGTCCGCCCGGGACGGCCAAACCACAAAGCACGACATTCCGCGCCCCGTTGAACGAATATGAGCAACTACGTCGTTGCGATGGAAGCTGCCTGGCTGGTCCGTGACGTCGAGAACTCCGACGACGCCATCGGCGTCGCCGTGAGCGAAGCCGGCAAACGACTGAACGACCAGGACCTCGACTACGTCGAAGTCGAGGCTGGCGTCACCACGTGTCCCGCGTGTGGCGAACCGCTGGACGCCGCGTTCCTCGCGGCGAAAACCGCGCTCGTCGGGCTCGTCCTCGAACTCACCGTCTTCAACGCGGACAGCGTCGAACACGCCGAGCGCATCGCGAAGAGCGAAGTCGGCGGCGCGCTCCGCGACGTCCCCCTCGAAGTCATCGAGGTCGTCGAGGAGGGCGGCGAGGCCGAAGCCGAGCGCGACGACGAGTAACCTCCCGAACCTTTATCAATAACTGTCGGTTATTCGCATGCATGCGTTTGCCGACGCCGAAGGACCTGCGCGAACGGCGCACCTCTCTGGAGCTCACGCAGAGTGAACTCGCCGAGCGCGCGGGCGTCTCACAGCCACTCATCGCCCGCATCGAGGGCGGTGACGTCGACCCCCGCCTGTCGACGCTACGCCGCATCGTCGAAGCGCTGGACGAAGCCGAAGGTGACGTCGTCCGCGCGGAAACACTCATGCACGAGGACGTCATCAGCGTCGCGCCCGACGACGCCGTCAGCCACGCCGTCCAGAAGATGCAGGACGCTGGCTACTCCCAGCTCCCGGTCATCACGAACGGCGTTCCCGTGGGCTCCATCAGCGACAGCGACGTCGTCCACGCCGGCGAGGACGTCGGCGACCACCCCGTCCGGGACGTGATGAGCGAGAGCTTCCCGACCGTCTCCGAGGACGCCACGCTCGACGAGATTTCGAGTTTGCTGGACCACTACAAGGCCGTGATGGTCACGAAGGACGGCGAGACCGTCGGCATCATCACGCAGGCCGACGTCGCCGCGCGCATCAGCTAGAGCGACAGCCCACGAATCTCGACGCTGGAGTCGTCGCTCTCGGCGACCTCGCCGATTTTCTCGCCGTCAGTCGCAGCCACGAGCGCGTCGGCGTCCGCCGGTGCGACGGCGACGACGAACCCAGTGCCCATGTTGAACGTGCGGTGCATCTCCTCGTCGCTGACGTTACCGGCGTCCTGCACGAAGTCGAAGACGTCCTGCGCGGGCAGCGGGTCCGTGACCTCGTAGCGGAACGCGCCCATACGTTCGAGGTTCGTCCAGCCGCCGCCCGTGACGTGGGCTGCAGCGTGCACGTCGTATTCGTGCAGCGCATCGAGCAAGTACGTGTAGAGACGGGTCGGCTCCAGCAGCGCCTCGCCCACCGTCTCGTAGCCGTCGCCGGAGAACGGCTCGTCGAAGCCGCCCGCCCGGTCCGCGGCCTCCCGTGCCAGCGTGAGACCGTTCGAGTGGATGCCCGACGACGCGAACCCGACGAGCACGTCGCCCGCCTCCGCCTCGCCGGCGAGCAGGTCATCGTCGGTCGCGATGCCCGCGACCGTGCCCGCGAGGTCGAAGTCGTTCACAACCTCCGGCATCACCGCCGTCTCGCCGCCGACGAGCGCGACGCCGGCTTCCTCGGCTCCCGCCGCCAGTCCTTCTCCCAACTCCGCAGCGCGCGTCTCGTCGGGCACGTCCACCGCGAGGTAGTCCACGAACGCCGCGGGCTCGACGCCCGCCGCGACGAGGTCGTTGACGTTCATCGCGATGCAGTCGATGCCCACTGTGGAGTAGTCCTCCATCGCGACCGCTACGAGTAGTTTCGTGCCGACGCCGTCGGTCGCGAGCGCGAGGTACTGGTCGCCGAGGTCCACCAGCCCCGCGTACTCGTTGGTGTCCCCGACCTCGGAGACGGCGCCAACCAGCGCCGCGGTCGCCGCCTCGCTGTCCTCGATGTCCACGCCCGCCTCGGCGTACGTGAGTTCGTCGTCGCTCCCGTCGTTCATACACGAGCGTGCGCATGTCGGGGCGAAAAGCGTGCCGGTATATGCGTGGACGACTATATTCCGAGGAACAATACCAGCGCCGGCCCGATGGTAATCACGGCGGCGGCCGCGTACACCGCCTTGTTCCACTGCAGGACGGTCGCGCCGTCCAGTGGGCCGAACGGAATCATGTTGAACCCCGCCAGCAGCACGTTGATGAACAGGCCGCGCCACCCGATGTCGGGCGCGATGACGAACACGCCCAGCGAGAGGATGGCGAGCGCGACGTTCGTCAGTGGGCCGGCCAGTGCGATGAGGCCGTGTTCGCGGGGTGTGATGCGGCCGCGGTGGTGGACCGCGCCCGGTGCTGCGAACAGGAACCCAGCGAGACCGCCCGCGACGGCGAGCGCGAGCATCCCGAAGTCCGCGCGGAATTCCGCGTGCTGGCCGAAGCGCACCGCGACGACCTTGTGCGCGAGTTCGTGCAGGAGGAACGCGACGCCCACGGTAGCGAGGCTCAGCGCGAACTCCTCGAGGAACGCCGCGCTCGCCAGCACGTCGGTAATCGTCGTCACGGAGACGGGGACGTACAGCAGGCTGAACGCCAGCCCGAGCGCCAGCCACGCGACGAGCAGGTCCCGGACTTCGCGGCTGCTGAAGTTCACCGTACCAGCCCCCAGATGGCGTCGGCGCTGTTCTGCGCGCCGCGCACCATCGCGTCGGTGACCGCGCCGACGCTGTCGAAGGGACCGCCGATGAGCGGCAACACGACGAACGGGAACAGCACACTCGCGACGATGCTCCCGACGTTCGTCATCGCCACAACCGCGATAAGCCGGAACAGCGGCACGTCTATCATCTGCCCGAGCAGGTCCCGAATCGGCGTCTCCTGGTCGTCCATGAGCTCGTTCAGCGTGCCGATGTCGGCGACGCGCACGGAGAGGTAGCGCAACTCGACGTAGCCCGTGAACCAGCCCGGCGCAAGCAGCGGGTTGACGCTCGTCAGCCACGCCACCGCGCCGCCGACGCCCGCGCTCGTCCAGTGTGCGCCCGCGAGTTTCGCGGCGCCCATCGAGATTATCCCGTTGAACAGAAACCACGCGCCGAACACCTGCAGGAGCACCGTGTTGTCCACGCCCGCCATCACCAGCAGCGCGAAGAAGGCGAGGAAGCCGACCGTAATCAGCAGGCCGAACACCCGCGCGACCGAGAATCGCTTGCTCTGCGTGCCGGTCAGCGACTCCATCGGCGGCAGGTCCTCGGGGTGGTCGAGGTAGTGTTCGACGCCCTCGCGGTGGCCCGCGCCCAGCACCGCGACGACGTGTTTGCCCTGTGCGCGCAGCGCGACGAGGTTGTGCGCGATGTAGGCGTCGCGCTCGTCGATGAGCGCCTGTGCCCCAGCGGGGCTGAACCGCCGGAATTCCTCCATCATCGCCGACACCACGTCCGCGTCCGTCAAGTCGTCCATCGAGAACTCCTCGACATCCTCGGGTTCGGCGCGCGCGAACAGCACGACGAACACCGCGCCGAAGACGAGCGCGCCGACGCCCGCGAACAGCACAGCCTCCGCTAGCCCCGACAGCACGACCAGCGCCGTCTCTACGACGCCAATTGTCGCGGGTGGCGGCGGCAGCAGGAATGGGCCGGCGACGAATTCCGCGGCGACGCCGACGACGAAGCCGACGAACGCGCCGAAGCCCAGCCCGAGCGTCCGGCTGTCGGTGACGCCCAACGCGAGCTCGCCGACGAGTCTGAGTTTCTCGACGCCGGTCATGCGCGCCCAGAAGCGCTGAATCGTCACCTGGATGTCGCGGTCGACGAGCGCGACGTCTGCGCCGATACGTTCGGCGGCGTCGATGCCCGCCTTCATGTCCGCGCCTGGCTCGATGCCGAACTTGTCGCCGAGGCGCTTCTGGACGTACGACAACAGCCAGTACGCCAGGAACTGGAACGCCATGCTCCCTTTCAGGAGGTCGCTGGCATCGAGATCCTCGGGCGCGTCGCCCTGCATCTGCCGGTAACGACCCTCGTCCAACTCGACGGCGACCGTGTCCGGGTTCTCCTCCTCGACGACTCGCTCGACTTCTTCGACGCTGTCCGCGGAGACGTGGGCGGTCCCGACGACCCGAACGGAGCCCTCGCGAGTCGCCGCGGATTCCTCGCTCATTACGTCCACGTTAGTTGTGGCGGCCTTACGCTTGTCGGATGGGCGACGTACCGGCCGCTATCCGGGGTTCGTTCCCACTCGGAAGCCTTCAAGCCGCTTGGCCTGGAACCACGAGGCATGACCGAGACAGCACGCCTGATGGATTCCTACACCGAGATGACGGAACTGCTGTTGCCCAACGACACGAACAACCTCGGCCGCGCGCTCGGTGGCGCAGTCCTCCACTGGATGGACATTTGCGCAGCCATCGCGTCGATGCGGTTCTCCGGCCGGCAGTGCGTCACCGCCTCTATGGACCACGTCGACTTCATCGCGGCCATTGAGATGGGCGAAGTCGCGGTTGTGGAGGCGTTCGTCTTCGACGTCGGCCAGTCCAGTATTGAGGTGAAAGTCGAAGTCCGTGCCGAGGACCCCGTGGAGGGCACGGAGCGCAAGACCACGACGTCGTTTTTCACGTTCGTTGCGCTTGACGACGACGGCAAACCCACGGAAGTACCACGGCTGGCCTGCGACACGGAAGCGGAGGAAGCACTCCGGCAGGACGCGCTTAAGGCCCACGCCGAACAGCAGTAGTCAGTCGTTGAGTCGCCGGGCTGAGTTTCCCCACGGTCGTATTTCTGTGATATCGTTCGGGCCTCAGCCGGCGATATTGATCCGCCAGTCTGACGTTGAACCCGACCATATAGGATGGTGTAGTATTACATTGATTTCATTATATACCGATACTAAAATAAGGTGGCCCACAAGCTTATCCGCGCTGTCGGCGTCCTTTCACCTGCAACGATGACAGACGGCAAACAAGACCGATTCGAGGGGGTCGAGAAGGCAGTCGACCGCGTGCGTGAGGAACTCGACGAGGCCGTCGAGGAGACCAAGCAAGCCAGCGGGAAGGCAACCGAGGAGGTCCGCGAGACGTTGGATCGACTCGAAGATCGCGTGGCGAAACTCCGCAAACGCGACCGCGAGGAGGAGTGACTGTGGAGGCGAGAAATGACTGAACACGCGAAGAACCTCCTGCGGAAGATCGACGAGACCGCGGTGGAGGTCCTTGATGTCGCGGACCGCGAGCAAGCCAAGGAGAAGGCTGGCTCCCAGCGCGAGGCCTACAAGAAGGGACTGAACGAGGTCGAACGCATCGCCGGGCGAGCACAGGCCCGCGAACTCGCGGAGTGGATTCAGGACCAGATACAGGAGCGCGAGACGTTCCCCTCCGCCCGCGAAGTCCGCAACCACGGCGCGCAAATCTGCCGGAAGAGCGGCCACGACGTCTCGACGAACGACTGGTTGGGCGCGTAACGGTCGGCGACGCGCAGGCTTTTCCCCGCCGACTGCTTACCTCCGGCTATGGCTCTCGACGCGCCTGCGCCCGACCCGCCGGAGTTGGAGGGCGACCCCGACGAGTACGACGACGTCACCGTCCAGGGCACCGACTACCACCGCGACGACCTCCAGGAGTTTCTGGAGGCCGGCGCGTGGGAGGAAGCCTTCGAGACGTGGGCGGCGGAGACGGAGTTGACCCGCGACGCGTTCGACATCGCCGTCGACCTCGGGATGTTCGACCGCTTCGACTTCTTCTGGGACGACTTCGCGGACCGCGTGGGGTATCACGCGCCCGGGCTCCCGGAGAACTGGCGCGAGCGCAACATTCACCCCAAGTTGAACTCCTGGGAGACCGTCTCAGCTATCAACGCGTCGCTGGCGGAACTTGGCGCGGAAGCCTCCCGTCTGCTCAAAGCGGAGTACGTCGACTGGGAGGCCGAGTACGACGCGCCCGACGACCTGCCGGACTTCTAAACGCACTTTTTGCTGTGCTCGCGGCCTGCGGCCGCTCGGCTTGCAAAAACTCGCGGAAAAAGCGCTTCGTCCTCCCTGCAGTCGTTCTCGCCCCGCCGCTCGCGCGCTACACGCACTCGCGTCGCGACTTACGCTAACTACTACCCGCTTTGTGTTTCAGTTCTCGACCGCCGCGGCAGCGTTGATAATCGTCTCCTCGCCGAACGCCGGGCCGACGAGCTGGAGGCCGATCGGGAGACCGTCGGCTTCGCCCGCTGGCACCGAGATGGCGGGGAGGTTCGCGAGGTTTACGGGCGTCGTGTTCGCGTCCGCGAGATACATCTTCAGCGGGTCGTCGAGGCTCTCACCCAGTTCGGGCGGGAGAATCGGCATCGTCGGGGACGCGAGCACGTCGACATCTTCGAACGCCTCGTCGAAGTCCTGTTTCACCCACGCGCGGGCCTCCTGGGCCTGCTTGTAGTACTTGTCGTGGTAGCCGGCGGAGAGCGCGTACGTCCCGAGGAGGATGCGGCGCTTGACCTCGTCGCCGAACCCCTCCGAGCGCGCGTCCGAGAAGGACTCGTTCCAGTTGCCCTCGTAGCCACCGGAGTTGCCGTAGCGCACGCCGTCGAAGCGCGCGAGGTTCGAGGAGGCCTCCGACATGGCGATGACGTAGTACGCCGCGACCGCGTACTCCGCCGAGGGGAGACTGACTTCCTCGATGGTCGCGCCCTGTTCGCGGAGGTCATCGATTGTCGCGTCGAACGTCTCCACGACCGCATCCTCGGCACCTTCCACGAGTTCCGTGGGGACGCCGATGGTGAGGCCGTCGACGTCGCCGTCGGCAGCGTTCGCGAAGTCCGTGTCCGCGCCCTCCTCTCGGGTGGTGCCGTCGTTCTCGTCTGGGCCCGCGACGACGTCCAGCAGCGCAGCGGCGTCCTCAACGGTTGGCGCGATGGGGCCGATCTGTTCGAGGCTGTTCGCGTACGCAACCAGCCCGTACCGGGAGACGAGGCCGTACGTCGGCTTGATGCCGACGACGCCACAGAACGCTGCCGGGCATCGAATCGAGCCGCCGGTGTCCGTGCCGAGCGCGAGGTCGGCGTCGCCCGCCGCGACCGCCGCCGCGCTGCCGCCCGAGGAGCCGCCGGGCACGTAGTCCTCGTCGACCGGGTTCTTCGTCGCACCGAAGTACGACGTCTCCGTGGTCGTCCCCATCCCGAACTCGTCCATGTTCGTCTTCCCGGGGATGGTCGCGCCCGCCTCTTTGAGACGCTCGACAACGGTGGCGTCGTATGGCGGCACGTACTCTTCGAGCATCTTCGACCCGCAGGTCGTGCGGACGCCCGCCGTGGAGATATTGTCCTTGACGGCGACGGTCTTCCCGGCGAGCGGGCCGTCCTCGCTGCCCTCGATTTCGTCTTCGGTGATGTACGCGTTCAGACTCATTACGACACCTTCGGGCCCTTGAAGCGGCCGTCCTCGCTGTCTTCGGCGTTCCGCAGCGCCTCCTCCTGGCTCAGGCTCTGTTCGACCTCGTCGCTACGCATCACGTTCACGAGGTCGGGTTCGGCCTCGACTTCGGGCACCTCCTCGAGTGCTTCGAAGTGTTCGAGGATGTCGCCGAACTGGTCGGCGAACCGCGCGCGCTCCTCGTTGTCGAGGTCAACGCGCGCGAGGTCCGCGACGTGCTCGACCTCGTCGGCGTCCACAGAATCGCTCATGTCTCCGGAATTGCGCGTGCCGTCGGTAAGCGTTTCGATGCCCCACGGCACCCGTTCTGTGTGTGGATTTCTGCCACAGTCCTTTTGTGCGGCCGCCCCCACTCTGTTACACGTATTAGACGTTTTCGCGACCACAGAACCCGCCACAGCCCCCATGAGTGACACCACGCGAACCCGCGAGAAGCGCGAGGAAGCCGAGAGCGAGAGCGAGAGCGAGGAGTCCACCGAGGAGGTCGACGCCGACCTCCACTGCCCCGAGTGTGGCGGCCGCCTCGTCATCGACGAGGAGCGCGGGGAGACCGTCTGTGCGGACTGCGGGCTCGTCGTCGAGGAGGAGACCATCGACCGCGGGCCGGAGTGGCGCGCGTTCGGCAGCGAGGAGAGCGACCAGAAGTCCCGCGTCGGCGCCCCGACCACGAATCTGATGCACGACAAGGGGCTGTCGACGAACATCGGTTGGCAAGACAAGGACGCCTACGGGAACAGCCTCTCCAGCCGGCAGCGCCAGAAGATGCAGCGCCTCCGCAAGTGGAACGAGCGCTTCCGCACGCGCACCTCCAAGGAACGCAACCTGAAGCAAGCCCTGGGCGAAATCGAGCGGATGGCGTCCGCGCTCGGCCTCCCGAAGAACGTCCGCGAGACGGCGTCGGTCATCTATCGCCGCGCGCTCAACGATGACCTCCTGCCGGGACGCAGCATCGAGGGCGTCGCCACGAGCGCGCTATACGCCGCCGCACGGCAGGCGGGCGCACCACGCAGTCTGGACGAAGTGGCGAACGTCAGCCGCGTCGAACGCGACGAAATCGCGCGCACGTACCGCTACGTCGCCCGCGAACTCGGCCTCGAAGTCGCGCCGACGGACCCTGCCAGCTACGTCCCGCGGTTCTGCTCGGAACTCGGGCTCTCCGACGCGGTCGAGCGCCGCGCCCGCGACCTCTTGGAAAGCGCCGAAAAGGAAGGGCTCTACTCCGGGAAGTCCCCCGTAGGGCTCGCGGCTGCGGCCGTCTACGCCGCCAGCCTCCTCGTGGACGAGCGCATCACGCAGAGCCAGGTCAGCGACGTCGCGAACGTCAGCGAGGTCACCATCCGCAACCGCTACCACGAGATTCTGGAGGCCGGCGGCGAGGCGAACGTCGAAGCCTGACGCCCCCGGAGCGTAACCCCTATCTGCCGCGTCGCGAACCTCCGCTATGGAGACGACGCGTCACTTCACCGCCACCGTCTACGTCGTCAACGACGGCGCCACTGCGCTCCACGAACACGACCGCCTCGGCCTCACGATTCCGCCGGGCGGCCACGTGGACCGCGACGAACTCCCGCACGAAGCGGGCAAACGCGAAGTCGAGGAGGAGACCGGGCTGGAGCCGACGCTGCTCGGCGAGGCTCCGGACGTACCCGCGCCCGACGGCTTCGCGCTGCCGTCGCCGCGCTACCAGCTGTGCTACGACATCAACGTCCACGAGGATGGCACGGTCGGCCACCAGCACATCGACCACGTCTACTTCGCGACCGTTCCCTCGCGGGACATCGACCCCGCGGACGGCGAAGCGGGCGTCGACGCGTGGACGTGGTACGACCCCGACGACCTCCGCGAGAGCCACCTCGACGGCGATACCGTCCAAATCTCGCTGGAGGCCATCGACGCCGCCAGCGACGCGTAGTCAGCCTAGCCGGTTCCGGATGTACTTCGTGACGTGGTCGTCCATCCGGCGTTTGAACCCCGCCTGCCGCGCGAGGCGGTCAACCTCGCGGGCGACGAGGCTGCCGTACTGGACCGCCTTCTTCTCGCGGTCACAGACCACATCTGGAAGCCGCTCGCGCGCCGCCTCCCGAAGCGCGCGCTTCCGGACGTCCCCCGACACCAGCCACTCCTCGGGGAGTTCGAGCGCCGCGCGCACCACGTCGTCGTGGAGCAGCGGCGTCACCGGTTCGACGTCTGCCGCGCGAACGGCGCGCACGTCGCGCGCCAGTTGCTCGGGGAGCGTCTCCAGAACTTCGCGGTGTGCGCCGCGAATCGTGTCAGCGTCCGTCCGCGGGTCGTCGGGCGCGGCTGCGACCTTCGCGTAGCCGCCGAACAGTTCGTCCGCGCCCTGTCCGAGCGCGAGTCGCGAGAAACCGTCGCCAGCGATGCGCTCGGCGACGAGGTAGAGGGGAAGCGCAATCTGGACGGCCATCGCGCTCGTACGACCGATGGCGCGCGCCGTCTCCGGAATCGCGGCCTCGATATCCTCTATGCTCACCTCGTGCACGCGGAGGTCGTCGCTGCGCCCCATCGCGGCCGCGGACTCGCGGGCTGCTTCGATGTCCGCACAGCCCTCGTAGCCGACGACGTACAGCGGCGCGTCGAGGTCGGCGGCGACGAGCGCGGAGTCCACGCCGCCCGAGAACGCGACTGCGAGGTCGTCGCTCGGCACGTCGAGCGCGCCGTCCAGCGCGTCGCGGACGCTCCCGACCGGGTTGTCGCGACTGACTGGTGGGTCCGGCAGTCGCCACGCGCGCCGCGTCTCGCCGTCCTCGCGGACGTGGCCGGCGGGTAGCAGCGTCGGGTCGTCGAGGTCGCTGGGGTCGCGGCTCCATGCGTCGCCGTCGTAGTAACAGAGGTTGCGTCCGAGCACGTCCCGGACGAGCCGGCCGTCCGGAAGTTGGCCGGCGAAACCGTACGTACCGGGGAGCGGGACGCCACTCGCGAGCGATTCACGGACGGTCGCCGCGAGGGCGTCGTCCATCCCTTAGAAGAACTCCGCGATGCGGTTCTTCACGCGGCGCTTCGCGCCGCCCGCCGCCTGCCGGAAGCTGATGTGCCACGGCGTGCGTTTGCCCTCGACGCTCGTCCGGCCGTCCCGGATGGCGTCGAGGATGCTGTCCAGCGAGCGTTCGTCGGCGCCGACGCGCGTCACTGCCTGCCCGACCATCTCCGCGATGTGGGCGTCGCTGCCCGCGGTCATCGGGAGGTTGTGAGCGCGCGCGAACCGCTCGGCCTTCCGGTTCGCGCGGCCCGTGAGCAGCCGCGAGTTGTACACCTCGATGGCGTCCGCGGACGCCAACGTCGCCGTCGAGATGTTCGGCGCGACGCCGCTGCGCGAGGACTGGAACGGGTGGGGGACGATAGCGATGCCGCCGCGGTTGCGAATCGCGTCGAGCGTGTCCACGAACGGCTCGCCCGACGGCACCGCTTCTTCGACGCCGATGGCGAGTACGTGGCCGTCGGCGCTGGTCACCTCCATCCCGGGGATGCCGACGAGACCGTACTCCTCGGCGAGGTCGGCGGCCCGCAGGCTCGCCTCGATTTCGTCGTGGTCGGTGACAGCGAGCGCGTCGAGCCCCACCGCCTGCGCCTGCTCTAAGAGCATCTCGACGGGGTCGCGGCCGTCGTAGGAGAGCTCGGAGTGCGTATGGAGTTCGACGGAAAGCACGCGTGGAGGTTACGTAGGGGTGGGCAAAAGCGCCCCGGTGTGGAAACGTCGAGCGGGAGAGATCGACAGGACTGTTCACGTCCGTGCACATGGAAACGACTAAACGCTCGCGGAAGGACCACGAAGGTGAATGCCACTCGCCGAATCGGACCGACGCCTCGTCGAAGCGGAACTGGGACGGGACCCGACGCGGGCGGAGGCCGCGCTGTTCGAGAACCTCTGGAGCGAGCACTGCGCGTACCGCTCCTCGCGCCCGCTGTTGTCCGCGTTCACCACCGACAGCGACGACGTCGTCGTCGGGCCGGGCGACGACGCCGCCGTGGTGTCGGTCCCCGGCACGGACCAGTTGGTGACGTTCGGCGTCGAGAGCCACAACCACCCCTCCTACGTCGACCCCTACGACGGCGCGGCGACAGGCGTCGGCGGCATCGTCCGCGACACGCTCTCGATGGGCGCGTACCCCATCGCGCTCGCGGACGCCCTGTACTTCGGCGGTTTCGACCGCGACCACTCCCGCTACCTCCTCGACGGCGTCGTCGAGGGCATCAGCGACTACGGGAACGCCATCGGCGTCCCCACGGTCACGGGCAGCACGCAGTTCCACGACGGCTACGAGGGGAACCCGCTCGTGAACGTCGCGTGCGTCGGCCTCGTCACCGAGGACCGCCTCGTCACCGCCGCCGCGAAAGAACCCGGAAACAAGCTCATGCTCGTCGGGAACGCGACCGGCCGGGACGGCCTCGGCGGCGCGAGTTTCGCCAGCGAGGACCTCGCGGAGGACGCCGAGACGGAGGACCGGCCCGCGGTGCAGGTCGGCGACCCGTACACGGAGAAACTCCTCGTGGAAGCCAACGAGGCGCTCGTAGACGAGGACCTCCTGCAGGCCGCCCGCGACCTCGGCGCAGCGGGGCTCGGCGGCGCGTCCTCGGAACTGGTCGCGCTGGGCGGCCTCGGCGCGCGCATCGACCTCGCGAAGGTCCACCAGCGCGAGCCGAACATGAACGCGCTCGAAATCCTGCTCGCCGAGTCCCAGGAGCGCATGTGCTACGAGGTCCGGCCGGCGGACGTTGAGCGCGTGCGGGAAATCGCCGAGCGCTTCGACCTCGGCTGCTCCGTCATCGGGGAAGTCACCGACGGGAACTACGTCTGCGAGTTCGAGGGCGAGACAGTCGTCGACGCCCCCGCGGAGTTCCTCGCGGACGGCGCGCCGATGAACGACCTCGAACGCGAGGAACCCAGCGAGCCCGAGACGGACCTGCCGGACGCAGACCTGACGGAAGCGTTCGACGCGGTGTTGTCGAGTCCGAATACGGCGAGCAAGCGCTGGGTGTACCGCCAGTACGACCACGAGGTCGGCAACCGCACGCTCCGGCGGCCCGGCGACGACGCCGCCGAGTTGGCGCTCCACGAAGTGGCCGAAGCAGGTGGCGAGGAGACCGCACTCGCGTTCTCCGCGGGCACGAACCCGAACTGGGCCGACGCCTCGCCGTACCGCGGCGCGTACGCGACGGCCGTGGAGAACGCGACGAACCTCGCGGCCGTCGGCGCGGAGCCGCTGGCCGCGGTGGACTGCCTGAACGGCGGGAACCCCGAGAAGCCCGACGTCTACGGTGGGTTCGCAGCGGCGGTCGACGGCCTCGCGGACGGCTGCCGTGCGGTTGACGCGCCGGTCGTCGGCGGGAACGTCAGCCTCTATAACGACTCGAATGCCGGTCCCGTGCCGCCGACGCCGACGCTCGCGATGCTCGGCGTCCGGCAGGACTACGACGCGCCCGGGATGGCGGCCGCGGGCGAGGGCGACCTCATGCTCGTCGGCGGGCACGACGAGACGCTCGGCGGGAGCGAGTACCTCGCGCAGTTCGACGGCAGCGCGCCGTTCCCCGACGTGGATGACAGCAGCGTCGACGCTGTCCGAGCGGCCGCGACGCACGACGCGACGCTCGCCGTCCACGACGTCAGCGACGGCGGCCTCGCGGTCACGCTCGCCGAGATGGTCGGCGAGGACGCGGGCGTCGAGGTAGCCGTTCCGAGCGTCGGCGCGCTGTTCTCGGAGGCACCAGGACGGGCGGTCGTGGAGACGACCGACGCCGACGCGCTCCGCGACGCGGTGGACGCGCCCGTCGTCGACCTCGGCGAGACGACTGGCGACGGCGTGCTATCCCTCGCTGTGGCTGGCGAGTCCGTCGACTATGACTTTGAGGCAATCGTGGACGCGCGGCGCGTCCTCGAACGCGAACTCGACTAGAAGAACGCCGGGAAGAGGTACGCCACTGCGACGCCGACGAGCAACACGAGGAGGCCGACGCCGACCTGGCTCGTGGTGTACTCCTGCATCGGTGACGTGACGCGGCCCGAGTCGTCGTGAGCGTGGTCGTCTGACATGCGCGGCGATTGGGTGGGGGCCTACTTGGCAGTACCGAACCCGCGCGGTCAGTCGGCGACGTGGCGGACGATGTGGACGTCGTAGCGGTCGTCCGCGGAGACGTTCTGGCCGATGGAGGTGATGCCGCCGACCATCCGGCCGGCGTTGTCGCTGCCGATGAAAACCACGGTCGCATCGTGTTCGACGGCGAGTTCGCGGACCTCGCGGCTCACACGACCGCGGGGCGCGTACTTATCCACGACCCGATAGTCGAACTCGACGTCCGGATCGACGTCGGTAACGTGGTCGGTGAGATTCTCTGCGACCCGTTCGACGCTGAACGTCTCGTCGCCGCTCAGCCAGCCGCGCTCGCGCGCCGCCGCGGAGTCCCGCGGAATCGCGGCGACAGCGACGACCGACTCGTTGGTCGCCTTCGCGAACGCGACCGCGCGGCCGAGCGCGGCCTGCGAGAGCGGTGAGTCGTCGAACGCGACGACGTAGGTCATGGCGTATCCCTCACGTCTGGTCGTTGGATGCCGGAGACGAAACCACTATCGGCGGTTCCCTCGAACTGCAAACTATGCTGACCAAGCGCGTCATCCCGTGCGTCGACGTCGACTTAGACGACGACGGGAACGCCGCCGTCTACACGGGCGTGAATTTCGAGGACCTCGAGTACACGGGCGACCCCGTGGAGATGGCGAAACGGTACAACGAAGCGGGCGCCGACGAGTTCGTCTTCCTCGACATCACCGCGAGCGCGGAGGGCCGCGCGACGATGCTGGAGACCGTGGAGCGCGTCGCCGACGAGGTGTTCATCCCGCTGACCGTCGGCGGTGGCATCCGCGAGAAGGACGATATCAAGGAGACGCTGCGCGCGGGCGCCGACAAGGTCTCCATCAACACGGGCGCGCTCGAACGCCCCGAACTCATCACGGAGGGTGCGAAGGCGTTCGGCAACCAGTGCATCGTCATCAGCGTGGACGCGCGGCGGCGCTACGACGAACAGGGCGAACACTACGAGCAAGTCGACGGCGAGTCATGCTGGTTCGAGGCAACCGTGAAGGGCGGCCGTGAGGGAACTGGCCGGGACGTCGTCGAGTGGGCGCGCGAAGCAGAGGAGCGGGGCGCGGGCGAACTGTTCGTGAATTCCATCGACGCCGATGGCACGAAGGACGGCTACGACCTGCCGCTAACGGGCGCAGTCTGTGACGCGGTCTCGACGCCAGTCATCGCGTCCTCTGGCTGTGGGTCGCCCCAGGATATGGCCGACGCCTTCGACGCGGGCGCGGACGCCGCACTCGCGGCCTCGATTTTCCACTACGGCGAGTACACCATCGAGGAGACAAAGCAGTACCTCGACGAACACGGCGTTCCGGTTCGGTTGTAGGCGCGACGGCCGGGGCATCGATATTCCGGAGTGGACACTGCGAATGATTTATCACCAAAGTCCAATATAGCGGTAGTATGTCTCACTCTGGTGCACCCGGGTCGGGGGACCCGGGGACTGCCCAGTGTTCCCCTGATGGACCGCTCGACCCGGGGCGCTCGGCGGTGGAGGCCGTCGAGTGCGATTCCGCGCGGTTCGTGAACCTCGCGCACGCCTCCGGAGGTATTCAACCGATATACCTCGTGTTGACCGACAGCGACGCCGACGCCACGCAGTTATCACTCACGGACGTGCTATCGATGCCCGAGATACAGAACGCGGTCGCGTACTTTGGTGCGGACACCGACAGCGTCCGCGTGCGCACGCAGCCCGGTCGTCGTGTCGCCCTCGAAGAATACGTGGATGCACTCGCCGAGCGCAACGCGGCGTCCGCCTTCGAGTTCGGCGGACGGACATTCGAACTATCGGTCGTCGTCGGTTAAGCGGCCGCTTCGAACGCGTCCGCGAAGTCCCGGAGTTCGTCGCCCATCCGTTCTGCCGCCGACTGCAGCGCGTCGAGGGGGTCGGTGCCGTCCTCGGTCTTGATAGTGAGCACCGGTTCAGTCTGGCCGCCGGACTGCTCGGGGTTCATGTCGTACGAGGACGCCGCGACGCCCTCGGTCTCGATGAGCGAGCCCTTCAGCCCGTTCATGAACGTGTGGTCTTCCCCGGCAATCTCGATAGTGAGTTCCGCGTCTCCCTTCTCGATAACCCGCAGGTCCATGTATATGGGTTCGCTCGTGGCGCGTTTCAACGTTTCGAACCGTTGGCTCGCGGGCGGACTGTTTATGCAGCCGGGGCCAGCCACGTAGTGGTATGAACGTCTCGCCGGTGGTCGTCGTCGTTGCGACGACGCTTGCCCTCCTTGCGGTGACCGCCGTGGCGCCGCGGTTCCGTCGGTTTTCCTCGCTCGCGCGTGCCGCCCCCGTCGCCGTGCTCGTCGGCATCGCCGCCGCGGCGGCGCTGGAAACGGTCGACGTCTGGACCGCCGCCGCGTACGCGGCCGTCGTCACGTTCGTCGCAACTGGCGTGGGCGTGCTCTCCGTAGGGGAAGGTCGTGCCGCTGTGCGCCGCATCCGCAGCCGACTCCTGTTCGGGATTCCGTGGGGTACGCTCTTGGTTGTCGTCGCGGTCGCCGCATTCTACCTGGTCGTCCAGTTCGGCGCGGCGGGCGCGCCACTGGTCGTGCCGTTCGTCTCGTGGTCGTACTTCTACCCACTCGGGACCGTCACGTCGGCGTTCGCTCACGCCAGCCTCGGCCACGTCACGGGGAACCTCCTCGCGACGGTTGCGCTCGCGCCGCTGGCAGAGTACGCTTTCTCGCACTACCCGACCGAGCGTGGCGAGTCCTCGTTCGGCTCGTGGCGCACCAACCCCTACGTCCGCGCGCTCGTCGTCTTCCCGGCGGCCGTCTTCGGCGTCGGCCTGCTAACCGGCGTGTTCTCGTGGGGCGCAACTATCGGCTTCTCCGGCGTCGTCTACGCGTTCGCAGGGTTCGCGCTCGTTCGCTTCCCGCTGGCGACCGTGCTCGCCGTGTCGGTCCGCGAGGTGCTGTCCCTCTTGTGGACGGTTGTCCACGATCCGATTACGTACGCCTCCGCCTCGCCGTCCTTTTCGACGCCGTGGTGGGCGGGTATCTCCGTACAGGGCCACCTCTTTGGTTTCCTCGTCGGTGCGGTGCTCGCCGCTGCGCTCGTCGTCCGACGCGAGAATCGGCCCTCCGCCGCCCGCATTTGGTTCGGCGCGGTCGTGCTCGCGGCGTCGATGTCGCTGTGGGCGGTGTGGTGGTATGGAGCTACCGACGAGTACGTGCTCTTCCGCGCCCTCGGTGTGCTGCTCGTCGCCGCGCTCGCCGTCCTGCTGACCGCCGCCGTGCGCGCCGACACGAGCACACTGTTCGGCGACGTCTCCACGCGGAAGGCCGCGTTCGTCGTGTTGCTGTTGCCCGTCGTGACAATGTCGATGGTTGCTGTGCCGGTGAACTTCACCACCGTCGCGGACGCTGACCTCCCCGGCGATCCCGTGGAGGTCCGCGGCTACGAGGTGACTTACGCAGAAGACGTCACCAACGAACGCGTCTCCGGCGTGGATATCCCGTACTTCTCGCAGGCGACGAACGTCTCCGCGAGCGGCGTCATCGTCGCCAACCCCGAGCGCGACATCTGGACACAGGAGGTGAGCGCGAGTAGACTCGGGTTCTACGGTGACCAGTCCGTCACCGTCGGTGGCGTCGGCTGGAAGGAGTCCGTCGGCGTCCACCGACGCGGCTGGGTCCCCGCGGGTGCGAGCGCCGTCTACAACGTCTACGTCACGCCGCCCGAGGACGAGACGCGGCACGTCTATAGTTCCGAGAACGCTACCGCGGATCCGGTCGTCGCCGGGCGACAGGTGCGCGTGACGTCGTCGAGCGGCGGTATCGACCTCAACGTCCTGCGCAACAAGACGGTTATCGGCTCGACGGGGATTCCGAGACAGAACGAGACAAACGAGGCCGGCGGGTTGACGTTCGTGCGAAACGGGAGCCGGGTGCTCGCCGAACACGAGAACACGACTATCAGTATCGCGAGCAGGGAGTCCTACGAGTAGCCCGCCCACTCGATGCGGAAGGCTTCGACGTCGAGGCGCTCGCGCTCGCTCGTGTGGAACTCGAACTGGCGCGCGACGTCGAGCTCCGCGGCGAACGCGTGCGTGACCTCGCCGCCCTCGTCGGCCGTGAACGACTCCACGAACGACTCGCTGCCGGCGTTGTGAATCGAGTAAGAGACGCCGGCAATCTCGGCGGTCGCGGCGAGGAACGCGCGGTCGGCGTGCTCGCTGCCGCGCTGCGCGCCGAACGGCGGGTTCATCACGACCGTATCCACGCTCGCCAGCGGCGGCCGCGTCGCGTCGCCGAGCAGCCAGTCGACGCCGACCGCGGGGTCGACGCGCGGTTCGTTCTCGCGGGCGACGGCGAGTGCGTCCGGGTCGCGTTCGACCGCGAGGACGCGCTCGGGGTTCCGGGTGGCGGCACCGAGCGCGAGCATGCCCGTTCCGGTGCCGAGGTCGGCGACTGTGCGGCCGGCGAGGTCGCCGTGGAGGTCCGCGAGGTGGAGGAGGTGGGCGGCGAGGTCCGCGGGTGTCGGGTACTGTTCGAGCGCGGCGCTCGGGTCGCGGAACCCTTCGACCGCCGAGAGGCGCTGTTCGAGCGCGCGCTTCATGCCCGAGCCGAGGGCTCCGGGGGCGAAGAAAGCTCCGTCACGAAGAGAGCGTCAGTTCAGGGAGAGGCCGTCGACGTCGATTGCGAGCCCGTCGCGGCGCGCGCGCTCGGCGACCGCGGAGAGCGCGGGGCGGACTTTTTCGGGGGCGGCGGCCTCGCGTACGTCGACTGTGAGACGGTTCGCGCCGAGGAAGGAGGCGTTCTCGACGACTTCGCGGAGGCGGTCGGCCTCGCGCTGGGTGGCCAGCGAGCAGTCCTCGTCGAAGGCGGCGTCGACGGCGACTTCCGCGGGGACGTAGCCCTCGTCGGCGAGATCGTCGGCGAGCGTGCGGAGGTCCTCGCGGGACGAGTCAGCGATGGTGTCTGCGTCGACGGTCACGGGGGTGGAGTCGGTGGGACGACAGCCCTCTATGGGGCTGGTTCGGCGTGACGTGCTCATGCTACTCACACATACATGG
The DNA here is from genome assembly GCF_021029015.1 of Halobacterium sp. KA-6. Lineage (NCBI taxonomy): Archaea > Methanobacteriati > Methanobacteriota > Halobacteria > Halobacteriales > Halobacteriaceae > Halobacterium > Halobacterium sp. KA-6. Next base: position 775,691 of record NZ_JAJJZH010000001.1, read on the forward strand.
GGGAAATACAAAAAGGTTTTCTAATGCGCAGTAGTAATTAGCCTGTGCGACCGGACCCCGTCGTTATTTGCTGAGACGGCCCGATGTGCGCCCATGGACGCCGGGACGAGTGCGACGGCCGGGTCGATTCACGCCCTCCACGTGGACGACGACGAGGCCTTTGGCGACCTCGCCAGCACGTACCTCGAGCGCGTCGAGTCCCGACTCGACGTGACCGCCGTGAGCACCACGACGGACGCACTCGCCCACCTCGCCGAACACGACGTCGACTGCGTCGTCAGCGACTACGACATGCCGGAGATGGACGGCATCGAATTCCTCGAAGTCGTGCGTGAGGACTACCCCGAGTTGCCGTTCGTGCTGTTCACGGGGAAGGGCAGCGAGGAGGTCGCCAGCGACGCCATCTCCGCTGGCGTCACCGACTACCTCCAGAAGGAGAGCAGCACCGAGCAGTACACCGTGCTCGCGAACCGCGTGCAGAACGCCGTCGAGAAGCGCCGCTCAGAGCGCGCCCTCGACGAGCGCAACCGCCGCCTCGAAACCCTCGTCAGCAACCTCCCCGGGATGGTGTACCGCTGCCGGAACGAACCCGACTGGCCGATGGAGTACGTCGGCGGCGAGTGCGAGCAACTCACGGGCTACACCGCGGCCGCGCTCGAAGGCGACGACGTGGTCTGGGGCGAGGAAATCATCCACCCCGACGACCGCGAGGCGATGTGGACCGCCGTCCAGGACGCCATCGACGACCGCGAGCCCTTCGAGGTCACGTACCGCATCGAGACGCGGGACGGCAACCGCAAGCACGTCTGGGAGCGCGGCCGCGGCATCTACGACGCCGCCGGCGACCTGCGCGGCATCGAGGGGTTCATCACGGACATCACCCAGCAGCGCGAGCGCCAGCACCGCCTCGAACGCGACTACGAACGCCTCGAAGCCCTCTTCGAGAACTCCCCGGACATGGTGAACATCCACGACGCCGACGGCGTCGTCGTCGACGTCAACGAACGCATCTGCGAGGAACTCGGCTACGCCGCCCACGAACTCGTCGGTCGGTCCGTCTGGGACGTGGACACGACGACCGACCGCGAGTCGGTGATGGCGATGGAAGCCGGGATGGAGCACGGCGGCCTCCGGCGCTTCGAGGCGGAGTTCGAGCGCGCGGACGGCTCGACGTTCCCCGTCGAGGTCCACCTCACGGAGCTGGAGGTCGACGGCGAGCGCCAGTTCCTCGCCATCAGCCGCGACATCAGCGAGCGCGAGGCGCGCGAAGCCGAACTCCGCCGACTGAAACGCCAGTACGAGACGGTCTTCGAGAACGCCCAGGACGGCCTGTTCCTGCTGGAGGTCGTCGAAGACGGCGACGACGTCGAGTTCGTCTACCGGCAACTCAACCGCGCCCACGAGGAGATGAGCGGGCTGTCGGCCGACGACATCGTCGGCAAGACCGAGCACGAGGCGTTCCACTCGGCGCTCGGCGACCAGACGGTCTCGCACCACCGCCAGTGCTACGAGCGACGCGAACCCGTCGAATTCGAGGAGGTGTTCGAGTTCCCCGCCGGCGACGTCGTCGTCTCCGGCACCATCTCGCCGGTCGTCGTCGACGGCGAGGTCACACACCTCGTGGGCGTCACGCGGGACGTCACGGAATTCAAGGAGCGCGAACGCGCGCTCCGCCGCGAACGCGACAAACTCGACAAATTCGCGGACATCCTCAGCCACGACCTCCGCAACCCCCTCAACGTCGCGGAGGGGAACCTCGAACTCGCCCGCGAACAGTACGACAGCGACCGCCTCGAAACGGTCGCCAGCGCCCACGAGCGGATGCGCACGCTCATCGACGACGTTCTCGCGCTCGCCCGGCAGGGGCGCACGGCGACCGACCTCGACGACGTCGCACTCGACGCCGCAGCCGAACGCGCGTGGGCGACCGTGGAGACAGAGACTGCGACGCTCGTCGCGGACTCGGCGCTGACGGTGCGCGCCGACGAAGGCCGCCTCGGCCAACTACTGGAGAATCTGTTCCGCAATTCCGTCGAACACTCGAAAAACTCGGCCGACGACTGCGTCACGGTCCGGGTCGGCGACCTCGACGACGGCTTCTACGTCGAGGACGACGGCTCCGGCGTCCCCGCGGGGGACCGCGAGCGCGTCTTCGAGTACGGCTACTCGACGAACGACCGCGGAACCGGCATCGGGCTCAGCATCGTCGCGGAGCTCGTGGACGCCCACGGCTGGGAAATCGAGGTCACTGACGGCGAGGACGGCGGCGCGCGCTTCGAAATTACGGGCGTCGAAACGGCAGCGTAGCTTACCAGGTGCCGTGGAACGTGTCGAAGGAGAGGTCCTCGAGGGGCTTGTTGCCCACCGCAATCTCGTACTCGCCGGGGGTCACCATCGGCTTGTGGAACTGCGGACCGTCGTCGGTGGTGATGCGCGGACAGCCCGTGTTCACGAACGCGTCCATGTCGAAGTTCCGGAGGCGGTCCGGCGTGACTTCGTCCATCGTGATGAGGTAGGCGTTGTCGTTGTTCTCCACGATTTCGTTGGCCTGGTCCCAGCGACCCTGGCCAATCTTCGTGCAGAAGATGACGCCCCACTTCTCGGCGCTCATCGCCTTGTGGACGGTGGCGTAGCGCTGCTTGAGGAACTTCTCCGTGTCCGCGACGGAGACGGAGTTGTTGACGGGGTCGGCGATGACGACCTTCTTCTCGGGGTGCTCCATCGCGAGGCCGAGCGGGTGGAACTTCCCGCCGCCGACGTACAGCACCTGGTCGGCGTCGATGTCCGCGCTCGCGTAGTTGCAGCCTAGGACCTGTCCCTCGTGGGTGAGGCGGTCGTCGCCCTTCCGGGTGTGGACCTCAAAGCCGCGCTCGGTCAGCCACTCTTTCATCTCCGGGAAGAGGTTCATGTGCTGGGCGGTCGTGACGAGCCCGACGTCCTCCTCGTCAAGTTCCTCGAGGGACTGCTCCATGATGGGTTCGACGTCGACGTTCGAGAACAGCGGCACGTAGATGATTTTCTCGGACTCCTTCATCGGGGAGTGGCCGAAGTGGACGAAGACGTCCGTCCGCCGCATCATGTACGTGTCGAGGTCGCAGGCACCGTAGCACGGCTGCCCCGAAATCATCACGCGCGTGTCGTCGGGGAGCAGCTTGCGGAGGTCATCGGCGACCCCGGGCGCGCTGCGCTTCAGCCCCTCGGGGAACTGCAGGCCGACCTTCTCCGCGTCGCGCTCCTCGACCGCCTCCACGATGCGGTCGAGTTCGTAGTCCCACGTTCGGTCGTGTTTCAGGGAGAGTCCGGTGTTCCGGAGGTCTCCTGCCGAACGGGTCTCTTCGTGGCTCATTACACCGCGATACAGGCTTCGTTCGTTTAACCTCGGCGGTTCCGGGGGCGACCGCCCCCGCTTCCGGCACCTTCAAACCGACCGAGCGCCAACCGCCAGGCATGAGCGTCGACTCCGACTCCGCGGCCACGACCGGCACTACGAAGGCCGACGATATCGCGCGCCAGCTCGGCGAAGCCATCGAGGAGTCCCCCGAGTACCAGCGCTACGAGGAGACGAAGGCCGCCGTCGAGAACAGCGAGGAAGTCCAGCAGCGCATCAGCGAGTTCGAGGACCTCCGCCAGGAGTTCATGCTCGCGAGACAGACCGGCGACGCCACTCAGGAGGACGCCAAGAACGTCGAGGACGCCCAGAAGCGCCTCCACGAGCACCCCGTGATGGCGGAGTACCTCGACGCGCAGGACGAACTGGAAGCCAAATTCGAGTTCCTCAACGACCTGATTTCGGAGCCGCTGGACGTCGATTTCGTCGGCGAGTCCGGCGCGTGCTGTCAGGACTAACTGTTTTCTACACAACCTAACCCCGGAACGCTTAGGGGGCGACGCGAGTGACCCGACGGTATGGTCCACTCCGATTGGGGCGACTGGCTGCCGACGGCCGTCGAGCAGTCCACGCCCGCTGGCGTCGCGGTCTGGTATCTCGGCTGCAACGGCTTCGTCCTCAAGGGCGAGGACGGGACGACGCTGTTCATCGACCCCTACCTCGGGACTGGGTCCCCGCCGCGCACCATCCGGATGATTCCGGTGCCGTTCGACCCGCGGGACGTCACCGAGGCCGACGCCGTGCTCGCCACCCACGAACACACCGATCACGTGCATGGACCGAGTCAGGCACCGATTCTCGCCGAAACCGGGGCAGAGTTCTACGCGCCCGACGATTCGCTGGCGGTCGCGCGCGGTGAGGAGGCGTGGGACGACAACTACGCCGTCGACACCGACCAGTACAACGAGATTTCGGAGGGCGACACGTTCGAGGTCGGCGAATTCACGATTCACGTCGAACCCGCCCACGACCCGGACGCCACCCATCCCGTCTCGTACGTCATTGAGCACGATGCGGCCACCATCTTCCACGGCGGCGACACCAAGCCAAGCGACGAGTTCGAGCGCCTTGGTCGCGAGTACGATGTCGACCTAGGAATTCTGGCGTTCGGCGCGGTCGGCAACGTCCCCGACAAGCAGAGCCGCGAGCCCAAGCGCACGCGCTGGTACAACGACGAGAATCAGGTCGTGAAGGCCGCCAGCGACCTCCGCGTCGACCGCCTGCTGCCCTCCCACTGGGACATGTGGAAGGGGCTGACGGCGGACCCGAAGGCGCTGCACCACCACGTCCGGAGTTTCGCGTTCCCGCGCCGCCTTGATCTCGTAGAAATCGGCGACCGCGTGGACGTGACAGACGAGTAACTGACGCCGAGAGTCGGCGGGTAATTTAAGTCCTCGTCCGCGTAGGTGGTGGTATGCACGACCAACCCGCGGGTGGTTCCGATGAGTGACGAAACGGTCGTCGAGACCGACGGCGTCACCGTCAGCAAGTTCTTCAACGCCGAGGACTTCCCAGTCCCGGCGGTCGCCTTCGACATCGACTCCGACCGAGACGACGCGGTCACGCTCCGCATCGTCGACGAGATCCCCGACGAGTTCGGCATCGACCAAATCGGCTTCCACCCCGAGTACGGCAGCGAGCACTGGACGGCCAGCGGCGACGGCGTCGTCCGCTTCGAGCGCGAAATCGAGCCCGGCGAATCCTTCACCACCGTATACGGCGTGCGCATGGAAGAAGGCCAAGACGAGACGCCGTTCCTCTCCGCGCCGACCATCAAACTGGAGGGCGAGGATATCGACGAGGTCGTCCCGCCGGAGTCCACATCGGTCGTCCGCGAACTCGCGGGTGGCGAGCGCGAGACGGTCCCCGGCCTCGAGGAGGAGAGCGAGGAGGTCGGCCTAGAAGCCGACATCGAGGGCGGCATCGAGTCCCTCGAAGAGGAGGACGCCGAAATCCTCGAAGGCGACGTCGACCTCGGCAGCGACGAGGAGTCCGCAGTCGAAGCCAACGAGGAGCCTGTGGACGTCGAGGACGAGACGTTCGAGGAGGAACCGCCAACCGAGCCGGAGGCCGAAGGGTACGGGGCAGAGCAGCCCGAGCCGTCCGCAGCCGAGGAAGAAGAGATAGAGGAGCCCGAGGCTGAAGGATTCGGCGAGGAGGAAGCCGAGGCAGAGGCGGGAGCTGAAGCAGAGTCCGCGCCCGAATCGATCGGCTTCGACGCCAGCGACCTCGTCGCGACGCTCGCGGAGGCCATCCGCAACGACGAGGTCAGCGACGACGACCTCGCGACCCTGCAGGACGCCTTCGGCGGCGTCCCCAACAGTACGCAGGTCGAAATCGAACACCTCCAGAGCCGCGTCTCCGAACTGGAAGCGTACACGGACGCCCTTGAGGAGTTCCTCGACGAGGAAGGAACCGCCCAGCAGCTCGTCAGCGACGTCGAGAATGAGGTCTCCTCGCTGTCCGCGGAACTCGGCGACCTCTCGAACGAAGTCGCGGAAGTGGAGGCGAGCGTCGAGGACGCCGCCGGCGACCGCGAGCAGCTCCGCGAACGCGTCGCGGCGGTCGAAGACGACGTTGGCGCAGTCGAGGACCTCCGCGAGGACCTCGAACGCCTGCGCGGTGACGTCGACGCCATCGATGAGCGCCTCGCAGACACTGAGGACGCCGTCATGGAGGTCGACGAAATCGAGGACGACCTCGAAGACGTCGCTGAGGACCTCGAGGACGTCGAGGAGCACGTCGACGAAATCGAGGAGTGGCGCGACCAGCTCTCGGACGTCTTCGGCACGTAGCGCCGCGACCGCCCATCCGGGGGAATCACAACCGTTTTCGGCGCTCGCCGGCTCTCTTCTCCTATCATGACTGCGCCGGTGCGCGTCGCCGTTCCGCGGAAGGGACGGCCGCTGGAAGCCGTACTCGACAGATTCGCCGCTCGCGCCGACGCGACCGCGGTCGCCGACGACGTGGTGTCGACGCTGCGCTACGAGAAGGCCGTCACGAAAGACGAGCAGGACGCTGAGCGCGGCGTTTACGAGCGCCTGGCCGAGTACAGCGAGCCCGCTGAACCACACCAACCGGACTTCACGCTGCTGCGGGACGCCCGCGCGGGTAAGCCCCGGCGCGTCGTCTTCGACTCGCTGACCCTCGACGTCGAGGGGACGCCCGTCCAACTGGTCGGCCGCGAGGAGCCGTTCCGCGCGCTCCGCACCCACGAATTCGCGCTCGGGTTCGACAGCGCTGACCTCGTGCTCGAAGAGGTCGTCCAACTGGAGCCCGAACCGCTCTCGACCATTGCTGACCTGAACGACCGCATCGACCCCCACGACACGGACGTCCGCGTGATTTCGGGGCTCGGCGACACCGTCTACCACACGCTGCTGGCGACGCCCGCGGCCAAGCAGTCCGTCGGCGCAGAGGAACTCGACCGCGCGTTCCTCGCGGCCTACGAGGGAGAAGTCTGCATCAGCCCGCGCTACGAGCGCCTCGTCCGCGCGGTCCTCGGCACGGACGCCACGCAGGGCGTCGAGTTCGTCTACCCCGATGCGGGCCGCGAGGAGGAAGCCGCCATCGCGGACGTCGGCGTCGGCGTCTACCTCACGGTTACGGGCTCGACCGCCCGCGAGCACGGCCTCGAAGTCGGCGAGCGCCTGTTCCCCAGCGAGACGGTCCTGATGGAGAACCAGTCCGAAGCCGGCGGCGAGGACGTACAGGCGGTCAAGCGCGCGCTCGCCGCGAACGCCGACGAAACCGCGATTCCCCCGCAGTAGGTCGGCGAGAACGACTAACAGTTGCTCGCGCGTAGCGCCGGCCATGCCGACGCTCGGATTCACCGGCGACGTGATGCTGGGCCGCGCCGTCGACGAGCGCCAGCGCACCCGCGACGCCACTGCTGTCTGGGGTGACCTCGAAGACCGGCTCGCCGGGCTCGACGGACTGTTCTGTAACCTGGAGTGTTGTCTCTCCACGCGCGGCGAGCCGTGGACGCGCACGACCCGTGCGTTCCACTTCCGCGCGGACCCCGAGTGGGCGATTCCCGCGCTGAGGGCCGCGGGCGTTGACGGCGTCACGCTCGCGAACAACCACGTCCTCGACTACGGCGAGCGCGCGCTCCGCGACACGCTCGACGAACTCGACGACGCGGGTATCGCTCGCACCGGAGCTGGCCGCGACTGGGACGACGCGCTCGACCCCGCCGTCGTCTCCGTCGGCGACTGCACAGCCGCGTTCGTCGCGTTCACCGATAACACGCCCGAGTACGCCGCCGGCCCGGACAGCCCTGGCACGGCGCGCATAGAGTGCGATGTCGACGACGCGGACACCCGCGAGGTCGTCCGCGAGGCGCTGGACCGTGCGGCCGCCCACGATCCCGACCTGCTCGTTGCGACCCTTCACTGGGGGCCGAACATGGTCGAGACGCCGGCCGAGCAGTACCGCGAATTCGGCCGCTGGCTCGTCGACGAGGGCGTCGACGTCGTCCACGGCCACAGCGCCCACGTCTTCCAGGGCGTCGAACTCCGTGACGGCGCTCCGATTCTCTACGACACCGGCGACTTCGTCGACGACTACGCCATCGACGAAGACCTCCGCAACGACCGCGGCTTCCTCTTCGAACTCGACGTGACCGCCGACGGCGACCCGACCGAACTCCGCCTCCACCCCACAGAAATCGACCACTACAGCGTCTACCACGCCGACGCGGAGGCCGCGGCGTGGTGCCGCGAGACGATGCGCGAGCGCTCCGCCCCCTTCGACACCGAATTCGAGCGCGACGGCGACGACCTCCTCGTCGACCTCGACTGACTCACTCTTCTTTCCGCTTGGCGAGATAGTCGCGGGCGCGTTCCAGCATCTCGTCTTTCAGTCCCACGAAGACGCCGCCCTCTTTCCCGCCGACGAACGTGTTCTCCCCGGGCTCGATAATTTCGTTGATGTCGGGGTGTTCGACGTCGATGTGCGTGACTTCGGCAGCCTCGCCCTCCTCGTGAACGTACACCTTCGCACCCTCTAACTCGTACTTCGACGGGTGTGGCCCGGTCATGCCGTGTCTTCGACGGCCAGCACGTAGGTCCGGTGGCCGGAGTGCTCTGCGGACGCCTACAGCGTCAGCGTCACCGATGCCGTCTCGAGGAACGCCGTCTCGTAGCCCTCGTGGCGCGCGACCTGCGGTGGCGTCCGCACCGAGAGCGTGAGGTCGTCACCTGTTTCGACGCTCGGCACCGCGACGCCGTAGTGGTAGCCGAGGTCCGGGCTGAGCGTCCGCGTCAGCGCGCCCTCGTAGAACGTCTCGCCGTCTCGTTCGAGCGTCACGTCCAGCGCCATCCCCGAGAGCTCGTAGCTGTTGTACCGCGTGCGCGCCGACACCGCGAGATACGCGTCCTCTGGCCGACCGACACGCTCGGCGGACGCGAGATCGGTGACGACGAGGTACGCGTCGTCGATGGCCGCGGTCCCGCGAACTGTCCCCGGCAGGTCCTCGGGTGCTGGCGCAATCGACTTCGGATAACTCGTCTCTCGGGGTGCGAGTGCGCCCGGCTCCCTCGCCTGCTCGATGGGCGTCGACCCGACTCGTGCGCGTGTTTCCTCGGTGAACTCCACGGTCATCTCGGCGGTTTCGGCGCTCTCGAAGCGCCCCTCGAACGCGCCCGTGGTGTGCGCCGAGATGCCGCCGATGGAGACGTTCGCGGTGTACGTGCCGTCGCCGTCGAGCCCGAAGTTCCCGCCGTAGTGGAACCCCATCGGCTGGGAGAGCATCGGATACATCACTTCCTGCGCGAGGAACTCGCCGCGCTCCAACTCGACGGAGACACCCGCGTCCGGCAGCACAGCTCCGGTTTCGTCGTCCCAGACGACCGCCATCAGGTGAATGGAGTCCTCACTCGTCTTCGCGGTCTTCGAGCGCTCCGTGTTCGTCAGCGTCCAGAACGTGTGCGGTACCGTGAACATCAGCGCGACCGTGTAGTCGCCGACAGTCGTCGTCCCCTGCATCGCCATCCGCTCCTCGAACGACTGCACGTAGACGCCGTCGGGCTTCTCGTTGGTTGTTGCCGCGGGCGTCGTCTCTGTCGCGTCCGTGCTCACGTCGCCCGTGCAGCCAGCGAGGAGAGTCGAAGCGGCGAAGACGGAGCCGAGCGCGAGGAACCGTCGGCGGCGCATACCGCGAACAGGGGTCGGCGAACCCATAGCCGCTGTGGTCTCCCGCTCCAGAAGCATTAACCTCGCGTCCCGGGTAGACGCCGGCATGCGCCGCGCCGTCCTCGCCGCCCTCCTCGCGCTCGCGCTCGTGGCGTCCGCCAGCCCCGTCGCCGCCCACGGCAACCACGTCGAGGTCGACAGCCAGCACTCCGCTGACGGCACGGTCGTCGTAGAGGCCGTTCGGCCACTCACGGACGGCTTCGTCGTCCTCCACCGTGCAACCGACGACGGCGAAATCGGCGACCCCGTCGGCCACAGAAGCGTCGACTTCGACGACGGCTTCCAGCAGAACCTCCCCGTCGAGATGGACGCCGATGCGTGGGCCGACTGGCCCGACAACGGGTCGCTGTGGGTGGTGTTCCACGCTGACCGCGACGATGATGGCGAGTTCGACCCCGGCGTCGACGAGCGCGCGTCGGCGTTCGGCGCGACGACCAGCCAGTCGGTGACGCTCGCCAAACGTGACCAGCCAGCCAGCGTCGTCGCCGAGCGCGCGCAGGCCCAGCAGACGGCGTCCGCGACCGCGGTCGTCGACAGCGCTGTGCTCCCCGACGACGGGTTCCTCGTGCTCCGCACGGAGTCAGGCACGGAAGGCCACATTGTCGGCACGAAAGCACTCGATGCCGGCGCTCACGCGGACGTCGGCGTCGACTTCGACTCGTCCGTGTTCTCCGAGAATCGTTCGACTGTCGGGCTGTACGCACAGTTGTACACCGACGGCGGGGATGGCGAGTTCTCCGAGGGCGACCGCCTCGTGCGCGCCGGCGACAGCCCCGTGAGCACGTACTTCCTCGTCTGGCAGGTCGACGAGGTTGCTGCGACGACCAGCGGACTCGTCGTACAGACGCCGTCGAACGACGACAGCGTCGTCACGCCCACGGAAACCGCCGACGCGGCCACCAGCGAATCCGGCACGTCGGTCTGCGGATACGGCGTCGTCCACGCCCTCACAGCGCTCGCGCTCGCCGCCATCGTTCTCGTCCGTCGGTAGTGTCGCTACCCGGACTTACTTCGGCTGGTGGCCGCTATCCGGGCACGCATGATTGTACTCCACGCGACCTTCCCAATCGACCCGGCGCGCCGCGAGGACGCCCTCGACCTCGCCGACCACCTCGTCGAGGAGTCGAACCGCGAAGACGGCGTCATCGACTACCGCGCGGCTGTCGACGTCCAGGACGAGAACCGGATTCGATTCTTCGAGCAGTACGAGGACGAAGCCGCACTGGAAGCCCACGAGAACAGCGACCACTTCCAGCGACTCGAAGCAGAACTCCCGGACCTGCTCGCTGGCGAACCCGAAGTCCTGAAGTTCGACGTCAGCGACGCTACTGAACTCGAACTGTAGTCACCGGTCGGGTTCGGGCAGCGCGCGCAACTCCCGTGGCGGCACGAGGAAGTAGCCGCGCCGGCGCACGAAGATGTACTCCAGAATCCCGTTGTTGACGCGCTGGCGAACCGCCGGCGTCACCTCGGTCACGTCTGTGCCGTTCATCGCGCGACGCACGTCCTTGAACGTCGAAATCTCGCGCTGCAGCGACGGGAAGTGGAGGCTGGCGACGGCGCGGTCGGAGCCGATGTCGTCCGTGGACTCGAAGTGTCGCCGGAGCACGCGTACGTTCCCATCGCTGTCCCGATTAGCACGAGCGGCTTTCTGCGCGTGGCCCACGCGGCCGTACTCGCGGACGTGCTCCTCGATGTCGTCGACGTAGTCGTCCACGCGGCTGTTCGAGCCGAGGTTATTCCCGACGCCTTCTACGAGGTCGTCGGCAGCGTGGCCAGGACTGAACAACTCCATCACGCGCTCGTCGTAGTTCTGTTCGCCGTACCAGTCGTCGAGGCGCTGGCGGAGGTTCGAGACGACCTTCGTGGTGCCGCCCGCGAACGGCCCCGACTGGATGGTGACGTCGTCTTCCGTCGCCTGATTCTCGCGGAAGCCGGCGGTGAATCCCATGAACAGCGGTGACTCCTCGGGGACTGGCTTCGAGTCGGGGATGCCGGCGGCGTCCTGACGTTCGGCGGGCATCCCCGCGCCGACGAAGCCCGTCCGCCGCGATTCGACCGTCAGCACGTCGGTTAGCGCCGCGTCGACACTGATACCGTTCATTTCGTCGCTTCTCCCGGTGAGCGCGTGTTCGGTTTCGAGTACCACGTCTGCGCGGTCGCTGGCGAGGTGGACGAGCACGTCCTGCGTGTCGAAGACCGGGTCTTCGAACGGCGACAGCGGCTCCGGTTGCGGAAGGTCGACGCCCGTGGGCGCGGCGTCGAAGCGCTCGAAATACGCCGGCGAGTACGCCACGGAGAACAGCAGGCCGTCGTTCGACCACTCGTATGCCTCGTCAAGAACGGCGAGCGCACGCTCGACGGTCTCGCGGTCGGATTCCGTGGGCTGGCCGCCGCGGTCCAGCGAGAGGTACAGCAAGGTTTGGTGGCGCGGCAGTTCGACGTTCCCGTACTCGTCGGTGCGCACGTGGTCGTTCCACGCGTGTTGACGAGCCGGCTTCGAGGCGGGAGAGCCGTGTGGTGGCCTGTCGTCGGGTGCGAGGCCAAGACACGCAGAGAGAGCAGCTGTCGTGCCGGTGGCGACGGCGGCCTTCAGCACGTCGCGGCGCGACCAGTCGTAGGGCGGCATTCGGCAGTGGATTCGGTCCGCCGCGGCTTGGGTGTTGTCGTTACTGGGCATTCGAGCTGGAGGCGCGGCTCAGGCAGTCGATAGCGTAACTGAGGCGGTCATAGACTGTTCGCGGAAAACTCCAGCAGCAGGCGTTAGAGCGCTACTTTCGCCCAATCTCGTCGAGAAGACGACCATCGTCGCGAGACACAATTCAATATAGCAGCATGCAATTTATGCACTGGCGTTCGAACGTCACGTCAGCGAGTACACGTTCGCGAGGTAGACCTCGCGGACTCTGTCCCCCCAGTTGTGGGTGTACGTGTCGATGATGTCGTCGGCGACGTCGCCCCGGAGGTACTTCACGACGCCGCGGTCGCCGGTGCGGTCCCGGAGGTGCGTCGTGAAGAAGTGCCGGAAGTAGTGGGGCGTGACGTTCTCGGCGGCGTCGGCGCCACTACGGTACCAGCCCGCTTCTTCGGCGTGTTCGCGGACGAACGACCGCACCATCTCCGGGGTGAGCCGCTCGCCCCACGCGTCTCGTGTGCTCGCAAACAGCGGCTCTGCTGAGGACGGCGTGTCCGGGCGAATCGCCAGCCAGCGCACAAATGCGGCCTTCAGCTCCCCATCAACGGGTACGAGCGTTGCGCGCTTGCGCTTGTTCGACGCGGTGCGTTCCTCGCCGTTCGCCATTTCGCCACGGCTCACGTCCGGGTCGACGAACAGCGTGTCTGGCCGCCCGTCCAGCTGTGCGCGCGTTCCGAGGTCGTAAGCGGACTCGACCGCCGGCGCGTCCAGTGCGAGGTCACGAATATCGAGATTGCAGAGTTCGCCGACGCGCAGCCCGGTTTTCAGCAGTGTGAGGACGACTGCCCGCTCCAGCGGGTGGGTGATTCCGTCGACGAACGACCGCATCTGGGGCATCGAGACCTCGCGGCGAGTCGGGTCCGTGTCGATGGCCTCGTCCATTTCCTGAGTGACCAGCGTCATCGGGTTGCCGTCGAACTCTCCGACCTGGGTCATGTAGCCGTAGAATCGGTTGAGATACGAGGCGTACGTCGCGACTGTGCTGTCGGCGTGGTCGCCGCGGAGTTCGTGCACCCACGCGAGGCAGTCCCGGCGGTCGGCCTCCGCGGGCTCGGTGCCCGTCTCCGCGAGGAACGCCTTGAACTCCCGGAGGACGCGCCCGTACGCCTCACGCGTACGCTCGGATTTTCCGTGGTAGGCCATGTCTTCGAGGAAGTACTCGATCGGGTCTTCGGCGTCGTGGCCGCGCCCGGCGTCGACGGCGCGCTCGCTCATCGGTCCTCCTGACGGACGTAGCCGCCCTGCCGCGGGTCGTGGCGAATCTCCCCGCGCTCGACCAGCGACTGCACCGCTTCGTCGAGGCGGTCCTCGAAGTCACCCGAGAGCTCCGAGACGAGTTGGTCCCACGACACGACGTCCGCCGCAGACACCGATTCGAGGACCCGGTCTTCGAGGTCGCTCCCCCCAGGGGTAGCGTCCCCAGAACCATCTTCCTCGTGGTCGTCCAGAAACCCTCTTCGCCCGGCTTGCACCATCGTCCGCAGGTACTCGCTCTGGGACATGTCGAGCTCGTCGGCGTGCTCGCTCCACGCCGATTTCTGCTCGGTCGGCACGTACGTCTTCACGACCGCGCGGTCGTCACCAGCCATACTCCCTGCATCTTCGCCTGGTAACTTCAGTGTTCCTCCACACACTGATAAGGGTCTTTATCGTCTGAAACAGCACTCTAACGAGGGTAAATACAGTACTACTTTGAATGATTAGTAGACTCAAAGAACTAGTTAGAACGATATGTACTTTTGTTGGATAGTGCCCTTTTCCGTGATATAGAATCCAGCGTCGTATCGGTTCTCTAACCACTCACGAGCAACCGATTCGAATCCGCTCGCAGTAGTGTCGTTTTCCCTCGTGTCGTCGAACCGAACAGCCTCGATACAGCCGGTGCTGATTGAAGAACTCGCTCACAATCACTCGGTTCGCTCTGTCGGAACTCGTTCTCGAACGACCGTTCCACCCGCCCGAACGAATCCCGTCACGAATCCGATCTAGCTCAGGACGGAATAGCACCATTCCGAGGACGTGGGTTTGCTGCGATTATAGCTGTCTGTACGAGCTCGGTTCCCCACATCGAGAATTACACCAACCTCGTGCAGCCGTTCGAAACCTCGGTCGAGGAGTGAATCGTTCTGGATGGTAGCCTGCGACGAGTGCGCGCCATCCCGCTTTCGACGCGCTAAGGTACCATCGACGAGTGAAGCGCAACCCATCGAGTAGCGACGACGAGCCTCCATCACGCCAGCAGCGACCTCGATGCTTCTCTGTCGCCCGATTCACGAGATGGGGGACCGTAAGGGGGAACGATTTCACTGGCGATATGGAAAAGCCGCCGTCACGGCGGCTCGAAGACGGAGACCTACGAGATTCGTCGAGCGCCTTGAAGACCGAAGCACGGTCTGAAGCTACGCAGGAGGAATCCGGGACCTCGAATCGCCGTGTGATACCTTCGACTGCTCGAACGTCAGGCCAGTTCGCACGGACGCGCGCCCACCCGGAACTCCTTCTTTCGTCGGCTGAGCCTGGAGTTAGCGGAGGTTATCGAAATGACTGGCTACGGTGACGTCTTCGACGACCGAACGCGCCCTCACGTCTATTCAGCGGCGATTATCGTGCTACGTGATAGCACGCTCGTCGACGCGCTGGTTTCTCGTTCCCTCGCACGGCGAACGAATAAATTCTATTTCGCTATATTAATTGCGACTGCAGCGGCAACCCGTAGACGCCACCGAACCCAGTTGGTACGAGCGCTAACGCAGTCGTTCTCGCGAATCAGCGCTCGATACGTCCACGCAGCGACCACGCAGCGGTTCGCCAAAACGCGTCCGTTCCCGAACCACGGGCGCCGAACTTATTCGGCATTCGTACTCTTTTCCCGCCGACAACTGCCCGTTCAAAATCCTTAATGTGGTTGTATACATCCTAATACTGGCCGAACACTAGCCCGCAGACGATATTATCGCCTAAACGTCAACGCGTAGGTTAATGTAGTTGGTAGTGCTCGATTTTCGCGTATCGATGTGGCCTCACATCCAGGATAGCGTGAAATCAGTGGACGACCGGTTTAGCGAAATCGAATTTGTTGGACGTTCGGATGGAACTGCGGGGGTAGCATGGCGCTGATACGGATGACCAAGTACCGGACGCTGTTGCTCGCGACCATCGGGTTCAACTTCTCGTTTCTCATCTGGTTCTCGTTCGCGCCGTTCACGGAGCCGATGGCCAGCGAGTTCGGGCTGTCGCTGGCGGAAATCGGCCTGCTCGCGAGCGCGAACATCTGGCTGGCGCCGTTCGGGCGCGCGCTGACCGGCTGGCTCTCGGACAAATTCGGCGCGCCGTCGGTGTTCTCCATCGCGTCGGCGTTCGCGCAGTCCTACGAGGTGTTCTTCGTCGAGCGCCTCATCGTCGCGACCGCGGGCATCACGTTCGTCGTCGGTATCCAGCACGTCGCCGAGTGGTTCGAGGAGGAGAACCTCGGGCTCGCCGAGGGCATCTACGCGGGCGTCGGGAACGCCGGCGCTGCGGGTGGCGCGCTCATCCTCCCGCGCGTGTTCGGGACGAACTGGAACGGCCCGCTGTTCTCGACGAACTGGCGGGCGGCGTTCTTCTACACGGGCATCGTCTCGATTCTGCTCGGGGTGGCGTACTTCACGCTCGGGGAGGCCGCCAAGAGCAAGGAGAAACGCCAGGCGACCAAGGACAGCGCGAGTTTCGCGGGCTGGGTGCACACCGCCACGCGGTACGGGACGCTCGTCCTCGCGCTCGCGTACGTGATGACGTTCGGCCTCGAACTGTCGATGAACGGCTGGCTCGCGACCTACTACCGCGAGGGATTCGACACAAACAACCTCGTGCTCGCGAGCACGTTCGCGGCGACGTTCTCCGTCGCAGCGGGCCTGCTGCGCCCCATCGGTGGCTACGTCAGCGACCGGCTGGCGCGCGCCGAGCGCAACATCCTCCCAATCTTCACGGGCCACTACCGGGAGCAGTGGACGTTCACGGCGATGTCGTTCGTCGTCGTCGCGATGTTCGGAATGA
Source organism: Halobacterium sp. KA-6 (assembly GCF_021029015.1). Lineage (NCBI taxonomy): Archaea > Methanobacteriati > Methanobacteriota > Halobacteria > Halobacteriales > Halobacteriaceae > Halobacterium > Halobacterium sp. KA-6. The sequence continues at coordinate 792,001 of NZ_JAJJZH010000001.1, forward strand.
CGCTCGCCGGAATGTCGGGCGAGGTGCTGCTCGCGGTCGGCGCGGGGTTCCTCGTCGGGATGGGCTGTGCGTTCGCGGAGGGCGCCATCTTCGCGCAGGTGCCCGCGATGTTCCCGAACAGTTCGGGGGCGGTCGCGGGTGTCGTCGGCGGCGTCGGCACCATCGGGGGCATCGTCTACCCGCTGGTGTACTCCGCGCAGTTCATGCCGAGCCTCCACACGGGCTACTCGGTGGTCGCGGCGTCGATGATTCCCATCCTCGTGCTGACTGCGTGGGTGTTCCAGCCGAGAATCGCGAGCGTCGCCAACGAGGCCGGCTTCGGCGACTCGACGCCGTCGGCGGTCGAAGCGCCGGGTGACGACTGATGCGGACGGGGCTCGTGCTCGCGGGCGGCCACTCGACGCGCTTCGGCGAGGCGGACAAGTCCGTCGCCGCCGTCGACGAACAACCGATGGTGCGCCGCGTCGCCGAGCGAGTCGACAGTGTCACCGACGAGCTCGTCGTGAATTGCCGGGACGACCAGCGCGTGGCGATTACAGAGGCCCTCGATGGGCTCGACTATCGTTTAGCAGTCGACCCGATTCCCGACGAGGGCCCCGTCGCGGGAATGCGGACCGGACTCCGAGTTGCACGTGGCGACGCGGTCGCTGTCGTCGCCTGCGACATGCCGCTGGCCGACCCCGAGTTATTCGAGCGGCTCTTCGAGCAGGTGGACACCGCTGCGGTCCCGCGCGCAGACGGCCACCTACAGCCGTTACACGCCGTCTACGGCCGCCACGCGGCACGGTTCGCGTGCGACCGGACGCTCGCGAACGGGTCGCGTCGGCTGGCCGATGCGCTCGCGCGCCTCGACCCAGTGGTCGTCGACGTCGCCTCGGCAGATTCGTTCACGAACGTCAATACAAAAGACGATTTAGTGGTCGTACGTGGCATACTCGTCGGGTAGGTGGCAAATATATCTGTATAAGGTCCTTTAGATTCTGACGTTCGTCTGTATACGCGTACCGTAATTCGACTTTTTCAACGCTGACCTTTATTATCTAGACTAGAGACCCATCTAACTGTATTAGACGCGACGGTCGTCCGGATATATCCGGAAAACGAGCCCAAACACAAACCACAATGCCACACAAGAAAGAAGAGTGGAAGGCCGAGCAGTACGGTGACGAAGTCAGATCACAGCTCGAGGAGTTCGCCGAGCGCGGCTGGGAGGCGATTCCCGAGGAGGAACACGACGAGTGGTTCTCCCGGTTCAAGTTCTGGGGGGTGTTCCACCAGCGCGGCGGCCAGGAGAGCTACTTCATGATGCGGCTGACCAACTGCGGTGGCGTCCTCGAACCCGACCAACTCCGGGCCATCGGCGAGGTCGCCCGCGACTACGCGCAGGGGCCCGCCGAGAACCCCGAATTCGGGAACGGGTGGATCGACCTCACGACCCGCCAGTCCATCCAACTGCACTGGCTCAAACTCGAAGACATCCCCGAAATCTGGGAGAAACTCGAATCTGTGGGTGTCTCCTCGCGCTCGGCGGGCGGGGACACGATGCGCAACATCTCCGGCTGTCCGGTCGCCGGGAAGGCCGACGAGTACGTCGAGAGCCGCGAACTCCTGGACGAGATTCAGGACGGCATCCGCGGGGACGACGACCTCGCGAACATGCCCCGGAAGTTCAACATCTCGGTGACGGGCTGCCGGGAGGGCTGCGCGCAGGACGCGCTCAACGACATCGGCCTCGAACCCGCGCACAAATTCGTCGAGAGGGAGGAAGTCAAGGGCTTCAACGTCCGCGCCGGCGGCGGGCTCGGTGGCCGTGAGCCCCGCGCGGCACGCCCACTCGACATCTTCGTCACGCGCGACCAGGCCTACGACACCGTGCGCGCGTTCGTCGAACTGTACCACGAGGAGGGCAACCGCGAGAACCGCTCGAAGAACCGCGGGCGCTTCTTCGTCGACGAGTGGGGCACCGACGAGATTCGCGACGCGCTCGACGAGCGCCTGGACTTCGACCTCGAATCCGCGGGCACGGACTTCCGCGGAGAGTACACGTACAACGCCGGCAAGCCGTCCGAGCGCGGCGCGCACGACCACGTCGGCGTCTACGATCAGAAAGACGGGCAGAACTACGTCGGCATCAGCGTCGCCCTCGGGCGGCTGCGTGCCGACGAAGCAATCGAACTCGCGGCCCTCGCCGACGAGTACGGCAGCGGGGAAGTCCGGCTGACGCGCCGGCAGAACCCCATCATCACGGACGTCGCGGACGAGGACCTCGACGACCTGCTCGCAGAGCCGCTGCTGGACAAACACCAGCCCGAGCCCAACCCCTTCGAGCAGGGCGCGATGGCCTGTACTGGCACGGAGTTCTGTTCGCTCGCGCTCACGGAGACGAAGGCGCGGATGGCGCGGCTGCTGCGCTGGCTCGGGGACAACGTCGAGGTCCCCGACGACGTCGACCGCATCAAGATGCACTTCTCGGGCTGCACCGCCGACTGCGGGCAGGCGATGACCGCGGACATCGGCCTCCAGGGGATGCGCGCGCGCAAGGACGGCGAGATGGTCGAAGCCGTCGACGTCGGCGTCGGCGGCGGCGTCGGCGAGGAGCCGACATTCATCGACTGGGTCCGCCAGCGCGTGCCCGCCGACGAACTCCCGGGGATGATCGCGAACCTCGTGCGGGCGTACGCCGCGCTCCGCGAGGACGGCCAGACGTTCCGCGAGTGGGTGGAGGCGACCGGCCACGAGACCATCGTCGAACTCGCGGAACCCGAGGAGGTCGAAGGGTACACCGACCCCTGCCTCTACGACGCCAAGCAGTCGTGGTACCCGTTCGCGGAGGGGGACAGCCCGGCACCGACCGCCGCCGACGGCACGCCGCTGGCCACCGAGAGCGATGACTGACGACGCGACGGTGTCGACGGCACCGATGGACGTCGCGCCCGAACTGTTCCCGGCGAACGCCGACCGCTCCGCCGAGGTGGACGACGCGTGAGTGAGCCGGTCCAGACCACGTGCATGCGGTGTGCGGTCGGCTGCGGCCACCTCACCGACCGCGTGGACGCCGGCTACGGCATCGGGACCGTGCGCGGCGACGTGACTCACCCCGTCAACCGCGGGCTGGCGTGCTCGCGCGGCGTCGAGGAGACGAAAGACCCCGAGGGAACGTGGCTGACGCGCCCGCTCGTCCGGATGGACGGCGACCTCCAGCCGACGACGTGGGACGTGGCGCTCTCGCGCATCGCCAACGAGTTCGGGAACGCCCTCGACCGCGACCACGACAGCGTCGCCGTGCTCGGGAGCGGCCAGCAGACCAACGAGGCGGCGTACGCGCTCGGCAAACTCGCACGCGGCGGGTTCGGCACGCGCTACTACGACGCCAACACGACACTCTGCATGGCGAGCGCGGTGACCGCCTACTACGACGCGTTCGGCAGCGACGCGCCGCCGTGCACGTACGACGACATCGAGGACGCGAAGACGCACGTCGTCTGGGGCGCGAACCCGGCGGTCGCCCACCCGGTGATGTTCCGCTGGATCTCCGGGAGCGCGACCGAAGACGACAGCGAACTCGTGGTCGTGGACCCGGTCGGCACGAAGACCGCCCAGGGGGCCGACGAACACGTCGCGCTCGAACCGGGGACGGACCTCGCGCTCGCGCGGGCCGTGCTTGCTCGCGTCGTCGAGCGCGGCGACGTCGACGAGGAGTTCGTCGAGGAGGCGACGACGGGCTTCGAGGAGTTACGCGGTGACCTCCCGAACCCGAAGGACGCAGCGGCGACCGCCGACGTCGATATAGAGACGGTAGACAAACTCGCGGACGCCTTCCAGGAGCAGACGCTCGTCTACTGGGGGATGGGCGTCAACCAGAGCACGCAGGGGACGGAGACGGCGGGCGCGCTCGTGGACCTCTGTCTCGCGACCGGGAACCTCGGCCCGGGTACGGGCCCGTTCTCGCTGACCGGGCAGGCGAACTCGATGGGCACGCGCGTGTGCTCTTCGAAGGGGTCGTGGCCGGGGATGCGGTCGTTCACGGACCCGGACGAGCGCCACGTCGTCGCAGAGGCGTGGAACGTCCCGGTCGAACGGCTCCCCGACGACCCCGGGCCGGGGCCGGTCGGCCTCGTGAACGCCATCGACGACGGCCCCGTGGAGGCGGTCTGGACGGTTGCGACGAACCCCGCTGCGGGCCTGCCGGACGCCTCTGCGGCGCGCGAGCACCTCGAAGACGCGTTCCTCGTCGCGCAGGACGCCTTCCACACGGAGACGACGGAACTCGCGGACATCGTGTTGCCGGCGGCGACGTGGGGCGAGTCCTCGGGGACGGCGGTGAACATGGAGCGCCGCGTCTCCCGCATCCGGCCCGCGTCGGACCTCGTGCCGGACGTGCGCACTGACCTCGACATCATCACGACCATCGGCGAGCTGCTCGTGCCCGGACTCCTCGGCGACCCCGACCCCCGGGATGTTTTCGACGAACTCGCGGCGCTGACGGCGGGCACGTTGGCGGACCTCTCGGGCATCAGTTACGCGCGCCTCGACGACCAGCAAGCAGTCAGGTGGCCCGCGCCGGACGCCGTCTCGGAGGGCGGCTACCGCTACTACGACGACGGCGACTGGTCGTTCCCGACGCCCTCCGGGAAAGCTCGGTTCTCGACTGGACGCCACGAGGGACTCCCCGAGCCGACCAACGAGACGTACCCGCTGACGTTGACGACCGCTCGCGAGGCGGACGGTTACAACACGGGCGTGCGCTCCCGGGGCGAGGACGCACCAGCGAATCCGCTCGCACGCATTAACCCTGAGACCGTCGAGGCTGCCGACATCGCGGCGGACGCCGACGTCGCGGTCGTCGAGTCCCGCCGCGCGAACGTCCCCGTGCGCATGGAGGTCGACGACGCCGTGCCGACGGGCCTCGTCTGGCTGCCGATTCACCACCCGGAGACGAACGCGCTGACGCTCCCCGAGACCGACCCGCGCTCGGACGAGCCGAACTTCAAGCAGTGCGCGGTGCGCGTGCGGCCGGCCACCGACGAGGCGGCCGCTGGCACGCTCGGCGACGCGGAAGCGCCCGCCGACGACTGACGTTCCCGCGGGCTGGGAGCGTGGGCAATCTGCTTTTGGCAGCGCCGCGAACGCCACTCTATGAACGAAGTCACGGAGACGCGGCGCGTCGCAGCGCCACCCGAATCCGTCCGGGACGCGATGGCGGACGTGGAAGCGTTCGTCGAGTCCGCGGGCTTCGACCACGTGGAAGTCGACGGGGAGACGATTCGCGTGGCCAACCAAGTGGGTCTCGCGGAAATCGAACTGGAACTCGTCGCCGTCGAACGCGAGGGCGCGGACGTCGCCCACGAACAACGCGAGGGCATCTTCGAGGCGATGTGGACGACGTACACGGTCGAACCGCGTGCGGGCGGCGACGAGTCCGACGTCACGGCGCACACGGAGTTCGCGCTCGACGTCCCGCTCGTCGGCGACGTCCTCGACGCGACGGTCATCCAGCGCCAGCGCCGCAAAGAACTGAACGCGCAACTGGACTGGCTGGAAGCAGAGGCCTAACTTTCGTTCCCGACGCCGAACGGGGAAGCCGCATTATCAACTACTGGGAATCCGGACGAACTCGTTCGGGACAACTTCCTCCGAGGGTGCGTCACGACGCTCCACTATGTCGGGTGACGCGAACGACGGGAGCGCGCCGTGGCCCCAACAACTGCTCGACAGCGAGTGGCTGCTGGCGGGCGCGGCCATCCTCTACTTCGTGGTTTCGTACGTCTTGTGGGGTGTAATCGACATTTTCACGGTTCCCGCGGGGTGACACGATGAGCGACGACGACCACTCCCCGCTGGAGTCGCCGGAGGGCCACTGGTGGAACCAGTCGGTCAATCGCCGGGAGTCAATCTGGCTGGGCATCTCGGGCGCGTGGGCGGTGTCGATGTTCGGCTGGATGCTCGGCTGGACGCAGGTCGGCGAGCAGAACCAGACCGGCCAGACCTACGAGGTGAGCACGGAGCGCTACCGGCAGAAGGTCCAGTCGTTCAAGGAGGCGGCGGGCACGCTCGAAGTAGACGGCGAGGAGTTGCTCGTGCCGGACGGCAACGACGTTTACGTCGGCGCGCTCCAGTGGGCGTGGGACGGCCTGCCGGTCGTCCTGCGGCCGGGCGAGACGTACAACTTCCACCTCGGCTCCTACGACGTCCAGCACGGCTTCGGCGTGCGCCCGGAGGGGAATCTCAGCAAGCAGATTTCCCTCCAGATTCTCCCGGGCTACGAGTGGGTCGTGGAGATGTCCTTCGACGAGACGGGCACCTACCACGTCGTCTGCAACGAGTTCTGCGGCGTCGGCCACCGCTCGATGCACGGGACGTTCGTCGTGCAGGACCACGAACCCGTCGAGACCGGCAGCGGCGGCAGCGAATCCTCCGATGCGGCCTACGGCGGCTGGTTCACGAGCGACGCGCGCGGCGGCGAGACGGAGTTCGACGGCGAGCCGGCGGACGCCACCGACCAGAGCGAGGTGACCGTGGAGGTCGGCGCGGACGGCAACGGCGGCCCGTACGCGTTCGCGCCGACCGCTGTCCAGGTGTCGTCGGGGACGACGGTGTCCTTCGAGTGGGTGTCGGACAACCACAACGTCCTCGTGGAGTCCCAGCCCGATGGCGCGGACTGGGAGGGCGTCGATGCCTTCGAGAATGAGGGGTACAGCCACTCGTTCACGTTCGACGCGCAGGGCGTCTACGAGTACTACTGCGAGCCCCACGTCGGCATGGGGATGAAGGGCGTTGTGGAGGTGGTCTGAGATGTTCGGCTTGAGCACGTTCGACTACGACGAGGACGGCTTCCGGGAGTGCGACGTTACGGGCCTGACGGTCCACAAGTCGGCCGAAGACCTCGTGAAACTGTTCGGCGTGACCGCCATCGTCTCACTTGCGGTTGGCGGCGCGTTCGCGCTCACGGTCGCACTGACGCGCTGGGAGGCCATCGGCTTCCTCGACCCCGGGCAGTACTACCGGTTCACGAGCCTGCACGCGTGGTTCATGATTCTATTCTGGATGGTGTTCATGGAAATCGCCATCCTCTACGTCGGCGGGCCGTTCGTCCTCGGCCGCAAACTCTCCCTCCCACGACTCGGTTGGGCGGGCTACGGCATCATGCTGGCCGGCGGCGCGCTTGCCGTCTTCAGCATCGCGACCTACGACCTCCCGAACCAGGCGCCATTCTACACGTCGTACGTCCCGCTACCGTCGCCAGCGCCGTACTTCGCGGGCGCCGTGCTCTTCCTCTTGGGCGCGCTCGTCGCCGCCGTCCCGTTCTTTGTGACACTGTGGCACGAGAAGCGCGAACACCCCAGCAAAACGCTACCGCTCATCACGTTCGGCGCGTTCATCACGGGCGTCATCGCGCTGGAGGCGCTCGTCGGCGGCATCACCGCACTCACGCCCGCGTTCCTCTGGCGCATCGGGTTCCTCGAACACCTCGACGCGGCGTGGTACCGCCAGATGTTCTGGACCATCGGCCACGGCAGCCAGCAAATCAACCTGCTGGCGATGATCACGGTCTGGTACTTCATGACCCACGTCATCGGCGGCGCCGAAGTCGCCTCCGAGAAGATTTCCCGCGTCGCTTTCGTGCTCTATCTCTTCTTCATCAACCTCGGCGCCGCCCACCACCTGATGTCCGACCCCGCGCTCTCCTCGTCGTGGCGCATGTGGAACACCTCCTACGCCGCCTACGGCGCGGTCGTCGCATCGATGATTCACGCATTCGCCATCCCTGCTGGCCTGGAAGCCGGCCGCCGGCGGAAGGGTGCGGGCGGCGGGCTGTTCGGCTGGCTGTGGTCCGCACCGTGGAAGGACCCCGGGTTCTCCTCAACGGTTCTCTCCATCATCCTCTTCGGCTTCCTCGGCGGCATCACCGGCGTCATGATGGGGCAGATGCAACTCAACATGAGCTGGCACAACAACCTCGCCGTCCCCGGCCACTTCCACGCCACCGTCGTCACCGGCACCACGCTGGCGTTCATGGGACTGGCGTACTACGTGCTCCGGCTGGTCTTCGGCCGCGACTGGTTCGCCAGCCGGATCGCCTCGATTCAGCCGTTCTTCTACGGCGGCGCGATGGCCGTCGTCTGCCTGATGATGATGTACCTCGGCCTGCTGTTCGGTGTGCCACGCCGCCACCCCTCCGTGATGGACATTCCCGGGACGGCGTTCGACTTCTCGCCGTCGGAGCCGTTCTTCGTGGTGTTCGGCATCGCGGCCATTCTCTCCGTCGTCGGCGGCGCGCTGTTCGTCGTCATCGCCGTCGGCACGCTCCTCGCTGGCGGCACGTTCACACCCCCAATTGTCGAGGACCGTGCCATATCGCCGGTCAGCGGGGACGCCGCGCCGCCACACGAGCAGAGCATGCGTGGGACGTTCGTGCTCGTGCTCGTGTTCTTCGCGGTGTTCGTGGTGCTGTACGCGTTGAATTGGTTCCTGCTCTCGCAGGTCTGGGAAATCGGCCCCTGACCGCAGGCAAATATATTCGGGACAACCCCCACCGGCCGCGACCGCCAACCACTACTCAAGGTGATGCGCCGTGGCTAATCCGACCGAAACGTCGCCGTCCTCGCTCGCCGGCGTCACCAGTGCCGTCCGCAACGGCTGGCGGACCGCGAAAACAGTCTACTACGCGAATTCGGTGAGTTGGCGGGTGCTGAAGAGCGGCGCGCTCCTCTTCCTCGGTTGCTTCCTCTGGGCGGGGTCGAACGTCCTCCAGTCGTACGTCGGCTGGCGCGTGCTCGACTACACGATGGCGTACGGGTTCGTCGTGCTGCTCTACGGGCCGGTCCACCACCTCGTCGTGATTCCGCTGGCGTTGCGGTGGCGGCGGTCGTCGGGGCTGCGCCAGCGTTTCGGGAAGCGTTTGCCGACGGCGATGCTGGCGGTGTTCCTCGCGGTCGTCCTGATTGCGGGGACGTTCCCGGCGGGTGCAATGACCGTGGACTTCGGGTCGGCAATCGGAACCTCCGACAGCGCGACTGCTGCCCAGCCGGAGTTGGCGTGTACGACCGAGTCCGGCGGCGAAACTATTGTCTGCGAGGTCACGAACGCCGGGCGCGTGGACCGCGTGGTCGTCACGAGCGCGGGCGAGCAGTTGCTCGCGGTCGACGACCCGCCCTACGACTTCACCGTCGAGGCGGCGAACGTCCAATCGACGATGGATCGCGAGCAGTTCCGCGTCGTCCTCTACGACGAGAACGGGAACCTCGTGCGACAGTACACGCGCCGGTTATCAACCATCGGGCTGAACTAGTCCGCGGGCTGAGACGGCCTGCCGTCGGCGAAGCGCCGGAGTTCGGTTCTGATGGCCCGAAACTTCGCGGCGAGGAAGCCTGCGAGGATGAACACGAAGCCGGTCGCGGTGGTGGCGGTTACTTCCTGGCCGAGGACGAGCCAGCCTGCCAGCGCCGCGAACACCGGAATCACGTACTCGATGAAGCTCATTTCGATGGGGCCGAGGTCGTCTAGGAGCGTGAAGTACAGCAGGAAGCCGCCCGCGCCGGCAACGACGGCGAGGTATGCGATAGCGCCCAGCGCGGAGGGCGTCCACGTCGCGGCCGCGAACGACTGGCTGGGGAGCGCGAGCACGGCGATGTGGAGGACGAGCGCGCCGACGGCCATCATCCACGCCTGCGTCGCGAGGAACGGCAGCGACGGGGACCGACTGTGTGTGAGGACGGCGGCAAGCGCGAACGCGAGCGCGGAAGCGAGCACGAGCGCGACGCCAAGCACGCCGTCCGCGAGGTTCGCGGGGTCGGGGTTCGCGATGACGACGACGCCGGCGAACCCGAGCACGACGCCGAGCGCAGTCGCGGCGGTGAACTCCTCGTCGGTGGAGACGATTCGCGTGAGCGCGGGCGTCACGACCGGGATGAGGCCGAGGAGGACGGCAGCGACGCCGCCGGCGACATACTGCTGGCCGGCGAACAGGAACGCGTGGTGGACGCCAATCATGAGCGCGCCGCCGACGAGCACGTAGACGTAGTCGTCGCGGGTGCGTGGCCGGAACTCGGTGCCAGAGGCGAGGACGGCTGCAAACAACAGCGCGGCGGCGACGTCGAAGCGCACGGCCGCGAACGGCACGGCCGGGAGGTCTGCGAGGCCGACGTCCGTAGCCATGAACGCGGTCCCCCAGATGGAGGCTAATAGCAGGTACTTGCCCGTGGTCCGGTAGCGACTCATTCACGAGTAGGTCGCCGCCCGACGTGGATATGTGCGTCGAACCGACCGGGTCACCCGAGCGCTCGGATGTGCGTAGCGACCGTGTCGAGCCCGTCGTCGGCCACTGCCACGTCGTCGCTGAGACTGAGGAAACCGTGGGCCATCGTCGGGAAGTGCAGGCGTTCGACTGGTGTCCCCGCGTCGTCGAGTGCGTCGGCGTACGCGCGGCCCTCGTCGCGGAGTGGGTCGTGACCCGCCGTGACGACCGTCGCGGGCGGGAGGTCAGCGTGGTTGGCGCGTAGGACGCTCGCGTACGGGTTCGCGGCGTCAACAGGGCTCCGGAAGCGGTTCTTCCAGAACCACTCGATGTCCGCGCGCGTCAACAGCGGGCCGTCGCCGTGTTCCCCGTAGGAGGGGCGGGTGGTATCACGGTCCGTCATCGGGTAGAGGAGGTGCTGGGATGTGATTTCGGGGCCGTCGAAGTCCCGGGCGCGCAGCGCGACGGCGGCCGCGAGGTTCCCGCCCGCGCTCGTCCCCGCGACGGCGACGCGCTCTGGGTCGCCGCCGAACGCGTCGGCGGTCTCGATGGTCCACTCCAGCGCCGCGTACGCGTCGTCAAGCGGCTCGGGGAACGGGTGTTCGGGCGCGAGCCGGTAGTCCACGCTGACGACGACACAGCCGGCGCGCGCCGCGACTTCGCGGCAGACGCCGCCGATGGAATCGAGCGTGCCGAGCGTCCAGCCGCCGCCGTGGTAGAAGACGACGACGGGCGCGGGCCGGTCGGGGTCGTCGTGGTAGACGCGAACCGGAATGTCGCCGTCCGGCCCGGCGAACGCGAGGTCGCGGACGAACGCCACGTCGCGGCGCTGGTCGGGCGTGAACACGTCGTCCTCGACGCGGCGCGCGTTCGCGACCGAGAGCTGGTGCCACTCCGGGACGCCGACGGCCTCGACGTCCTCGATGGCCGCGGCGAGTTCAGGGTCGAGTGCGGTCACGGGTGAGCGTCTCGTCGCTGGCACCTGAACGTTCGGGACGCGGTCCACAACGTTCTCGGCGCTCGGCGGGGATGACGAGACATGGACGAGTTCGACGCGTCGCTGTCGGCCGCCCGGATGCGGGACGCCGAGTCGTCGCTGACTGGGCTCCGCGAGCGCTTCTCCGTGCCCGAGGACACCGTCTACATGGACGGGAACAGCCTCGGCGTCCACGGCCAGGACGCCGAGGCTGCCCTGGAGCGCGCCCTCACGCAGTGGAAGGAGTACGGCATCGAGGGGTGGACACAGGCGGACCCGCCATGGTTCGAGTACGGCGAGCGTCTCGGCGACCGGCTCGCCGACGTGGTCGGCGCGAAGCCCGACGAGTGCGTCGCCGCAAACTCCACCACCGTGAACATCCACGCACTCGTCGGGACGTTCCTTGATGCCGCCAATGGCACCGAGGTAGTCGTCAACGAACTGGACTTCCCGACCGACCACTACGCGATTCGCTCCCAACTGCGAGCGCGACACCTCGACCCCGACGAGCACCTCGTCATCGTGGAGAGCGACGACGGCCGCATAATCGAGACGGACGCAATCGCGGATGCCGTGACCGACGATACCGCCATCGTGTTCATGCCGTCGGTGCTCTATCGTAGCGGCCAACTGCTCGATGTCGAAGCCATCACCGACATCGCCCACGAGCACGACGCGTTCGCGGGGTTCGACCTCGCGCACTCGGTTGGAGTCGTCGACCACGACCTCCACTTCGACGGCGTGGACTTCGCGGTGTGGTGTAGCTACAAGTACCTCAACGCCGGCCCCGGTGCCATCGGCGGCCTCTACGTCCACGAGGACCACTTCGACCGCTCGCCTGCGATGGCGGGCTGGTGGGGGAATGCGGACGGGACGCAGTTCGATCTCGCTCCCGAGTTCGACCCCGCACGCGGCGCTGCTGCGTTCCAAATCGGGACTGTGCCTGTCTTCGCCGCCGCGCCACTGTTCGGGACGCTCGACGTCACCGAGGCTGCGGGCGTCGACTCGCTTCGCGAGCGCTCCGTCGAGTTGACGCGCTACCTCGTCAGCCTCGTGGATGCACGTCTCCCCGAGTGTGAAATTGGGACGCCCCGCGAGGCCGAGCGCCGTGGCGGCCACGTCGCCGTCGAACACCCCGACGCCGGGAAGCTCAGCCGTGCGCTCCGTGATCGGGGCGTCGTTGTGGACTTCCGCCCACCGAACGTCGTCCGCGTCGCGCCTTCCCCGTACTACGTCGGCTTCGATGACATCTGGCACGCCGTTGACGAAGTCCGCGCGATTTTGGATGCGGACGCCCACCACGCGTACGGCGAGGGCGACGAACAGGTGACTTGACAGCGGTGTTAGCGGAAGCCCACCTCTTCAGGGGTGGATGTAAGCGATAGGCATCGCAGACCAATCTACGCCTACACCCGGAACTCGAAGCGTGCGCCGCCGTCCGCGCCGTCGGTAACGCTGGCCGTCCAGCCATGGGCCTCCGCGATGTTCTTCACGATGGCGAGCCCGAACCCTGTGCCGTCCTCGTTTCTGGTTTCGCCGTTTTCGAAGACGCGCTCGCGGCGCTCGGACGGGATGCCGCGGCCATCGTCCTCGACAAAGAAGCCTGGGACGCCGTCGAGGCAACCGACGGACACGGCTACGTCGCGGCCTCCGTGTTCGATGGCGTTCCGAAACAGGTTCTCCAGGAGCGAACCCAACCGCGAGGGGTCAGCTTCCAGCGTGGCGTCGTCGGCGACGTTGAGGGTGGCGTCCGCGGTGTCGACGTTCGCCCACGCGTCGTCGGCGGCCTCCGAGAGTGACAGCTCACGGACGTCGTCGAGGCTGCGGCCGTGGCGCGCGAGCGCGAGCACGCTCTCGATGATTTCGTGCATGCGATCCAGCGATGTGTCCATGCGCTCGAAGTACTCGTCGTCGCCGGTCTGCTCGGCAAGTTCGAGGTAGCCGCGGGCGACGTTGAGGGGGTTGCGGAGGTCGTGACTGACGATGCTCGCGAACTCCTCGAGGCGGTCGTTCTGGCGTTCGAGTTCGCGCTCGTGTTCTTTCCGGTCGGTGATATCCGTGTACATCGCGTAGCCGTGGATGTTTGGCTCGTCAAGGCGGAACGGCACGACGTCAAGTAGGAAGTCCCGAGGCCCGTCGGCGGTCTCGCGGCGGACTTCGACGTTGATGTTCTGGCCGTCGAAGAGCTTCTGGTTGTATTCGTCGGCCTCGGCCTGCTCCTCGGCGGGAATAATGTAGTCGTCGATGTTCTCGCCGACGAGCTCGTCCTCGCTGTAGCCAAACACGTCCTCGAAGGCGGGGTTGACCGCGCGCACGAGTGGTTCGTTATTCTCCACGACGAAGCTCGCTGTGGGGCTGGGGACGTTCTCGAACAGCGCCGCGAGTCGGCTGTGTTCGCGCCGCAGGTCGGCTTCTCGGCGGCGGAGTTGGCGGACGCGCTCGGCGCGGTCGAGGGCGGCTTCGGCGTTCGTTGCGAGCACGCGCACGAGGTCGTGGTCGGTACTGTCGAAGCTCCCGGCGTCGGTCGCGCCAATCATCAGGACGCCGTGGTCGCCCAGCGGGTGGATTATCTCCTCGCGGATGACCGTCTCGGGGTTGTGGACGTTGGGCTGCCTGTGGACGTCCGTGAACGTTTTTGGTTCCCCGGATTCGTAGACGTCCCACGCGAGGCTCTCGCCGGCCTCGAACGTCGGCGGCGTGTCGCCGGTGACGGGGTCGGAGACGGACGCCGGCCGGAGTTCACCGGCGTCGGCCGCGGCGTAGAACACGCCGACGTACGGGAGTTCAAGGAGGTCGTCGGCGGCCTCCACGATGACTGCGGCGATGTCGTCGCGGTCGTCCACTACGAGCATCCGCCGAGTCGCGTCGTGGAGCCCGGTGAGGGTGTGCTCGCGGTGGCGCTGCTCGGTGACGTCGCTGACGACCGCGAACGCATCCGGGCCGTCCTGGTGGAGGAACTGCTTGACCGTGACCTCGAAGATGCGGCCGTCACCGGCGAACCCGGCTTCGAACGTCTTTGCGCCGTTTCCGGGGATGAACTGCTCAGGGTGCGCGTCGAAGCACGCGGCCAGCGACTTCCCCTGGAGGTCGGCTTCGTCGGTGCCGACGACGCGCTCCGCGGCGTCGTTGACGAGGCGGACTTCGGTGTCACCGTCGGCAGTGACATCGTAGAGTACGAGTGCGTCGTCGTTCTGTTCGAACAGTTCGCGGAAGCGCGCTTCGCTCTCACGGAGGTCGCGCTGTGAGCGGATGCGCTGGACGGCCTGATAGGCGTGGGAGGCGAGCAGCTCCGCGAGTTCGACGTCGTCCTCATCGAAGCCCTCGGGTTCGTCCATGCCCGCTTGGAAGACGCCGATGTCGCCGATGGGGACGCTGACGACGGACTGTGGCGTACCGACTGGCGGGTCCGTGATGCGGGGGTCCTCGTGGATGTCCGCGACTAGCTGGGGTTCGCCGGTACGGTAAGTCTCCCCGGCGATGCCCTCGTCGGTGGGGATGCCGTCGACGCTTGGCGCGTGGCCGCTCCACGAGCGCACGGCCAGCATTCCGTTGGCCTCGGTTTCGACGACTGCCGAGGAGAAGTCGAACGCCGCCTCTGCGGCGTCGGCCATCGCGTCGTAGACCGCTTCCACGTCGTCGGCGCTCGCAACTTCAGTGGCGTAGGAGAGGAGGTCGCTACGGTAGTCGCGGTCACTCGTCATCGGCTGAGAGCCGGCGGAACAGGACTTCGTAGTCGTCCTCGTCGAACTCATCGACAACGTCGTCGAGCCGGCTCCGGAGGTCGTCGAGGCGGTCTTCGAGCGTTTCGAACTCCGTCGATTCGGTGACGCTCGGATCGTTGGACTCGGTGAGTAGTGCGTGTTTCCGGGCGGCGGCGAAGTACCGTTGGACGGTCTCGTCGTAGGCCGAGCGGCGGAGGAGGCGGTCGACGGTCTCGCGGAGGGTCTCGCGGTCGACGGGTTTGCGTAGGTAGTCGTCGAAACCGAGGTCGACGATGTCGAGTTCGGGCTCGACGGCGGTTACCATCGCGACGCGGCAGTCGAGGCCGCGCTCACGGATGGTATCGAGGACGTCGTCGCCGGAGACGCCAGGCATCTGTCGGTCCAGTAGGACCACGTCGACGTCCTCGTCGAGGGCGGTGAGGGCGGCTTCGCCGTCGTAGGCGGTCTCGACGGTGTATCGGTCGCGGAGCCAGATGGCGTAGAGGTCGGCGAGTCCTTCCTCGTCGTCGACGACCAGCACTGTGGCTTCGTCGGCGCTTGCGTCGTCCGAACCTTCCCCTGTCATAGTTGTCCGCGTACCGCGGGTCTGGCGAACCTTCGACGTGTACCTATTTATGGATGTTGCAAGTTGAAAATCTCCGTCGTTCAAGGAGGGGAGGATGTCAACGCTTGTTGCCGACCGGACTTTTTGGTAAGCCTAAAATAACGGGGCGTCCTACCGGCTGTCATGTCCGAGTCAGAGGCGCCGTACACGCTCGACGACGTTACCGTCGTCATGGGAACGTACAATGAGGAAGCCGCAATTGCGACCGTCCTCGAAGACATCGACAACGTCACGGACGGCCGCGCATCCGTTGTCTGCGTCGACAGCTCGTCCGACCGAACGCCTGAAATCGCACGCAATCACGGCGCTCGCGTCGTCGAACAGGAACCGCTAGGCTACGGCGTCGCCGTCCGCTCGGCGCTGTACGAGGCCGACACCGAGGTCGTGATCACGACCGACTGCGACGACACCTACCCGATGGAGCGCATCCCGGACTTCCTCGAGTACGTCAACGAGGGGTACGACGTCGTCAGCGGCGACCGTCTCTACTGGGGTGCCGACGAGATGCCCGCCGTCAACCGCCTTGGTAACGCCACGTTCGCCGCCATCGCGTCGCTATTCGTCGGCGAGCGCGTTCACGACACCACCACGGGGATGCGCGCGTACCGCCGCGACGTTATCCAGGACATCGACTGGACGCAGAACACGGGTCTCTCCGCGGAGCTGCTGATTCGACCGCTCTGCCGGGACTACGACGTGATCGAGGTCCCCATCGAGTACGACGAGCGCCTCGGCGAGACGAAACTTGACCCGCTCTCGGGCGGCGCCGAAATCATGGGATCTATTCTGAAAGTGTGTGTGGAGGAACGGCTCCACGGGCTGCTGCATTGATATCCTCCTCCGCGTTCACGGGGAGGAATCCCGAGCGGTGGGAGTGCCAGGTTTGACAGTCTCACCGACCAGCCAGTCAGTGCGAATCTAACTGACGGTTCACGGACTGAGTGGGTGGGAGTACTGGGAGTGCCAAGCCCCCGGGGGACTCCTATCCACGGTCAGATAGGGACTCTCAGGGTTGTTTTTGCCTCAAGGGAGTTCCCCAGACTTCGACGGACTCGGAGTCACCGACGTGTTCACGTAGGCGCCGTCCGGCCCGACGCCGGGCACGTACGCGGCGCCACCCTCGCAATTCCGCAGGTCTGTGCAGAGTTCGCGGTACGGCGTCAACGTCTGGTACTCCCCGTCGGCTCGCTCAATGGGGAACCGGACGCGGTACGCGAACCCCGCGCCGTAGCCGCCGTCGACGTGCGCGTCCAGCACGACACTTACTCCGTCCTCGACCGGTATCGACGTGGTCTCATCGCCGGCCGACAGTCGCATTCGGCCGTCCGCGACCACAAGGTCGACGTTCGCGCGCGACGCGTTCTGTGGCGTGAGCGTAACGTACGTCTCTTCATCGGCCGCCGATAGCGTGAGCGTCACCGTCTCCGTCCACGACGGCAGCCCCAGTTCCGCGTTCACGGTCAGCGAGTCGCCCGATGCGACGTGGATTCGCCGGAGGTCGGAGTCGACGGGGTCGTCGCCGTACGGCGACCACGACCCACGGTAGACGTACCGGTAGAGTACGCGGTCCGGATATTCGGCGGCGATGTCAAGCGGCCGCTCGTCGAGCGCGTAAACAGTGCGCCCGTCGAAGCCCGGACCGTTGCGGAGTGGTTGGAACGGGTGGTTCAGCCAGTCACCGTACGGGTCCGGGAGGAAGACGACGCTGTTCGCGGGCGGCCGCGGCTCGAACGGCTCGTAGGCGGCCTCGTAGTGGTCGGTGAGTTCGGCGTTGTCCCGCACCTGCTCGGCGGTCGCCGACGCCGCCACGCCGCCGAGCGCCGCGCTCGAAACGAGGAGGACGGCGAGCGTGACTGTGACGGCGCGGCTCGTCGAAAGTCGGTTCGTAGCCGCGTCGCGAACACCGTCGGCGGCAGCGAGCACGCCCGCCGCGGCGAACGCGCTCACGGGTACGAGCAGGTCGAAGTGGTAGTACGGCCCGAGCGTCGTAATCAGGCCGTTCGGGTCCTCGACGTCTCCGAGGACGTTGAAGTTCCCCCAGAAGTAGATGTTCCCAACGACGACGGTGACGGCGACGCCCGCGAGCACGGCCTGCTGCCACGACCACCCACGCCGTTGCGTCACGAGCGCGCCGACGGCGGCCAGCGGCACGCCGAGAACGCCGAGTGGCGCCCACTCCGTGACGAACTGTTCGAGGACGCTGGCGTTCGCGCGCAGCGCGAGCCTGGGGGTGTACTGGATTTCGTGGTTCAGTATCTCGCGGCGGCCGAAGCCGAGGCCGTCCAGCGGCGCGAACGCCTGATATGGGAACATCAGCGGGTCACCCGTAACGACGGCGTTGTACGCGAGCGTGACGGCGACGCCGCAGAGACCGAGGCTGGCAGTCGCGACGCGGCGCCGAAATAGCGGGGAGAGGTGGCGATTCTGGAGCGGTTCGCGGAGTGTCCAGACGGCGTGGACGATGAACGGCGTCGCGAACAGGACTGCGGTGTAGGGGCGCGAGAAGAACGCGAGGCCGACCGCGGCCCCCGCGACGGCAGCCCAGCGAGTGCTCCCGGTGCGTTCGGCGCGGAAGTACGCGAGCGCGAACGCGAGGTTCAGCATCGTCGTGGGCGCGTACGGGAGGAAGACGGCGGACTGCACGAGGAACAGCGGCGAGCACAACAGCACCACGGCGGCGAGCAGCCCCGTGCGGTGGTCGAAGGCCTCGCGGACGACGCCGTAGAGGAGCGCGACGTTGGCGGCGGCGACGGCGGGGAGCGCGTACCGATACGCGCCCACAATTTCGCCGAGCGCGTAGAAAACCGGGACGACGGGTGAGTACTTCGAGTAGAGGCCTCGGGGCGAGTCGACGAAGAACCACGGGCGGAACGAGCCCTCGACGGGCGGGTGGAGGAACAGTTTGCCGTCCAGCAGCATCGCTGCCTGCTGGAGGTAGACAGCTTCGTCGTGGTTCGTGGAGTGGTATGGAAAGACGGTAACGGAGAGTGCGTACGCCGCGAGCGCGGCGACAACCGCGAGCGCGGCGGGCGCGAGAAACTGACTGCCGCGGACGCAAGCGACGAGTCGGCGGATGCGCCCGCCCGTCATCCTTGCTTGGGGTACCACGCCAGCGAGTGGTCGGCGACGAGGTCGACGGTGACGGGTTCGCCGACTGTCATGTCCTCAGCGTGGTTGTGGAGGCAACGTACGAGATCGCCGTTGTCCAGTTCGACGTGGTAGATGAACGAGGGGCCGGTGTACTGTCGGCGGACGATTGTGCCGTTGGCGTTGGCTTCGTTCTCGGGGACGGCGCGGAGGTCGTCCGGGCGCACGAGTACGTCAACCATCGCGCCCGCGTAGCCATCCGCGAGCCCCTTCAGGAGGGTGCGGTCGTAGCTCCCTATAGAGGTGTCGACGGTGTCGCTGCCAACGCGCGCGGAGAGGAACCCGGCCTGTCCAAGGAACGACGCGACGAAGCGCGACTCGGGGTGTTCGAACACTTCCTCGGGGTCGCCGATCTGTTCGAGTTGGCCGTCGTTGAGCACTGCAACGCGGTCCGAGATGGAGAGCGCTTCCTCCTGGTCGTGGGTGACGGAGACAGCCGTGACACCGGCCTCCTTGAGGATGCGCCGGACTTCCTCACGCATTTCCACGCGCAGCCGGACGTCCAGATTCGAGAACGGTTCGTCGAGCAGCAGGATGTCGGGTTCGGGCGCAAGGCTGCGCGCGAGTGCGACACGCTGCTGTTGGCCGCCCGAGAGCTGGTCGGGCGAGCGGTCGCCCATCCCGGGCATGTCCACGAGGTCGAGGAGGTCGTCGACGCGCTCGTCGGCGGCGTCGCCGTCGCGGTCGGTGAGCCCGAACGCGACGTTCTCCCGGACCGAGAGGTGGGGGAATAGCGCGAAGTCCTGGAAGACGATGCCGACGCCGCGGGACTCGGCCTCTATGAACGTTGACGGCCCGGCGACTTCCTCGTCCGCCAGCGAGATGACGCCCTCGCTGGGGCGTTCGAGGCCGGCGAGCATGCGTAGCGTCGTCGTCTTCCCGCAGCCCGACGGCCCGAGAAGTGTGAGGAGTTCACCGTCGCGGACGGACAGCGAGAGGTCCGTGACCGCAGTCTCGGAGCCGTACTCCTTGGTCACGCCGTCGAGTTCGAGGACCGCGTCGGCGGCGTCGGTCGGTCCGTCTGTGTCGGGCTCGACCGCCGCGTTCGTCGTGAGTTCGCTGTCAGCCATTGTATCGTTCCTGTGCGAGGATGACGACCATCGAGAGCGCGGACACGCCCACGAGCACGAGCGCGGGTATCGCGGCCGCGCCGTACGAGCCGGCCCCTCTAACGAGCCAGATGTACGAGACGAGGGTTTCAAAGCCTATCGGACTCAGCATTAGCGTCGCTGGAAGCTCCTTCATCGTCGTGAGGAAGACCAGCGCCGCGCCGGCGGCGACGCCGGGCGCGATGAGCGGTAGCGTCACCTTCCGGAACGCGCCGAACGGCGACCGGCCGAGCGTGCGCGCGGCTTCCGTGAGTTTCGGGTCCACCTGTAGAACCGAGGAGCGCACGGTGCCGACCGCTTGCGGGAGGAAGCGCACGACGTACGCGAACACGAGCAGCGGCACAGTCTTGTACAGCGACTGCGCGAACTCCGTGGAGAGGTACAGCAGCGCGAGGCCGACGACGACGCCCGGAACCGCGTAGCCGACGTACGTGAGGCGGTCCGCGAGCGTGGAGAACAGCGATGTCGAGCGCGCGGCGTACCCGGCGACGGGCAGCGCCAGCAGCGAGGCGGCGACGGCGGCGGCGACGGCGACTTTCAGGGAGTTCCACGCGACCGCTGGCTCGAACTCGAAGACCGCGGCGCCGGCCTGCTCGAACCACCACGCGAGCACGCCCAGCGGCACGCCCAGCGAGAGCACGGCGATGCCCGCACAGAACGCCAGCGCGGGCCACTTCCACGCGCCGAGCGTGATTTGGCCGGGCTGGCGGGAGCCCCGGGAGACGTACGACGCGTTGGCGTCGCTCCCGATGCGGGATTCCAACGCGAGCACGACCGCGACCACCGCGAGCAGTTGGAGCGAGAGCAACGCGGGGTAGCCCTCCGGGACGCCGAGACTGCGCTGGGCGACGTAAATCTGCTGCGTGAACACCTCGTAGCGCATGATAGAGGGCGTCCCGAAGTCCGAGAGCGCGTACAGCGCGGCGAGCAGCGCGCCCGCCGTGACGCCGGGCAGAATCTGGGGGACGGTGACGCGCTCGAACGCTTCCCACCGCGAGTGGTTGAGGGTGCGTGCTGCTTCGACGAGCGTGCCGTCGAAGGAGAGCAGCGCGGCCCGCGTGGTGAGGAAGACGTACGGGTACGTGAACAGAATCAGCACGAGCGCGGTGCCGTGGAGCCCGTAGATGGCGGGGATGCGTTCGACGCCCAACGGGGCGAGTGCGTCCGCGAGGTCGCCCTGCGGGCCGAACGCGGAGACAAACGTGAACGCGCCAATATAGCTCGGGACGACCAGGGGGAGCGCTGCGACAACCGTCCAGAACCGCCGCCCCGGGAGGTCGGTTTGGACGGTGAGCACGGCCAGCGGCACGCCGACGAGCACGCAGCCCAGCGTCACCCAGAACACGAGTACGAGGCTGTTGACGAGCACGTCGAGGCTGCCGGTCTCGGTGAGCAGGCCGACGAGGTGGCCGAATCCGTAGTTCGACGCGCGGACGAGTAGGCCGATCAGCGGCAGGGAGACGAACGCCGCGACGGCACCGGCCAGCACTGCGAGCGAGAGCCCCGGCTCGTCGTCGCCGCCGACGGCGTCGCGGAGGCGTGCGAGGCGCTCGCTAACTGCCATCTATGAGAGGATGCCGACGTCCTCTAGGAGTTGGATGGTAGGCTGGACGTCCGACAGCGACTGGAGGTCGAGGTCCGGCGGCGAGAGCTCCTCGATGGTGGGGAGCGGGCCGACGGGTTCGACGCCCTCGATCATCGGGAACGCGAAGCCGCGGGTGGCCAGGAACTCCTGGGCTTCCGCGGAGAGCAGGTGGCGGACGAACAGGTCCGCGAGGTCGGGTTCGCTGGCGCCGTCGAGAACGCTCGCGCCGGCGGTGTTGACGAGGGCGCCGGCGTCGTTCTCGGTGAACGCTAGGTCGAGGGGAGCGTCGGGGGTGTTGGCGAACACGAGCATGGGGTAGTAGTGATTCGTCAGCCCGAGGCCGACTTCGCCGTTTGTGATGCCCTGCGAGACGGTGGCGTACTCGCTGTCATAGCGCGCGGGGTTCTGGTCGAGCATGTTGTTCAGCCACTCGCGCGTGCCGTCCTCGCCGCGAAGCTGGCGCATCGCGGTGACGAACCCGTGGAACGCGCCGTACGTGGGCGCCCAGCCGATGGTGTCGGTGAATCGGTCCTCGGTCGCAATCGCGTCGACGCTGGTGGGAATCTCGGACGCGCTGAATTGGTTCGTGTTGTACGGAATCGCACGCGACCGGCCGGCGACGCCGGCCCACTGGTCGGTCACGAATCGGTCGTCGGCGACCATCGAGGTGGCATCGCTGGAGAGGTCGAGGGTCGCGCTGTTGTCCGCGACGTACGCCAGCGAGCCGGCGTCGACCGACCAGAAGACGTCCGCCTGCGTGGTCCCGCTCTCGTACTCGTCGACGATGACGTTTGCGAGCTGCGAGGACGGCTGCGTCTGGGCCGACGCCTCGAAGCCGTCGTAGTACTGGTTGAGGAGGTCGATGAGCGTGGTGTAGCGGCCGCCCTCGCCGCCGCCGAGGTAGATAGAGAGTTCGCCTTCGAGGTCGGGGAGGTCTTCGATGGAGGTGCCGCCGGGCGCGGGGCGGTCAGAGACGAGTTCGCCGGAGCCGCGGAAGTCCGCGAGTGTCGGCTGGTCGCCGTCACCGCCGCTGCCGCTCCCCCCGTCGCCGAGGATGCCCGTACAGCCTGCGAGTGCGGTCGTCGAAGCTACGCCTGCCGCCGCGAGGAAGCGCCGGCGCGTCTGGCTCTTTCGGTCTCTCATGTGTTGAATTAGGTCGGCCTAAAACTCTTATAACTACCGGTTCCGGTGCCCGCGGCCAGGTCAGTCGTCGGCGGGCGCGGCCGTACGCTGGTCCGCCAGCGCCGCACAGCAGTCCACCCAGTCCAGCAGGTACTCCCCGCACTCCACGAGGAATGCGCCGTTGTTGTACTCCTCATAGTCGCCCTCTACGAGGCGCTCGCCGACCGCACGGGCGACTGCCTCGTAGGAGTCCTCGTCGGGCTCAACGGCCGCGACCTCCTTCCAGAAGTGCTCGTTCAGTTCGAGGCCCGCGACCTCGTTGGCGAGGTCGTCGAACGTCGACCGCGGCGCCTTGTTGTGCTCGCACAGCGGCGCACCGTTGTAGATTTCGCCGCCCACCACGTCGGCCGCGCGCTTCAGGAGCACGCCGCTCCAGATGTCGTCGAAGCGCCCGACCTCCCATGCGTTGTCGTCCATCGGGAACTGGTAGAACGCGGGCACGACCTCGCGGCGGAACGCGAGGTTCATCGAGCACACCGTGAGGTAGTCGCCCTCGGCGGCGACGAAGTCGCGATCGAAGTCCTCGAAGTCCGTGCGCGTCTGAGCCTGCCCCTGTAGGTCGCCGTCCATCAGGATGCGCACCGCGTCGAGGTCCGGGACGTTCGTCCAGAGCCCCTGCGAGGCGACCACGTGGTCCGTCTCGGTCGTGTCGGTCTCGATTTCCTCGTCCATCGCGGCGTAGGGGTACCCGCGCGGGTAGAGGTCCGAGTCGGACTGGTAGAGGACGTTCACCCAGTGCTCGTCCGAGGACACTTCCTCGACTTCGCCTTCGTAGGCGAGATTGTCGAGGTGCGTACCGAAGAAGTCCCACTCGTCGTGAGGGAGCGTGTCGTCGTCGATGAACACGCCGTACTCGAAGTCGTTCGCCCAGAGGTACAGCAGGCCGAACGAGGTCTGGGCGTGACTGGCGGCGGGAATCAGGTGGCTGTACTGTTCGAGGCCCTGCTCGTCGAACCACGCCTCGCGGTCGCTCCCGTCGAAGACGGCGCCGGCGACGCCCTCCTCGTCGAGCATCTCGCGCATTCCGTCGGTGTCACAGAAGTCCTCGGTGACGAGGACGACGAACAGGCGGTCCAGGTCGAAGCCGTGGTCGCGGGCGTTCTGGAAGTACTCCCGCATGCATTCGTACTCACGAATCGTCGGCACGACCACGCAGACGTCTCGGGTCATCGGTTGGTCGCGTCTATTTAGGCCACCCTAAAATGTGTGTCGATGTTTAGGCCGTCCTAAACACTCAGGTGAGGCCGGCGACCGACTGCTGGAGGCGCACCGTCGGCGGCACCAGCAGCCCACCCAAGAGCACCAGAAAAACGTGGAACACGCCGTCTGCGACCGCAGCGGGCGCGAGCAGCGCCAGCGCCTCGGCGGCCGCCACGCCGGTCGCACACACCAACACGAGCAGCAGGTGGCGGCGCAGACTGTCCAACGCGGTCCCGTGCGCCAGCGTCTCCAGGCGCTCGCTGAAGGCCACGCCGTACGCCGCGAACCCGAGCGCGCCGAGCGCCTTCACGCCCGCCGCCACCGCCGGCTGGTCGATGAGCAACACGACCAGCCACTCCGCGGCGATGACGACCACGAACCCGAATTCGAGCCGCCTGACTCGGTCCAGCGAGACCGCGCGCTCCTCGGGCGACGGCGCGAGCGCGCTGTTGAAGTACACCTCCCGCAGCGCGAACGTGAGGAACGCGATGCCGACCAAAAGCGAGACGTCCGCGAACGCGCGCACCACGCTCGCGTCCCACACGGTCAGCACGAGGCCGAGCACGCCGAACGCCGCGAACGCAAGCCCGAAGTAGGTGAGGTATCCCCAGAAGTCGTCGTACCCCTCCAGCCGGTCGAAAGCGTAGTTTTGGATGGCGTAGTACGTGAACGCCAGCCCGGCGACGACGACGATGCCGTAGCCCGCGAACGCGACCGCCGACAACGTCTCCGCCGCGGTCATCCGCCCACCCCGTCGAGGCCGGCGGCGAAGTCGTCGAGCGCGCGCTGGAAGTCCAGCACGGTCGCGAACCGCGCGCGCTTCTCCGGCGCCAGCGCCCGCGCGAACAGGTCGTCGGCGCTCTCTGGCAGCGCCGGGTTCTGTTCGGACGCCGGAATCCGCCCGTCGTCGCTACCCGGTGGCTCGCCGGTCAGCAGGAAGTACGTCAGCGCGCCCAGCCCGTAGACGTCCGTCGCCTGGTCGAAGCGGCCGTACGTCTCCGGGTCGTGGTGCTCGGGGGCCGCGAACGCGGGCGGAATCGGCGGCGTCCGGCCTGCGCTGGCGGCGTGTGCGAACCCCCAGTCGCCGAGCAGCGGCGCGTCCCACGTCCGCGCGCCCGTCTCCACGAACCGCACCGCGCCCGGGTGGATGCCGCCGTGGACGACGCCCCGCGAGTGGGCGTGACTGACCGCGCGCGTGAGGGCGCTGGCGTCCCAGACAGCCTCCGCGAGCGTCGTCGGGGCGCCGCGGCCGTCGAGCGCCTCGCCGTCGTCGTAGCGCGTCGCCAGCCAGCGCGCGCCGTAGCCGAGCACGGCGACCACGTGGTCGTGGTCGTCTACGCCCGCCCACTGTTCGACGGCGTCCGCGAACGCCGACGTGACCGCGCTCTCGTCGGCGTGCAGTCGCCGCACCGTGGCCAGCCCGTGTTCGAGCACGTCCTCGTCGACGTCCGCGCGGTAGTCCGTCGTCAGCACGCCCTCGCGGAGTTTCAGGTTCGGCGAGACGTCCTCCGCGTCGAGGGTCACGTCCGGCGGGTCCGGAATCTCAGCTGGCGGCCCTGCCTCGGGCTCGTCGCCCTCGGTCTCCTCGCTACGGACCGGCGCGTTCTGCCCGAAGGAGACGTGAATCGGTCGCGAGCGGTCGTCGTCGGCGTTCACCGTAACTACGGAGACGCCGTCGGGGAACAGGTCCGCGTACGCCGGGTGCGAGCGCACGACCATCGGGTAGCCGGCGTCCTCCGCGCGCTCCGCGATGGCCGCGGTCACCTCGGCGACCGCCTGCTTCGCGTACCGCTGCACGAGCGCGTCCTCGGACTGCGTGAGCGGCGCAATCGCCGACAGGCCCGTCGACGCCCGCGCCGGGTAGGACTTCGTGACGCCTACGAGCGCGACCACGCCGTTCTGCCGGACGAGCGGGTCGTCTGCTCGCGTCAGCGAGACGAGGTCGGAGAACTCCACGGAGAGCGCGTCGGGCTGGCGATCGGCGAGTTCCGCGAGCACCCACGTCGCGCCCCGTCGCACCCACACGTCGTCGTCCTCAACCGCGTCGCGGATGTCGTCGAGGACGGCGCGGACCTCGGTCGGCTCGGTGGTGACGGCCTCCACGAGCCGCCACGCGGCACCCGCGCGCTCGTCGGGGTCGTCGCTGTGGAGGCGCTCGGCGAGTTCCTCGACGCCGTCGGCGTCCACGGACTGCCTGAGCGCGGCGACGCGCTCCTCGTCGACCGAGCCGTCTGTGTGGCGTTCCATGCGCGTTGCTATCGAGCCAACTTCGCCGGCACCCGCATTGAACCTTCGGCTTCCCCCGGTGGTTTTGCTGTCCCGGTTCCTCTCGCCCGGGGAGCATACGAACCCGCAAGTTGCCTCCGTGGGTCGGTAAGCGATACCCCCAGCGCGAGGAAACCCCGGCGTTCACGCCGGGAGGATGTCATAGCCAGCGGGAGAACACGGACTCGTCCGTGTCGCGGTGGACGGTCAGGACTGGGCCGGATTCGCCGTCCTGTTCGACTTCGTCGGTCGTCGACCCGAAGAGGAACCGCCTGAGTCGCCCCTTCTCGGGCGCGCCCAGCACCGTCACGTCGTGGTAGCCGGCGTGCTCGATAATTTCGTCGGCGGGCTCGGCGGCCTCGACGACGTGGTGGTCGACTTCGACGTCGTCGCCCAGCCGGTGCTCGTAGGCATCCAGCAGCGCGTCGGCGTCCCCTCGCTCGGCCTCGCTGGCGTCCTCGTCGACGACGTGGAACAGCTCTATCCAGCAGCCGGAGGCGCGCGCAATCGCCTCCGCGATGCGCGTCGCCAGCCCCGAGTGTGGCCCCTTCGCCACCGGCACGAGGATGCTGGACGGCGATTCGAAGGTGTCCATGCGCGTCCCAACGACGTTGTGACACCCCGACGCGACCGTCTGCTCGTCGCGGCCCCGCGAGAAGAAGCCCCGTTCTTCGCGGTCGACGACCGTCGCCGTTATCGAGTGCGAATCGACGAACGTGTCGAGGACTCGGTTCGAGAAGTCGTCCTCGAACTGCGCGACGGGGATGTCGAACTCTTCGCGGACCGCCAGCTTCAGTTCCGCCTCGTCGCGCAACTCGTTCGCGTCCGCCAGCCCGCCCGCTTCAGTCGCGTGCAGGATGTACAGTTCGCCGTCACTCCCGAACGTGATGCTTGCACCGAGGAGGCTCGTCTCCGTCCGGTTCGCGGCTTCGCAGAACGGCACAAGGATGCGCTGCTCGTCGGCCGGCCAGTCGACGCCCTCGTGGTCGAGGACCTGCGGCCACGGTCGGTCGCCGGAGTTGATGCTCATGGATGGGGCGTTCGGCCGACGGAGTGATAAATTATCGCCGTCGTCGCCACGGTTCTGAGATGTTATACGGATTTTGTTCGTCCAGATTTTCCTATAATATCAGGATAGAAAGACAGTATTTCGAGCGTAGTTCAAACGTATATATTGTAATAACGAGATTTAGTTTTCGAGCGGTAAGAAACATATGTGCGGACGTGGAACGGGGAGACGATGGAAGGTAACGATTCGAGCCCCCTCGAACCCCGCGAGGACGCCGGTCGGTTCCAGTACCTCTTCGAGCACGTGCAGGACGCCGTCGTGGAGTTCGAATTGGACGGCGAGGAGCCCATCGTCGCGACGGTCAACGACTCGTTCTGCGAGATGTTCGGCGTGGACCGCGAGGCGGTCGTGGGCGCGCCGCTGAACGACCTCATCGTTCCGAGCGAGCGGGTAACTGAGAGCAACCGCTTCGACCAGCGTACCGCCGCGGGCAAGTCGAACTACGCCATCGTCGACCGGCGCACCGAGGACGGCCTCAAGACACTGCTCTACCGCGGCATCCCCTTCGACGGCGGCGACAGCGGGTTCGCGCTCTACACCGACCTCACCGACGAGATTCGCCAGGAGCGCGAATTGGCGGTGCTCAACCGCGTGCTCCGGTACAACCTCTCCGAGGAAGTCGACGCCTTGCTCGACCACGCCGAGGCCCTCGCCGAGAACGTCGAGAACCCCAAACTGGCCGACACCGCGCGGGAAATCCAGGAGCGCGCGCTCGCGCTCGACCGCACCAGCGAGGAAGCGAGGGACGTCGAGCGCGTGCTGGACGCCGACCCCGACCTGGAGCCGACCGACCTCGGCGACGTGGTGTGGGCGGCGCTTGACGACGTGCCGCTGGTCGACTACGCGGACGTGACCGTCGACGTCGAGGACGCGCCGCAAGTCATGTCCGGCGGCCACCTCGACCGCGCGGTCGCCGCGCTCGTCGACAACGCGATTCGCTACACCGACGACGAGACGCCGCGCGTCCAAATTACCGCACGTCGGATCGACGGCGCGGTCGCGCTGACAGTGAGCGACGACGGGCCCGGCCTCCCAGACAAGGAGCGGCGGCTCCTCACGGGCGACGTCGACCTGACGCCGCTCGACCACGGAAACGGGCTCGGGCTGTGGCTGGTCCGGTGGATTGCGACGGCCTACGACGGCGCCGTCACCTACGAAGAGCGTGCGAGCGGCGGGAGCGACGTCACGCTCGAACTCCGCGCCGCGCCGGAGCCTTGACCAAGGAAGAGAGTGGGTTGAGACGTATTCGAGGCCGCGAACCCGAGCATACCACCGTGCAGCGGCGACATTTCACGTCCGGCCGCGTGTCGGCGCGAACGTGAAAGCGTAAAGACCCCGCTCCGAGACGGTGGGGGTATGGACCGCGTAGCAATCATCGGTGCGTCGATGACGACGTTCGGCGACCGCGACGCGTGGGTGCGGGAGTTGCTGGCGGAGGCCGGCGACGCCGCCCTGCGGGACGCGGGCGTGGACGGCGACGACCTCGACCACCTCTACGTCTCGAACATGGCCAGCGGCGAGTTCGAGGGACAGACCGGCGTCCCGAACGCGCTCGCCCACGACCTCGGCGCGCTCGGCGCGTACACGCAACGCGTCGACCAGACGAGCGCCTCCGGCGGCGCGGGCATCTACGCCGCGTGGCAGTCCGTCGCCTCCGGCGCGAGCGACATGACGCTGCTCGTCGGCGGCGAGAAGATGACCCACAAGACCACCGGCGAGGCGACCGACGTCATCGCCAGCCTCACGCACCCCGTGGAGTACAAACACGGCGTCACGCTCCCGAGTTTCGCGGGCCTCACCGCGCGCAAGTACCTCGACGAGTACGACGCGCCCCGCGAGAGCCTCGGGAAGGTCGCCGTGAAGAACCACCGCAACGGCGTGGACAACCCCCACGCGCAGTTCCGCAAGGAAGTCGACCTGGAGACGGTCCTGGACTCGCCCATCGTCGCGGACCCGCTCCGGCTGTACGACTTCTGCCCCATCACGGACGGCAGTTCCGCGCTCCTGTTCTGTCCGGAGTCCGTCGCCGAGGAGTACGCAGACGACTACGTCGTCGTCTCCGGCATCGGCGGCGCGACGGACACTCACGTCGTCCACGAGCGCGAGGACCCGACGACGATGCAGGGCGTCGTGGAATCCTCCGAAATCGCCTACGAGATGGCCGACCGCGGCCCCGAGGACGTCGACTTCGCGGAGCTCCACGACATGTTCACGATTCTGGAGTTCCTCCAGAGCGAGGACCTCGGCTTCTTCGAGAAGGGCGAGGGCTGGAAGGCGGTTGAGGAGGGCGTCACCGAACGCGACGGCGACCTCCCCATCAACACTTCTGGGGGACTCAAATCGAAGGGCCACCCGCTCGGCGCGAGCGGCGTCGCACAGGCGTACGAACTCTACGTGCAGTTGCTCGGCGACGCGGGCGACCGACAGGTCGAGGGCGACGTCGGCCTCGCTTGCAACGTTGGCGGCTTCGGCAACTGCGTGACCACCACCATCCTCGAACAGCCATGAGCTTCGACGCACACCGCTGCCCGAACGGCCACGTCACGTACCCCGGACACACGCGCTGCCCGGAGTGCGGGGAAGAACAGACCGAGACCGTCGACCTCGCCGACCGCACCGCCACGGTCGTCACGTGGACGACCTCCACGGCGACGCCGCCGGGCGTCCGCGAGCCCAACCACCTCGCAATCGTCGAGTTCGAGGTGCAGGGTGAGAGCGTGCGCGCGCTCGGCCAACTCACGACCGCCGACGGCGTCGAAATCGGCGACGACGTCGAACCGGTCTACGAGGACGAGCTACGCGACCCCGAAGCGGGCATCCGCGAGCCCGACAGCCAAGCGTGGGACGGCTACCGGTTCGAGCCGGCATAACTGCTCAGACCCACTCGGGGGTCGCGTCGCTGACGACCGCACCGAGCTTCTCGACGCCGCCGTCGAGGAACGACCGCACGGAGCCGAGGATGTCCCCGACGAAGTCCGGCACGGGCTCGGGCAGGTCGGTAGGCGGGCCGGCCGCCGCGACGTTCGTGAAGTCGATGCCGACGGTCGCGAGTGTGTCGACGAGTTCCATCATCACGCTCGGGTCTGAGAGTGCGACGTACAAGAGTGGGCGAGTCGCTGGGCCCGGATTTCGCTCGGTTTCAGCCGAATTAGCGCGGGTAGACGATGGATTCCGTCGCGTGCAGTTCTGACGCCCGTTTCGGAGCAGCATCTACTCGGGGACTACGTCGTCCCCATCGAGCCCGCGGTCTAGAACGCGCGGTGGTACTGGACTGGGACGTCGACCGCCTCCTCGCGGTCGAGTTCCTTCGCGGCGTGCAGCGGGAAGTAGGGGTCGCGGAGGAACTCGCGGCCGACGATGGCGAGGTCCGCGCGGTCGTTGCGGATGATGGCGTCGGCCTGCTCGGCGGACGTGATGCCACCGACAGTGCCGACCTTCACGTCGGTGTCGCGCTCGTTCCGGATGTGTTCGGCGAAGCGGAGCTGGTAGTTCGGGCCGGTCCACTCGATGTTCTGGTCGGGGTGGATGCCGCCCGAGGAGACGTCGACGAGGTCCGCGCCGACTTCGTAGAGGTCGTCGGCGAGGCGGGAGGACTGCTCGACGTCCCAGGAGTCGCGGTCGTCGAGCCAGTCAGTCGCGGAGATGCGCACGAAGACGGCTTTGTCCTCGCCCATCTCCTCGCGGACGGCTTCCGTGACCTCGCGGACGATGCGGGTGCGGTTCTCGAAGCTCCCGCCGTACTCGTCGTCGCGGTCGTTGGTCACCGGGGAGAGGAACTCGTGGAGGAGGTAGCCGTGGGCGGCGTGGACTTCCGCGATTTCGAAGCCGGCTTCCCGGGAGCGGCGGGCGGCCTCGCGGAACGACTCGATGACCTCGTCGATTCCGTCCGAATCGAGGGCTTCGGTCGCGGGCGGCTCCTGCTCGTAGGGCCACGGCTCGTCGGAGGGGCCGACGACAGTCCAGCCGCCGTCCTCGGGGTGGACTGGTTCGGAGCCCTCCCACGGGCGGGACTTCGAGCCCTTCCGACCGGCGTGCGCGAGCTGGATGCCGGGCGTCGCGCCCTGGGACTTCACGAAGTCGACGATGGGTTCGAGGGCGTCGCGGTGCTCGTCGCTCCAGATGCCGAGGTCCTCGGGCGTGATGCGGCCGCGGGACTCGACGGCGGTGGCTTCGGTCATCACGATGCCAGCGCCGCCGGTGGCGCGCGAGCCCAGGTGGACGCGGTGCCAGTCCGTGGCGAGGCCGTCGCGGGCGTCGACGGAGTACTGGCACATCGGGGACACGACGAACCGATTCCGGGCGGTCACGTCTCGCAACTCCAGCGGCGAGAACACGTCGTCTGTCATCGCGTGCCCGTAGCGCTGCCGGGGGTTTATCGACGGTGGCCGAGGGGCTGCTTGCCGGCTTCGCGTCCGGCGGCGGATTTTCTCACGCGAAGAAAACCCACAATATTTATCGATTTGGTTGGCGTGCGTACACGTACGATGTCAGACGGTTCAACGGCGCGTGGGTGGGTCGACGACCCGGCCACCTTCACGGCCGCCCTCGACGACCTCAAGTCCACGGGGTGTCTCCTCCTCGTCCTCGAAGCCGGCGGCAGCGACGCCGGCGGTGCCGGCTGCCGGCGGCTCCTCGGCAGCAGCGACGAGGAGCGCAAGCGCCTGCTCGTTCGCAGCGAGACCGACACGCACACGACCAGTTCCACGCCGACCGACGACCCCGACGAGCGCACCGTCGTCTACCGGTCCACAGCCCGCGATGCGGCCGCCGCAGCCCCGCCGTCACCGTCGCTGCCGGCGACCACGGTCGCCTCGGACGTGAACGCGCTCGGCGACGCCGTCGAGGACGAAGTCGAATCGCTCGCGCCGCTGGGCGGCTACGAGTCCGGCCAGCTCCGCGTCTGCGTGGACGCGCTCGGCACGCTCCTCGAAGACGACGGCCTCCTCAGCGTCCTCGAATTCACGAAGACGCTCGGAACGGCCGTCCGTGAACGCGACGGCATCGCGCACTTCCACGTCGGCCAACACGTCCCCGGCATCGCGGTCGAAGGACTACTGGGGCAGTTCGACGCGGTCGTCGAAGTCGGCGGCGACGACGACCCGCGGCAGCGCTGGCACCTCCCCGACGAGTCGCTATCCACGCGCTGGTTGGAACTCTAGTCTTCTTCCTCCAGCTCCGACAACTCCTCCTCTTCAGACTCTTCGAGTTCCATTCCCTCGGCTTCCGGCGCGTAGTACTCGTCTTCGCCCTCCTCGGCTTCCTCGCGCTCTTCGCCTTCTTTCTCGCCGGCGACCTCGATTTCGGCTTCCACCTCGATGGAGACGCCCGGCGCGTCCAATTCCGCTTCGAACTCCTCCTCGTCGCCGGCTTCGACTTCGAGTTCGGTCGAGTCGACTTCCACTTCGACCTCGGTGTCGACGTACGTGTCAGGCATACCTGAGTCCACACCACGACGACTGGTAAACGGTGTGGCCGGCCGCGGCGCTGTCGGCTGTGAAAAGACTGCAGGAGAGCGGAGCCCTTAGAAGGTTTCGCGGTGGAGGACGTCGTCGACGTCGCGGCGCGGCAGGCGCTCGGGCTCGTCGCCGCCGCTCGGGCCGACCGCAATCAGGACGACCGGAATCGTGTCCTTGGGGAGGTCGACGAAGTCTGCAGCAGCCTCAAAATCGAAGCCAGTCATCGGCGTGGCGGTGAGGCCGCGGGCGTGCACGGACAGCAGGATGTTCTCCGCGGCGAGGGAGGCGTTGCGAATCGCGTAGTCGCGGCCCGCGCGGTCGGACTCGTAGCCGGCGACGGTCTGTTCTTTCATCGCCTCGCCGGTCTCGGCGTCGACGCGGCCGGCTTCGACCCACTCGTCGAAGACGCGGTCGGCGGTCTTCGGCTCGGTGTGGCCGGCGACGAGAATCGCCGTGCCGGCCTCTGCGATGTGCTCTTGGCCGTTCGCAATCTCGACGAGTTCGTCGAGGCGGTCGTCGTCCTGAATCGCGACGAAGTCCCACGGCTGGAGGTTGAACGAGGAGGGCGCGAGCGTCGCGTCCTCGACGATTGCTTCCAGGGTCTCGTCGTCGACGTCCTCACTGGGGTCGAAATTGTGCCCGGAGCGGCGGCTTCGTAGCGCCTCGATGGCGGCGTCGGTTCGCGACTGCTGGCTGGCTTCTGACATCGGCTTACGATACGTTACCCGTACGGAGGGGGCTGGCGGTCCCAGCGCGTCCCGCCGATTGGAGTGCGTGAGCGCGCAACACGTCCAAACTGTCTCACACGTCGCAGACGGCGAAGGCACGCCACCTCGACCACCGACATCACTATCCCGTTCGCTTGACTACCCGTTCGCCGATGGTGGACGCTCACCCGTTCTCCGGCGAGCCGGCGACCACGCGGGAAGCGATCATGCAGGCGACGTTCCGCGCGCTCCGCGAGCATGGCTACGCGGGGTTGACGATTCAGCGAATTGGCGATCACTTTGAGAAAAGCAAGTCGCTGCTCTACCACCACTACGACAGCAAGGACGAACTCCTCTTGGAGTTTCTGGCGTACATGCTCGCGGAATTCGAGCAGGCTGCACCTGATGACGACCTGCCGCCGCGCGAGCGTCTCGACGCGATTCTCGACCACGTGCTCGCGGTGAAACTCCCCGACGACCGGCGGGAGTTCACGAGGGCGATGGTCGAACTCCGCGCGCAGGCCGCCCACGATGAGCGCTATCGCGACCATTTCACGCGTAGCGACGACTCGCTGCACGACGAAATCGCGGGCATCGTCCGCGAAGGCGTCGAGTCGGGCGAATTCCGCGACCTCGACCCCGACGATGTCGCGTCGTTCCTGTTGACGCTCGTGAATGGCGCGATGTTTCAGCGAGTCACTGCCGAGGAGACGCGCACGGAAGCGGTCCGCGACGAAGTCGACGCCTACCTCGAATCGCAGCTGCTGGCCGAGGAGTAGGGCGGGCGAGGCGCGTTAGAACGTGATAATCTCGTAGTCGTCGTCGACGAGCGAGCGGATGCTTGGGTGGCCGTCGTGTTCGTCGACGGTGACGACGCCCGCGTCCTCGATGGCTTCGTCGACCCCGAACGCGCCCGAGCAGTGGTCACATGCGGAGCTGTCGTCCTTGACCGTGGCGTAGAGGTGGTGGTAGTCGTGGTCGGGGTCTTCGAGTTCGGGAATCCACTGCGTGCCCGCGCCGTCGAAGATGAGTTCGAGGTCGTCCTCGGGGTTCTCGGCGAACTCGCGGGCGGCTTCGAGGCCGTTGACGAGCCGGCCGAGGTCGCTGTGGGATTCGGTGCCTGCCAGAATTACGATTGCGGCATTCGTCATTACACTCCGACCCACGAGCGCCGGTCAGAAAAGGTCGCGCGAACGTCTCAGTAACGAGGTTACGGGACAGTAATCCCGGGACGGCTAGTGGTGGTGTTCGTGGCCGCGGCTGAACTGCCCGGAGAACGCGCGCTGGACGACCTCCGGGAGCGCAGGGTGGACGTGAATCGACTCGCGGATGTCTCGCACGGTGCCGGAGCCGGCTTTCATTGCGACGACGACCTCCTGAATCAGCGTCGAGGCGTCCGGGCCGACGATGTGGCAGCCCAGAATCTCGCCGTCGAGGTTGACGAGCACCTTCACGAATCCGTCGGCGTGCATCGCGTCGCCGCGTGCGGTGTCCGCGAAGTCGTACGTGTTCGTCGCGTACTCGCGGTCCGCGTCGCGGAGTTCGGCTTCGGTCGCGCCGACGCCCGCGACCTCCGGCGACCCGAACACGGCGAACGGCATCGCCGAGTAGTCGACCGGCTCGGGTTCGCTCCCGAAGATGTTGCGCGCGACTGCCTGCGCCTCATGGTTCGCGCTGTGCTTGAGGAGGTACTCGCCGACGACGTCGCCGAGCGCCCACACGTCCTCGACGTCGGTTTCGAGGTAGTCGTCAGTCGCCACGAACCCGCGGTCGTCAGTCTCGACACCCGTCGCGTCGAGGTTCAGCGTGTCCGTGTTCGGCGTGCGACCGGCCGCCACGAGCAGCGCTTCGCCGCTGACGGACACCGACTCGCCGCTCTCGACGACGCCGGCGCCCTCGCCGTACTCGTACTCGCGTGCTTCTAAGGTCACTTCGCCGTCGGCTTGGGAGACGCTCGTCGCCTCGTAGCCCGCGTAGACGTCGGCGCGCTCGGCGAACTGGTCGGTGAACGCCGCCGCGACCTCGCTGTCGGCGTTCGGCAGCAGGTTCGGACGCCGGCCGACGACGGTGACGTCGCTGCCGAACGTCTCGAAGAAGTGCCCGAGTTCCGCCGCGATGTAGCCGCCGCCCACGACGACGAGGTGGTCGGGCGGCGTCTCCAACTGGAGCGCCTCCTGGCTCGTGAGGTAGTCGGTGTCCTCGATGCCGTCGATAGGTGGAATCGCGGGGCGCGTGCCGGCCGCGATTAGTACGGTCCCGGCGCGGATGCGTGCGCCGTCGTCTTCGCCGCCCGAAACCTCGACCTCGTGGTCGTCCACGAATCGGGCTTCGCCCTCGTAGAGCGTGTGCCGGTCCGACGAGCGCAGGCCGCGCCGAATCGAGTCCGCGTCCGCCTGCACCTCCTCGTTGACCTTGCGGACGATGTGTTCGAAGTCCACGTCATTGACTTCGGCGTCGATGTCGAACTCGTCGGCGCGCTCGATTGTTTCGAGCACGTCGGCGTGGTACAACAGGAGCTTCGAGGGGATACAGCCGCGGTTCAGACACGTCCCGCCCAACGGCCCCTTCTCCACGACGGCGACCGACTGGCCCTGATTGGCGGCGACGTTCGCGACGTCCAGCCCGGACCCCGAGCCGATGACGAGAAAGTCGACTTCGTCCATACGCCGCCCACGCGTGCCGGCGTCAAGAAACCGCTTGCCGCCGCGAACCCCGCCGGTTGGCCCGAGAGTTATCCGGGCTGGGGGAGAAGGCGAGCGTAGATGAGCTTCGACTCGGAGCGCGTCACGACGGTGTCCTTCGACTCGTACAGCACGCTCGTGGACGTGGACGCCGCCGAGCGCGCGCTCGCCGACCGCGTCGCCAACCCCGAACCAGTCTCCCGGCTGTGGCGGTCGCGGTCGCTGGCGTACACGTTCGTCGCCAACCAAATCGACGCCTATCAGCCGTTCTACGAGATGAACCGCGACGCCCTCCAGTACGCGCTGGACGTCCACGGCGCGGACGTTACCACTGCGGAGCGCGACGAGATTCTCGCGGTCTACCACGAACTCGACGTCTTCGACGACGTCCGCAGCGGCCTCAAAGCGCTCACCGACGCGGGCTACGACTGCTACGTCGTCTCGAACGGCAACCCCGAGATGCTGGCGTCGATGGTCGACCACGCCGACATCGGCGGCCTCCTCGAAGACACGGTGAGCGCCGACGAGGTGGAGACGTTCAAGCCAGCCGCCGAACTCTACCGCCACGCCGCCGCCCGGACGGGGACGCCAATCGACGAAATCGTCCACGTCACGGCGGGCTGGTTCGACGTGCTCGGCGCGAGCCACGCGGGCATGCAGAGCGCGTGGGTCGACCGGAAGTCGACGCCGTGGGAGCCGTTCGCGGGCGACCCCGACCTCACGGTTTCCGACTTCCACGACCTCGTCGCGGCGCTCTCGGCCTGACTCGCCGCGCGGCGGGCGCGTGGTATCCGCCTCAACCCCGAGTTATTTGTCCCCGCATGACACACTCCGACACGATTAGATGACGACCGAAGAGACGAGCGTCGAGCCGCAGGTGGTCGGCGACGCGCTCGACCGAATCCAGTCCGCCGCGACCGCACTCGGGGTTCCCGCGGAGACGACGGAGACCGCGATAGCGGTGTTCCGCCGCCACCGCGACCAGCGTGCGGCCCACGCGCACAACGTCGCGACGACCGCGGCGGCGTGCCTGTACGTCGCGTGCAAGGTCGAGCGCGTCCCGCGCACGGTCGACGAATTCGTCGACGCGACGGGCGTCGACCGCACGCAGCTCCTGCGGCGCGCGAAGGCGGTGACCAGCGAACTCGGCATCGACCTCTCGGGGTTCGCGGACGCTTCCCAGTACGTCGACCGGTACGCCGACGAACTCGCGCTCCCCGAGGACGTCGCGGACCGCGCGCGCGAAATCGTCGACCACTGTGAGGACGCCGGTATCGCGGGCGGCAAGTCCCCAAGCGGGTGGGCGGCAGCCGCCATCTACAACGCCTCTGTGGAGGCCGACATGAACGTGCGGCAGGACACGCTCACCGAACTGGCGGACGTCACGCACGTCACCATCCGGAACCGCTACAAGGAGCAACGCGAGGTGCTGCGCGAGCGGAACCCGCCGCCAGCGACCGCGGCGGCCGCCATCGACTGGTACCGCGAGTACCTGCCCGCCTCGGACTACGTCGCTGACACGGCGCGCGACCTGCTCGCGTCGGCGGCCGAAATCCACCCCATAGACGACGAGCCGGCCGCGTGGGCCGCCGCCGCGCTCCGCGTCGCCGGGGAGCGCGCGGGCGCGCCAATCGGCATGAAGGCGCTGAAGACGCCCGCAGGCTGCGCTTCGACAGACATCCACGACCGCGCCAGCGACCTCGAGTCGCTGTAGTCAGAACCGTCGCGCGCACTCGAAGGATTCGTCGAGGTTGGCGACGTAACTGTCGTCGCTACTATCGAGGCTGTTCTCGGTGACTTCGTTCGCCGGCCCGTAGGCGTGCACGAACCTCTCGCCACCGGTCGAGATGGCGACGTGGCCGGGGAAGAACAGCAAATCGCCAGCCCGCAGTTCGTCGCGCAGCGGGCAGCGTCCATGCGGTCGGCGACGCGGGCCGGCGTCAAGACTCCTCTGCGAAGACGCCGACGAAGTCGCGCTGCTCGGTCAGAATGTCGGTGTCGAGGTCGGCGACGAGCG
The DNA here is from genome assembly GCF_021029015.1 of Halobacterium sp. KA-6. Classification (NCBI taxonomy): domain Archaea; kingdom Methanobacteriati; phylum Methanobacteriota; class Halobacteria; order Halobacteriales; family Halobacteriaceae; genus Halobacterium; species Halobacterium sp. KA-6. Next base: position 829,955 of record NZ_JAJJZH010000001.1, read on the forward strand.
TGCGCTCGTCGCGGTTGAGGGCGGAACTGACGGCGCCGTCCGGCCGCACGACGGCGGACTTGCCGGCGTAGTCGACGACGCGGGCGTCCGGGAGGTCGCGGCGGCCGGTACGACCGCAGCCGACGACCCAGCGCACGCCGTCGAGGGCGCGGGCGCGCAGGAGGAGTCGCCAGTTCTCGCTGTGCGTACCCGGCCACGCGCCGACGACGAAGAGGGCGTCGACGCGCTCGTGGGCGAATTCGGCGCTGACGTCCACGAAGTTGAGGTCGTAGCAGGTGACGATGCCGGTCTTCCCGGCGGATGTCTCCACCGTGACGGCGTCGTCGCCGGCGGTGAGCACGTCTGCTTCGCCGCCCCAGAGGTTCCGTTTTCGGTAGAACGTGCGGTCGCCGTCGGGCGTGACGTAGCCGACGGTGTTGTAGTAGTCGTCGCCGGCGTCCTCGACGAAGCCCGCGAGCACGCTCACGTCGTAGTCCGCAGCGGAAGCGGCGAGGCGGTCGAGCGCGTTGCCGTCGCGGGCGAGCGCCGCGTCGTGGACGCGCTCGTCGGCGACAAAGCCCGTGAGCGCGTACTCGGGGAACAGCGCGACGTCCACGCGGTCGTCGAGGCCGGCGAGGCGTTCGCCGACGGTGGCGAGGTTGGCGGGTGGGTCGAGGTCCGCGAGGTCGGTCTGACAGGCGGCGACGGTCGGTGTCGGCACGCCGCGGAGTCGGCGCGCAGCCGGCAAAAAGCCGGCGAACGGCTTTAATACGAATTTGAGTAAAGTCTTTACCTGGGGCGTCCCAATCTCGGGGTATGGAACGAGAGGCCATCCGTCGCCGAGAGCGGCTGTACGTGGGCGGCGAGTGGGTCACGGGGCCGGACACCTTCCCCGTCACCGACCTCGCCGACGGCGGCACGTTCGCCGAAGTCGCGGCGGCCGACGAGGACGCTGCCGACGACGCGCTCGCCGCCGCCGAGGACGCGAAGGTGACGCTCCGAGACACCACGATTCCGCAGCGCTGCGAGTGGCTGCAGGCCATCGCCGACGGCCTGCGCGACCGCAAGACCGAACTCGCGGAAGTCATCGTCCGCGAGGCCGGCAAACCAATCTCGTCCGCACGTGGTGAGGTCGACAGCGCGGCCGAGCGCTTCGAGCGCGCCATCGAGGAGATTCGCCACCTCAAGGGCGAGTACCGTGAGGGCACCACGAGCGGCCACGAGGGTTGGGAGGCCATCGTGAAACACGAGCCGGTCGGCGCAGTGTTGTGCATCACGCCGTACAACTACCCGCTCGCGACGACGGCGCTGCAGGTCGCGCCCGCGCTCGCCGCCGGGAACGCGGTCGTCCTGAAGCCCGCGAGCAAGACGCCCGTGAGCGCCGCCATCCTCACGGAAATCATCGACGAAGTCGGGCTCCCGGACGGCGCGTTCAACTTCGTGCCGGGGAAGGCCAGCGTCATCGGCGACGAACTCGCCGGCGACGACCGCGTGAACGCCATCGCGATGACCGGCTCCTCGGGCGCTGGCAAGCACGTCGCCTACGAGTCCGGGATGGTGAACCTCCACATGGAACTCGGCGGGAACGCGCCCGCCGTCGTCTTCGACGACGCGGACCTCGACGAGGCCGCTGGCGCGGCCGCGAAGGGGTCGCTGAAGTACGCCGGCCAGCGCTGTTCGGCCATCTCGCGCGTGCTCGCTCACGAGTCCGTCCACGACGACCTCGTCGAGCGCATCGACGCCGGGATGGACGACTGGGTGCAGGGCGACCTCTTCGACGAGGACACCGACCTCGGCCCGCTCATCAGCGCCGAGCAGGCGGACTGGGTCGAGGAACTGGTCGAGGACGCCGTCAAGCGCGGCGCGACCGTCGTACGCGGCGGCGGCCGATACGAGCAAGAAGAGGGCGTCCACGTCTTCGAGCCGACGCTGCTGGCAGACGTCCCGCAGGACGCGCGCATCGTCGACGAGGAGCAGTTCGGCCCCGTCTGCGCGGTGACGACGTTCGAGGACGACGAGGAAGCCCTCGAAGTGGCGAATCGCTCGGACCTCGCGCTGGACGCCTGCGTGTTCACGAGCGACTACGACCGCGCGATGCGGATGGCCGAGTACATCGACGCGGGCGCGGTCCGCATCAACGGCGCGCCCTCCCACGGCCTCGGCGACATCCCATTCGGCGGGAACGAGGACTCCGGCATCGGCCGCGAGGGACTGGACTCAACCATCCACGAGTTCGTCCGCAAGAAGTCGATTATTCTATAGTCCGGCGGGTTACCGTCGCGACTACCGCTCCCGCGAGTACGAGTCCGCCAGCGACGGCGAACGCGCCGACGTAACTGAGTTCTGTGGCGAGCAGGCCGCCGACGACGCTTCCCACTGCCGTGCCGAGTCCGCCCAGCGCCGTGTACGCGCCGAGCGCGTCCCCGCGGACTGCTGGCGGCGCGAGTCGTGCGACGATTGTCGTGCCGGTGACGGCGACGACCGCCCACGTCAGGCCGACTGCGACGAACAGCACGACCAGCCCCGGGAGCGCGAGCGCGCCGAGCACGGCCGTGAACGCGACTGCCGGGAACAGGACGACGCGCGCAGCGAGCGCGACGGTCTGGACGACTTCCGGGCTGCGGGCTGCGGCGAGCGAGCCGACGCGCTCGTAGGCGACCGCGGAGGCCGCGCTGGAGACGAGGAACAGCGCGAACACGCTACCCGACGCGAGCCCGAGGTCCGTAGCGAGGTACGACGGGAGCGGACCGAAGAACACCGCGAACCCGGTGAAGAACAGCGTCGCGGCCGCGAGGTAGCCAGAGAGCCCGGGCGTCAGTCGGTTGGCGAGCACGCGCGGGTCAAGCCGGCGCAGCGCCCAGAACGACCGGACGCCGGAGAACGGTGCGAGCCGGGCGGCTCGACCCGCACCGCGCTGGAGGCTCTCGATGGAGACGGTGGCGCGGCCGAAGCGGGCCGCAGAGACGTCCGGCCGGCCGGGTAGCCAGCGCCACGCGAGCACGGTGGCGAGCGCGCAGGCTGCGGCCGAGGCGTAGAAGAACCAGCGCTGAGCGGTGATAGCGGCCGTGTACTGGCCGGCGACGGCGGTCCACGCGGCGCCCGCGAGCAGGCCGGCGAGCCAGCCGTAGCCCTGCCACGCGTTCAGCACGCCGATGCGGCGGTCCCACTCCGCGTCGGGGTGGCCGGAGACGACCAGCAGCGCGAGCACGGGCGCGGCCGCGGCGACGGCGAACTGGAGTGCGGCGTTCGCGGCGACGACCGCGGGCAATGACTCAGCGAGCGGGAGCGCGACGAACGAGACGGCCGAGAGGCCGAGGCTGACGAGGAGGAACGGCCGGTAGCGGCCGGTGCGGGTGGCGAGGTTCCCCCACGCGAGCGCGCCGGGAATGCCGGCGAACGCAGCGGTCGCGGCGACGACGGCGACGACGAACGCGTCCGCGCCGAGCGCGATGGCGTACAGCGGCACGAGCACGGACGAAGCGCCGACGGCGGCGTAGCCGAGACTCCACGCGACCAGCCAGCGGTCCCCGGTGTCGAACACGCCCGAACCCTCGCGGGGCGGGGACAAATCGCTTACGCGACTAGCAGCGGGAGCATCGCGGCGACGCCGACGACCAGCCCGACGAGCAGTTCCCGGTGGCCGCCGTTCGGGAGGCGACGGCCGACCGCGCGCGCTTCGGGGATGAACTCGGTGAGCACGAGGTAGACCATCGCGCCGCCCGCGAACCCGTAGCCGGCGGGGAGCAGCGTGCGCGCGAACTGGACGAACGCGAACGCCAGCACCGCGCCGATTGGCTGGGGGATGCTCGTGAAGACGGCGACGCCGACGAGCTTCCAGCGACGCGCGCCGTGCTCGTGGAGCGGAATCGACACCGCCAGCCCCTCCGGGATGTTGTGGATGGAGATGGCGATAGTCATGAACACCGCGAGCAGCGGCACGGAGAAGCCCAAGACTGGGTAGCCGCCCTCCAGCCCCATGTCGGCGAAGGAGACGCCGACGGCGACGCCCTCCGGGAACGAGTGGACTGTGAGCACGCCCGCGACGAGCACGAGCTTCTCGAAGTCGGCCTGGGCGATTTCCCGGGGTTCGAACTCGTAGTCGTCGATGACGCGACGGGCGACGACGACGAGCGCGACGCCGACGAGCGCGCCCGCGGCGACGTCCAGCGGCGTGCCGTAGTTGAGCCCCTCGCGGAACAGTCCGAACCCGGAGGCGGAGAGCATGATGCCGGAGGCAAGTCCCCAGAGTGCGACGCGCCAGCGGTCGTCGACGTCGTCGACGAAGAAGAACGGGAGCGCGCCGAGGCCGGTGGCGAGATCCGTCAGCAGCCCGGCGAAGAAGACGAACGCGAGCGCACCCGTCAGTTCCATGTGCGGTGGTACGAACGCTCGTGGAATAGTCTTTCCCTTCCTAGAAAGAAAAGTTTGGGAAACCTAAAACCAGCCGAGTGAAGAGGATTCAGTATCACCCTCGGCACATGGACGAACAAACTCGCGTCGCCGCGTTCCTCGACGAGGAGGACCTTCATGCGCCGCCAGCAAACCGCGTGCTCGACCTCGCCAGCGAGGTCGGCGAACTCGCGAAGAACGTCAACGAGTCCACCGACTACGGGGCAAATTCGGGCGCGGACGTCGACCGCGACGAACTCGGGGACGCCTTGTTCTGCCTGCTCGCGCTCGCCGACGAACTCGACTACGACGCGAGTGCCGCGCTCGGCGAGGCGCTCGCGAAGTACGAGGACCGGCTCGCCGACTCCGGGACGGCCGGCTCCGGCGAGTAGGGTTCTCGGCTCGCGGGAGCCGCGGACGGTTTTATGCCCCTGCTGGGCGTCGGTCCACGTGAAGATGGAAGACGACGCAAGCGGGCTGTTCGCGCCCGACAGAGTCGCCGTCGTCGGTGCGACCGACCGAGAGGGGTCTATCGGTCGCGCCATCGTGACGAATCTCGCTGACTTCGACGGCGACGTCGTCGCCGTCAACCCGGGCCGCGACGCAGTGCTCGGCTACGACTGCTATCCGGACCTCCAATCCGCACCCGACGCCGACCTCGCGGTCGTCGTCGTCCCACCGTCGGTGGTTGTCGACGCCGTCCGCGACGCGGGCGAGGCGGGCGTCCGGAACGTGGTGGTCATCACCGCGGGGTTCAGTGAGACCGGCAGCGAGGGCGCGGCCCGCGAGCACGACCTCGCGACCGTCGCCGACGACTACGACCTCAATCTCGTCGGCCCGAACAGCCTCGGCGTGCTCTCCACGCCGTCGGGACTGAACGCGACGTTCGGCCCGTCGAACGCGCTCCCCGGCTCCCTGTCGTTCATGAGTCAGTCGGGCGCGTTCATCACGGCCGTACTGGACTGGGCGAACGACCAGGGAATCGGCTTCAAGGACGTCGTCAGCCTCGGGAACAAGGCCGTCATGGACGAGACGGACTTCCTCCGGCAGTGGCACGACAACCCCGAGACGAACGTCGTGCTCGGCTATCTCGAGGGCATCGAGGACGGCCGCGATTTCATCGACACCGCCCGCGAAGTTACGCAGGACACGCCCGCGGTCGTCGTGAAGTCCGGCCGCACGGAGGCCGGCGCGCAGGCCGCGTCCTCGCACACGGGGACCATCGCGGGCAGCGAGGCCGCCTACGAGGCGGGCTTCGAGCAGGCGGGCGTCGTCCGCGCGGAGAACGTCCAGGAACTGTTCGACTTCGCGCGCGCCCTCGACGGCCTCCCGCTCCCTGACTCCGAGGAGGTCGCGGTCGTCACGAACGCGGGCGGCCCGGGCGTGATGGCAACCGACGCGGTCGGCGACGCCCGACTGTCGATGGCCACGTTCGGCGACGACACGCTCGACGCGCTCTCCGAGTCGCTGCCGGATGCGGCGAACGTCTACAACCCCGTGGACGTGCTCGGCGACGCCGGCGTCGACCGATTCGCGGACGCCCTCGACACCGTGCTCGGCTCCGAGGACGTCGGCTGCGGGGTCGTCGTCGCCGCACCCACGGCCGTCATGGACTTCGGCGACCTCGCGGAGGTGCTCGCAGAGCGACAGGCCGAACACGGCAAGCCCGTGGTCGCGTGCCTGATGGGTGGCGAGCGCACTGAGGCCGCGGCCGACACGCTCTCGGAGGCGGGCATCCCGAACTACTTCGACCCCGCGCGGGCCGTGAGCAGCCTCGACGCGCTCGCCGTCCAGCGCGCCGTCGAGGCCCGCGAGTACGAGGAACCCATCGAGTTCGACGTGGACCGCGAGCGCGCCCGCGAGATTCTCGAAGCCGCCGCCGAGCGGGACTCCCGTCGACTCGGCGTCGAAGCGATGGACCTGCTGGCCGCCTACGGCATCCCGACGCCCGAGGGCGACGTCGTCGACGACCCGGCGGAAGCCGAGCAGGTTGCTCACGACATCGCGGGCGACGTCGTGATGAAAATCGTCAGTCCGGATATTCTCCATAAGTCGGACATCGGCGGCGTGAAAGTCGGCGTCCCCGACGAGGAGGTGCGGGACGCCTACGAGGACCTCGTGACGCGCGCGAAGAACTACCAGCCCGACGCCACCGTCCTCGGCGTCCAAGTGCAGGAGCTGGTGGACACCGAGGCCGGGACGGAGACGATTCTCGGGACGAACCGCGACCCCCAGTTCGGGCCGCTCGTGCTGTTCGGGCTGGGCGGCATCTTCGTCGAAGTTTTGGAGGACACGAGCGTCCGCGTCGCGCCCGTCTCCGAGCGCGAGGCCGACGAGATGATAGATGACCTCGACTCCGCGCCGCTGCTGCGCGGGGCGCGCGGCCGCGAGCCAGCCGACGAGCAAGCAGTCACGGACGCCGTCCAGCGGCTCAGCCAACTGGTCACCGACTTCCCCGCGATACTGGAACTCGACGTGAACCCGCTGCTGGCGACCGCCGACGGCGTGCAGGCGCTGGACGTCCGACTCACCATCGACCCCGACGAACTATGAACACGCTACTGGTCACATCCACGGAAGCAGGCACCGGCAAGACCGCGGTCGCGCTCGCGCTGGCGCGGCTCGCGACCGAACGCGGCGACGACGTCGGCTACATGAAGCCCAAGGGCACCCGGCTGGAGAGCAACGTCGGGAAGACCCTCGACGCCGACCCGATGCTCGCCCGGGAACTGCTCGGGCTCGACGCCGAGATGCACGAACTCGAACCCGTCGTCTACTCGCCGACGTTCGTCGAGGGCGCGATTCGCGGCCGCGAGGATCCCGCGGAACTCCGGTCGCGCGTGCAGGAAGCCTTCGACGGGCTCGCTGAGGGGAAGGACTTGATGGTCGTGGAGGGGGCCGACGACCTCGCGACGGGCGGCATCGTCGACCTCACCGACCCCGAGGTCGCGGAACTGCTGGACGCCGAGGTCGTCGTGCTCTCGCCGTACAGCGAGCCCGGGGACGTCGACGACGTGCTCGCGGCCGCCGACGACCTCGGCGACCGGTGTGCTGGCGTCGTTTTCAACGCCGTCCAGGACGCCGTCTACGACGACGTGGAGACGGACGTCGCGCCGTTCCTCGACGGCCGCGACGTGCCCGTGCTCGGCGTGCTCCCCCGGGACGCGGACCTCGCGGGTGTGACGGTCGAAGACCTCGCGACGGAACTCGGCGCCGAGGTGCTCACCGAGGACGGCGCGGGGACTGACGAGCGCGTCGAACGGTTCCTCGTCGGCGCGATGAGCGGCGAAGCTGCGCTGAGTCACTTCCGGCGCACGAAAGACGCCGCGGTCATCACGGGCGGCGACCGTGCGGACGTCCAGACCGCCGCGCTCGACGCGCCTGGCGTGACGTGTCTCGTGCTCACGGGCGGGCACCGCCCGTCTGGTGCCGTGCTCGGGAAGGCAGCGGAGAAGAGCGTGCCCGTCCTCTCGGTGCAGTCGGACACGCTGACGACCGTCGAACGAGCCGAAGAACTGGTGCGGGGCGGGCGCGTCCGCGACGAGCGCACGGTCGATAGGATGCAGGAACTGCTCTACGACCACGCGGACGTCGACGCGCTACTCGACTAGACGAGGGCGTTCGGCTCGACCCAGACGACGAAGCGGTCGTCGCGGCGGACGACGCCGCGGGTCGTCTCGGAGGCCGCCGAGTCGTCGACGTCGGCGGGGTCGACGGACTCCACCTCGTGAACGTCGTCCACTAACAGGCCCGTGCTCTCGTGCTCGGAGAGGACGACGATGCGGCTGCCGTCCGGCGACCCCTCGACGCCGAGCCGGACGCGCGGGTCGACCACGGTCGTCGTCTCACCGCGGAGGTCGACGACGCCCACGACGTTGGCGTCCGCGTTCGGAATCGCGGTGACGTCCTCGGTCGCGTCCACGATTTCGTCGACGTGCGCGATGTCGATGCAGTAGCGGTCGTCGCCCAGAGAGAACTCCAGCACGTCCGTCTCCGATGTCATGGCGGCGAGTCTGTCGCCGACTGAATTAAGGGTTGGGTCTATGCTATCTAAAGTGTCGTCTTGTAGATTACTCCATCGTGATGTCGGCGAATTCGCCGCCGAATCGGCACGCCGACCCCGACACTCTTTTTTCCCTCCGTATTCATCATCAGTTCGATGGACCCGGTGGACGTGTTGCGGGTACTCGGCAACAAGTACAACGCCGAGATTCTCGAAGCCACGCACGCCCCGAAGTCAGCCCAGGAGCTCAGCGAAGAGCTCGACATTCCAATTGCGACGAGCTACCGACGCATCGAGGAGCTCAACGAACACGACCTCCTCAAACTCGAAGGGAAGGAACTCTCCGACGAGGGCCGCCGCACGAAGGTGTACCGTCGGCAGGTCGACGAAATCACCGTGAAATTCGGCGTCGACGAGACCGACGTCGAAACGACCGAACGCACCGAGGCGAAGAACGCCCTCGTGGACGTCTGGAGCGACCTCCGCTCCGAGCAGTAGGCTCGCAGGCCGCCCGTAGTGGGCGTCGTACGTGCGTAATTCTATAGAATAATAATCGCAGGGTCATCTTTATACGGAGTCTGTGGGACGTGGGTACGAGCCACGCGACCATGCGCCCCATCGAAGCAATCTACCTCGTCTTCAGCGCGACCCTCGCCACCGCCGGCCTCAGCATGGTGGCGTTCGCAGTTCGCGCGTACCTCGACACCGGCCGACACTCGATGATGCACCTCTCGGCCGGCTTCGCGCTGGTCGTCACCGCCGCCATCGGCACGACCGTTGTGGCCTTCGTCACTGACTTCGAGCACACGCGGACGCTGCTGACGGCGAACTACGTGCTCACGACGGCGGGCTACCTCTTTGTCATGTACAGCATCGTCACGCCCGACTAGATCATCAGGCCAAATAGAGCTAGATTTCGTTTGCCGTACCCGGAACGCTTACGCGGCCACCCCGGAAAACCGCGAGCATGCACTGGATGCGATTCCGCGACCCGGCAGGGGCAGTACGACGCGGCGAGTACGAGGACGGCACCGTCTCCTTTGGCGGGCGCACGTACGACGTTGACGACGTCGAAGTACTGCCGCCGGCGGAACCGTCGAAAGTCGTCTGTGTCGGCCGGAACTACGCCGCGCACGCCGAGGAACGCGGCGAGGAAGTCCCCGACCGCCCGCTACTCTTCTTGAAGCCGCCGAACGCCGTGGCCAGCAACGGCGACACGGTCACGCTGCCCGGCGACAACTACATCGAGCACGAGGCGGAGGTCGCGGTCGTCATCGGCGAGCAGTGTCGGAACGTCGCCGTCGAGGACGCCCTCGACGTGGTCGCGGGCTACACGGCCGCCGACGACGTCTCGAACCGCACGGACCAGTCCCAGGAGAAGAACTGGGTGCGCGGGAAGGCCTTCGACGGCGCGTGCCCGCTCGGCCCGGTGCTCGCGACGCCCGACGAAGTCCCCCACGACGCGAGCGTCGAACTGCGCGTGAACGGCGAGACGCGCCAGTCCTCCTCGATCGAGCACTTCATTTTCACCGTCCCCGAGCTCATCGCCGAGATTACGGAGTACATGACGCTCGAACCCGGCGACGTCATCATCACGGGAACGCCCGAAGGTGTGAACGAACTGGAGGACGGCGACAGCGTCGAGGTCGAGGTCGAGGGCGTCGGCACGCTCTCCCACGACGTCGAACGCCGCTGAGGACGAAGGACAACGCTGAAGATTAGGCCGGCCTAAGACTCGGCCGAATGGAGCTGACGCGACGCGACGTGCTCGCCGCGCTCGGCGCCGTGAGTGCCGCAGGCGCAGTCGGCGCTGGCGCGCTCACGCTCTCCCAGCGTGACGACACCGAGAATCCTGTCGGCGACCACGAGATAGCGACGCTCGTCGCGGTCGCGGGCGTCGTCTACCCCAGCGACGTCGAAGGAATCGAGACGTTCGTCCACGAGTACAGCGTCGCCCGCTTTGCGGACCGGCCCGAGTACGCGGCGGGCGTCGCAGACGCCGTCGCCGCGCTCGACGAGTACACGCGGACCTGGCACGACACGGCCTTCGTCGGCCTCGACGCCGACGCGCGCGAAGAGACGCTCTCCGGGATGGAAGTCGACATCGCTGACCCCGTGCCCGAGGGCGCCGAGCGCGAGCGTGTGCGCTACTACCTCGTGAACGAACTGCTGTACGCGCTGTTCTCGACGCCAACCGGCGGCGAACTCGCGGGCATCGAGAACCCGCAGGGCCACCCCGGCGGCACGACGAGCTACCAGCGAGGGCCACAGTGATGCAGCCGAACCGCGAACCCTCTGACCGCGCGGACGTCTGCGTCGTGGGTGCTGGCCCCGCCGGTGGCATCGTCGCGGACAAACTTGCTAGCGAGGGCTATGACGTGGTCGTCCTCGAAGCCGGCCCGCGATTCGACGACGACGAGCGCGAGCAGCGGATGGAGCGCTCGATTCGGCCCGCGCACGGCCCGCACTCGGTCTGGGAGATGGGCGGAGAGCGCGATGCCTACGCGGCGACGGGCGACCGCCACTACCCGCTGAACGCGGCGCGCGTGAAGGGCGTCGGCGGGTCGACGCTCCACTGGCAGGGGATGGTGATGCGCCTGCACGAGCAGGACTTCGCACTCGAGAGCGAGACCGGCGTCGGCGCGGACTGGCCGATTAGTTACGAGGACCTGCGGCCGTACTACGCCGATGCGGAGGAGGAACTCGGCGTCGCGGGCGCCAGCGACAACCCGTTCGCGCCGCCCCGCGAGCAGCCCCACCCGCTACCCGCGTTCCCGCCGAGCTACTCCGACTCGCTGTTCGCCGAAGCCTGCGAGGAGGTTGGCGTGACGACACACTCGGTGCCGAACGCCCGACTCTCCGAATCCCGGAACGACCGGAGCGCGTGCGTGGGCTACGGCACCTGCCAGCCCGTCTGTCCGTCCGGCGCGAAGTACGACGCGACGATTCACGTGACGCGAGCGGAGGAACACGGCGCACGCGTCGTGGACCGCGCACCAGTCCAGCGCCTCGAACACGACGACGCGGGCGAGCGCGTGACGGCGGCCGTCTACGCCACGCCCGACGGCACCGAACACCGCCAGGAGGCCCGCGAGTTCGTGCTCGCCGCAGGTGGCGTCGAGAATCCACGCTTGCTCTTGCTCTCCGAATCCGAGCAGTACCCTGACGGCCTCGCGAACTCCTCGGGGCTCGTCGGCCGGTACTTCATGGACCACCTGTTCGCGGGCGTCGGCGGCACCCTCGACGAACCCACCCGGCAGAACCACGTCGGCTTCAACACCACGGAGAGCCACCAGTTCTACGACCAAGAGGGCGACTCGCGGGGCGCCATCAAACTCGAGTTCCTCAACTACGCCGGCCCCTCACCGGTGGAGATGGCGCTGTCGGGCGACGACTGGGGCGACGCGATGCTCGACCGGATTCAAGATGGCTACGGCACGCACGTTGCAGTGGGTGCGCTCGTCGAGCAGCCCCCGAAGAAGGAGAACCAGATTCGCCTCCATCCCGAGCGCACCGACGACCACGGCAACCCCGTGCCGGACGTGGTGTGGTCGCTCGACGACCAGACGCGCCGGACTCTCGAGCGCGCGAACGAGATTCAGCGCGAGATTCTGGAGGAACTCGGCGCGGACGTTCAGTGGACGGTCGGCCCCGACGCGACGGGACCGGCGTTCCACCACATGGGCACGACGCGGATGGGCGACGACCCCGAGACGAGCGTCGTCGACGCCCAACTACGCACGCACGACCTCGCGAACCTCACGATTCCGTCGTCGAGCGTCTTCCCGACGGGTGGCGCGATGAACCCGACGCTCACCATCGCCGCGCTCGCGTTGAAGGCCGCCGACCACGTCGCCGAGCGCCTCTAAACGAAAAGCAGCGCGAGTTCCCCGCCCACCGTGGGCGGGCGTAAAGCGCGTACGCTCCGCTGCACATTCCGTACGTTCAAGTTGACAGGCAACCATATAGCAGGTACGGGAGCCACGTTATCCGCCTCGCAAAACACCGAGAGGTTGCGCCGGGCTGTGTCGGGCGGTGGTGAAGCCGCCGACCTCCACGGACAGCCACCTACGGCGGCACTAGACGACCTCTAGTGCGGTAGGAGACATGGCGTGTTCGGGTGTCATCTGCTCCCACACGACCCTTCGGGGAGTGCGGAGGGAATTAAATTCGCCTGCTGCCGCTACGCTCCCCGTCTTGGGGAGAGGCCAAACGGCGAAGCCCCGCGCCACCGTGCGCGGGGTACTTCATCGCCAGTAGTAGCCGAGTACGTACCACGCCGCTCCCCCGGAAAGAACGCCAGTGGCAACGAGCGTGTCGAGTTCGCTGACGCCGACGGCGGGGAACTCAAGAGTAAGGTCGAGGACGAGCGCGGTCGCGGCCGTCGCGGTGCCGGTGAACGCGCTCGTAGCGTATCGTGGCCGGTAGCCGCGGTAGCCGAGTGCGCCCGCGACGACGGCGCTACCGCCGACAGAGCCGGCGACAATGAGCGGCGGAATCGCGTCGACCCACCACGCGAACTGTCCGTTTTTGGCGCTCGCTGTGGCGGCGGCTTCGCGGCCGCCTGCCAGCACGACGAGGAGTCCGAGGAACACGAGCGCGGCCCCGAGCGCCCGCGAGCGCGTGGCGTCCATCAACTGGTTTCGGTCGGGTCCACCTATAAGTGCTTTTCCCGGCTTCGGGAGGGGCCGACACAGAAACGAATTTCAGCAAGCTCGCTTACAGAAATGTCGTTCAGATTATCCTTATGGGATTCTGGGTCGTTCGTCCACCTGTGATGAGACCAGATACCTCACACGCCCCGGCCGACGCGCACAGCCTCCGAACGACTGTCGCGGCCGCGGCACTGGTCGTCGCCGTCACGTTCGCCACGGTCGCCGTGGCAGCCGCCCCCCGAACCACGGCCACGGTCGCCGCGACCACGGTCGCCGTCCTCGGCGTCCAGCGCGGCATCGCGGCCTACCGTGGCGTCCGCTGGGACCCGCTGGCGCTCCACGCAGAAGAGACCGACGGCTAGAACTATTCGTCGTGGAGGCGGCCCGGCTGCCATTCCGCGTCGAAGTCCTCGTGCGCGAACGGCACGGCGTCCTCGCCGCTGTACGTCGCCACGAGCTGGCCGTCGCCCTCCAGGTAGTACTTGTACGTCGTCAGACCTTCGAGGCCGACCGGACCGCGCGCGTGAATCTTCCCCGTCGAGATGCCGACCTCCGCGCCGAGCCCGTAGCGGTAGCCGTCCGCGAACCGCGTGGAGGCGTTGTGGAAGACGCTCGCGGCGTCGATGCCGCGCATGAACACCGCGGCGGCGTCCTCGTCCTCCGTGAGGATGGACTCCGTGTGCTTGGAGCCGTGCGCGTTGACGTGATCAACGGCGTCGTAGACGTCCGCGACGACCTTGATAGCGAGTTCGAGGTCGCCGTACTCGGTGTCCCAGTCGTCCTCGGTCGCGGGGTCGATGTCTACGATGTCGCGGGTGGCTTCGTCGCCGCGCAGTTCCACTCCAGCGTCCTCGTAGCGCTCGACCATCCCCGGGAGGAACTCCTCGGCGACGTCTTGATTCACGAGCAGCGTCTCCACGGCGTTGCACACCGCGGGGTACTGGACTTTCGCGTCGAAGGCGACGTCCTCGGCCATCTCGAGGTCGGCGTCGTCGTCCACGTAGACGTGGCAGACGCCCTCCGTGTGGCCGAGCACGGGAATCTGAGTGTTGTCCTGAATGTAACTGACGAATTCGGAGGACCCCCGCGGCATCACGAGGTCGACCTTGTCGTCCATCTCCAGCAGCCGGTCGACGTCCTCGCGGGCCTCGATGAGTTGCGCCCACCCGGTCGGCAGGTCCTCGGTAGCGTCCCGGATGATGTCGTAGAGCACGCGGTTGGACTCGCTGGCCTCGCTGCCGCCCTTCAGAATGACCGCGTTCCCGGACTTCAGCGCGAGCGCCGCAATCTGGACGAGTGCGTCGGGCCGTGACTCGAAGACGGTCGCGACGACGCCGATGGGGACCGCGACCTTGTACAGTTCGAGGTCGTCGTCCAGTTTGCGCGCTTCGAGGGTCTCGCCGAGCGGGTCGTCCTGGCCCGCGACGGACTCGACCATCTCCGCGATGTTCTCCAACTTCGCGTCGTCGAGTTTGAGGCGGTCGACGAGCGCCTGCGTGTACTCGCCACGTTCGAGCATCTCCTCGGCGGCTTCGACGTCGTCCTCGTTCGCAGCGAGAATTTCGTCCTCGTGGGCGCGAATCGCATCCGCCATCGACTGCAGCGCGTCGTTGCGCGCCGCCTCGTCGACGTTCGCGAGGTCGAGCGCCGCGCGCTGCGCCTCGGTCACCTGGGCGTCGGTGTCGCGTTCACTCATCGTACTCACCATTCGTGGGAACGAATAGCGTGCCGACGGGCTTGGCAGTAGCGATTTTCTCGAGCACGTCGGGCTCCGTGGACTGTGCGATGATGGCGGGGATGTCGTGTTCGGCGGCCGCGCGCGCCCGCTCGACTTTCGTCTGGATGCCGCCGAACTGCTCGGGAGTGCTCTCGCTGACCAGCTGCTGGACCTCGCCGTAGTTCTCGCCGACGGACTCGATGCGCTGGGCGGTCTCGTCGTGTTTCGGGTTCGCGGTGTAGACGCCGCCGACGTCGGTCAGCGTCACCAGCAGGTCGACGTCCACGCCGATGGCGACCGACGACGACAGCATGTCGTTGTCGCCGATGCGAATCTCCTCGGTGGCGACCGCGTCGTTCTCGTTGATGATGGGGACGATGCCCCAGTCGAGCAGCGTCTCGATGGTGTTGCGGGTGTTCGTGAACCGTTCGGGGTTCGAGAGGTCGTGCTCGGTCAGCAACAACTGAGCGATCTTCTGGTCGTAGCGGTCGAAGCTCTCCGTGTAGTGGCGCATCAGGTGGCTCTGCCCGACCGTCGCCAGGGCCTGGCTCTCCTCGACGGTCTCGACGTCGTGGTCAACGCGCCCCTTCCCGGCGCCGACCGCACCGGAGGAGACGAGTAGGACGTCCTTCCCGCGCTCGCGGAGGTCCATGATGTCGTCGACGAGCTTGTCGAGCTTCTCGCGGTCGAGGCGCGACTGGTCGTCGGTCAGCGAGTTTGTCCCCGCCTTCACGACGACGCGCTGGGCGTCCGCCGCACGCTGGCGCGCGTGCTCGACGGCGTCCGTATCTGCGGCTCTCGTCTGCACCTGCTCACTCATCCTCGAACTCCTCCGCGAGCTCCCGGGAGCGCCGCTCTGCCGCCTCGACGGCCGCGCGCACGGCCTCGTCGGCGTCGCTGTCCCACAGCACTTCCATGCCCTCGATGGTCGTCCCTTTCGGCGAGCAGACCGCGTCGATGAGTTCGTCGACGCTGCGCTCGTCTTGAAGCACCGTCTCGGCGGCGCCCTTGAACGTCTGCGCGGCGAGCGTCTCGGCCTGCTCGGCGTCCAGCCCGGCCTCGACGCCGGCTTCCTTCATCGCCTCGATGAGGTAGAACGCGAACGCCGGGCCGCTGCCGTTGACCGCGGTCGCGATGTCCATCTGCTCCTCGTCGACGACGACGAACTCCCCGAGGTCGTCGAGGAGCGCGCGCACGTCGTCGGTGATGCCTTCCTGCGTGGCCGCGGCGGCCATGTCCCGTGTCTCCGCGGCGACGTTCGGCATGATTCGCACGACGTTAGCGTCCGTCTGCGCGGCGACGAAGTCGCGGGGGACGCCCGCGGCGAGCGTAATCAGGGTCTGGTCCGCGCGCAGGTCGAGGTCGTCGAGGACCGCCGCGGCGATGCTGGGCTTCACTGCGAGCACCACGATGTCCGCGTCCCGCGCCGCCGCGCTGTCCGTCGTGGTCGTGTCCGCGGCGTCCGCGACGCGCTCGAGCGCGTCGGGGTCGAGATCGATTGCCGTCACTTCGTAGCCACCTGCCTTCGCGAGCCCTCGGACGAAGGCCCCACCCATGTTTCCGCAGCCGATGACGCTGACGTGTTTCATCTTACCCCTACAGAGGGGACTGGGGGTCATACCGTCTACGCTTCCGACACAACCATCCTGCAGGTAGGCTTTTGTCGCCGTCGCGTAAACGATGACACGATGACGGAATCGACCGAGAACGAATCCCGCTCGCTGTCCAGCCTCGGCCGCGTCGCGCTCGGCCTCGGCCTCGCGCTGCAGGCGAGCGAGGACTTCCGCGACATGGACGACACCGTCGAGTACGCCGAATCCGCGGGCGTCCCGATGCCCGACCTGATGGCGCCGCTCGCGTCGGGCACGATGGTCGCCGCCGGCCTCGGCATCGCGCTCTGGCGCCTCCCACGACTCGCGACCGGTGCGGCCGCGACGTTTCTCACCGTCGTCACGGCGACGATGCACGACTTCTGGAACGCCGACGAGGACGACGCGAGCGGCGAGCGCCTCGCGTTCTTCGGGAACCTCGCCATGCTCGGCGGCGTGCTTGTCTTCCTCCGAGAAGCGTACCGGAGCGAGAACTAACGCTATTAATCGTTCTCTGGGAGCAGCCACGCCGGGACGACCCGCGTGAGCGCGACCATCCCCGCGAGTTCGACGAGCGTCTGCGTTACGACGACGGCGGGCGCCAACTCGTAGCCGGCGGGGAGCGCAAGCGCCAGCGGGAGCACGACCAGCGAGTTGCGCGTCACGGACGTGAACACGAGCGCGCGTCCCTCCCCGACGTCCATGTCGAGCAGGCTCACGACCACCCGCGCCAGCAGCGGCACGATGACGAGGAACGCGACGTAGACGGGGACGACGGCCGCGACCTGGTCGATGGAACTGCGAACACGCGGGAACTGCGAGGCGACGACGACGAACAGCGTCGCGGCCATCATCGGCACGGGCAGCCAGCCCATCGCGGCTTGCCACTGGCGGCCCGCTTCGGAGCGTTCGGCCCACGCTTCGGTGAGCCATGCCAGCGTCAACGGCAACGCGATGAGGAAGAAGAACGCCTCGACAAAGGGGCCTGCTTCGACGACTTCTGCGACGCGCGGCCCCACGAACAGCCAGAGGTACACCGGGAGCAACAGGAGTTGCACGAGCATCAGCGCCGGCGTCGTCGCGGTCAGTTGCTCCGCGTCCCCACCCGCGAGCCGTGTGAACGGGACGACGTAGTCGATGCACGGCGTCAGCAGTACCATGAGCGCGCCGACGAGAACGACGGGGTCCTGCGGGAACACGCGCGTGAGCACCCAGACGACGACGGGGACGAAGAGGAAGTTCATCGCGAGCGCCGCGCCCACGAAGCGCGTGTTCGTGAACGCGCGACGCAGCCGTACGAACGGGATTTCGAGGAAGGTGACGTACAGCAGCACGGCCAGCACGGGGTCGATGACGCGCTCGACGGACCGCGCGGCGGCCGGGCGGCTCGCGGCGACCGCGACAGCGAGCGCGACGGCGACTGCGTAGACGCCGATCTGGCGGCGCTGCAGCCACTCCTTCCCGCTCATGTGGTGGTCGTGTCCGCGAATGGGCTAAAAGCCGGGTGTCTCGCCGTCAGAACTGGATGTGCGAGGTCGAACTCGGGCCGCCGTCGTCCTCGTCGTCCTGTTTCAGCCCGTCGTGGAGGTAGCGCACGTCGTCGTCCGTGAGGTACACCTGGCCGTCTTCGACGGTGATGTCGACGTCGACGAGCGTCGTGTCCGCGGCTTCGCCGTTGTCGCAGTGGCCGCTGCACGTGTCGAACATCGACCCGTGTTTCGGGCAGACGACCTCGCCGTTCCGCACGACCGCCCCCACGCCCTCACGATAGAGTCGCTGCGCTTCGTGCGTGCAGCGGTTCACCCACGCCTCCACGCCATCCTCACAGGGCACCAACAGCACTTCCTCGTCGCCGCCGTGTTCGTCCCGCACCGTGAACACCCAGCCGCCCTCCTCGTGGACGTCTGCGACGCTCGTCACGCGATAGCGACTCGTCATAGCGGGACAGGCGGCTGCGACCCCGTTAGTTCTCACGGTCGCGGCGGCGAGCGAGGATTCAACTGAACCGCATCCGGTCGGACGTTTATCCGCGATACCGACGTACGAGCAGGTGTGAGCACGGGACGCGAGATTCGCCTCGTCGAGGAGGACGACGACTGGTGGTCAGCCATCGACGAGAACACGGGCGTGGCGAGCCAGGGTGCGACCCGCGAGGAGGCGCTGGCGAACCTCGACGAAGCCGTCGCACTGACTGAGGAAGCCCGCGAGAAAGAGCCGGCTGCGTCCAAACCCGACGCGCCGTGGTTCGGCGCCTGATTCGGTTGCGAACGTTTTCGAGCGATTAGAACCCGCCAGTAGCAAGCGCGCCGGCGTCGAGCAGCAGGAGGATGGCGACCGTGGACGCGCCGTAGAGGATGGAGGTGGCGTCTTCGCCGTCTTCGATTTTGCCGGCGGCGACTTCGGTGAGGCCGGCGAGCGCGAACCACAGCACGAGCATCGTCAACACGAGGTGGCCCTGGCCGGTACCCGTGAGCACGCCGCTCTCCGTGTAGCCGGCGAGCGTGAGCATGTAGCCGCCCGAGAGGAAGAGGACGGCGGCGCTGGCGCGGGAGACGTTCCGGAGCGTGCCGACGAACGAGTCGCGGGCGCTCGCGGGGAGGCTGCCGGCGATGCCGGGCAGCGTCGCCGTCGCGAACAGCACGCTCCCGGTCCAGAGGCCGGCGAACAACAGGTGCAACGCGTACACGACTGTCTCGATGACTGTCATGGCCGCCAGTTGTGGGTGTGGCGTCGTAAAACGCCGGGGTTGCGGCGGACAACTCCGTGAAGGCACGTTTAAGACGCGCCCGCCACTCGATTCGGGCATGGAACTACGGGACCTCTCCGACCACGTGGAGTACCGGGCCGGTCGGGGTATCGAGGAGGTCGCACGAGAGTTGGGACGCGACCCCGCGGAGTTCGTGAAGCTCTCCTCGAACGAGAACCCCCACGGCCCGAGTCCGAAGGCCGAAGCCGAAATCCGCGAGACCGCTTCGGAGGTCCACCGCTACCCGAAGGCCGTCCACGCCGACCTCACGGCCGCGCTCGCCGACCGGTGGGACGTCGCCGACGAACAGGTGTGGCTGGCGAACGGCGGCGACGGCGCGCTCGACTACCTCGCGCGGGCGACGCTCGCGCCCGGCGACCGCGTGCTCGTGCCGACGCCCGGGTTCACGTACTACGGGATGAGCGCGCGCTTCCACCACGGCGAGGTCGCCGAGTACGACGTCCGCACCGAGGACGGGTTCGCGCTCACCCCCGAGAGCGTGCTTGACGCGTACGACGGCGAGCGCGTCGTCTACCTGACGAGCCCGCACAACCCCACGGGCCATCGGTTCACGCTGGACGCGGTCGAAGAGGTCGCGGATAAGACCGACGAGGACACGCTCGTCGTCGTGGACGAGGCGTACGGTGAATTCACGGACGCACCCTCCGCCGTCTCGCTGCTCGACGAGCGCGACGACGTCGCCGTACTACGGACGTTCTCGAAGGCGTTCGGGCTGGCAGGCCTCCGGCTCGGCTACGCGCTCACCCCGCCGGAATGGGCGGACGCGTACGCCCGTGTGCAGACGCCGTTCGCGGCGAGCGCCATCGCCTGTCGTGCTGGCACCGCCGCGCTGGCCGACGACGAGCACGTCGAACAGACCCTCGACAGCGTCGAGTGGTCCCGCCAGTACATCTACGACGAACTCGACGCGCGGACCTACGAGAGCCACGGGAACTTCGTGCTCGCGAACGTCGGCGACGCCACCGCGGTCGCGGACGCCGCGAAGCGCGAGGGCGTCCTGATTCGGGACTGTTCGAGTTTCGGGCTCCCCGAGCACGTCCGCATCACCTGCGGCACCCGGGAGGAGACCGAGCGCGCGGTCGCCGTGCTCAACGAGGTGCTCGCCGAATGAGAGTCGCCGTCACCGGAACGCCGGGCACCGGGAAGACGACCGCCACTGAGCACCTCGACACCGACCTCGACATCGTCCACCTCAACGACGTCATCCAGGAGGAGGGGCTCTACACGGAGGTCGACGAGGCGCGGGACAGCAAGGTCGCGGACCTCGACGCCGTCCGCGACTGGCTGGAGGGGCGCGAGGACGTACTCGTGGAGTCGCACCTATCGCACCTATTGGACGCCGACCGCGTAGTCGTGCTGCGGTGCGCGCCCGGCGAACTGGAGCGCCGCCTCATCGAGCGCGGCGAACCCGCCGAGAAGGCCCAGGAGAACGCCGAGAGCGAGGCGCTGGACGTCATCCTCTCGGAGGCCGTCCGCGACCACGGGAAGCCCAACGTCTACGAAATCGACACCACCGGCCGCGACCCGGAGGCGGTCGCCGACGACATCGAGGCCGTGCTCGCGGGCGAACGCGACCCCTCCGCGGGCGAGGTGGACTTTACCGAGTACCTATGACCCTC
Organism: Halobacterium sp. KA-6; assembly: GCF_021029015.1. Classification (NCBI taxonomy): domain Archaea; kingdom Methanobacteriati; phylum Methanobacteriota; class Halobacteria; order Halobacteriales; family Halobacteriaceae; genus Halobacterium; species Halobacterium sp. KA-6. Next base: position 850,673 of record NZ_JAJJZH010000001.1, read on the forward strand.
GACACGTACCGCGACCTCGCGACGCGACTGATGCGGCCGTGGGTACGCGCTGCGGTCAAGGTCGGCGCGACCCCGAACGCGGTCAGCGTCGTTGCGTTCCTGTTCGCGGTTGCGGCCGCCGCCGCGTTCTACGTCGCGTCGCCGTTGATGTACGCGGTCGGCGCGCTCTGCGTCGTCGTGAACGGCTGGCTCGACCTGCTTGACGGCGCGCTCGCCCGAGAACTCGGCACCGACTCCGTGGCTGGCGACCTCCTCGACCACGTGCTCGACCGGTACGCCGATGTGGTCATCGTCGCCGGCCTCGCCGCCGGTATTGGCCGCTACGACCTCGGTCTCGCCGCCGTCACAGGTGTGTTGCTCACGTCGTACCTCGGGACGCAAGCGCAGGCCGTCGGCCTCGACCGCGTCTACGGCGGCTTGCTCGGGCGCGCGGACCGCCTCGCGCTCGTCGGCATCACCGGTGGGCTCTCCGTGTTCATTCCCGCTGCCGGCGGGTTTTCGCTGGTTGCGTGGCTGCTCGCGCTGTTCGCCGTCGTCGGCCACCTCACCGCGATTCAGCGGTTCGTCTCCGCGTGGCGCCAACTCTCTTGAGGTCCCCGCGGCGTGCCATTTAAGCGTCGTCCGCGGCTACCTGTTAGTATGGCTCAGTGCGAGATGTGTGGCAAGGAGGTCTCGTCCCCGAAGACCGTCAAAATCGAGGGGGCGGAAATCGACGTCTGCGACGACTGTTCGGACTTCGGGACGACAGTCGAAACGGAGTCCTCCAGCACCACCAGCACCAAGTATTCGACGTCTTCATCTAGTCAGTCCTCCGGCGGCTCTACGTCCTCGTCCAGCGGCGGGTCCTCGGGCGGTCGCCGCCGCCGCGACATGTTCGACGAGATGGAGGAGCTCGTCAGCGACTATGACGAACGCATCCGGAAGGCCCGCGAGACCGAGGGGCTCAGCCAGGAGGAACTGGCCGACGACCTCAACGAGAAGGCCAGCGTCATCCGGAAGCTCGAACGCGGCGACAGCCTCCCCAGCGACGACGTCCGCGAGAAGCTCGAGAACAAGCTCGGCATCTCGCTGACCGAATCCGGCGGCGACACCGACGAGGACTGGTCCTCGGACAGCGACAGCGCGGGGCTGACGCTCGGCGACAAGGTTCGCCGGAAGAGCGACGACAGCTAAACCTACAGTTTTTTCGCGCGGGAGAACGCCGATGCTGACGTGTTCGTACTCGTCAACCTGAAGGCGTACCCTTGCGACCCGGTCGCGGTCGCGGAGGCCGCCGCCGACGTCGCCGAATCGACAGACACGACCATCGCCGTCGCCCCGCAGCCCGCGGACCTCGCGCGGGTCGCGGAGACGGGCGCGACGACGTACGCCCAGCACGTCAGCCCCGTCGAGCACGGCAGCCACACGGGCAGCGTGCTCGCCGAATCCGTCGCTGACAACGGCGCTGTCGGCACGCTCCTCAATCACTCCGAGCACCGCCGCAAGCTCGCGGACATCGACGGCAGCCTCGACGCCGCCGAGCGCGTCGATCTCGACACCGTCGTCTGCGCGAACAACCCCGAGCAGGTCGCGGCCGCCGCCGCGCTCGGCCCCGACGCCGTCGCCGTCGAACCGCCCGAACTCATCGGCACCGGAACGCCCGTCTCGCAGGCCGACCCGGATATTGTTGAGGACGCGGTCGCGGCCGCGGAAGCCGTCGACCCGAGCGTCGACGTCTACTGTGGTGCCGGTATCAGCACGGGCGACGACCTTGAAGCCGCCCGTGAGTTGGGTGCCAGCGGCGTGCTGCTCGCCAGCGGCGTCGCCAAGGCCGACGACCCGCGTGCCGCCCTCGAAGACCTCGTCGAACCACTCGAGTGACGCCAACATAACGCTGAAGGCGGCGACAGCCGACTGCCCGGTATGGCTGCCCGCGACCTCCTGTTGTTCGGCATCGCCGTGATCCTCGCCAGTGGATTCGTCCTCATCCACGACGTCCTTCGATACAACCGTGGCACCGAGCTCACCGTACTGTTCTACTTCGGTATTTTTCTCGGACTCGCACTCGCGCTCCTCGGCACACTAGTGTCCAGCAGCGACTAAGGCGTCGAAAAAAGCGAGGTATCGGGTTACGCGGTGAGGACGGTGACGGGGTCGTCGTAGTCGAGGATGACTTTCTGCGTCGCGTCCCCGAAGATGGCCTTCCCCGTCGGCGAGCGCTTGCGGCCCGCGAGGAAGATGTGGTCGCAGCCGTACTCTGCGGCGGCATCGAGGGTCTTGCTCGCTTTCTTGCCGAGGTAGCCGGTGGTCTCGTACTCGACGTCGAGGTCCGCGAGAATCTCGTCGGCGAGGTCCTGCGCGAACTGCGCGGCCCCTTCTTCGGCTTCGCCGGGCGAGTAGCTCGCTGAGCCGTTCGGAATCGCTTCCATCGCTTCGCGGCGCCCGCCGTACTCGTCCTCGGTGGTGACGTGAATCACCACGAGGTCGGCGTCGACGCCCGCCGCGAGCGTGCCTGCCTCGTGCAGGAGGTCTTTCGCTGCGTCGGTCGGGTCGATGACTGCGAGTGCGCGGTCCATGAGTGTGTTCTCGTTGTGGGTTGTGATTTGTTTTCGGGGCGATGCGACGAGTGCGGCCGTTCGCTTACGCGAGCGGCAGCACCGACGACATGATGAGCACCGTCACCAGCCCGGTGACGGAGATGACCGTCGTCAGCGCGGTCCACGTCTTCAGCGTCTCCGCTTGCGTGAGGCCGCCGATTTCCTTCACGAGCCAGAAGCCCGAGTCGTTGTACCACGAGCAGATGTTCCCGCCCGCGCCGATGACCATCACGAGGTACGCCGCGCTAACGTCGAGCTGGCCGACCAGCGGCGCCATGATGCCGGCGGCAGTCAGCATCGCGGACGTCGCAGAGCCCTGTGCGATGCGGACGACGGCGGCGATGAGCCACGCGGTGACGAGCAGGCCGATGCCGAAGTTCTGGAGGACGTCGGCGATGTACGGGCCGATGCCGGAGGCGGCGAGCAGCGCGCCGAACGCGCCACCCATCGCGGTGATAGCGGCGATGTTGCCACCGCTCTTCAGCGCTTCCGTGAGTTCGTCCTCCCAGACCGACCGCGAGAGGCCGGTCCAGCGGAGGTAGGTGACGGCGGCTGCCATCGCGGCGATGGTGAGCGCGACGTTCTTGTCGCCGATGAACGCGACGAGCGGCTGGATGGATTCCAGCGCCGGGTACCACTCCTGGAAGGTGTCGACGCCGGTCGCGGAGGCGACGAGTGCGACCGCGAGGAAGATGGGCAGGAGTGCTTCGAGGACGCCGGGGAGGTTCGAGGTCTCGCGCTGGGCGCGCTCCTCCAGCTCCTCGGTGGTGGTGCCCATCGCGTCCCGCAGCGGGATGTCGAGGCGGGCGTTGATCCAGCGGCCGTAGACGAGACCGCCGACGATGGCCGCGGGAATCGCGGTGGCGACGCCGACGGCAATCGTGATGCCGAGGTCGACGCCGATTTCGCTGGCGACTGCGAGCGGGCCGGGCGTCGGCGGGACGAACACGTGCGTCGTCGCCGCACCGGCACCGACCACGACGATGTACAGCGCGTAGTTCTTCCCGACGCGGGCGCGCATCGACCGGGCCAGCGGCGCCATCAGGTAGAACACGCTGTCGAAGAACACCGGGATTGCGAGGACGGAACTGCTGCCCCACAGCGCGATGTCGGAGTTCCCTTCGCCGACGAGGGATTGGAACCCGCGGACGATGCGCTGGGCAGCCCCGCTCTCTAGCATTGATTTCCCGATGATTGCGGCCATCAGGATGGGGATACCGATTCCTGCCATGCCGTTACCGAAGGCCGTCGCGGTTCTGGATGCTGCGTCCGCCATTGCGAAGTCGGGGACGAAGACGGCGTTGACGAGGCCGACGGTGAACGCCGCGATGGTGAGCCCGACGAACGCCGGGAGGTCCAGTACGACTAGTAGCATCACGACCACGGCCAGGCCAACCGCGAACGTGAGCAGTGGACTGTGTGCGAATTCGATTGCCATCTGTTACGGTTTATCACGCAATTCCAGCGACCCAAAAAAGTTTTTATTGAGATTTCAAGTAATGATTATCTCGTTGTAGAATCCCGTAAAGGACGGAGGAAACGTCGCTTCGTGCTCACTCGAAGTCGTCCAGTGAAATCTGGCCGTCTCGCTGAGTGCCGCCGCGCTCGCGTCCTCCCGTCGAGTCGCCACGCCCGCGCTCGGTGCGACCGTCGTCCGCGTCGCCGTCGCTCTCGAAGCCGTCGAGGCTGGCTTGCTCGCGCTCGGAGAAATCCAGATTCGAGACGCGGACGCCCACCTTCCGCACGGACTCGCCCGCGAACTCGCCGAGGAGGTCCTGCGTGACGTCGTCCACGAGGCCGGCGTCGTCTACGGGCCCGGGGAGGGACTCGGCGCGCGTGTGGACGTCGAACGGCGGCGTCACCACCTTCACACCGATGGTGCGGTAGAAGGCGTCCTTCCGGGTGGCGCGGTCCGCGACCGCCTCCGCGAGCGTCGCCACCTGTTCGCGCACGCGCTCGAAGTCGTCGGTCGCACCGTCGAACGCGGACTCCCGAGAGAGGCTCTTGGGCTTCCCGCGCGGCTCGACGGGCCGGTTGTCCTCGCCACGGGCGCGCCGATAGAGGTCCCGGCCGCGGTCGCCGAACCGGTCGGTGAGTTCGTAGGGGTCCGCGCTCGCGAGGTCGCCCGCAGTCTCGATGCCCATCTCACGGAGTTCCCGCGCGCGAACCGGGCCGATGCCGTGGACGTCCGCGACGTCGATGGGCGCGAGGAACTCCCGAACCTCGTCGGGTTCGACGACCACGAGGCCGTCGGGCTTGTCGTAGTCGCTGGCGAGTTTCGCGGTGCTCATGTCGGGCGCGACGCCGACGCTCGCGGGGACGCCGACCTCGCGGTGGATGCGCTGTTTGACGTGGCGCGCGAACCCGTCGGCGACGTCCCACGCGGTCCGGTCGGTGACGTCGAGGTACGCCTCGTCGATACTCACCTCGCGGACCGTATCGCCGAGTTCGTAGAGGATTTCCTTGACCGAACTGCCGACGTCCTGATAGAAGTCGAGGTCTACGGGCCGGTAGTAGCCCGCGTCCGGATTGTCGGGCTCGTCGGCCTTCCGCGGGAGGTTGTCGAGGGCGGCACCGATGGCTTGCGCGCTCTCGACGCCGTACTCGCGGGCCTCGTAGCTCGCGGTCGCGACAGCGCCGACGGTCTCACCTGGCTCGTAGCCCATGCCGACGACGACAGGTTCGCCACGCAACTCGGGTTCGCGGCGGCGCTCGCAACTCGCGTAGAAACAATCCATGTCGACGTGCAAGACGATGCGCTCCTCGCGTGCTGGCGCACCGGGGAGTCGCTCGCCGTCGACCATCACGCGTGATTTGGGCGCGACGAGCAAAAAACGGCCGGTCCGGTCAGGGCTCGGGGACGACTTCGACGTCGGTCTCGTGTTCGCGGGCGTCTTCGAGCGCGTGCTTGGCGCCCATGCCGGCGTCGTGCGGGGAGACGCCGTGACCGACGCCGACGCGGACGTCGACGCCGGCGGTGTCGTGGACGTGCTCGATGGCCTCCTCGTAGTCCGCGGGCGTAAGGTCCGGGCAGACCGCGATGATGTTGTCGCCCCCGACGAAGAACGAGAGGGAGTCGTGGGCGTCGTGCATGTGCTGCATGAGCGCGGCGTACCCCTGCTCGATGTGGACGAACGACGAGTATGCGTCGAGTTCGTCAGTGTATGTGCCGGTGGCGTCGACGACATCGAAGTGCGCGATCTGGATGTCGTCGTCGGTGCGCGTCTCTTCGTCGATGGGCTGGCCGAGGAGTGCTTCGCGGCGGTCGGCGTCCTGCGCGCTGCCCTGTTCTTGGAGGGCGGCGGTCGCCTCGACGAGTGCGTCGGCGGGTGACGCGCCGGTGCCGATGGAGAGGCTGACGGTGACCGGGTAGCGGTTCCGGATGGACTCCTGAATCCGGGCGTGGTCTTCGAGGTCGAGCCCGTTGCTCACCGCGATCATGTTGTCGAAGCGCGTGAAGAAGATGTAGCCGTCCCGCATCCCGAACGCCTGCGAGAGGTCGGCGTAGAGGCGGGACTGCATCGTCTGGAGGTCGACTTCGCGTCGCGGCGACGGCGTTACGGTCCACGGGCCGTAGTTGTCGAGTTGGACGAGAGTAACCTGCGTGTTCGTCACGGTTACCGACACTCGGCCCCACGGAGGTATATCGGTTGTGGATTGCGTTCCAAAAATGACAGCGGGGTGGCGACAGCACCTACCGACAATTTCCGAATCGAAACCCCCAACCACCAACTGTGGATACACAGCGGTGTGCCCGGAACCCTCCGCCGTACCGGATTCACCGCACTGGCGCTCGCACCCGCCATCCTCCTCGCGGAAGCAGCCACGACACGGACCATCACCGGTGGCGCGACAGCAGCACAAACAGCCATCGTGCTCGCCGCCGGTACTGCCATCCTCGCAGAACGCAACGCCCTCAACGCCGTACTAGGCGCCGACCCGATCCACATCCGCGATGCCGGCGTCACCGTCGCCGCTACTGGGCTCGGTAGCGTCGCGACGTACGCGCTCAGCGTGCACGCCGACCTTGGCCCCGTGCTCGCCTCCGCAGGCGTCGGACTCGTTGCTGGGCTCGCCGCGCCATCCGTCGCCGTCGCCGTCTACTGCGGGTCGTTCGTCGGCATGGCGTCGCCCGCGCTCTTCCCCACGTCCGTCGGCGTCGCGACGGCCGGATTCGCTGCGGGCGTCGGCCTCGTCGCCGCCGACGGCGTCTTCGACGGCGTCGGTGGGAAACTCGGCACGCTCGCGTTCGCGGGCTGTCTCGCTGCCGCCGCCACGATGCCCGCCTCCTTCCCCTCAGGGACCACACTCCCCACCAGCACGCTTCTCGTAGCCGCGCCTGTCGCCGCCATGGCAGCCGTCGTGGCGTTCCACCTCCACGCCAAACGCGGCCACAGCACGGTCGTCGCGTCCGCGCTCGTCGGCGTGTTTGCGGTCATGCTCCGTCCCGCACTCTCGCTCGTGACCAACGCGCCGCTCGCCACGGTTGCGTTCTGCGCGTCGTTCGTCGGTATGTCGGCGCCGCGACGCCTCCACAGCAATCGCGTCGTCGCCCTCGCGGGCGCACTCGCGGCCGTCGTCTTCCTGCTTACGTCGCCCGTGTTCGGCGGCGCTGGCGGCAAACTTGGCACGACTGCATTTGTCGCGTGCACGGCCGTCGTCGGCGTCGGCGAAGTCCAAGACCGCCTTCTGACCGATTAGCTGTCGTTCGGCCACAAGCCTCGACATCCACCCCTCCAAACGGCCACGTATGCCAGAGTGTCCCGACTGCGGCGGCGAACTCGTCGTCTCGGCCGACAACAGCGACTCCCGCGGCACGACCAACGTGTACGAGTGCAACAGTTGCAACGAGCTATTCGACGTCGAGGAAATCGAAGCCGACTGAGTTTCAGAGTATACCGTTCTGTTCCCGAATTCGCCCGTTCGAATTCGATGTTCCAGCGATAGTGTTCTCGTCGACCAGCCAGCGGTGAACACTGGCGCGGTTCGAGGATGTGGCTTTTGACGGTGGCCGTCGACCCATAACGCTACTATGCCAGGGCCGTAACTCACGCCCAACCACGATGACGTCCGGGACGCCGACGCTGGAGACGGACTTCTACGCGGTCGACCGAGATGTCTCCGTCCCGGAGTTTCTCGCGGTCGCGAAAGTGTATGCCCGGGACGTCGTCGACGCCTACGACCTTGCGGTGACCGTGAGCGCGCTGGAGTGGGAGGTCAGCAAGCGCGCGAAGCGCCGCGCCGGCGCTGTCAAATACTACGGCGAGCATCCCGAAACCGTCTCACTGACCTGGGAGTACTTCCAGGAACACGGCTGGGGTGCCACTGCGGACGTCATTCGCCACGAACTGATTCACGTCCATCTATTGAACGAAGCTGGCGACGCCAGCCACGGGGACGCGTTCCGCGAGCTAGCGACCGAACTCCAAACGTCGGTGACTTGTGAACGGTTTGCCGATCCGAATTGGTGGGTTGTGTGTGAGTCCTGTGGGAGCGAGATGGCGCGTTATCGGAAGTCGAAGCTCGTGAAAAACCCTGGCGAGTATCGCTGTGGTGGGTGCGGTGGCGCGCTCACGTCGATGAACGCTGAGTCTCGGGCCTCCGACAGTCGCACCCCCCGCAATCATAATACATCCCGGGAGTAAGGTGGTGTTATGGGTTCGTGGAGTGGGTTCGTGCAGCGAGTTCGTTGCGAGGACTGGCAGGTCGCTGTAGTCGCGGTTATCGCGGTTGTCGTGACCGTGGCGCTGGCGGGCTGTCTCGGGTTTGGCGGGGGGAGTAGTCAGTCAGTATCGGACGTACAGGTTGCATCTGCCGAGGGCGATGGTGTGGCTGTGGCGTTCAACTACTCGGTGACTGCTAACACAACTGCCGTGTTTGAAGCCTCGAATGGAACCGTTCTCATGGAGCAGCGTCTCTCACCGGATAGCGAACGCAGTACGCTGTCTCTTGGGGGGCTACAGCCTGGCGAGTATGAGCTCGTTCTCCGCCAGGGGGACAAAACGATCGCGTCACGGACCACGTCCTTTGCGGGTGCTGACCCGAAGGTCACGGCTGTCAGCCCAAATTGGTCCGGGAATACCCTGGAATCCGTCGTCGTGACCGTCCAGAACAACGGTGACTTACCAACGTATATTCGGAATGCAACAGTTTCGGTTCGTGGAACGGCAGTTACACAGTCGTTCTCACAGCCGGTTCCAGCGAACGAGTCACGGCAATTCAACGTCTCAACGATCGATAGTGAGCCGCTGACAATAACGGACGCTGGGACTGTAAACGGCTCTGTTGAGGTACAGACTACTCACGGGCCGCTTACAGGTGCGTTCCAGAGAACGTTCCAGGGGGCGAATCTCACGTTTACGGCGGTGAATGAGACGTGGAATGGGAGTCGGTTAGAGCAGGTTACAGTCTCCGTCCAGAACGACGGCGACCTCCCAACGACCGCCAACGTGACCATTCAGCGTGCCGGAGAACAACTGGCGCCTGTGGGTACTAAGCAGATCCCTGCCGGATGGACGAAATCGTTTGAAACCACGACAGCTAGTCCAATCTACGCTGCTAATTTCGGTGAAACAACCTCCTTTGTCGTCGCTGCCAACGCCTCGACGCACCGGATAACCCGAGACGTTACACGGGATATTCCTCCCGCAGAGATTTCGATCGAGTCGATGACGCCAGTGTGGGAAAAAGGCCAGCTGGCGGCCGTTGAATTTAACGCGACGAATGCGGAGCACGTCGCAATCGACGCGGAGGCGCACGTATCGCTTACTGGGACTTCCGTGACGACGTCGTCGTTCTCGCTGCCCGCGTCTTCGACGAAACAGTACACTATCGGTGGTGAGGACACCACAGACGCGCTCTTCACGCCAACAACCCGCGGTACCAAGGACGTGAAACTGACGCTCACCGGCGGCGGCACGTCAGACTCCACGACAGCCGCAACGGTGTTTGATGGACGAATCACCTCGATTTCAGCGACGTTTGCTTCGAGCTACGACGACGATACTGCACAGATGAGTGCCGTGAACTTCGACGTGCAGAACACTGGCTACATCCCGATCGGCTACGACTCAGCCGAAATTACCATCGACGGGACAACCCGAACTGACTTTCTCGTGTATGAACATGGATTAGCACGCGATGATTCGACATCCGAGCATCTCTCGACAGATCTCACAGTTTCGAGTGGAATGCACGAGCTCACGATTCGATTGATAAACGACGGAGAGACTGTCTTAGTCGAATCCGCAACGGTCGTCACGACCGGCTGAGTAGCGGAACGAACATCACTCGAATCGAGCACTCTCAGGCTTGATGATTTTGTGGCTGTGGACTGTGTCGTGTGGCGGACGCGCTTCCTCCCACCCCTAGAAGGGGTGGGCTTCCGTGCTGCTACCGCTGTGAGGGATCTACGCTGGTTCTTTGCCCTATCTTCTACAAGGAGAGAATCCCCGTCGTTTACGGCGGGCGTGAATCCACCAACGCCGACACAAACCTTGTTCAGCAGCATTACGGATATCTACGTAGAATCGTATCATAGAGTGACATACACCGAGGCGGTCACACCGCCCACTCAAATGCACAATATCGGGACTCCGAGGCCAAAACGTTTGAGACACCCTCTCGAAGGGCTGTGGTGTCTCGGTCAGAAGATAACTCCGAGTCCCTCGTGGATAGGAGTAACGGCGGTGTGGCCCTGCCATCGGCCTGTCTTGTCGATAGGTCGCAAACCAGCAAATATCCCAACTCAGCGGTGCGGTACCGTGGGAAGCCTCGCCGTTTACCGCGACGAGGAGGTCACCCCGGCGACCAAGGGCTTATTGTGCCGGCCGGCATACCACGATGTAATGGCTACCAACGACGAAGGTAGCGTTCACGAGCCCGATGAGGGTGATATGCTTCCGGATGAAGCGGCAGTGCTCCCTGAGCGAGGCGAACGCCTCGACGAGACTGATGAGGACGATCTACTCACGACTGAGGAAGCCGCCGACCGTCTTGGCATCGACCTGGACTAAAAGGCGTGCCGGAGGCTCCAGACGCACTTCGCATTCTCCCCGCCGTCATCGAGGACGACCTCGCTTCCATACAAGCTCACAACCCTGACCACGCAGAGCGGATTCTCCAGAAAATCAACGACTGGGAAGACAAGATCCAGTGGGGGCGAGTGCCCCAAGAGCATCTTACGTATCTCACTGGCTCTGCTGAGTACAACTTTTACCGGGAGCGTGTTGGAAACAGCGGCTATCGAGTCGTGTATGAAATCAGTGATGGGCTGATAAAGATACGAGCGCATACCCCCGTCTTTAGGCGGAGGTCAAGCGGACAATAGCCTACACGCCCATCGACGACGCCACGGCTGGATTTCCAACCGTTCTATCGGTCATATTAAGACGCCGGTGAACCATAGTGTGCAACACGGATGAAGACCACACGGCACGCGACCTACGACCTCAACTACCACATAGTGTGGGTGCCGAAGTACCGTCAATCGGTACTTGAAGGCGAGGTCGCCAGCCGTGTCCGGTCCATCCTCCACGAAATAGCCGACGACAAAGGCGTCGAAATTCTCGACCTCACCGTACAGCTCGACCACGTTCACCTATTCGTTAGTAGCCCGCCCAAGAACGAACCGGCGCTACTCGCCAACTGGTTCAAGGGTATCTCCTCGCGCAAGTACAACCACCGATACGCCGACCACGACGACGAGAAAATCGGATGGGCGCGAGGATACTACGCAGGGACCGCCGGGCACGTTTCGAGTGAGACTGTCCAGAACTACATCCAGCAACACAAGGAGGACGATTCGTGACCGAACTCACGAAAACGCTGGAACTCAAACTGGTCGAGCCGAACGCCCACAAGCGGAGGAAACTCCGAGAGACGCGAGAAGCGTACCAGCACGCTCTCCAAGACGCCTTCGACGCCCGATGTACCACGCAGACCGAAGCAAACGACGTGGTGGTCAACTACGACCTGAGCGGGTACGCGAAGAATGCGCTCAAGCAGTACGTCCCTCAACTCACGACGACGTACAACGCGGGCGAACTTCACGACGACCACCCGGTGAAGTTCACCAACGAGGGACTCCGCCTCGACCACAAGCCCGAGAACGCTATCGAGTGGTACGTCAAAATCCCGCACCACGAGGATTACCATCTCTGGATGCCAGCGCAACCGAATCCCGACCAACGGGACTGGCTGGAAGCACTGAACGCGGGCGACGCCGAGATGGGTGAGAGTCGGCTGTTCGAGCGGGACGGAACGTGGTATCTGCACGTCACCGCTACCCGCAACGTGGAGGAACAATCTGAGGCGTCCGCCGAGGAACGGACGCCGATTGGTGTGGACATCGGGGAAGCCAGTCTCGTCACGGTGTGTCACCGTGACGACCACGGGTCTCCGACCGCGCCCGAACTGTGGGCTAACGAGGGCAAGACCGTTCGTCGGCTCCGCAAGACCTACTTCACCGCCAAGAGCCGACTCCAGACGCGCGGTAGCGAGCGTATCGCAGAGTCCATCGGGGATGACGTGTGGGCCCAGATAGACGACGTGTTCCACCGCGTCACCTGCGAAGTCGTGGAGTACGCCGAGTCCGTCGAGAACCCCGTTCTTGTTCTGGAAGACCTGACGTACATACGGGAGTCGATGGACTACGGCGACTTCATGAACCGGCGTCTCCACGGCTGGGGGTTCGCCAAACTCCACGCCCAAATACGCTACAAGGCCGTCGAGAAGGGTATCCCCGTCGAGACGGTGAACCCGCGCAACACATCGAAGGAGTGCCACGCTTGCGGTGAGGTAGGATACCGCCCGCGACAGGCGACGTTCAAGTGTACGAACGACGCTTGCTGGATGGGCGAGTACCAAGCCGACGTGAACGGCGCGATAAATATTGCAGATCGCTACCGCAGTGGAGAGAGCCACCCACGAGAACACACGGATGGCGATGACTCGGCTGCGGATGGGGGGCGTTTGACCGCCCCACAAGACACCCAAGCCGATGCTACCACGCAAGAGACGCTTGGGGAGTATGCGTCTTGAAACCGTAGGGCCACGCCCGGCCTGAAATCCCGTGGTGGGATTCCCGCGTCTTCAGGCGCGGGAGGAGGTCAAGACTGCCGTTGCCGTGTTTCCGAAAGACGACAACGCCTACGATTTAGACGAGTTCGCTCGCCGCACCGACCGCGCTTGACAGCTGCCGTCTTGGCAGTTAGTATCCGGGCGTCTGGACATCACACGCCGTCGCTTACGGTACCGTCGACTGGCGAATAGCGTTGGTAGGTACAGAGAATTGTCCTATCGAATAGTTCATGTTGGATGGCTGTAGAGTCATCGTATGTCCGACCGGACCGACCGTTTACTCGCCCTCCACGTGATATTGATGGCGTTGCTTGTCGTTTCACAGACGACCGTCGTTCCACGAAACCAGACTTTGGGTTCGATTGGCGTGCTATTCGGGGCGATTGCCATCGTGTTCGCGCTCGCGGAGCTCAAAAACGCGTCCTGAATTCAGTCGTCGGAAACAACAGGCCTGGCAACAGATTTATCGTTTCACCAATCGCCGCTTCTGCTATGGGAAGCCCGTTGAGCAGTACCCTCCACACTCAACAGTTTCAAGATGCCCTGTTCATACTCGGTGGTATCGGTGGATTCCTCTTCATTACCGGGTTCACGGGGTACGGCAACTTCGCAACGACCCTCCCCGGAGTAATATTACTCGCGCTGACCGGATACCTCGGATTTCGGTTGAGTCGGTCGATGAATTAGCATCTCTACAGGCTGAGCAGGCCGAGTGCCTTGGGGATTGACCCCGAGGGTGAAGGCCGTACGCTCCGCTAAACGTGTTCCGTGCGCTCGATATACTGCTCAATCGTGTCGGTCGAAACGTCGCCTGCCGTTCCCACGTCGTACGATTCCTCCCAGACGGGGGTGTAGGTGTTCTTGATACGGAGCCCTACGCTGTCTGTGGGTTATAAATGAGGGATTGAGGTAGTGGGGCCGTAGGGTTCCCACCTGTTCGTTTGCATAGGTCATTCGTCTTCAACCTCGCTGTCGATGTCGGTCGGGTCCTCGTGTTCGCAGATATCGGTGCCGTCGAAGTCGGTGATTCGTCGCCGAAGTTCGGCGTCAAGATCAGGCTGGTCGTAGTACCGTCGATGACGACAATAAGTAAACTGGGTCCACGTCTAACCACGTATGCCAGTTGAGACAACTACTAGCTTGGACGGACTGATTATCGATATCGACGAAGAGGAAGAAGTCGTAGTAAAGGGAATGGATGGAGACAAAGAGCGTCTGAAAGCCGAACTAAATCCGGACGCGCCGCTAGATGACGCGGTGAAGTCACTGCAAGAGTTCGCGGACGATCTCGAGGAGACCGGTTCCGGTCGTTTCTGGATCAAGGAAGAGTAACGGTCAATATAGGCGATATAGCTCTGTCATCACGCCGACGAGATAGAGCAGATGTAACAGGATAGCAGAGTCAAATAGGCTCATAATCCGTATAATTCCCCGCGTTCGAGCGCTCTTCCGATGATTCTCCGGCTTGTGTCTAACTTTCCTGCTGCTTGACGCTTAGGCATTTCGCCCTTGCCCACCATCTCGAGTACCGTACAAACACGATCGTAGTTATTCCCCTCTACGAGCCGGCCGTCGTCCTTGCTAAATCCGAGCGGCGCGGGCCCGTGGTGATACTCGTCGTTGGCCTGTCGGGCTGCGATCCCCTCTCGGGTCCGCTGCTGGGCCATATTGGCCTCAAGCTCCGCGAATACGCCGAGTAGCTGTAGGACAGCCCGCTGATAAGGATCATTGTCGTCCGACCGGATCTTTAGGCCCTCGTCGATGATATGCAGCTTCGTATTTGCAGGGGGAGAGGGTGGGTGTCCCCCAGTGACGTGCGCGCGCGAGCCAAGAATCTCGACTGGCCCGTTTGTAATAGAGGTGGACAGTATGGACTGATCGATCTACCAACGGAATAGATGAGCCGATTCTTTGGTAGGTGATTCAGTCACCAGATCGCTTTATATAGCGATTCTATCGGACTCATACGGCACTTTATGAACCAAGAATTGCTCGGTGGTCTTCTGTCGGACCATATGACCGACAGGACCGATGAACCGGACACGGATGCACTTGAACGGCTCCGGAAGGGCCAATACAATCATCTCGGTGATGACCGCCCCCTCGTGGCTGACGAGTTCGAGGCAGATCTCTCAGAGATCCAGCGACTGAAATTGGTAACAGTATATGACGAGATATTCTCAATCGAAATCGCTGAAACTGATCCCAGCGAATTACCAACTGATCCGGTAGCTCTGACTCCAGAGTGCGACCCGGCGACCGAAATCTACCTTCGTAGGAGCGTGTCGACTCCAGAACTGGTAACGATTGAGTAGCCACACCACCCCTAGTTTGGAGTGATCCTACCAATCCTCAATCGTTTGTCTCGATACTTGGAACTTCATCTTCCCACCCTTCCTCACCGTAGGCGTCGTCTGTCGGCACGGAATCAAATAGCTGGACAACCGCGTCAAGCGATTCGAGTCGTTGCTTGAGCTTATCGGCCCTCGGATCAACGTAGTAGGCTCCTTCTGACCGCTCGACGAGATCGTTTTCGAAGAGTCTCTCCACGGTTTCCGACACATTCGACTCACAAATATCGGTGTGCTCTGCAATCATTCTAGGGGTGAATCTTTGCTTCCGACGCACGATGAGGAAACTAAGTGCCTGGTATTCGTTTGTATCTGGCTTGACTGGAAACAGATTCTCCGACATCGTTACGGCCTGTTCATCGAGTCAGTACATCAACCTCGTGCTAATCCCACCAATCGAATTCTGGGGTGACAGATCCCCTCCCACTGCTCGGCGACTATTGACCGTTTCTCTTGTCGGTCGTTGTTGTGAGTTTTGCGTCTGGTACTCCGGTCTCACCTCGTTGAAAAGAGGGGCGTTGTTCTTAGGACGAGAGTCGTCCAATTTCGCCGAGCTCCACGATAGATACGCCGTTTATCCACAGGCCATTCAGGCCGACGTGCGGTCTCAATGTGCTAAGGATAAATGGTTCGTTACACGAGTTTCTAGAATGGCTATTATATTGCCCCATCTAGTAGCTCCCAACAGTGAGTCAAGATAGTAAATGGGCAATACTTTTTATCCGTGCCGGTCCAACGCTAGATTGAGATGAGTGCAACCAACAGCACCACGGACTCGGATTCGCTCAACTTGGGCCAGCTAAGCGGTGCTGTTCTCACCTACGAAGACGGCGACGGTAACACTGTGGTCGTTGAGTTCGACGAGTGAAGCGATTCTACAGCCGCATAGCATCGATACCCAATAGCTGGTTGAATTTCCACAATTCCCCCTCGGCGCCCTCAGTAAGTAGATACCCCTCTTCAAAAGCCGATACGAGCGTGACAGCAAAGTAGTCCCAGCGGGATATTAACTGTTCATCCGATTCTTCCTCTTGGTTAAATGGCAGCGACGGAATATCCGGCCCTAGATTCGTGTCTGCAGCCAACGCGGACATAGTTCGGTAGTCAATGTTGTAGCACTGCTTGAGTGTGAGCAAGGTCCTGCTGAACTCTCTTGGTTCCCTCTCGTTCGTCGCATGATGGGTAACATATTCCTGTGGAACCGTTACTTGAATTTGGGGGAATTCACCATCATTGATTGGGCATGACTCGTTCTCCATCAGTTTCTCCCGACCCGCGTCGGTGAGTCTGTTATCTTCGATATATTCAGAGAGTCTTCTTAGCGCAGGGATGGTGCCGACGACCGAGAGCTCACGTCGCTTTGCATAACGAGTGGTTTCTGTTTCTTCATGAGTATACGCGACAACATCACCGCTACTGACCCATCCGCTGAGAATAGACTCAGGATCGTCGCTTGCTGTCCGACTACTGTCGGGAATCGGAACTGTGGCATCCGGGTCAATTAACTCGCCGATAGCATCGACGATTTCATCTTGCTCGTGAAGGGTCAAACCGATCTCCGGGAGGACCCCTTCTTCAGGCTCGGTACCCCCGGTTGGGCCGGTGAGTGTCTTGAGTTGCTCAATGTTCACTACTGGGACGTCGACTAGTTCGCCAAGATCCCCGAGGGTGTGATCGCCCGTGATTAAAAACGCTCCCTGCGACTCTGCGTGACTCAACACATAGAGATCAGCGATATCACCGATCGACAGGTCTGGAGGTAATTCCGGGGGAATAGTTTGAATTTCGACGGAAAGAAAATCTAACCACTGGAGACGCTTGAGCATTTTTACATTCTCGAACCCCTGCCTGTTCTTCGGATTGGTTCCTTCTCCCCTATCTGCGTGCTTGTTAAACTCAAACAAAACTGCCCATGGAATGTGAATAGTGGAGTCCCGGAAGAATGCGTGTGAGAGGACCGTGTGGAGGATGGTCGTTGGTTGATCCGCAGTATGATCGTGATATAAGGAATTAGTATCGAGAACCCAGTCACGCTGCTCGATCCGTTCCTGTTGTGGGAACTGGGTCTCACCAGTAACCACATCATCGAAATCAAGCTGTGCTGCAATCATCTCATTGACCGCTGAGACAAGAGTATCTAAGGCCTCAATGCCCTCGGGGCGACTCCAGACGATTCGGTCCTCCCTCGGATGAAGCACGAGTGTAACTTGATCGAAAAGGAAGAAGACGTTCTCATCGTCCACTCTAAGCGGGAGGTCAGTGTCCACACCGCCACGTGTCGATTCGAAGTTGAACTGCGGGTTGGCCTCTTGAATTGCAGTATGAATCGTTGTCGTGTCCAGTCCTTCAGATACGATCTCCCCGTCAGAAACGAAGCGAACAGGAACTTGGACACCAGGGATTAGCTCTAGTGCATCCGATTCAATTTGAATCAGGTCGTCATTTTTGTTGTCGGTACTTGTCGGTCCTACAAGTGAGGGGGCGCCCGGAAGCGCGTAGTTCCACGTTGATTTGAAATAACGCTGTGAAAGAATCTGTTCGCGAAATCGGCTGATCTGTTCTTCCGACAGGTCCTCATTGTAGTAGGTAAAGAAGGCTTCCTCAGGAGATCGAATCGATTCATTGATACGACTGATCGTTGTCCAGTTCGGTGTCTCATCACAGAGATACTTACAGAAATACTCTGGTTCGAGATTGAACTCTCCGATAGAGACCAAATTATTCGGTTCTCGCTGTCCGTTAATGATCTCTAGAACGCCAACACCAATCAATGCTTGCGGCTCTTCGGGCTTGTCAAGCGACTGCTGGATCTGTTGAACGAACTCGTGAAACTGGGCATCAGACGATGGGTTAGCGCGACCGTCGTCAAGTACTCGAAACTCATCGGGAAGGAACCCGTACTCTGAGCGTAACTGGCCAGCTGTGTGGTAGGCTCCGTGGGTACGCGCTCGAAGCTCGTCTTTCCAGAGCGATTGCTCAAATTGTTCCACAGTAGCGTACGTGGTTCCGGTATTTCCCTCAAACTCGCCGGTCAGCTCAATCACATCTGTCGGCGACAATGCAAACTCCTCAAGCTCATCGGCGCCGAAAACGATCGAATACGGCCGTGAGAAACATGGTAGATACGACATATCCGAGATTGCACCTACCCGATCTATGATTTCGGCGTAATCATTGAGGATTCGACGAGCGTAACTCGCAGAACACCCCACAATCTCTGCAATACGTTGGCTTGACCGGCTTTCATCAGCGGTAGCAGCGTGGATGATATCTCGTTGTTTAGGAGTGAAATCGGAATTGAACGTGCTACTCACTATACTATATTTTGCTATGATTACAAAATAAAGATGGCGGTGGGGAACCGCGAGGAATTATAATATAAGCTCAACAACATTGTTAAAGCGTACTCGACCTAATCCACGAACGTTGCTATCGACCGGACCTTGCCACGCGTCCTCGGCTCCAATGTTCTAACTGATTAGTCAACTTGACGCGCTGATTGATTGACCATCTTGGTTTGGATATCCGCGATCGCTAACCTCGGTGAGTCGCCCGTGGCAGGACTTATCCACAGATTTGCGTTCGTCGTTCATCGATCGGGCGAAGTCTTCGGCGTCCCTCGAGTAGCGCTCCAGCTGCTGGATCTCCTCGTTGGACCAGCCAAGATCTCGGAGTTCGTCACAGGCTTCGTCGTGACCTTCCTCACAGGCTTCTTGAGCACGCTTCTCAAGCTGGCTCTGTGTCTGGATGACAATATTGATGTGCCAGAAGTGTGAGTCAATATAAATATTCAATGAGTGCTCTTGTCCACGCCACTGTCTGGGAGAATTTAGGAGATGGGCAATACAGTGTGAAGGTACCTAACGGGAGTATTTTTCAAATATCGTCAAGCACTGCGTTAACTGAAGGCGATTCAGTGAAAATAGACTCTGAAAGTTTGCATTTTGAGGGGATGGCTAACTCGGTCCCATCAACACGAAACGAATTTGCGACTGTGAAAAAGGACTTGGAAGACTCTGTACTTGTTGAAATTAATGGTACCACTCAAAGTATTTGGAATCCAAATAATATCTCGGTGGAGAGAGGAGTTACTGTTGAGATTAGTGACACAGGAATAGTATCAGACGTATTTCCGGATGTAGATCCTTCCCTCTCCTTATTTGAGAGAGATAATGATTCTCTGATTAAATCATTCAGAGAAGATAAACCCGAAGATAAAGACGACGACGATATTCTCTCATTCAGTGATTTTGGCGGTATGACGATACAGCAAAATCAGTTCCGTGAACGAGTCGAGCTATTCTTAGAGGACGCCGAAGCGCTTCGTGAAGTAGGTACAGAACCTCGGATGGGTGCTCTATTCTATGGCCCGCCTGGAACAGGAAAGACCCACTTCGCTCAAATTCTCTCTGACTCCCTCGAAGCGCAGTTCTACCGAATTCGGGGACCTGAAATTGTGAGTAAAGGTGTTGGAGACACAGAGAAGCTGATACGTGATATTTTCGACGATGCAGTAGATGAGAGTCCCTCTATTATTTTCTTTGACGAAATTGATAGTATTGCTGGGGATCGTGGAGGCAGTGAAACGAGAGACTTCAGCCAGAGGATTGTTGCTCAATTGTTATCAATTATCGATGGATTTGACAGAGCGCGCAAAAATGTGTTCGTCATCGCCGCCACGAACCAGATTAACGAAATAGACGCAGCTTTGCGCCGCTCAGGCCGGTTTGATTGGGAGGTTCATTTTCCAGAACCTGACTCTGAGCAACGAAGACAGATTTTCGAATCACTTCGAGAAGAATATAAAATTTCGGAGAGTGTGTCTGAGGATGATATCTCCCAGATTCTGTCTCGAACTGAAGGCTGGACTGGAGCAAAGCTGCGTAAGCTGTTAAATGAGGCAGGAGCTCTCTGCGTGATTGATGGGCACGGTGAAATACGGCATTCCCATCTGTTAAAAGCACACGAGAGAGTTCAACAAGAGGAAACAAATCAAGGGGGTATATAAATATGAGTGTCTGGGGTAAAATCAAACGAGCTGGACTAGCGACGATAAGACTGCCCCTCCGCGGGATCGATTGGATTAAAGCCAAATTAGGATACGTATCTGTCCCTACCCATCGGGAATTCGTTTACTTAGACGAGACCTCAGTAATCAGTCTGATCGCATCAACGACCGGAGGAATCACCGAACAAAAGAGTACAGTAAAGCGTCGACAGATTTCAGGAAGCATCACAGGAGAATTGGGTGACAAATCTTCGTCGCTGGGGGCGAATGTGGGAGCTACAAAAGAGAGGGAGACTCAAGCAACTCATCGCTATGTAATTCAATCAAATTTCAAGGAGCTATACGATATGCGTGCGGATGATATGGTAATAGCAGATGAATATGAGGAAAATAAATCTTATCCCCAGGAAATTTGGAATTATATAACTCCGGGCGAAAGCAATCAAGACCCTATCCACGAAACTGAAGTCAGTCGCGGCAACTTAGCAGAAATAAACGTGGACCTCGGATCACATAAGGTCTACAATTTTTACACAGCAGTTGGGTCAATTGCGGAAATGTACGACGTTTTTCCTGAGGGGTCTCAATTTGTTAATGAATTGGAGAATGAAGACCTGTCTATTGAAATTCTAAATGCGTTTTCCGAGCTAGTGGAACATCTGCTGGCAGGGTTGGTTCCTATTGTCAGTACCTCACAAAGCATTCTCGGCTAGCTGTTTCTGAAGCCTGAGTTCCACGGCGGAGCTGTTGTGCTGGTGGTCTTGACGAGAAGATCTCCGACGAACCGACGGAGAGCTGTCGCTGTCGGCGG